>NZ_JBALPP010000093.1:0-27006 GCF_036965425.1 Neobacillus drentensis | reverse complement strand
CTCTAGTCATATTATACTATATTAGGGGTCAGTCCTCCGGTACTTTAAAGCTTTACAATCCTGGTCTTCACATGTTAATTAGATTGTGGAAAGTATAAATATTTATAAAATTGTGGTATATGGAAATTAATAATCACTTTTAAAAAGACGATTCATAAAAAAGATCCTCTATTCACAAGAAAGAATAGAGGATCTTTTTATTTCCCTAATTATATTGTACAATTCTGGTATATCCAATAAATAACAGTATCAGAAAAAACAGGGGAAATTACAATGGAAGCGACTGAAAAGAAACTTATCGTTAATTCAGATAAAGGGAATTTATTAAGAGAATTAGTGAAGTCGATGAACGAGTGTGAGCGATTTTACTTTAGTGTCGCGTTCATTAATTTTAGTGGGCTGCAGCTGCTGCTGGATCCGCTAAAGGAAGCAGAGAAAAAAGGAATCAAAGGTAAGATTATAACTTCTACCTATCTAAACTTCACAGATGCTAAGGCTTTAGAGAAAATCAAAGAGTTTAATAATGTCGAGTTGAAGGTGTTTGTTACCGATAAGGAAATTGGTTTCCATACCAAGGCATACATATTTGAATACCGTAATAGCTATAAGGTCATTATCGGTTCATCGAATATTACACAAAGTGCTCTAAAAAGTAATATTGAATGGAATGTCGAGATCATTACGAAAGAAAATGGGCGGTTTATTCAAGATGTCTTGAAGGAATACGATTATCTCTGGAATATGAGTGAGGATGCAGATCAGGATTTTATTAATCGATATGAAGAATTTTTAGCGAGCTTTAAGCAAACTCAAAGAACCCACCAATTGATTTATGAAAACAAGCAATATATTGTTCCCAATCGAATGCAAAAGCGCGCAACAGAGAACTTGGAGAGACTTAGAAGCTTTGGCGAGAAAAAGGCCCTGGTCATAGCAGCAACAGGAACCGGTAAAACCTATATGTCGGCATTTGATGTCAAGAGTTTTAAACCTAGAAAACTCCTGTTCATCGTACATAGAGAAGAGATCTTGAAAAAAGCAAAAGATACCTTTGAAATCCTTCTTCCTAATGATGGCATCACCTTTGGATTACTTACAGGTAATCACAAACAGAAACATGTAGATTATGTGTTTGCAACGATCCAAACCATTTCAAAATGCTATGAGGAATTTGAAAAGGGTGAATTCGATTATTTAATCATTGATGAGGCTCATCATACTACTAGTCCAACGTATCAAACTGTCTTAAACTATTTTGAGCCGAAGTTTACTTTAGGGATGACAGCAACTCCTGAACGTAGTGATGGTTACAATGTTTTTGATTTGTTTGATAATAATGTGGCTTTAGAGGTACGGCTGCACGAAGCATTAGAGGATGAGTTGGTGATTCCTTTTCACTATTTTGGCATCACCGATATCGAAGGCATCGATTTAAGTGATGTGGATATTGATGATATCACCGAAATTACCAAGAGGTTGAAGGTCAATGAACGGGTTGATTTTATTATTGAAAAGATGGATTTCTATGATCATGATGGTGATAAAAGAAAAGGCCTAGGCTTTTGTGTCAGCATTGAACATGCACAGTATATGGCTAGTGAATTTAATAAACAAGGCTATAAAAGTGTATGTCTGTATGGTGCGGATTCACCTGAAACCCGTGAACGATACATTAATCGATTAGAAAATGACAATGATGAGTTAGAATTTATTTTTACAGTGGATATTTTTAATGAGGGTGTGGATATTCCTTCTGTTAATACAGTCCTAATGTTAAGACCGACAAACTCTCCAATTGTCTTTATACAACAGCTTGGTCGGGGATTACGAAAGCATGGTAATAAGGAATTCCTAACAGTCCTTGATTTTATCGGAAATCATAATAAAACATTTCTGATTGCCTTGGCGTTAAATGGGAGTCGCTACTATGATAAAGAAAGTTTAAAAGTGGCAGTTGCCACCGGATTTGCCAATATTCCTGGGTGTACTCATATTCAAATGGACAAGATCTCGGAGGAAAGGATTTTGGCTCAGATTGATAAAGAAAACTTTAATTCAATGAAGTACTTGAAGGAAGAGTATTTCGAATTTAAGAAGCTCAATCAGGGGCGAATTCCTTATTTACTCTTGGATTATCTGAAATACGATGGAGCACCCGATCCTGTGAAATTTATTGATCGTGAGAAAACATATCTATCCTTTGTAGCCAAAGTAGAGAAGGACGAGCATTTAAAAAGTCTGTTACTGAATGAGTCGTTTGAGGGTGTATTGAAGGAATTATCAAGTAAGCTTCCGCTGAAGAGGATATATGAGTTTAACATTATACGGTATTTGTTAGAGCACGAGGAAATTGACCTGGAGATAGCAAGGTACCAAATTCTAAAGATGATCACTGATGTGGATAATGATAGTATTTTGCATGCTTTTGAGTGCTTAAATCAAAATTACTATGATAGCGGCCAGATAAAGAATAAGCCCAAGCTAGTGCAATATAGCAACGGGAAACTAGTTAAAACACCTCTTTTTAAAGAGGTATTAGAAAATGAAACTTACCGGAAGTATATTGAAGATATCATCACCTACGGAATTTTCCGCTACGAGAAGGAATTCAAAGGTGAATATTACGGAGTTCCTCACTTTAAACTTTATGAACAATATCAAATGGTAGACGCTGCTTTACTATCGAATTATCGGAAAATCCATAGTTCTTTCAGGGGCTCCGGTTTACTGGCAAATGGAAACGAGTATTTCCTTTTCATCGACTTACATAAAGAAGAGGATGTAAAGGAAAGTATTAACTACAAAGATAAATTTATTAGCCCCTATGAGTTTCAATGGCAGTCGGTGAACAGTACTACCCAGCAGTCCGAAAGAGGTAAGAATATTATCTTTAATAAGCAGCGCGGAGTAAATCTCCACTTATTTATTCGAAAATATAGAGAAATCGATGGAAAAACCGAACCCTATATTTATATTGGTAAAGGGAATTCAGTTTCCTTCGAAGGAGATAAACCCATTACCGTCATCATGGAATTAGAGAATGAAGTTCCAGCAACTTTATATACTGAGTTTACAAAAAAAGTGTAGTCTTCTCATTTCGAGAAGACTATTTTTCTTGGATTAATTCCTCAACAGCAGGAACATCCGCCGGTGCCCATTTGAGTGAATCTAAGTTTTCCCGTTTTAACCAAATTAACTTTGAATGCTCACTTGGCGTCGGTGTTCCCTCAACTACTCTACATTTAATTGAGATCAAATTAATAATAAATGTGTCATACTCATGGGTGTTGTCACTAAAAACTTCTTTAAATGTTTCTACCTTACAATCCAGTTCTTCATCAATTTCTCTTTCAAGTGCAGAGAAAATGTCTTCATTTGCCTCTACTTTACCTCCAGGAAACTCCCACATATTCGGAATCGACATTTCTGGAGATCTAAGAGCACACAGAATTTCTTGCTGTTCATTTTCAATAATGGCTGCAACGACTTTTACAAGCTTTTTCAAGATAACCCTCCTATACATTTCACTAGCCATTATAATACCACTTTTGGTGGATAGATGCTGCATGTTGATTACAGCCATTGAAATATACCAACTCTGACATAGTATTTACCACTAAATGACAGGAAGTGTAC
The DNA here is from genome assembly GCF_036965425.1 of Neobacillus drentensis. Lineage (GTDB taxonomy): Bacteria > Bacillota > Bacilli > Bacillales > Cytobacillaceae > Neobacillus > Neobacillus drentensis_F. The sequence continues at coordinate 23,370 of NZ_JBALPP010000093.1, read as the reverse complement.
CAAGGAATGACAGGATGTTTATCACCGCAATCTTACTGGTTATAAGAGGTATAAAGCCATAGTTTAGAATATCAAAAATGTTAAAAATTTGATTCAATTTCAATAGGACCAGCCTTACGCAAACGGTACTAATTATGGTGTAGCTATAGTATAACGTTGTAGACCTATACTGTGCAGCAACAATTCCTAATTGTGGAAAATATGAACAAAAATTCGTTAAGTTTTGTTCATATTTTAATATCAAAGTTTGTGATTTGTGAAGCTTTTCACTTAAAATAAAGGGCAGCTAACTATAGTATGAAAATCCACCGTATTCAACGTAAGTAATGATAACAAAAGTGATAGATTTCTATCTTTGTGGAAGCAATATCGGATTCAAGAACTGTTAGGACCTGTCCCCAAAAACCATCTGTGGTATACTGAGTTAAACAAAGTAGAAATGGGTGTCAATACATGAAGAACGAAGAGATACTTGCTGTGCTGAAATCTCTGTCCAATGAGACGCGACTCAATATTCTTTGTTGGCTGAAGGAACCAGGAGAAATGAACGCGAACCTGCCCACGGCCATCAAAGAAGAATTTCCAGGCGGTGTATGTGTAGGAAGCATTCAAGAGAAGTCCGGCCTCGCACAGTCTGTTATTTCCTCTTATCTGTCTTCCATGCAGAAGATTGGCTTGCTTGAGTCACGCCGCTTCGGCCAGTGGACATATTACAGGCGCAATGAAGAAGCAATTGCTGAGTTTTTGGAACAATTCGCAGCTGGATTGCACGCAAAAGTGGATTAACTTAATAATGTACGGCTTTATTATTTGCATATTAATCTATATATCTGTATATTCATTTTTATAGATTTAAAAAAACAGCGATATGAGGAGAGAGTACGATGAACTTATCCAAAGTAGCAGCACCTTTATTTGAGGCTTTTGAAGGCGGCAATCTGAAGCTAGAAAACCGCATTGTCATGGCTCCCATGACACGCTGCTTTTCCCCAAATGGCGTTCCGGGTCCAGATGTGGCTGGATATTATCGCCGCAGAGCAGAAAATGGTGTCGGTCTTATTATTACAGAAGGAACGGTTATCAACCATCCGGCAGCACCGGCCGACCATAATGTGCCCCACTTCTATGGTGAAGAAGCACTTGAAGGATGGGCACACGTTGTTCGGGAAGTACATGAAGCAGGCGGCAAAATTGCTCCACAAATCTGGCATACTGGCACGGCTCGCGAAAGAAAGAAATTTCCTGATTCAGATGCCGATCCAATCGGCCCATCCGGCTTGAGTCTGACTGGAAAACAAGTATCTGATCCGCTGACAGCCGAGGAAATCCGCGGTCTTGTTCAAAGCTATGCACAAGCGGCTGCAGATGCAAAGCGCATCGGTTTTGATGCGGTGGAGATTCACGGCGCACACGGTTATCTCATCGATCAGTTTTTCTGGGAAGTGACCAACAAGCGAACAGATGAGTATGGCGGCGATATGATTGGCCGTACCCGATTTGCGGTAGAGGTTATCGAAGCGGTGAGAGCTGCAGTCGGTCCTGACTTCCCAATTATCTTCCGTTTCTCCCAATGGAAGCCGGTTGATTACACAGCAAAGCTGGCTGCAACTCCTGAAGAACTGGAACGTTTCCTTAAACCATTGTCTGAAGCAGGCGTCAATATTTTCCACGCTTCCACACGCCGTTTTTGGGAACCAGAATTTGAAGGCTCTGACCTTAACTTGGCAGGCTGGACACGCAAGCTAACTGGCAAACCAGCCATCACAGTTGGATCAGTTGGCCTTGATTCCGAATTCACTAGCTTGTTTGAATCAGGAAAAGGTGGACAAATTGCCGGTATCGATAGCCTGATTGAACGCATTGAACGCGGAGAATTCGACCTAGTTGCGGTAGGCCGTGCCCTCTTGAACGACCCGGCATGGGCAGCCAAAATTCGCGATGGCCGCAATGATGAACTTCAAGCATTTACCCGTGAGGCACTTGGTACGCTGAGCTAATCTGTGTTTTAGGGACAGGTTCCTATACTCATTTTTAAGGATTTATCTTATTTACCTAAAGAATGGGCTCCTCGTAAATGGGACATTAGATTCTATTAAAAGACTCCACAGAGATAATTTTACTCTGCGGAGCCTTTATTTTGGATATTAATGCTCGTGAATCCGAGTCGCAAAGTGCCTGTCACTGCGACCCGCCTAGTTTACTCGATTTCCTTGCTTAGTTGAACACAGTTTGGAAAGACTCAACTGGTGCTACAAGATTCAAATGCGATGTCTTAGAGGATTAGAACATGGATTCTATAGAAGTTGATAATACTACCGAAAACATTTTATCAGTATGTCAATGCAGTAAATGTGAGAATGAAATATTGTGTACAAGATATTAATGCACAGTACAACGATACTATGCAATAGAAGATGATTGTCCACAGTCTGGCGCGATTGCGGAAAGCCAAAAGCCTAATTCCTCGGTAAAATGGGAGGATTAGGCTTTTCAATTCAATATCTCCATTGCTTTTCTAATGGTAAATGCGTTGACACTAAGTGGTAAATTCCGTGGCAACTGATGGTACAAAAAATGGCATAGGTGGTAATTTCTTATGGCTGTAATCACATGTTTTGCCGAATCAATCGGAACAGGAATACATACCTAGAAAAATTGTTGAGGAATTGGAAAATGGTATCTTGAAAAACGAAACAAAAGAAGGTTTTTTAACCATTATTAATCAATTGGTAAATAGAGACGGTATACAAGGAATCATATTGGGCTGCACTGAACTCCCTATGTTAATCAAAAATGAGGATTTAACTATCCATTCACTAAACACAGCAGAAATTCACATAAATAAGATCGTCGATACCATTTTTGATACGGCTCTTTAGTTCTTATTATTTAGGAAGTTTAGAACGATTTCGAATTGTTAATGTAACTCAATGGAGTTAATCTAAATGAATATCCCCAATTTGGGCAGTTTAATAATGGAGGGCATGTTAATGATTGTATATCATGGTTCTATACAGAAATTTAACCATTTTAATAAAGAAACGGTTGTTCAAAAATTAAATAATGATATCGACACGATTGGATTTTGGTTTACTTCGGATATCGCTTCGGCGAAACCTTTTGCTATTGGAACTGAGACCGTTATTCAAAAATCAGAGACGGAATTTTGGGAGGACAGAACCCCTAAAATGGTGCAAGTTGAAAAGCCGGTCAGAGGATTTATTTACAAAGTATTTATGGATGAACTAAATCTTAAGGAATACCAATCAGATTCTGAGGATTCCTATGATTTGTTTATGAAGGAACGCGACCAATACTGTGATTATTTCGAATCCAGTAAAAGGAACCTCACCTGGAGGGACAATGCTGCCCTGCTAAATAAAGAAGAAGCCAATTCGGCGTTTCGAAAAAATCTTATGAACCTGAGATATGAAGGATTAGTTATACGAAACACTAAGCTGCATAACAGTGTTACCGACCTATATTGCATTTTTTCGGAAAACTCTCTTCACATTGCAGATGTGATATCAGTAGATATTTTTTAATATTCAGATAATCAGCATTGTAGAAGAAACATATGTATAGGATTAAATGATAAATAGAGACGGAATACAAGGGATTATATTGGCCAAGCATATGTAGGAGAAGAATCTAGTGCTTATTTTTAAACCATCTAACGACCCCATAAATAATAAGTAGTAACCCCCCAATCTCGATAGCATGATCGGCCAAGTTAAGAATTCCGCCAGAGCGAATGATAAAATCTGTCACCTGCCCAAACAAAAGTCGATCGATTCCATTTCCAATTGCTCCTCCGACTAGGAATCCAAAACTACAATCGGTGAGAGCACCCTTCATTTCTCCGGTTTTGCGAAAATATAAAACAGCTATCACGAAAAACACAGCCACAACTCCGAAGAGCCGTGCATTGCCTTGAAATAACCCTCCTGCCATCCCGCTATTTTCAATATGTGTGAGTTGTATTCCCCACAATGTAAATGATTCATTGATATCAATGTAGGCACGAATTAGATATTTAGAAAGCTGGTCCATCACAATAACGAGGATTGCAATTACATAAAATAGCATATAAAGTCCTTCTCTCTTGCAGAATAACTTGCATCCTAATCATCATTATAATTGGAAGCTTTTTTCTATTCTATTTTGAAGCTCGCCTTTTTAGGCTAAAGTTATTTGTGATGTCCAATATATTGAAATGAGTGAATATGAGTTTTCGTTAGCTCAATGACTTCTTGGATAAAATCTTCTGGCGTTTCTTTGAAGCCATTTTGGATCCAAGTATGAAGGAGACCATAAAAGCCATAGGCTGTATAACGTTTAAAATAATCCATATTCACGGGGATATTGTTGATGGTTTCGAAAATAAATTGTTCTTTATAGATTTTTAAGATTGTTTGAGGGAACCGTGTATGCAATCCTGGTAACGTGTCATCGTAGTTTATTAATGTAAAAAAACTCTGGTTTTTATAGATGTAAGAAACGATATTAAAAGATGGTGCATTTAGCTTAGCTGTATTAACCTTTTGACCAGGAACATAGGCTTTGCCTACAGAATCTTCTAATTCCTGAAGCATGGAAACAAGTAAATCCTCAGCCAATTCCATTTTATCTATGTAATGAAGATAAAAGGTGCTGCGATTATAAGCGGCGTGATCGACGATGTCTTTTACAGTAACGGAATGGTACCCCTTCTCTTTTATGAGTTCAATCAATGCTTGCTTTAAATGCGCTTTTGTACGGTTTTGTCGTTGAGACTTTGTATTTTGTTCATTATTCATGAAAAAACCTTCCTCAATATAGACAGATTTAGCGTAAGTGTCTACCCAGTAGACACTTAATGATATCTTAATGATTGTTAGTTGTGAACAAAATAGTACAATTAAATTGTGAACAATAAAGCACAGATAATAGATTTATCTATTATTTTTCTCTAGACTGTGCTAAAGAATTCTTAAATATGAGGAGGATTTAGGATGGGAAAATTACAAGGCAAAGTAGCTGTGATTACAGGTGGAGCATCTGGTATTGGGGCAGCAACAGCACGTTTATTCGTTTCAGAAGGAGCCAAAGTGGTTCTTGTTGATTTAAATGAGGAAAAAGGGAAAGCATTTGAGGCAGAACTGAAAGCGCTTAATGCTGAGGCTCTTTTTATAAAAGCAAATATTACGAGTGAAGAAGAAGTCGCAAATATCTTTAAACAAACCGTTGAAACGTTCGGCAAAGTGGATGTAGTCTTCAACAATGCGGGGATTGGCCGTGTTCATCCTTCACATGAATTAGAGTATTCAGAATGGCGCAACACCGTAAATGTTGACTTAGATGGCGTTTTCTTAGTAGCACGTGAATCCATCCGTGAAATGCTAAAAACAGGTGGCGGTACGATTGTTAATACAGCATCTATGTACGGTTGGGTTGGATCACCAGGTTCAGCAGCCTATAACGCGGCAAAAGGCGGCGTGATTAACTTAACTCGTTCCCTTGCACTTGAATATGCAGAACAAAATATTCGTATTAACGCATTATGCCCTGGTTTTATTGATACACCAATTATTCCGGAAGAAAGCAAGCAGGCTTTGGCTGAAGTCACACCAATGAAACGTCTTGGTAAAGCGGAAGAAATGGCAAAAGCAGTATTATTCATGGCATCTGATGATTCTTCATTCATGACTGGAAATAGTTTGATTGTGGATGGCGGATATACAGCGCAATAATAAATCATGGGAATTAAGTAGGGAAGATGACATTTTACCGGTATATATCTTTAATGTGAGATATTTAAATTAAAAATAATTGAAAAAAATACGCTTTAGACTTTGAAACAAAAACAAAGGGAGGAAATTTCCAATGAGTAATCGTTTTGATGGAAAAGTGGTATTAATTACAGGTGCAGGTTCTGGTCTAGGACAAGCCTCAGCCTTACAAGTAGCAAAAGAAGGAGCGAAACTTTCACTTGTTGATTTAAACGCTGCTTCATTAGAAGAAACAAAAAGCAAAGTGTTAGAAGTTGCACCAAACACAGAAATGGTGCTGATCACTGCGAATGTGGCAGATGAACAAGCAGTTGAAAGCTATGTAAATGAAACGGTTGAGAAATTTGGGAAAATCGATGGTTTCTTCAACAATGCAGGGATTGAAGGAAAACAAAACCTAACAGAGGATTTTGGCATTGAGGAATTCCAAAAAGTAGTTAGTGTTAATTTAAATGGTGTGTTTTATGGAATGAAACACGTATTGAAAGTCATGAGAGAACAAGGTTTTGGCTCTATTGTTAATACTGCTTCTGTTGGTGGTATTCGCGGGGTTGGAAACCAATCTGGTTATGCAGCTAGTAAACACGGTGTGGTCGGATTAACAAGAAACTCTGGAATTGAATACGGTCAATATGGAATCAGCATCAAAGCCATTGCACCTGGAGCAATCATGACACCGATGGTCGAAGGTTCATTAAAACAAATTGATCCAGATAACTGGGAAGAGGTTGGAAAACAATTTGTTCAGCCAAACCCAATGAAACGTTTCGGTAAACCAGAAGAAGTGGGTTATTTGGTAGCATTCCTACTATCTGATCAAGCCAACTTCATCAACGCAACTGTTATTCCAATTGATGGTGGACAATCTTATAAATATTAAGAGGTGTGGAGAGAATTCTCCTGTTTCACCTAATCTAACCTGCAATTCCTATTTCACTGAGTAGATATATAAAACACAAAGAAGCACGGGAACCTTCCCGTGCTTCTTTTATATCTCGTGAATCTTGTTGAATCCAGTAAAGTTTTTTTTTCATTATTTTTCCTTGATTAATTGTTTAACGGCGGGAATATCCGCTGGTGCCCATTTAAGGCAATCCAAATTCTCTCTTTTCAACCATATTAATTTGGAATGCTCACTAGGGGTTGGAGTCCCTTCAACCACTCTACATTTAATCGAGATTAAATGAATGGCAAATAATTCGTATTCATGGGTATTTTCGTTAAAAACCTCTTTAAATGTCTCAATTTTACAGCCCAACTCTTCAGCGATTTCCCTCTTTAAGGCTGAGAAGATGTCCTCATTGGCTTCTACTTTCCCGCCTGGAAACTCCCACATATTAGGAAGCGACATTCTTGGGTGACCTAAGAGCACATAGAATTTCTTGTTGTTCGTTTTCGATAATCGCTGCAACTACTTTTACGAGTTTTTTCATGGAAACCTCCTAAAGGAAGATACTCTCCTTTAGTCATAATACCACTATTGGCAAATGATTCTCAAAATGAGTTTAGGTAAAAACTGTTTGAATATATAAATTTCGTTTCAATGGAACAGTGACTTGTCTGCAAAATGAAATACTAAGAAGTTAGAAGGGGAGCTAAATTCTTTCAAATTTTAGAAAAATATTATCAATATTGCTAAAGTGGTAAGTTGATAATTCCTATGTTTTGAAGTGCCCCTTGGCAAAAATGAAAATATATAAAGAATTATAATATTAAAAGTGTTGATTTTATAAGGTTTACAGAATTGGCATAACTTTTGCATATAAATTTGTATACAACTAAAAGGAAGAAATAAAAACGGTAGCATTTCAGATTACTAAAATTAGGAGGCGTAATAATAATGAACTATTCATCAAAACTAGTAAAAGTAAATAAAGATCCAGGGCATGGCTCACACATCTCCCCTGTTTATATGACTTCAACATTTGTTTTTGATAATGCAGAAGTAGGAGCACAACGCTTCGCAGGAGAAGATCCAGGATTTATGTATTCACGCCTGGGAAATCCAAATGTAAGAGAACTGGAAGAGAAGTTAGCGGCATTGGAATTTGGTGAAGGTTGTCTTGCTTTCTCATCTGGAATGGCTGCCATAACTGGTTGTCTTTTGGGTGTTTTGCAGGCCGGAGATCACGTTGTTGCACACACAGCATTGTATGGAGCAACGCACGCATTTCTAACTCAAACGGTAAAGAAATTTGGAATTGATGTAACATTTGTACCGTTTAAGACAGGGGAAGAGCTTGAACCACACATTACAGATAGAACAAAAGTGGTCTACTTTGAAACCCCCTCCAATCCTACGCTTTCCTTAGTGGATATGAAGAGTGTAGCGGCGATCGCTAAGCAAAAGGATATCTTGACTGTTGTTGATAATACGTTTTTGTCCCCATATTTACAAAATCCTTTGCTATGCGGCATTGATATTGTCATCCACAGTGCAACAAAATATTTGTCGGGTCATGGATATCTTATTGGAGGACTCGTGATTTCAAGCAAGGAAATTATTGATCCGATGAGAAAAGAAGTGCAGAAGACTATGGGAGCAAATTTGGCCCCTATGGATGCCTGGCTTCTCTGTCAAGGGATACGTACATTGCATATTCGCTTGGATCGTTCTCAAGAAAATGCCCAAATTTTGGCTGAGCGCTTGGAAAAACATAATGCTATAGAGAAGGTTTATTTTCCAGGACTAGCAAGTTTTGAAGATAAAAATATCATGGAAAAACAAATGAAAGGTCCTGGAGCAATGATTTCTTTTGTCTTGAAGGGGGGATACGAAACAGGCGTTAAACTTATGAATTCAGTGAAACTGAGTACTTTAGCAGTTTCCCTAGGGGATGTAGGTACATTAATTCAACATCCAGCTTCGATGACACATGCGATAATCCCTAAAGAAGAAAGAGAAAAAGCAGGTCTCTATGATGGACTCGTTCGTTTTTCGGTTGGAATTGAAGATGTAGAAGATATATGGAAGGACCTCGAAATGGCATTAGAATAACGGTGCGGCATCTGGGGTACCGGTTGGGCGAGGGTAATCAAGCCGGGGATAGGATTAAACCGGGAGATTTATTAAGCATTTAGGTTAAATATGATCTGGAAAAATCCAACTAGAAAAAGAGGGTGTATAAAATGCTAAACCCATTGGCTTTAGAATTAAATCAGGTTATTGAAGAACGGAATAAACCCGTATATGAGATGTTTTCATTGTTAGGAAAATCCTTGTATTTCCCAAAAGGAATTGTCAGCCAAGCAGGAGAAGCAAGGGGGAAAGCGGACATTTACAATGCAACAATCGGGATGGCTACAGAGGGTGGACACCCCATTTATTTAGATGTGATTCATAAAAACCTCTCCGCCTATGATCCGAAAGATCTGTATCCCTATGCACCGCCTGCAGGGAAACCGGAGCTGCGTGAGGTTTGGGGGAAAAAGCTTCTAAAGGATAATCCTTCACTTGAAGGAAAGGAATTCGGCATCCCGATTGTGACGAGCGGGCTGACCCATGGCTTGAGTATTGTATCCGACCTTTTTGTGGAAAAAGGAGATTCGATTATCTTGCCGGATAAATATTGGGATAATTATCAGATTCTCTTCAACGTCCGCCATGGCAGCGAGACCGTGACTTATCCTTTATTTACGAAGGCTAACGAATTTAATGTAGAAGGGTTGCTGGAGGCCCTTTTATCCTGCAAAAATGGTAAAGCGATTCTTGTACTTAATTTTCCGCATAATCCTACCGGATATACTCCAACGGAGAAAGAGGCAGAAGGAATTCTTGAAGCCATTAAGCAGGCAGCGGATCTTGGGGTTAATATTGTTGCTGTTATGGATGATGCTTATTTTGGATTATATTACGAAGATTCAATCAAGGAATCTATATTTGCTCGTTTAGTAGAATTACACCCGCGTGTCCTCCCGATTAAAATTGATGGGGCAACGAAAGAAGAGTATGCTTGGGGTTTTCGTGTTGGGTTTCTCACATTTGGAATTCAAGATCCTTTGGTTTTAGAAGCGTTGGAGAAAAAGGCGATGGGTTCTATTCGAAGTACGATTTCATGCAGTCCGCACCTTTCCCAAACAATCATTTTGGATGCCTTATTAAATCCCGAATTCGAAATGCAGCGCAACGAGAGAAATACAGCAATGGAAGATAGGGCCAAACGTGTCAAAGAAATTTTAGCAGACGGGAAATTTGCGGATGAATTTGAGCCCTATCCCTTCAACTCAGGATATTTCGTATGCCTTCGCATCAAGCATTCCGATGCTGAAACACTAAGGGTCCATTTGCTCAATCAGTATGGAGTAGGAACGATCTCCCTTGCAAAGACGGACCTTCGGATTGCCTTTTCTTGTGTTGAATTAAACGATCTAGATCGCCTTTTTGAAATGATCTATCAGTCTTGTAAAGAATTAAATCCAGTTTCTATAAAGCTGTGAGCTTTCAGAAATTATCTATCACTGGGTGGACCATGAATCACAGGAAACCATATGAAGGAAGAAGAATTTATCACAATTTTAAAAGTGGAATGGTAAACTCTGTCGCTTCTTTATGTAAAGTTCATTAAGAATATTTTATAATTATAGTGTTCTACTATTCCAGTTTCAAGGAGTAGGAGTTTATGCAGGCTCTATTGGTAACTAATATTAAACAAAGGATAGTGGGGGCGATTTCATATGAATTTATCACAATTTCCTAGAAAGCGATATACACCAACCTATACACCCATTGAAAAATTACAACATTTATCTGAGGTTCTTGGGGGTCCTTCCATCTATATGAAACGGGATGATTTACTTGGGCTGACGGCTGGTGGAAATAAAACAAGAAAGCTAGAGTTCCTTGTTGCAGATGCAGTAGAAAAGAGTGCGGATACGTTAATTACCTGTGGAGGTATTCAATCCAATCATTGTCGTTTAACGCTAGCTGCTGCTGTTAAAGAGAATATGAAGTGCATTCTTGTATTGGAAGAGGGGCTTTTAACCGATTCTGAGCCAGATTTTAATGGGAATTATTTCTTGTATCATTTGCTGGGTGCTGAAAAAGTCAAGGTTGTGCCGAATGGGACAGACTTGATGAAAGAAATGCAACAAGTAGCGAAAGAGGTAACAGAAGAAGGACATATACCTTATATCATTCCGGTTGGGGGATCGAATCCTATTGGGGCAACAGGATATGCTGCGTGCGCTCAGGAGATTTTGGCACAGTCCTTCGATAAAGGTGTCTCGGTCAATGCCGTCGTTTGTGTAAGCGGCAGCGGCGGAATGCATGCAGGTTTGGTGACGGGCTTTTATGGAAATCAAAGTAATATACCCGTAATTGGAATCAATGTAAGCAGAGGTAAAGCGGAACAAGAAGAGAAAGTCTTTCAGCTTGTTAAAGAAACATCAGCACATATTGGCATCCCAAGTACAATCCCTCGTGAGGCGGTTACGTGTTATGATGAGTATGTCGGACCAGGCTATGCTATACCTACGCCGGAAATGGTCGAGGCCGTCAAGCTCATCGCAAGAACAGAAGGGATTTTGCTGGATCCAGTCTATACTGGTAAAGCGGCAGCGGGACTCATTGACTTAATCCAAAAAGGCTTCTTTAAGAGGGAAGATAACATTCTATTTGTGCACTCTGGAGGATCCACAGCGTTATATGCCAACACTTCGCTCTTTCAGTAAAGTTTTTGTTACTCAAACGTCTGAAAATTTTATCAACTTTCGGAAAAAATTTTCATTATTGAGAAATCTAGTATAATCATTTATATAAGTGTATAACAGAAAAAAAGAAAAAATGGCAAAACAATGGGTGTTTTGCTTTTTTTCGTACATAGTTTTATGGAATTTAAAGTTGGCTTGAAAATTGCATAGAGATATAGGACAGTGAAAAATTTAAAAAGCATGTGAGTTCGTAGGAGGGGGAAACAGTGAGGGGGATCACTCAAAATCAGGAATTTATTCAACTATTTTCAGAGAACCTTACAGCCGTACTTGGCTTTGATATCACTATCCTTGATCGAAGCGGAAATCGGGTTAGTGGAACAGGAAGTTATCAACATCAAATTGGCAAACCCGCACCTGATGGCTCCTTGTTACGGGCTGTAATGAAGACTGGCAGACCCGATATGACCTATGATGTCATTAAAAATGAATCCCATTGTATGGGCTGTAAATTTTTTAAGGAATGTAAAGAGACAGCAACCATTGGTTATCCAATCGTTAAGGGAAGTGAAACATTAGGAGTCATCGGGCTCATGGGCTTTTCTACAGAACAAAAAGAAAAGATGATCGAAAATGCTGATTCACTCAAGGAATTTCTCCAACATCTGAGTCTGGTAGTGGAATCTAAGTTAATCTCGCAGAATGAAAGATTCCAAGCACAATGCCATTACTACGAAGATACATTAAATTCGAATAAAGTCATTACCTTTGATAGCTTCATCAGCAAAAATGAGGATATGAAAGATGTGATCCGTAAGGCCAAGCGTATCGTAAATAGCATGGCAAATATTTTAATTAGAGGCGCAACGGGAACGGGAAAAGAGGTAATGGCAAAGGCCATTCATTATGAAGGGAATCGGAAAAACCACCCCTTTGTTGCGGTTAATTGTGCTGCTATACCGGAGAATCTACTGGAAAGTGAATTGTTTGGCTATGCGGGCGGGGCTTTTACCGGGGCAACCCGGGAGGGAAAAGCAGGGAAGTTTGAGCTGGCGAATAATGGAACTATCTTTCTTGATGAAATAGGGGATCTCCCTCTTTCCCTGCAGCCTAAACTTCTTAGGGTATTACAGGAAAAAGAGATTGAAAGAGTGGGAGGAAACAAATCACTGCCTGTAAATGTTCGTGTGATAACAGCAACACATCGCAATTTAGAAGAAATGGTTCAAAACGGTACATTCCGTGAGGATTTATATTATCGAATCAATGTGATCCCGCTGCATACAAAGTTATTGAAGGAGAGGAGGGACGACATTCCCTTCTTTCTCCAGTACTTCATTTGTAAGTATTGTTCGAACTTAAGTCGTCCGTACTTAACTATGGATCCACAATTAGAACAATGGCTAATCCAATATGAATGGCCTGGGAATATTAGACAGTTGGAAAATGTTGTGGAGTATATGGTGAATCTGGCAGAATCGGATGTACTTGGCTTTCATGATCTTCCGGATTATTTGTTCCAATTTCAAGCACCTATTCATACCGGAGGGTTAAGTTTAGATGAGATGGTGGCCGAATATGAAAAATCCATTATCCAAAGTTTCTTCTTAGGTGGTCAAGATCGAAAAGATAAGGAAAAAGTAGCAGAAGAATTGAAAATTAGTTTATCTACACTTTATCGTAAGCTAGAACGATACAATCTAAAAGTTTGATCACTTTACCTAAGATTGCAAATTTTATTTGCAATCTTTTTTTTTCTCCGTGGGGGATATTTTGAATATTTGGAAATATTTTTTTCGAATTTGGGAACCGAAAAACAGTACGGAGCGGTAGGATATCACTCTATTCGTCGCGGAAATGGGAATTTCTCAACTAGTTCGATAGTAGGAATGTTGAATTAACAAGGATTTTATTTTGGCACAACTCTTGCATAATATGATAACGAAAAGGAGGAGGTGAAGTTCATTTGAAAAATATAGACAAAATTAACGGAATATTTAAAAAATACTGAATAGCGAAACTAGAAATCTGCAAATCATCCATTTTTTAAAATTATAGGGGGGAATTATTTATGAAAAAGAGTTTCATCATCATCGCCTTTTCACTACTCGTAGCACTGCTATTATCTGCATGCGGAAAGCCCGAAAATCAGGCAGCAAGTCAACCAGGCAAACAGGCAGATGAGGGCAAGGATTTGCTAGAGCAAATTAAATCGAATGGGACCATTAAAATTGGAACAGAAGGAACTTTTGCACCTTTTAGTTACCATGATTCTTCAGGGAAGTTAACCGGTTTTGATATTGAAATTGCGGAAGAAGTAGCAAAAAGAGTTGGTGTGAAACCAGAATTCATTGAAACCCAATGGGACGGTATGTTCGCAGGACTCGATTCAAAGCGGTTCGATATTATTGCTAATAATGTAGGAATTACTCCTGACCGCCAGAAGAAATACGATTTTTCAGAGCCGTATATTATGTCAAAACCATTCTTAATTGTTCACAAGGACAATAATACGATTAAATCATTTGAAGATTTGAAAGGAAAAAAATCGGCTCAGACATTAACTAGTAACTATAAAGATATAGCAGCATCTTATGGTGCTGAGATCGTTGGAGTAGAAGGTTTTAATCAATCCATTGATTTATTACTTTCAAAACGTGCGGATGCGGTTGTAAATGACGGATTATCCTACCTTGATTTCAAAAAGCAAAAGCCTGATGCACCAGTTAAATCCATCGCAGAACTTGATGAACCGGCAAAAATGGGAGTCATGATGAGAAAAGGGAATAAAGAATTGGTAGAGGCCGTAAATAAAGCGCTTTCTGATATGATGAAGGATGGTAAATATTTAAGTATTTCAGAAAAATACTTTGGAAAAGATGTTTCAAAATAGGGAGGGTTCTAAATGTTTGCTGACGAAAGAATGGACCGAATTGTTGACATCATTGTAAATTCCTTTTTCCCGATGTTAAAAGCTGGGGTTGCGTTTACGGTTCCCTTGACATTAGTATCCTTTTTTCTGGGACTCCTCCTTGCTTTACTTACAGCATTAGCTCGAATCTCGGGAATTAAACTTCTGGACGCTATTGCAAGATTTTATGTATGGGTGGTTAGAGGAACACCGCTGCTTGTTCAGTTGTTTATCATTTTCTATGGCCTTCCGAGTATAGGCATCACGATTAGCCCCCTTCCTGCTGCGATTATCGGTTTTACGATTAGTGTTGGTGCCTACAACTCAGAGATTATTCGTGCGGCTATACTCTCCATTTCCAAAGGTCAATGGGAGGCGGCTTATTCTATTGGGATGAGCTATCCGCAGGCATTAAAAAGAATTATTCTCCCTCAGGCAACAAGGGTATCTGTCCCGCCTTTGGCAAATAGTTTTATTAGCTTGGTAAAGGATACATCGTTGGCCGCTACCATTACGGTGACTGAAATGTTTAGAGTTGCTCAGCAAATTACCGCAACAACCTATGAACCATTGATACTCTATTGTCTAGCAGGATTTATTTATTTGATTTTCAGTACCGTTCTTTCGAATGCACAAGGACAGATGGAAAAACGACTCGATCGTTATGTGACGGGGTAATTTGATAGGGGGAAATATACATGATTGAAATAAAGAACCTGCATAAACAATTTGGACAAACAGAGGTTTTAAAGGGAATCGATCTAAAAATTGAGGAAGGCAATACAGTTTGTATTATTGGGCCATCGGGTTCAGGGAAAACAACCTTGTTACGTTGCTTGAATTTATTGGAAACGCCTACAAAAGGAACTATTAAGCTTGGAAAGTTTTCTTTGGATTTTCAGGATAAAAAATCAGTTCCAAAAGATAAGGTGATTAAGTTCCGTCAACAAACGGGGATGGTTTTCCAAGGTTACAATTTGTTCCCTCATATGACTGCGCTTGAAAATGTTATGGAAGGTCTTGTTTACGTTCGTAAACAAGACAAGGAAGCCTCTCGTACGAAGGCTCTTCAATTGCTCGAAAAGGTAGGATTATCGGATCGGGCAAACCACTATCCATCCCAGCTATCCGGTGGACAACAACAACGTGTAGGAATTGCACGGGCGATGGCAATGGAACCTGAAGTTCTCCTTTTTGATGAACCTACTTCCGCGTTAGATCCTGAGTTAGTTGGTGAGGTTCTAAAGGTCATGAAAGAACTTGCTAAAGAAGGAATGACCATGGTTGTAGTGACACATGAAATGAATTTTGCGCGTGAAGCAGCGGATAAAGTCGTATTTATTGATAAAGGTGTAATCGTTGAAGAAGGAACACCTCAACAAATTTTTGAACATACAGGGCATGAACGGACATTACAATTTTTAAATAAACTTTGTTCATAGGTAAGGGCCGGTACCCCTATGCTGGGCAAGAATGGAAAACTTGTTACTCGGCACTTTTCCGCAAGTTAGAACGAGAATCTTATAACTTTACCCTAGGATTGCAAACTTCAATTGCAATCTTTTTTTGATAATTAAGAAAATATTTTCAAACTTGGGAATCGAAAAACAGTGCGGAACGGCAGATTTACACTATATTCATATCGGAAATGATAAATTCCCATCTTATTCGGAAGTAGTAAGGTTGAATTAACAATGAATTTATTTTGGCACAATACTTGCATTAATAAAATCGAAAAGGGAGGTAGAGGAAATTAAAAAAATGTAGCTTGAATCTGCGTAAACGTAGATGGCTAGAGGAGGGTTTATATGAATGATTTAACAGACTACAAAGTGATTATTGTTGGCGGCGGAAGTGCCGGTATTACAGTGGCAGCACGTCTATTAAAAGAATCACGGGCTCTTTATGGAAAAATTGCCATTATTGACCCTGCTGAAAAACATTATTTCCAGCCACTATGGACTTTGGTTGGTGGCGGGGTTGTTGATAAAAAGGTAACAGAGAGAGAACAGTCCACTTTAATTCCAGATGGTATTGCATGGATTAAAGAAGCGGTTGAAGCGTTTTTTCCAGATGAACAGTCAGTTGTAACAGCTTCGGGCAACAAACTGAGTTATGACTTTTTAGTGGTGGCAGCAGGTATTCAAATTGACTGGCACAAGGTGAAAGGTTTAAAAGAGAGCATTGGCAAGAATGGCGTTTGCAGTAATTATTCTTTCGATTATGTCGAAAGTACTTGGGAAAATATCCGCAATTTCAGCGGCGGGAATGCCCTCTTTACAAATCCGAATACACCGGTTAAATGTGGTGGTGCGCCACAAAAAATCATGTATCTGGCGGATGATTACTTTCGAAAATCAGGGGTTCGCTCGAATTCCACGATCCACTTTTTCTCGGGAGCGGGGAGTATTTTTGGAGTCAAAAAATATGCGGATACATTGAACAGAGTAATTGAAAGAAAAGGAATTGAAACGCATTATCTGCACAATTTAGTGGAAATAAATGCACCGCAAAAAAAGGCCTTTTTTAAAAACCTTTCGACGGATGAGTTGGTAATAATTTCCTACGATATGATTCATGTCGTCCCGCCGATGAGTTCGCCTGATTTCATTAAGAAAAGTCCATTAGCTGCAGATACTGGCTGGGTGGATGTAGATCTATATACATTGCGCCATAAAAAATATGGAAATGTCTTTGGAATAGGCGACTGTACCAATTTACCAACATCAAAAACTGGTGCCGCTATTCGCAAACAAGCTCCGGTTCTTGTTCAGAACTTGTTATGTTTAATGAACCAAAAGACAGGTATGCAAAAGTACAACGGTTATACTTCGTGCCCGCTCGTAACGGGATATGGAAGCTTAGTTTTGGCAGAGTTTGATTATGACTCTAAACCGGATGAGAGCTTTCCTTTTGATCAAGCAAAGGAAAGATACAGTATGTATCTATTAAAGAAGCAGGTACTCCCCATTGTATATTGGAACGGAATGCTAAAGGGCCTGCTATAAAAAAATGTGTAAATGAGGAGGAAGATTATGCAGAAAACAACCATTGATCACTTATCTAATCTCCAACCATTAGTTTCATTATTGAGTCAGAAGGAAACACAAAATAGTTTAATCCAGACACTGGAAAAACTGCCCGAACTTGTTGACCAGTATTCTGCCCTAGAACGGAACATCGCTTTTATAAAATCCGTTCTAAATGATAAAGAATCGACGGAATATTTATTGGGGGGATTAGAAGATGAAATCGGTAAATACATTCCCACTAAAGATTCATTGGAAGCATTAATGGCACTGGTCCATAATCTTCCGAAATATACTAAATACTTATCAATGGTAGAACCAATTATGGAATTTCTATTATCGACTACCCGTGATCAAGAGTCCGTTGATTATTTATATAAAGGGGCACAAGAAATCGCAGGTCCGATCCAGCAAAAGGTTGAAAATGGTTGGGATTTGATTCAACGGGCAAAAAAAGAAGCGGACAATGACCATTCACCTGTGACCTTCTTTACCGTATTCAAATTAATCAAAGAGCCTGCCGTTCAACGGAGTATTCATTTTGTTAAAGCACTTTTAACCCTTGCTTCTGAACCTAAATTAAAATAATCGACTTCTAAAGGAGTGTTCAATCTCATGTTAATTAAATATTTTTATAATGAGAAATTGGCTCATGCCTCTTATTTGGTCGGGTGTCAAGCTAAGGGAGAAGCCATTGTGATTGACCCTTCCCGCGACGTCCATTCTTACTTGAATGCAGCACAGGCCAATGGATTATCGATTACAGGTGTAACGGAGACACATATTCACGCCGATTATATTTCTGGTTCAAAGGAGCTGGCTTTCAAAACAGGGGCCAAACTTTATTTGTCAGATGAGGGGGATGCCGATTGGAAGTATCAGTTTTTCGATCAGTACCATTCCCAATTGCTCAAAGACGGGGATAGCTTTTCAATCGGGAATTTAACCTTTGAAGTTCTTCATACTCCAGGGCATACACCGGAACATCTTTCCTTTTTATTGACAGACGGCGGCGCAGCAGTCCAAGCTCCTATGGGCCTCTTTACAGGTGACTTTGTTTTTGTCGGAGATGTGGGTCGTCCTGACTTACTGGAGAAAGCTGCCGGGGTAAATGGTTCGGCCTATTCGTTGGCAAAAAAAATGTTTAAATCCTTGCAGCGATTTAAACAGCTGCCAGACTATTTACAAGTATGGCCGGCGCACGGAGCAGGGAGTGCATGCGGGAAATCACTGGGGGCAGTGCCTTCGACTACGGTTGGATATGAAAAGCTAGCCAACTGGGCGTTGCAATATGATGAGGAAGATCTATTTATCGCAGCATTACTTTTCGGGCAGCCTGAGGCGCCAAAATATTTTGGAATCATGAAACGACTAAATAAACAAGGGACGACCCTAATCGAAAACCTTGAGCCTGTCCTTCATGCACAACCTTCGTTAACCGTCGTTCAGGAATGGACCCAAAACGGTATTGTGGTGGATACCAGACCGGCGAAGCAATTTGCGGAAAAACATATTACGGGAACCATCAACCTACCCTACAACCAATCCTTTGTGACTTGGGCCGGATGGCTGCTTGAATATGATCAGTCGATCTATTTATTGGTAAGTGGGGAAGATGAAGCGAAAACGCTGAATGCATTACGATCGATTGGACTTGATCAGGTTAAAGCTGCAATGGATAGCACGTTCATTGAACAGCTCGAATTGAACGAAATGGATGTCGAGGATTATAGAGCAGTTGAACCGGAAGAGATTATGGATAGGCTTGATGAGTATTATGTTCTTGATGTTCGTCGGAACAGTGAATGGAAGACAGGGCATATTCCTCAGGCTCACCATATCATGCTTGGACATCTAAAAGACAGAATGCACGAGATTCCTAGAGAAAAACCACTTCTTGTCAATTGTAAATCAGGTGCGAGATCGGCCATTGCCGTTAGTCTATTGAAAGCAAATGGATTTGACCAAGTCCTTAATTTAACAGGCGGGTTTGATCAATGGGTAAAAGAGAATAATAAAGCATTAAATTCCACTGAGCTTACTGCTAAAGGGAAAAGATGATAAGCAGGAACAAATATTGCGATATTAACTAGCACATCGTGAAATGTAAAAAGGAGTTATCGAATGACGATTCTTCAATGGATTCTCACAGTTGCTTCAGGCGGAATTATTGGCTTTACTTTAGGACTTATTGGTGGTGGCGGTTCCATTTTAGCGGTTCCTCTTTTGCTTTATGTGGTCGGGGTGAAAGACCCCCATATTGTGATCGGCAGTACTGCACTAGCTGTTTCCATTAATGCCTTCCTGAATCTTATACCTCATTCACGCTCAGGCCATGTTAATTGGAGACCGGCAATCGTATTTGCTATACCAGGTGTAGTTGGAGCCTTCTTTGGTTCTTATCTTGGCAAGCTTTTACCGAGCAAGCAATTGCTGTTTCTTTTTGCCTTACTTATGATTTTTATGGCCATTAAAATGATCCTACCCAAAAAGACTGTAAAACAGGTAGCAAATACAGAAACAGAAGGTATGAGTTAAATGGATAAATTTAATGGAAAAAAGTTAACCCTATTCGGAGTTATGACAGGATTAGCCTCTGGATTTTTTGGCATTGGCGGTGGATTTTTGGTTGTTCCCTCCTTACTAGTTGCCACAAATATGGCCATCGTTGAAGCAATAGGTACATCTTTGTTTTCTGTAGGAACTTTTGGGCTCACAACGGCACTAAATTACAGCCTTTCTGGATTGGTTAATTGGTTCGTAGTTCTGGCACTTGTATGCGGCGGATTTATAGGGGGCATTTTTGGTACGTTCGTTGCAAAGCGTTTAAGCAAACAACGACAAACCCTTAACTATATATTCTCTGCTGTTGTCATCACCGTAGCCATCTATATGATTATAAAAAATGCAGACGCTTTGAATTTATGAATCTGTATTTTAGACAGGAAGGAATAGTTACCATTTTGAAGGTAATTCTATAAAATTGGAGATACTTATATGGGTAAACCGGGACTTAAATTGAGATTTAAAAAATCAAAGGTTATTCCTCTTACGGAATGTGACTTTAATAATCGCGAGTAAGATGATTCCTGCAATCGTTCAATTATGTATTCATCCTTCCTTTACTTTTATGTACATGGAAGGATTTTTTTTCGGATGTGAGATGAATTTTTTCACATTTGCTAAGACTCCAGCAAAAGCAATGGGTTATTCCAATGAATGAAAATGATCAAACAGTTTTGTATCAACTAAAACAACACCATTCCATGGTGATTAAGGGCAATTTTTATTTTGGTATGATTTTTGCAATATAGTTTGGTGTAGTAGTTAACTAGATAGGGGGATGCGAAATGAATTACAACTTCAATCAGGAAATTAACCGGATGAAAACAGCTTGTGAAAAGTGGGATGACCTTGAGACCCGCTTTGGTGTGAATAATGTCCTGCCTATGTGGGTGGCCGATATGGACTTTAAGGCGCCGCCTGCTGTGATTGAAGCCTTAAAGGAAAGGGTAGAACACGGGATCTATGGTTACACCTATCGCCCGGAATCGTATTTTGAAGCGATTGTTGATTGGGTGTCCCGAAGGCATCAATGGTCAATTAAAAAGGAATGGGTCACCCATAGCCCAGGCGTTATTCCGGCTTTGGCCTCTCTCCTGCGTTCATTAACCCAGCCGGGTGATAAGATCATGGTTCAATCCCCAGTTTACCACCACTTTTTCCGAGTGATTGAATCACAAGGACGTACGGTTGTGAACAACCCCCTTTCCTTTAAGGATGGACGATACACGATGGATTTTGCAGATTTAGAGGCTCAGATTGATTCTTCCGTTAAAATGTTAATCCTTTGCAGCCCGCATAATCCGGTGGGAAGGGTCTGGACACGAGAAGAGCTCACACGTCTTGGGGAAATTTGTCTTAAAAATAATATTTTGATTGTTTCGGACGAAATTCATTTTGATCTCGTCTACAACGAATATAAACACATACCAACCGCCTCTATTTCAGAAGCTCTGGCTAAACAAACCATCACTTGTTTTTCTCCAAGTAAGACTTTCAATATTTGGGGAGTACAAACATCTGTTGTTATTATTCCAAATCGTGATTTGAGAGACCGCTATAATCGTGAAATCAACAGTATAGCGATTGGCGGGGCAACCCCGTTTGGTATAACAGCTTTGGAAAGTGCCTATCGATTCGGGGAAGAATGGCTGGATCAGCTTATTGATTATTTAAAAGGAAATGTTGATTTTGTTCAATCGTATTTGAAAAATCATATCCCTCAAATCAAACTTGTCGAACCGGAGGGGACTTACCTGCTATGGCTGGATTTCCGGGAACTTGGATTTAGTATGGAAGAATTAGATCAGTTTATGCTGCAAAAAGCAAGATTGGCCTTGAATGAAGGTCACATTTTTGGTCTAGGGGGAGAAGGATTTATGAGAATGAATATCGCATGCCCCCGCTCTACTATGGAAAAAGCTCTACTCCAGTTAGAACAAGCAGTCAAGCAACTTTCCCCTACAGGAAAGTAAAACATCAGAATATTGAGGAGGAATTAGGATGGATCACACTAATGAATATAATTTCAAAGATTTTGTTCAGGATATGACCGATATGGTTGAACGGAGTCAGAATGATAAGGAATGTGTTGTGGAAGCGGAAAGGTTGGTTGGTAAATTAATTCAATCCCAATCATGGCTTCCTGCTGAGAAGAGAAGGCTAAGTGAGGAGGGGTACTCGCGGCATCTGTTGTATTTTGACCCAGAGAATCGTTTCGAAGTGATCGCGCTAGTCTGGAAGCCTGGCCAGAAGACCACTCTTCATGATCACGATGATACATGGGGAGCAGAAGGAGTTGTCGCGGGTAAGGTTAAAGTGACTAATTATATACGATTAGATGAATTATCTGGGGGCAATATTGTTAAGTTACAGCATATTGATACCATCATTATAAAAGAGCAAAATACAGGAAAGCTACTGCCTCCAGCAGACTGTCATATCTTGGAGGGGGTAGGTACTAAACCAGCTATCACGATACATGTATATGGGAAGCAATTGAGAAAATTTCGGGTATTCACCCCTTTAGACGAAGAAGGGCTATATCTTGCAGAAGAAAAGCAGGTTGAATACTCCCCTGCTTAGAATCCATTAAATAGTGAAAGTATGGTCCGGTCTGTCCCTTAGACGTTCCGGATTCATGAATATAGAGGTCAAGATATCACAAATAGCATTCGAATTATACAAGAAAACGACAGTGATTTCGCTGTCGTTTCACATTCATTTTAGTTTGAACTGACAAAGTACCAATTTTTGTCCATCTTATCAATTTCTTTGAAGTACCTATAATCATTTACCTTATTTACTTTTTATCCTTATCAATCATTTTTAAGTATCTGTATACACTAGGTTCAGATATATTCAATAACTCAGCGACTTCGGATACGGCACCTTTTAACTGGAATATTCCTTTCTTGTATAACTGTTTTATGATCTCTATTTTTTGCTCCGGCTTTAGAGCAATGTTCGGATTTAAAAGAGATGGATCGACGATTGAGTGAACAACCTCTTTAATAGAGTCTGAAAAATATTCGATAATTTCATGATCATGGAGTTCTTCTATTTCTTCTTTATTAGAAATAGCCGTTTCATCTACTATTGGGCTAATCATGTTTAGTTGAGTTTGAACTAAATCTAGAATATCATTGGTAATTTTCTTATGTTTACTAGAATCAAAATTGATACAAAGTATTCCAATTAATTCATTATTTTCATCTTTGATAAAATAAGTAGAACCTCGAATTTCTGCACCTAATTTTGTAAATCCTTTATAGTTTGTTACATAGTCCTTATCTAGATATGTTTTGTCTTTCATCATTTTAAGTGCAAGTCCTGTTAATGGCGCATTGACTGTTCGGCCGCTTATATGATTATTAGCGATGGCTCCAACATAAGAATTGCCTTTCTCAATAATGTGTAAAATCACTTCATAGTTTTCTCCAAGGAC
>NZ_JBALPP010000092.1:0-19143 GCF_036965425.1 Neobacillus drentensis | reverse complement strand
TTTTTTCGCGATAGCGAAATTTTTTTTATTTATGCCGGTTTAGCTCAATTGGAAGAGCTATCGGCAGTTAACTGCTCGCTCGTTGGTCGGAGTCATCCCTTCGGAGTTTTTTTTATTTTTAAGACTAAACAGAGTTCCCTCAATACCTCTTCTTTTTCCATATTATAGTTAACCTCACTATTATTCCTATCTGTATACTTTCAACCGTTTTTTTAAAGAATATGAGAGCAAATGCTTATATATCAATGTTGATTACTAACTAATCAAACGAATTCTTATGGCCCAAATCCAAACTTTCATAACGTCATTTTTTAGTTGTTATTGTTATCAATTGATTTTAAATTAGAAATATTCACCTTAGATTTGGAAATACTAAATACGAGGTGATGTCCTTGAATTCGATCACGAAGAATTTAGATTTACATGCAGAAGGAAGCTGGCTGCCGATTACGGTATCGTTGCTGTTGTTTATATATGCTCTTTTTATGCCTAAAAAAGAGATAGGTTGGCGAGAATTTTATATTACTTTTGGATTCATTGGTTACTTTGCTTGGATTTCTGATTCGTTATTTGGAAAAATGTTCGATCTCGTGGATTTTGGCAACCCGAAAGTCACGGGAATAGGTGAGTTTTTAAGCTACAGTTTAATTCCTTCTTCACTTGCCGTTATTTATTTAAACTATTTTAAGAAAACTAACAAATGGATGTTAGTCATTATTTTTACTATTATATCTACTTTAATTGAATGGGGGATGAGGAAGGCAGGATACATGAAAGTCCATGGATGGAGCTTTATCCTGTCAATCCCATTGTATTTAGTAGTATATAGTTTCTTACTTCCGCTGCACCGGAAAATAATAAAATGTAAATCCTAAGGGCGCTCCGAAATTATTTTTGGGGACCCTTTTCTTTTTCTACCAAAACTTTTACAAAAATCCGCATTCATATATCTACTTGTACGAACACTTAATAGTTTTATGAATAAATTATAGTATCCGAATTCGAAAGGGGGGACATCATCTTGGGAAAAGAAAAAAAGAGTTCTAGTAAAAAAAGCAGCAAAAGTAATAATGAAGTAAAAAATAATGTTGAAGTAGAAAATAAAGTTGAAAATGAAGCAGAAAATGAAACAGAGGTTAGTTTAAAAGACAAAAATACTAACTCTGCAACAGCTACAGTTACGAACAGTGGAAACTCTAGTGTTTCCATTGATATTTGCGTAGATAGTGATGCTCGTGCAAAAGTACGTTCAAAAGCTAATGCAGAGTCTGAGGATGGCCACAAGGAGCAGAAACACAAAGACAAAGACAAAGACAAAGACAAAGGCAAGGACAAACATAAATACTAATATAATGCTCCTTTATTAAAAGGATAGTCGTGCTAGGGATACTTGATACTATTATCTAGTATCCCTTTTATGCTAGATAAGGAGGGTGAAATTTGGAAAGACTGAGCGAAAATCAATTGAATAGTTTAATTAGAAACAGCGGAAACTCCGATGTGGATTTAACTGTACATGTAGATATTGATACGAAAGCAATCGCATATGGCATGTTATGCAGCTTATATGCCAAAGGAGAATTAACAGAATTGGAGCTTGAAAGGGCCGTTCAAAAACTTGATCGGTTAATAGAAAAGAGTAAGAGAAACCAGAAACCAGTTAGTACATCTATTGAAAATAAAACAACATCACATGATAGGTCCGAGCCAAGAAGAAGAAGCTGGTTCTAGACATTTTCTTAAATTATCATACACATGGAATAGTGAAAAATAATTTCCTGTTTTTTAAAAAAAGGGCCTCCAAGTGCTCTTTTTTATTTTTCGACACTCTGCAACTCCCAGGAAAAATGTTGGATATACATAGGTGTTAGTTTAGTCAAAAGCTAATAAACTTCATATTCTGTAAAAGCTTGACCAATGGACTGGTTATTTTATAAATGGAAATGAGGTGGTGCAGCATGTTAGGAAATGGCATGTACGAAGGTTTGCTAACCAAACTAAAAAATTCGTTCACGTATGAGTTTTGGGTGAAGCCAGAAAGCGTTCAGCCGATTGACCAACAATCACGAGAAAAGCCAGCAAACACAGAAGGTAAAAATTATATCACTGGGCCAGGACATGTTGCTTATTATGATGAAGCTGGAATTAGTGTATCGGTTGGTCGTAATGGAATAACCGTCATAGAACATACGGATATTCATCATTATGCCGTGTTAGTCTATGAGACAAAAATTCATGATTTCATTAATTTTGCTGTCGTCTACGATGATGGAAGGCCTTATTTATTTATTAATGGTAATTTTGTTAAAAGTGGTGAACGAAGTCCTAAAAGAAATGTTTTCCCAGCGGGGATTATGGGTGATCACCTCTTTAATGGGGAGATTAAAGAGATCCGGCTTTGGGACCATTCCCGGACAGAAGAACAACTTAAGCCTACTATGAATCATCAGCTTATAGGGAATGAAAAAGGGCTTTATGGTCTTTGGCTGCAAAAATCAAAGGCAAGAGCGTTGCCATCCAGCACCAAGAATTCTCAAAAAAGCAGTAACTCAAGTAAAGTAAAGAAAAAGAACCAACCTATTGAAGTAAGTATCATCATTCCATCTTTTAATAAATTTCCCCTAAATCTATTTACCCTATATTCACTCGAACAACAAACCTTCAATCCGGCACAAATGGAAGTAATCTTTATCGATGATGCTTCAACAGACCAAACGGAAGAGAAACTAAAAGATTATTCACCTCCTTTTCACTTTAAATATATTCGCAATGAAAGCAATCTTGGAAGAGCGAAGGTACGGAATTTGGGCATTCATTCAGCAAGAGGCAGCCTTCTCATTTTTCTTGATGCTGAAATGATTGCAGAACCGGATTTTGTAGAAAAACATCATAAGTACCACCTAGAAAAAAACAAGGTTATCTTGTCAGGAGTTATGCATTCGAAAAAGATTTACTCCTGTATCTTTCCCGAATTTGATACGGATACCATTACCAAAATCAAAGCCTTAGCAAAACATAATAAAGAGTTAAAGCAGAGGATACGACAAGTTACATTACCATGTGAAGAACCGTATCCGCTATTAGAAAAAAACCAAATTACTAGTAAAACCTATAAGGATCTAGTATTTAAATCTTATTCGTGGTTTAAGACGATTGCCAAACATTTTAACGCAAACATGGACGGATTTATGTTTCCCTGGATGGCTTTTCTGACAGGGAATGTTTCCATCCGCAAAGACTTTATTGAACAAGCCGGGTTGTTTGATGAAGACTTTGTCCAGTACGGATACGAAGATTGGGAATTAGGTTACCGATTATATAAAATGGGTGCTCAGTATACTGTCACAAACGATGTTATCACCTACCATCAAGAGCATCCTGTAGGAAAAAGCAGATGGAAAGAAGCCATAAATAACCTGGAGCTTTTTATATCAAAACATGATGACATTGATGTGCTCATTCTTGGATTAGAGCTTTCCCAACTTGCCGATTTAATTACGATGAATAAGGTCTTAAAAGAGTACAAGGCTCTGGTGCAATCCTATTCAGAGCAGTATAAAGAATTCCAGGAAGACTTTATTCATATACTGAAAACTATCTTCCTTTTACTCCAAATTGATATCCGTCACATTAATATCTTGGGGGCGGCAGGCTTTAGCACACGGGGCAGAAAAGAGCTTCAAAAAGATATCGATTCGATCAAGACTCTTAAAAAATTCACTAATTTAACTACCTTTTTGGAAAAGGTTATGAATTCATAGAAAGCTAGGCAGAGGGAGGGAAATAGGTGGTTTCCATTATTACTTGTACTATTAGAGAAGAAAATATCCATAATGTTTTCAAAAATTATCAACAGCAGACCTGGAAGGATAAAGAGCTGATTGTGATCCTAAATAAAGACACGATGGACATTGATAAGTGGATCAAAAAGGCAAAGAAATATCGCAATGTTCAGGTTTATCAGCTGCATGAAAATGCAACTTTAGGCGACTGCTTAAATTTTGGGATCATCAAAGCAAAATATGATATTATCGCAAAATTTGATGACGATGACTATTATGGTCCCGATTATATCAAGAGTTCGATGGATGTCTTTAAACAGAAAAATGTATCCATAATCGGCAAGAACTCCGTATATATTTATTTTAAAAACAAGAAGGCTTTAATACATGTTTCCGGTGCTGAGAATTCCATCTCTGACACTGTTGCTGGAGCCACACTAATGTTTAAAAAAGAGGTGTTTCAGCATGTTCAATTTGAAAAAGTAAATCGAGCGGAGGATTACTTTTTCATAGAGCAATGTAAAGAGAAGGGGTTTAACATCTATTCTACTGATCGCTATCATTTTGCCGTCATTCGGCACGAAGCAGAAAAACACACGTGGAAGATTCAAGAAGAAGATCTAATGGAATGGGGAGAATTAGTCGCCTATACGGAAGATTTTCAGTCCCTTATATCAAAAAGTATGAATCTCAGAGTCTAACTTGCTGCCCGATTGGCGGCTCTTTTTATTGTTTCGCATAATTGATAAAGTTACTTCAATATCAATCCATTAGATTAAGTCCTTTTTTGGAGGTCATATCTACCACAGCATTCTCATTTCCACCATTGCCACCATCTTTTTTGGCGGGTGGCGGCAATCTGCCTTTTTGTCTCTTCTATCACTTTATATCGCTCTTCCTCTAGTTGCTCCGCTCTTTTTACATACTTCATGATTTCATTAAGCTTTTCTTCCTGCATCGCTTCTGATATTGCCTTTTCCTTCAAATGTTTGATTAAATCCAAGTTTATTTGCTCTAAATGCTCTATACGCTCCAAAAGCTCAGCATGATGGGGAGCATGCTCCATATCCTTGTCAGTTGTGGCTTCTATCGGAACCAGTTCCCTATCCTGATCAATCGTATCTTTTATTGGAACTTGCTCCTTATTCTGATCAATTGTTGTCTCAACCGGAACTACATCCGTAACGACTGTCGTTTTCCTTTCTTGTGAAACCCAGACCATTACGGCTTCGGCAGCCTGTTCCAGGGTTATGCCCTCTTGATTGCTGAATTCAATTAATTTGCGGAGTGTGATAACATCGTTCTCATAATAGCATCTGTGGCCTCTATTATTACGGTGTATGTGATACCCATGCCCTTCTAAGAGAGTGGCATACTTCCGTAATGTATTGCTGTCAACCTGTAGCAATTCCTGTACGTCGGCAGGGGAATATTTAACTGTCATTCCATAACACCTCCGCTATAACACTTCTATTTGAGGCCGAGGGTTTCCTTTTTATTTCTTACCCAAGCTTCTAAATCGGTAGTTTTGAATCATGTTGTTTTGAAAAAGCTGCTCCATTTTACCTCCTTTTTAAATCAAATGTGGACAAACTACACTTCATATAATCAAATCGCCTGAGTTATAAACAAACTTGTCCCCATAAACCATTTATGAGGACAGAACCGGTTGAGTTATTAACAAGATTGTCCACATGAGCCGTCTATGAGGACAGAAATAATGGAGTTATAAACAAGATTGTCCTCATGAACTGTCTATGAGGACAAAATTATCAGAGTTATAAACAAACTTATCCTCATGAACTGTTTATGAGGAAACAATCGCCTGAGATATTAACAAACTTGTCCACATGGGCCAATCAAGGGTGCATAACACTTGATATTTCCGCCCTTTTTTCTTCCACAACCATTAATCCACAATTAATTTATACCGTAATACAGCTGCTAGCCCTGCACCGTGCTTAAATTCTCCATTTTTTATCAAGGAGTTCAATTCTTCCATTGATAGTTTATGTAATTCAATTTGTTCACTGTTTTCCAGGTTTTGTTCGGATGCTGTTAAACCGGCTGCTGCAAATAGATGAATTTCCTCACTGGTTGAGCCTGGGGACGGGTAGAAGCTTCCTAGATCGAGCCAATGTTCAGCCTTAAAGCCTGTCTCTTCCTCCAGTTCTCGTTTGGCGGTTTCCACGGGAGAATCATTTTCCTGCTCAATCATCCCGGCAGGCAGCTCCCACTCCCAGCTTTTTATAGCATGGCGATATTGCTTTAGACAAAGAATTTCATTGTTCTCAGTAATGGGCAGAACACAAACTCCTTTAGCAAAATCTAAATAGGAAAAGGTCTTTTCATCGCCGTTTGGGAGACTGACCTTATCTAAAATCACCCCGAAGCGGTCTATTTTTGCATTAATTGAGCTATTAATTTTCCAAGTCATATTAATCACCTTTCCATTTCAACATAATTTCTATTTTACCGCGAATAGGTATATATGGAAAAGGGAGAGCAAGAAGCTAACTTATCATCCTTCATTTATTTACTACATATTTTAGGCAACTTATTACATATTTTCAGGCACTTACTACATATTTTAGGCTATTTATGACATGTTTTTAGACACTTACTACCTAATTTTCGAAAATAACCACATTTACTGGATAATAATTGGAAAAACGTCGGTTTTTTAAAAATTTACTACATAATTTAGGCCATTTAAGACATATTTTCAGACAATTACTACCTAACTTTTGAAGATAACGTCATTTACTGGATATTAATTGGAAAACAATGAAACCTGTTTAGCTTGGAAAGCAGATAAAGAAGCGCTGCCTGAGTTCCTGCAGCGCTTCTTTTAATCCGCGTAATACTCTTTTTTCTTATTGAGGTACTCTATCTCACAGTTAAGAAGTTTATATGCAATCTCCTTGCCGCTTTTCTTTTTTTGTTCGATGACTTCCCATCTGGAATCCTTGAGCTTAAAATGGACCATGACGTTGGTGTTATCAGGTTCTTTGTAAAGAAGATATAATTCCTGGGGTTTCACAAATAATCTGGGCTTTCCGCGTGATGCCACAATAAAGTGCTGTTTTAACGAGTTATAATAGTCATCATTTTCCTTGCCGCCGTAGATAAGGTTTGCCGCATCCAAATCCCTGTCGGTTATCTCTATATAGCTGCTGTCGTCAATATCCAGGTTGAAGCCTGACATAATATCCTTCATTACGAGCGTTGTATATTGGTCATCTCGCAGCTTCGCCATTTCTTTGCATTCAGCCGTTAATCTTGGAAAATCGGCATGGGCATGTAATGAATGGATGCTGAAGGACATGAACAAACAGCTAATGAGAATGATTGTTTTTGTCACATGATCACCTCTAACCCTATTATTCAGCATCGAAGCGGTGATTATTCTAAGAAGGCACATGCAATAAAAAAACAGCTCCAAATGGAAGCTGTTTTAAATATCTAGATTGCTTGTTTCATTATTTCTGTATTATTAATGGCTATGTGAAGTTGAGTGTGCAATTCTGCTAATTCCTGTTGTTCTTTTTCTTTAAGGCCATTGATGATAATGACTGTTGCATATAGGCAAATTAAAAATGTACTGATTACAATCAACCAAGCTACAAACATTTTATTTCCCCCTTTTGTAATAACTTAAGATGATATTAAGGGATTTTAAGTTATTTCAGTGTGACATATATCACAGAAAATGGGAATTAAAAGTCATCTAGTAAGAATGTTAATATTTTTGTCACATTTCCTAAGTTTAAGAGCTTAATAACGGTATAAATGTGATTAATAACAGAGGGGTTCAACGGACTAACTGGAGTTCCTTGGCTTTTACCGTTTTTTGTCTAAATGAACAAACTCACGAAAAAAATAGACAAACCCAGTAAAAAAATAGACAAAATCCCCTTAAAAATAGACAAACCACCCTCAAAAATAGACAAACCCCATTACAATGAAAATTTTTCCAAAATCTGTATCAAAGCGACTAAATCCTCCGTCTATTTAAAAAAAAGGGGGGCTAATATGAAGTATTTTATATGGGTCATGGCTTTATTGGCGGTGCTTAGCGGATGTGAAAGTCAGGTGAATGGGAATCAGGCTGAGAAGACTAAGGGAAAACAGGCGCAACCGCAAAAAGTGGTACAAAAGGAACAGCTGCCTATGGAGGAAAAAGTGACTTTCAAGCACTCCATACCGGTTAAAATGGATCCAAGTCTTCCAATGGAGTCGCTTGCGACATTCAAGCCCAATGCTCGACCGAATGAAAATAAAGCAAAATATGATCTGAAGGTAAAAGCTGAGAAGGATGGGCAGTTTCAAGTAACGGCCAATATCCAGGTAGAAAATTTATCGGCGGATAGCTGGGAGGATCTTGTTTTTCATTTTATCCCCAATTATTTTACCGAAAAGAATAAGCCGATACATCTCCAAAGCTCTGCGGAAGTACATATTTGGGGGATTCAAGTGGCAGGGAAGACTGCACAATACAATCTTGAAAAAGACACGCTGCAAATATTATTAAATGAATCTCTTAAACCAAAGGAAAATGTGCCAGTAACGGTTACCTACAGTTTTAAACTGCCAGAGAACGGGGCCCGTTTTTCACAGGTAATGGGAAAATATTATTTAGCGGAATGGTACCCGCTTGTTTCCACGTACCGCTCCGGATGGGATAAAGCGGATTTTTCGCTGCACGGGGAATCTTATCACACCGATTTTAGCGACTTTACGATTCAATATGATATTCCAGAAGAATATGCCATCGTGAGCTCGGCGGACGATGACCCGAAGGAATTGGTGACGAAGGGCACCATCACTGGAAGCAATATTAAGGAAGTGTATATGGCGATCGTAAAAGGAATGCCAATGAAATCTGCCGTAGTGGATGGAACGGAGATCCGTGTCTTTAGTAATCGACAGGACGAAGCTTATGAAGCCGAATACTTGGAATTGGCCAAGAAAGCTCTCCAATTCTTTAATGCAAACATTGGGAAGTATCCTCATAAACAGCTGGATATCATCATGGATGAATCAGGAATGGAGTACCCGGGGATTGTCACAGTAGCACAGGGGAACACAAACACGTTTGCCGTCGTCCATGAAATGGCCCATCAATGGTTCTATGGGACAGTCAGCAGCAATCCGTCCTATACGCCTTGGATTGATGAAGGCACCACCAATTTTGCGACGTATTTATTTTTCATAAAAAATGAAAAACAAGCTCCTGCTGACGTGTTTGCAGCAGCAGATGACCATATTAAGATGGCCAAAGACAAGGGAAAGATTGTTCCTTCCAATTATTCGCTCAAGGAATTTGAACCGGAGAATATTTTAACCTACAGTGCATCCGTATATGAAATTCCGAGCTTAAAATTATGGGCGCTTTCAGGCAATAACGCCGACCGTGCATTGGATTACTTGAAAAACTATTATCGTTTATATGCCTATAAGGAAGTAGATGCTAACGAATGGCTGCGCTATACTAGAGCCTATTTTAAAATAAAGGACCCAAAGGCACTGGGGGATTGGATTTCACTTTAAAGGATAGGTATATTGGCACGCCTTTTGATAAAATCTCCCATAAATACGAACGATTTATAGTTATTTTACATTAATGTTCGTATTTATATTGATTATTCCTCGCTGACTTGTTATATTAACAAAGTAATAATTATAAATAACGTGACTCGTATATGCTCGGTAATATGGTCTGAGCGTCTCTACCTGGTTCCCATTGAAAGAGCTAGACTACGAGTTAAAGTATTGGGCGGATTGTTCGGCTTTTTTGTCAATACTTTAACTTTCGTAGGTCTAGAAGGTAGAATTTATCTACCTTTCTAGACCTTTTTCATTGGCTCCAGATTTCGAGTCTATTAACAAGGGGGAGCTTTTTTTGAAGAAATATACTGTATTTGTTGCGGTGGCTGTGTTATTACTGGCTGTATTTGCTGGATTCAAATCCAAAAATGAAACCGTAGTAGAGGGTGCCGGGCGGCCGATTATCATTCAAGGCCCAATGCCGATTGAGGCGGAAAACTTTGCGAATAAATTAGAAAAAGTGAAGGTAGAGAAATCCGGAACGTTTGTTTTTTATAAAGGAAAGCTGAACAATTATCCTGTTATCGTAGTGAAAACCGGTAAGGGGATGGAAAATACAGCTGCAGCTACAGCCGTGGCGATTGAAAAATATAATCCAATTGCCATCATCAACCAAGGTACTTCTGGCGGACATGATCCAAGCTTAAATGTTTTTGATATTGTTTTAGGAAAAAGAGTGACCAACATCGGTTCGTTAAAAACAGAAACCAAGAATGCATACGAAGGAATGGATCCAAGTCAATGGATTCCGATGGACTTGATGGCTTCTGAAGGAAGCGGGTCCGATCCGAATGCTGAAAAGATTCGTTATTATGAGGGAGATAAGGATTTACTGGCGGCAGCGAATGCTGTGAAAGATAAGTACACGAAAGGCAAAGTAGTCGAAGGAACAATTGGTTCAGCAGATGTTTGGAATAATGAAGTGGATCGAATCAAGTGGTTCCATGATAACTATGGTACTTCTGTAGAAGAAATGGAAGGTGCGGCAGCGGCACAAATTGCTAAGGCATATGATGTACCATTCTTGGGTATCCGGGTGCTTTCGAACAATAAAACTAATGGCGGCCAATACAACCCAAATACGGCTGCAGCTAATCAGGAATACGTTTTTGAAGTAGTCAAAAAATATATTGATACGATTGAAAGTAAATAATTGTGTTTTGAATGACACCCCCGCCTCGGTACTGGCGGGGGTGTTTTTTTTGTGTATTGGCTTTTCCATCTTTTGTTTAATTGTCCATAAGGGTTACTAAATTGTCCAAAGAGCTCCAAAAAATGTCCAATGTGCAATCAAAATTGTCCAAAGCCTGCTAAAAAATGTCCAATATGCTTCAAAAATTGTCCAAAGGGCACCGTGAGGAACAAATCCTAAAAAGCCGGGGTCGACTAGGTCTCAAGTCGCAGACAATTTTACAGCAGCCGCCCGAGGTTGATGGCCGGTTGGAAAACCTATAATGAAAAAGGAAAATCAAACCAGTCCGCGAGGGGATGGAAAAATAAACATAAGGGGAGAGAAGTTATGCAGTCTTGGATTAAGTTTTCTTTAAAGAATGCAGGGGTTATTTTTATCGCCATGTTGATGGTGATTGCAGGCGGCATTTATTCCGTCAAAACGATGAAGATGGAGTCGATGCCGAACGTCGATATTCCTTATATTGTGGTCCAGGTTCCATATTTGGGGGCCACTCCAGAACAGGGATTAGAGGATATCGGGAAGCCATTGGAAACCACGCTTTCGGGAATTAAGAAACTGGATAATTTGTATATAGAGGCGCACAGCAATGTGGTTGTGGGGATTCTTGAATTTGAGATGAGCAAGGATATGGATGAAGCGGAAAAGGATGTCACCACAGCGGTCGCAACGATCAATCTGCCGGAAGGGGCTGAAAAACCCCAAATTTTAAAAGACGGTCCATCGGCAGCACCGGTATTTCAATTTGCGCTTTCATCGGACACCGCTAATCAATCCGATCTAACACAATATATTAATGAACAAATCAAACCGGCCTTAACCGGAATCGATGGAGCAGGGGCCATCGATATTTCCGGCGAGACCGAAAAGGAAGTGGCGGTCAAGCTGGATCCTGAAAAGATGAAGAGCTTCGGGATTTCGTATGAAACGGTTAAGCAAACGTTTTTAGCTCACCATTTCTCATTTCCAGCCGGGCAGGTCAATGTGGACGATAAAACCTTAAATGTTCAAGCTGATTTCAAGTTGAATTCCGTAAAGGATGTTGAAGAAATTCAAATTTTGGCGCAAGGGCCAACGGGCGTTCAAAACGTGCGTTTATCAGATATCGCCACTGTTTCTTACAGCAATAAAAAGGAAACAGTTTACACTCGATTAAATGAAAAGCCGGCTGTTCTAGTAGAAATGAAAGCACATCCAGGCTCCAATACCGTCGAAGTGGTGAATCAGGCAAAGGAAAAGCTGGATGGGCTCGAACTTCCGGCTGGGTACAAATTAACGAAATTATATGATACGTCAAAAGAAGTGAAAACATCTGTCGATGGGATGCTGCGGGAAGTGTTACTGGGAACCTTGTTTGCGGTAATTGTCACGTTCCTTTTCCTTCGCAATATCAGAGCAACAATTGTCGCCGTTCTTTCGATTCCGTTATCGATTTTGGCTTCAATGATCACCATGAAATATTTAGATTATAGCTTAAACATGATGACGCTTGCCGGAATTGCTGTGGCTGTGGGACGCGTTATCGATGACTCGATTGTCGTCATTGAAAATGTGTACCGCCGGACGTTATCAAGCCCGAAACGTGATGAACGGATGGTTTTGACGGCAGCTAAAGAAGTAGGAGGCGCCATTACCTCGTCGACCCTTACCACAATCGCCGTTTTTGGACCGCTGTCGTTTGTGCCAGGGATCATTGGCCGATTCTTTGCCCCGTTTGGCATTACAGTCATCGTAGCGCTTGCGTTTTCCTTGATTGTCTCGTTAACGGTCGTGCCGTTATTGGCTAAGTTATTTTTACTGAAGATTAAACATAAAGAAGTCAAGGAGACCATTTTTGAAAAAGCTTATAAAAATGTGCTGTCATGGGTGTTAAATAAGCGGGCTGTTACGGTGGTTACGGCTTTGGTGATGTTCGCCGGTTCGCTCGCATTAGTTCCGATGATCCCGAAGAACTTTTTACCGCAGGAAAAAGCCCTTTCCTACCGGTTAACGGGAGATTTACCTGATGGGACATCACTGGATAAAGCGAATGCCGTAGCCGTTAAGGTAGAAGATATTTTAGGACGCGAAAAAGATATCAATCATTTGCAAACGGTTGTGAATGGGGAACATATTCGTTTTTCGATTGATTTAAAAGAGGATGTTACGAAGGAACAAACAGTTGATTTTGAAAAAAGAGTAAGAGCAAATGTTGAGAAACTGGATGCTGACATGCAAGTCGCGCTTACACCAGTTGGAATTGCCGGTACAAGCGGGTTAGCGTTAATCGTCGAGGGTGGAAATGCCAAAGATTTAGAAACGGCCGGAAAAATGATTACCGAAAAAATTAAGGGCATCGATGGGTTGGAAAATGTGGAATCGAATCTTTCGGGCGTGAAGGAACAGCTTCACTTAGAGATTGATGATCACAAAGCGGCAGAAAAAGGGTTGAGCCCAATCATGGTTGCCGGCTACGTGCGAGAGCTTATCGCCGGGGATCGTGTGGGCGACATGCAAGTGGACGGGAAAACAACGAATGTTCAATTGTCTTTGGCGGGCCAGTCAGCTGATTCGTTTGATGAGATTATGAGTCAAAAAATGACCAATCCTCTGGGGCAGCAGGTAAGCCTTTCGGAAGTGGCCACTCTTACAAAAACACCAAGTCCTTCCGCCTTATACCGCCTAAATCAGCAGCAATATGTGGAAGTTACAGGACGGATTACGACGGACAATTCTTCCGGTGTGCAGGCAGAAGTAGATAAGCGATTAAAAACCTTGGATCTGCCAAAAGGGGTTTCGTACCATTCTGAAGGTCAGGCGCAGGCGATGAATGAAGGCTTCACAAATATGACGATTGCGA
Organism: Neobacillus drentensis; assembly: GCF_036965425.1. Taxonomy (GTDB): domain Bacteria; phylum Bacillota; class Bacilli; order Bacillales; family Cytobacillaceae; genus Neobacillus; species Neobacillus drentensis_F. The sequence goes on along the minus strand of NZ_JBALPP010000092.1, from coordinate 5,720 downwards.
TGGCCGTTGCTGTGGTGCTGGTGTTTATCGTGATGCTGGTGGCGTTTGGAAATATGTTAATGCCAGTAGCCATTCTGTCTTCGTTACCATTCTTGTTCTCTGGCGGACTGCTGGGATTGTATTTGACGAATCAAGCACTTGGAATGCCAGCTTTGGTAGGGTTCTTGATGTTAATTGGAATTGTGGTTACGAACGCAATCGTTTTGATGGAGCGTGTGAAGCAGAATGAGAAGAAGGGCATGGAGTTGAAAGCAGCCTTGCTGGAAGCAGGAAAAACCCGCCTTCGTCCGATTCTGATGACGGCACTAGCGACCATTGGGGCGCTGTTGCCATTGGCGCTATCGAGTGATGGCGGATTGATTTCGAGATCACTGGCGATTGTGGTAATCTCCGGGTTGTTGACATCTACGCTTTTAACCTTGGTGATTGTGCCTACGACCTATCATATTATGAAGTCTATTAAGGGGAGATTTTTTAGAAAAGGCCGTCAAGGGATTGTGGAGAAGGAAACCGCATAAGGGGCTTTGAAAAAAACCAAGGGGGATCCCCTTGGTTTTTTCCATTTTATGTCTAAATAAACAATACCGCCTAAAAATTAGACAAAACTCCTAAAAAAATAGACAACGGGCTATGAAAAATAGACAAACACCCATAAAAAATAGACAATGTGCCTTAAAAAATAGACAAACCAACTTTATGATAAAAGTGGAATTCTGCTCCTATATTGCTCTACCAGCCTATTATTATGTTCATCCGATCCATCAATATTGCCGCTTAAGAAGATCGGCGGTTCATTGCCATTGTCAGCCATTATTTTAATCGCTTCGGCGAAAATCGCATTTAGGATGACAGCACCAACAACGGTTGAAGTCGGAGCAAACGGAACGGCAACCTTTTCATACGATAACGCCGCATCACCTTTTGCAGCATGGTTATCGATAACTAAATCCACGGAGTTATAGAGATGGTGCCCGCTTTTATGCCTAGATGGCTGGCTTTGTGAATATTCCATTGAGGTGATTCCGATCACAAAGGTTCCTTTTTTTTGTGCTTCTTGGGCAACATCTACCGGAACAGGGTTACGACCGGAAGTGGATAAAACGAAAACAACATCCTCTGGGCGGAAATCCTGATCCTTCAAAAATTCTTCGGCAAGGTTATTCTGTCTTTCAAGCTGAGAGGAACGTAGTGCTCCTTCGTGCAGCATTAATGGCTCTACAAGGATGGGCTTAATTGGAACAAGGCCGCCGGCACGGTAGAAAACTTCTTCCGTTAATATGTGTGAGTGACCGCAGCCAAATAGCTGAACGATCCCACCATTTTGAATAGCCTCAGCGACTTTTTCAGCCGCTTTCTTGAGATTTGCTTTTTCACTATTCTCGACTTGCTCGATTTTTTCTTTTGTTTTTGCGAAATATTGTGTAAGCACTTTTGATCAGCTCCTGACTACGAATAGCTTGCTTAACTATACTATACTCTTGTGTATAACATTTCCCTAACTGGAAAATATTAAGTAAAAAATCATTTTTTACAAAAAATGAATTCAGCCTTAAAATAGCTTTTTGTGTTAAGGGAGATTAAAAATGAATAAGGAAAAAATAGGTGGACTCCAACTTTTTTATTTAATGGCTGGATATGTGTTAGGAACGGCGATTATTTTAGGGTTAGGGCTGGATTCGAAGCAGGATGCTTGGATTTTTATCACCATCGGAATGTTGAGCAGTTTGATTTTAATGGCTGTTTACACGCAATTAGCCTCTTATTATCCGGGGGATTCCCTTGTTCAAATGCTTCCAAAGATTATCGGGAAGTACCTTTCTTATCCGGTCATTGTGTTATATATCCTTCACTTTACATATTCGGCGGCTAGAGCGGGAAGAGAATTAGGGGATCTGATCGTCACGACAATTCTTTCTGAAACTCCTATTATAGTAGTGATTGGAAGCTTTATGCTGCTCATCATTTATTGTTTGCGGGGCGGGGTTGAAACCCTTGGCCGTATGGCTGAAATCATTTTTCCCGTTTATATTTTTTCCCTTATCCTGATTTGGGTTTTATTATTTAGCGTGGATCAATTTGATATAAAAAATCTTACCCCGATCCTTGGTAGGGGTGTTAAACCTTTATTGAAACAAACCTTTCCTGTAGCAGTCAATTTTCCATTTGGAGAAACCATTGTTATCATGATGCTTTTTCCATTCTTAAAAAAGCAGCAGTATGCACGAAGGATTGGGATGTCCATCCTTTTGGTTGGAGGCATTCTCTTAACCATTAATTCGATTATGATGATTTCCGTCTTAGGGCCGGAAATTTACAGTCATGATATCTTTACTCTTCTTTCTGCTACGCAAATGGTTTCCGTAGCAGACTTTCTGGAACGCTTCGATGCCCTGGTCATTTTAATGATGGTAGCCGGAGTGTTTTTTAAGGTAGGGGCGTTTCTTTTTGGAGCTGCAGTTGGAATTTCTCAATTATTTAAGTTAAAACAAACTCGTTCTGTTCTGCTTGGACTTGGGTCCATTGTTCCCCCCTTATCGCTCATCACCGCATCGAGTTATGTTGAACATTTAGAATTTGGTTTTAAGGTGTATGTACCTTATGTTCATACTTTGTTGCAAATTATCATGCCAATTTTATTCCTTGGCATCGCTTTTATTCGAAAAAAAATGGGCCATATATAATTGCTTGGCTAATGAGGGTGGTGCCGATACTTGAGTCTGTTTCGCAAGACTACAAAATTAAGTTCTAAAAAACAAAAAAGTCAGCAAAACGAAAATCAAAATCAACCTGAATCGGTTTTATTATCAGGCCGTCTTCAGGATGACTTTCAACAGATTAAGCAGCTGTTTGAAGCAGCGGGAGATTTCGTATATCGGGAGATTGAAATAACTCCCAAATATCCGGCCGTTATTTTATACCTGAACGGAATAATCAATGTTGAAAGAATGGAGTTACATGTGATCCAGCCATTGTTAAAGCATGAGGCGGGATTATTGCCCCCCTATCCAACCATTGATCACTTTAAAGCGCTGCTTAGTGCGGCTCGAGTCACCCTGGGGGAAACCTTTCAGGAAGCAATTGATCATATTTTATCGGGGAGCACAGTTTTACTCATCAACGGCTTTCAAAAAGCCATTTTTATCAGCGAGCAGGCATGGGAACAGCGCTCGATTGAGGAGCCTGCATCGGAAGCTACTGTATTAGGGCCAAGAGAAGGGTTTACGGAGAATGTCACAACGAACATCAGTATGATTCGAAGACGTTTAAAAACATCCAAACTAAAATTTGAAATGATGAAGGTTGGTAAGCTGTCTAACACGGGAGTAGTTATTACATATCTTGAAGGAATCGCGGAGCCTTCTATACTAGAGGAAGTTCGGAGCAGAATCGAGCGGATTGAAATCGATGCGATTGAGGACAGCGGCTACATTCTGGAGTTTATTGAGGATCAACCCTTTTCCGTGTTTCCACAGATTTTGCAAACGGAACGGCCAGATCGGGTGGTCGGAAATCTTCTCGAGGGGAGAATTGCGATAATCGTGGACAATAGTCCTTTTGCCTTGATTGTACCGGTCACTTTTTTTCAAATGATGAATTCGCCGGAAGATTATTTTGGAAGGTTTATCATGACCACCTTTATTCGATTTATCAGGTATTTGTTTTTAATCGTAGCATTATTATTTCCATCCATTTATATTGCTGTCACCACCTTTCATCACGAGTTATTGCCAACCAATCTCATATTCAGCGTTGCGGCCTCAAGGGAAAAGGTTCCCTTTCCTGCGGTAATAGAAGCTTTGTTAATGGAAATTACGTTTGAGGCACTAAGGGAGGCGGGTTTACGATTACCCAGACCGATTGGATCGACGGTCAGTATTGTGGGGGCCTTGGTTGTCGGGCAAGCCGCGGTTGAGGCTGGAATCGTTTCGGCACCGTTGGTCATTGTGGTTGCGACGACAGGGATTGCTTCTTTTATGTTTCCCAGCTATCCCTTAACAGGAGCGATCCGGCTTCTTCGTTTCTTTATGATTTTTCTAGCTGCAACGCTAGGGTTTTACGGTATCTTCCTTGGCGTATTTTTTATCTTGGTTCATCTCGTGCAGCTTCGCTCTTTTGGTGTTCCCTATTTAGCTCCTCTAGCTCCCTTTCATTTTAATAACGTGAAAGATTTATTAATCCGCGTTCCATGGTGGATGATGAATGAGCGTCCACAGGAAACGGGAAAAACCAATTTGAAGAGGTTACGATACCGAAGACGTAAATACTAGGTTGTTTTTACAAGGACAGGATGGTTCGGATGAGAGTGATAAGAAAGCTTTCGCTATTGGTCATGTCAGTAATTTTGCTTACAGGCTGTTGGAACCGTGTTGAAATTAACGATATTGCCATTGTTACCGCTATTGGATTAGACCTTGTGAAAGGGGACGAGATTCGCTTATCCCTTCAAGTTGCCCTCCCATCCAAGCTGGGGCCGGCGGTAGGAGGAGGTACCGTCGGAAAAAGCACCATTGTCATTTCAGAGACGGGCAGGACCGTTTCCGAAGCATACCGCAATATTCAAGGAAAGCTGCCGAGACGGATCTTTTTTTCTCAAAGCAGGGTCCTATTGGTTAGTGAGGATTTGGCCAAAAAGGGGGTTTCCCATATTATCGATTTTCACACAAGGTATGCTGAACCCCGCATCAACAGTTTTATTATGTTTACAAAGGGAAGAGCCTCAGAAATTCTTAAAAGTATGCCGAGATTTGAAAGTGCTTCGGCCGAAGAAATGAAGGAACTGGCTAAGCAGGATCTTGGAATGAAAATTTATGTCAGGGACTTTCTCAATATGCTTTTAACAGATGGTCTAGAGCCATTTGCCCCTCAGTTTTCGTTAAAGCCCCTTGAAGTAAAGACAAAAGATAAATCAGGGGAAATTCAAGCTTTAAATGGCATCGCAGTCTTCAAAAAAGACAAGTTGGCAGGCTGGATGACTCCAGTGGAAACTCGTGGGCTATTATGGATTCGGAATGAAATGAAAGCAGGGATTATAACTGTTGATGTACCTAAGGAAAAGGGGGGCGGATATGTCAGTATGGAAATCGTCAGAGCGGAAGCGAAATTGGTTCCTGCCATAAAACATGGAAACCTCAGGATGACAGTTAAGATTACCTCCGAGTATAGTGTGATCGAGAATGACTCAAAGCTAGAGTTATTTGAAACGAAGATAATCGAGGATTTACAGGAAAAGGTTGAAAATGAAATTAAAGATCGATTACAGTTGGTCGTAAATAAGGCTCAAAACGATTTTCGCTCAGACATATTCGGATTTGGACAAGCTGTTTACCGGAAATATCCTAAACAATGGAATACCCGGTATAAAAAGAATTGGGAACAGGAATTTGCTCAATTGGACGTATCAATTGACTCAAAAGCTTTTATAAGAAGAATCGGGCTAATTAAGTAAGGCTATTTTGGCAAGGACATTTGCGAAAATTGCCTAGAAACTTTGTAAATGAAAAAGGAATGGAATATGTTTAAGATTTTAGTGATCATCCTCATTTTTGTTATTGTTTTTGCCTGGGAAGCGCCGCGGTTATTTCGAAAAAAAGAAAGGAAGGAATTGGCCGTTTTTTCATGCCTCGTGTTCATTGGATTGGCACTAAGTATCGCAGTGGTCATTTTGTCTTTTATTTAGGGGGCGTGTTTTGGTCTTATGACGTATTTTCGGAGGATTACTA
>NZ_JBALPP010000091.1:6450-12859 GCF_036965425.1 Neobacillus drentensis | reverse complement strand
AGTGAAGACGAACTAAATCAGGAGTTTTTAGTTCTTTTAAAAGAATCATATCAATTAATGAGTTAGTTAGTGAATGGATATTTATTACCAATGAACAGCATTTTCTTGGGAATTATATCTGGTATAATATTTGGTTTATTCTCTGTATTACTAATACTCCCGATGAAATTTGAAGATAAACTTATTGCTATTATTGGTTCTTTTATTAATCGTTTTACGATTGGTTTCTTAGTATCAGTAACTGTTCTTCCTATGTATGGTTGGACAGGTGACCTTTAAATTAAAATGTTACCTTTCTTCTGACAGACTTATTAAATTTCGAAAACAATCCATTCAATCATCTTTTCATATAGAAAAACTTATTAAGAAACATGCACTAGAAAAAATATAAATCATATATAGGTGATATCCCGTTTGAATGCTTGAGGAGGATATTATGAAACCTATGTTACCTAGTGAAAAATATTTCGGTAATTTAGAACTAGTTTATGCATTTTATGGGGCTATGCCTACAGGTGTTACTGTTTCAGAAACCGGTCGTATTTTCATTTGCTTTCCGAAATGGGGAGACGATGTTAAATTTACGGTGGGGGAAATTGTTGAGAATAAATTGCAGCCTTATCCTAATTTACAAACCAATTTGGTTAATCCCGAGAATATCACAATGACTTTCATCAGTGTCCAAAGTGTAATTGCTGATGGAAGGGGAACGCTTTGGATATTAGATACAGCGGCACCTAATTTTTCTGAACCTATTAAAGGGGGGGCAAAATTAGTCGCTGTTGATTTAGAAACCAATACAATAAGAAAAGTATATACCTTTACAGAAGATGTTGTTCTGCCTACAACTTATCTGAATGATGTCCGTTTTGATTTTCGTGTTGGAAAAGCAGGTTATGCCTATATAACGGATTCTTCTTCAAGAGGCCCAGGAGCTATTATCGTCGTAGATTTATCAAATGGAAACGCGTTTAGACGGTTAAATGGGGCAAATTCAACTTCACCCGATCCCTATTTTTTACCGAAAGTAGAAGGTAAAATTTTAATGAATCGAAACAAAGACGGTTCAACTTCTCCATTTAGATTGGCGTCTGATAGTCTTGCGATTTCTCCCGATGGAAAGATATTATTCTTTGCTCCACTAACCAGTCGTCATTTGTTCTCGATCTCAACAGAAGCCCTAAGAGACAGATTGATACCGGACATGGATTTACCTTATCATGTGGAGTATTGGGGAGAAAAAGGTGCGTCTGATGGAATGATCACCGATGCAAAGGGAACTGTTTATGCTGGAGATTATGAAAACAACAGTATCCGTAAGATATTGCCAAATGGCATAATGGAAACTATCGCACATGATCCGAGAATTTTGTGGCCGGATACTTTTTCAATTGGTCCGGATCAATATTTGTATGTCATTGTGAACCAATTACATCGACAGCCTAGATTTCATTATGGAAAAGACATACGACAGAAACCTTATAGTTTACTTCGTATCAAAATTGATGAATTTCCTGCTCCGACCTTTTCATAATAAAAATAGTCAATTAATTGTTTTCAATTATATAGTGTAAAACAAACTCGAGTAAGCAAGAAGTATTAACTTTATTTACTTCTGCCAAATAAATTCAAAATGGTTTAATAGGAACAGTTTATTTGGTGAGTGTTGAACTGTTCCTGAAAATTTTTATAATGTCGGTAAGTTCAAAGCTGTATTGATATTATTTAAATCCAAACTGATCTGTTCGTTTGTATCCCAAGCATGGTACCATCCTTTTTCTGCCATATATGAGGAAATTTGTTCATGCATATCAAGAGCTTCCACTAAATGGCGAGTGAGCATTTCTTTAATTTCCGGTGTTCCTGCCTCCGTAGCTGCCATGGCATAATTTCTAATTCCACTTTTAGCTGAAATGAGTAGATCCATTGCAACGACTTGATCAGATAGTCCATCCATGCCCGTTAAAGTTTCAATGATTGGATTCATGTTCATTCATCTCCTAATTTACTGCTTAGCGTTGGAAAGGATAGAAGCATATTCTTGTAATTGTCTCGTAGATACATCAATGTCTTGCTGCATAATATCTCTTAATAGCTGATCTGTAACTAACGCTTTCATCGTTTTGGATTTAGTTAAACAAGTGGTCTTAAATGCAGTTATCTCATGGACCTCAAGAACTTCATGTAAGGCGTAGTTCATTTTTTATACCTCCTTCCTCAAGGTTTCAACACGACTTTTATACAATCATCCATTTTTGTGTCAAAAATCTCATAGCCACGCTTTGCTTCACTAAGTGGAAGTACATGACTTACGACATCTCCTGGATCAATTTTTCCGGTCGAAACTAATTCAAACATATATGGCATATAGTGGATGACAGGTGCTTGACCGGAGCGGATATTGATATTTCGCTGCATAATATCTCCAAGAGGGAAACCATTATATCTGCCGCCGTAAACGCCAGTAACTTGAATTGTCCCGCATTTACGCACTGCTTGTGAAGCCATGATAACCGCACTTAATGCTCCGCCATGAAGCTTCATTCCGCTTGCAAGGAACTCCATATCAGTCATTTTACCGTCCATACCAACAGCATCAATGACAACATCAGCGCCGCCTTTGGTGATTTCCTTCAGGTAACTTCCTACATTCTCATGATCCTCAAAGTTAACAATTTCTACTTTGTTGGTGCGCTTGGCGTGCTGCAAGCGATAATTGACATAATCAACGGCAATGACTCGCTTTGCCCCTTTTAACCAACAGAATTTTTGAGCAAAAAGACCAACCGGACCACAGCCAAGAACAATAACGGTATCTCCATCCTTTACACCTGCATTGTCAACGCTCCAAAAACCAGTAGTCATCGCATCGGCAATAACTGCTAACTTTTCATCTGGTTCCTCACAAGTCTCTGGAATTTTGAAATGAGTAAAGTTGGCAAATGGCACTCTTAAATATTCAGCTTGCCCACCTGGATAGCCACCCGTCGTACCAGAATATCCGAAATAGGCACCCATATCACCATTATCATTAGAATTATCACATTGGCTTTCCAAATGGTTTTTACAGTAATTGCATTCACCGCATGCTATATTAAAGGGAATTATGACTCGATCTCCCTTTTTTAGCTTAGTCACACCTGGACCAACTTCTTCGACGATTCCCATTGGTTCATGGCCAATAACATAGTTTTCTTGCAGGTTAGGAATCATACCATGAATTAAATGTAAATCAGACCCACATATAGCTGTACTCGTTACTTTAATAATCATGTCATCTGGTTTTTCAATCTTTGGATCTGGAACTTCTTTGACTACAACATTTTTAATACCTTGATACGTTACCGCCTTCATTGGTTACAGCCTCCAGTGTTAGTGTTCATCAGGTGTCCGGTCAAACATACCTTTTCTATTAGTCTCAACAGGAAATAGATTCATTTTGCCAATCTTCAAAGTATTGTTGGCAGAGAGTTGGTCTAATTGATATTGTTCATTTAATTCGTATGGATGGAACCATTTTTTACTAATCATTAATTCTGTAATTTCTTGGTGGATGGCAATCCCTTGCATTAACTGGTTTCGTAAGAGGGTTCTAACATCAGGTGATGCGGACTCCGTTAATGCAACCGCAATATTGCGCACACCTTCTTTGGCACGAAGAAGTAAATCCATCGCAAATGTGGTATCTGCTAGCTCTGGTACGTGTAGCGAGTTTATAGGGTCTAAATAGTCATTGTTCAATGAATTTGCCTTCCTTTCAATTTATTATTGGTGTTGGCCGGTTTTGAGGAACAGGCGCTTCAAAAGGTGCACGTTGATAAATTGCCTGTAATTCTTCAAGTGCTTGCATGGATTGTTCAACATCTTTTTGCATTAATGCTCTCAAATCATGATCAAATACCAGTCCTTGCATTAGTTTTGATTTCGCTAAGCATAGGGTTTTAAAATTAATAACTTCATGTAGATCCAATGACTCATGATCGGCTAATTTTTGAATATCCATTTCTAATTATCCTCCTTTTTACTACAGTGATATTGTTCCAAGTATAGGAGGAAACATTCTAAAATTTTCTTAAAGGATAGGTAAAGTATTTTGAATGTTTGGGATATTTGTGAGGTGGAGAAAATTCATTCAGCACAAAAACACAAATTCAGCAATATGTACTTGCTTGGATAATCGATAAGAACGCGAGTTAAAACCCCTTGGTGCTCAAGGGGTTTTGTCTACTTCGTAAAATCACAGTTAGGTGAAGTTTCACTAAGATAATTCTCGTCGATCAACGGAACTTGGCGGTTCTTCAAACCATCCATTGGAAATCATGATGTTTGCGCAGTCTTCCGCAAGCTTCACATCCCTTGCGATGGCAGACGAATATTTGAGCCCGAGGTCGCGCCTCATTGAGCCGGACAAGGCGGTTCCATAATATGCCATTGCTGCTTGAATCAAAAATGCGCAATGGAATATCATCAATTTATCCGAAAATGGCGCAATCTGAGAATCTGTAACATGGGTGTCCCATGTGATGGCAGAACTGATGAAGTCTTCATGAAGGATGGTAGTAAAAATTTCAATATGTTCTGCTGCCAGTTTTACCACTTCTTCCATAAACCGGCGGATTTCTTTCGATTTAGCGGTTTGACTAAAACCGAGAGCCAAGTCTTTAGTCAAGATGGTTTTCTGCAAATTAAAATAAAGACTAGAGATTTCTATTGTGTTCAATGGGCGGCGTTCCCCGAACCAGCCGGTTAAAAAGCTTTGCTTTTCCGCAAATTCAATTTTTTCTGGAAGCACGATGGTGGGCGGACGTTCCAGGAGACCTCTCGATTGCAGCACTCCCAATGTAGATTCGTATAATTCATAAGATCCCTTGTACGTTTCGAAATAGAATTGACGAATGTCCAGCCTGCGGGAAGCGGTGATCCCAAGAGAATAAGAAGTCAATCCGTGTATCGACATTTGGTGCAAATAGAACAGCCAGAGTTCGTCTGAAAACAATCTCGGTGCATCTAAATGGACATCTTCCTCTGTAAATGCATGGGGAATCGGAAATTGTTCCTGATTGAATATGGCGGCGATTTTTTGAACAATGTTTTCTGATAAATTCAAAGCTTTGCCAAAAATAGCGTTAATTTCTGGATCTTGAATAGTTTGCAATGCATATTTGTTTACGCATAGAGCCATCGTATTATTCATATAAGGAGCCCATAAATTCGATACATCGAGTGCAACTATTTTTTTCTCCATTGCCATCCTCCACAATTTTTTAAAATCTAATTCAAGCTAATAACCAACGAGTTTTACAGAAATGTACTTTAAATGTTAGGCTACTATTTTTTATCGGTTTTTATGTAATTTTGTCAAAAAGTTTGCCATCAATCCACCGTCAGTCGGAATGGTGTTTCTCCGCTGGCAAATCAATTTCATCCGGACATCTTTAGGTAACAGAACAAAATCAAGGAAATAAAATTTGTAAGAAGCGGGGGCTTTAATGCAAAAAGCATCAATCATTAATAAGCAGATTATATACAATAATTTATTATTAATTAAACCCACCAACATCTCATGTGTTGCCACATACACTCCGCACATGTTGAATGTGGAAACATCGTACTGAGAGTTGGTGCCAGCCTGGTGGCAAAATCAATCATACTGCCACCAATTACATCCGTTTAAAGCATATATAGGAAAAACAAAAGCCTACTATATCAACAATTTCAAACGATATCTGTTATAATCGGATTCGCTTTTCAACCTTGACAGGGTTGAGGTCGGGGGTTCGAACCCCTCACAGGTCATCCGGACGGTAGAAACGTTGATATAACGGTGTTCTACCGTTTTCTATTTCCGCTGACTTATGCGTTGACTTAATCGCTGGGTAGCACTGGGTTTATGCCTCTTTTGTTCCGTTGACTTAACCGAACAGGAGGCGTTTTTTTATGGCTGACAAACGAACTGGCAAGCGTGTAAAGAACTTGAGGACATTACGGAAAACAGCGCACAATCTTGATTCTTTATTTCTATCGTTCAAGACGATTAAACGTGCGGAGGGAAGAGCGGCTGGTAAGCTGAATCAATACGAGGACAATTACGGATATTTTATCGAGTATCTTGATAGACACGATATAAAGCGGTCAGTAAAGGAAATTACGAGGGATACTATTCGCGGTTATATAGTTTATATGCACGATAAATGGGTGAAATTCGAGGATCATAAGTTTAAGCCCGAAGATTCAATGACGGTAGGATTGTCTCCATCAACGATTATAGTGTGTATCATTTCATACAAAATAGGTAATAAACTAGTCCGCACAAATCTATGTTCACATAGACTAATGTAGTAACAAGATATTTTCACATGGAGGTCATTTAACGATGTTTTGGAAAAAAAGTCCAAAAGCAGTACCAAAA
>NZ_JBALPP010000091.1:0-6262 GCF_036965425.1 Neobacillus drentensis | reverse complement strand
ATGAAAGAAACTCCAAATGTAGTACCGAAAATGAAAGAAACTCCAAATGTAGTACCGAAAATGAAAGAAGTTCCAAATATAGTACATCCAATGAAAGAAACTCCCAATGTAGTACCACACATGAAACAGATGCCAGTCCAATACTTTCCATTTCAAGCATGTCAGCCAATATACTGCCCGCCCCAAGCGTTCCCTGCTCAATATTATCCACCACTAGTTTCACCTTGGCAACAATATGTAAAAACAAATTTGTATAATAATGTAGTAACACATGTACACCCTTCGCATACAACTACTTTTAACAAGCATATGATTCATCATCAATACTATTTCCCGCACACAGAATCATATGTAAATAAGTGCTGTGAAACACATACGATGTGCGGATTCCCATTCAACCCTTGTTGCCCGCCTAGACCATTTGGATACTAGCTTCATTTACCCCAGCCATTTAGGCTGTGGCATTTTTAATAAAGTCGTTTTTACTTCCCTAGGTGGGTCTATTGTGTAATATTTCTTATTAAAGTAACGGGTGCTTATCTTAATGATCTGGCTGTTAAAAATGCAGCCTTTTCTTATTGAGCTAACGGGGCAGGTTAGTTGAATAAGGATTCAATTCAAAAGATAGATATATTCCAACAAAAGATCACACTGTGTTATTGTTTAAATATGATTTGTCTAGGGTAGAAACAAGAGAAATGTGTGCAGAAGTTGAATCTGTCTATATCCCGACATATCCCCGCCGTTTAATTCGTTTCCTTAATAAATTAGTGGTGGAAGCAAATCAAGAAAGAAATGTCCTATCACGCAAAACTTGAAAAAGTAATTGTAAATGGAGATTAAGATATTACACAACTAGTTAAGGAATTAGAAGAACAGAAATTAGAAATCTTATGAATGATAATTTATCGTTTAAACCCTTTTATTCGAAGGGTTTTTTTACTAAAATTAACAAGGAATTTTCCCAAATTTGTCTTATAATACAATTGAACTAGATAAATAGGGGGAAAAGTATGAATAAGAAATTATTGTTTTTTAGTTTGGTTGTGTGTATTTCTTTGAGTTTTATTTTAATCAATTCCTTGAAAACAGGTGCTGAAAGCAAAAAAACACTCGAGGAAATGGTAATGGATCAACAAATGACAATTGAAAAGCTTCAATCACAGCTTACTGAAACACAAGCGCAGCTTACAAATACACAAGAAAGACTAGCAACCATTGAAAATAAACAGACTGGACTTGATCAGTATGAATCTCGTCTTTCAAAGTTAGAAACAACAATTGGACAGTGGGATTCGGATGAAACTGTATCTCAACAAATAAGTCGGATTCACGGATTACTAGATAACAGGATTACATATTTGGAAAAACTACATTCAATTGACAAAGCATCTATTCAAGATTATGTTGGGAAACTTCCAACCACAATGCGTAATGAATTAAGCATGTCTATTGATATGAGCGCAACTGAATGTCAAATGCGGGGTGATTGTACTGAATTACCATTGCATGTTGAATATCTTTGGGCAAACATCGGTAACAGTAATTATAATTTATTAGATTATATCTCAAAAGAACAGATTATAGACATTGCAAAAGCTGCTTACAATGATGTTAAACAGCCTGAAAAAGTAATACCACAAAAAATTAATATTTATATCAATCAACCATTTCAGACATCAACAATGACGATTGAAGTTCCTTTAGACTAAAATTCTAAAATAAAGAAATTAAACCCTCTTGAACTCAGGAGGGTTTTATTTCTGTGTTTATTGAAACTATCCTATTTTTAGGAAGTGAGCAATTAGTGGCAAAATGTCACTCTTTTTTCATAATTATAGTAATACAACATTTTCTAAATTAGTTATGATTTGAATGTAATTTATTTGGGAAGTGTCCTATGTATATATTGCAATTTTGTAATGCCTACACTCAAAAAATCATGAGACAAGTCGAGTATGAAAACATTGAAAGGGTTTATTCTATTTTAAATTCTTTTCAAGGTAAGAATAATCAATTTTGTTATATCCTAGACAGTCAGCAAAGATTACACAAGGCAGACTATGTTTCGAATACTGTTAATTATCAAGGCAATAATACAGTTTATCGAGTTTTCTTCAAAGTGAAGTTGAATGATTTACAACCATTGGTTAAAAATTGATTAATGAAGAGTGGCTAATTTAGTCGCTCTTATTTTCCTTCTTGGCTGAAAAGCTTCAAGATATAGCTGCTCGACTTTTTTAGGCTTATTCAACTAACGGGGCAGGTTAGTTCTAGAAGGAAATTTTTTATTTAATATAGAAATAATGGTATATAGGAGGGGTTAATATGCACATTGGAGATTACCTATGGCAAATTTTTAATTTTGGATTGCTTATTCTGTGTATCACCTTACTCGTATTGTTTTTCCGTCAATACAAAAAACGTAAAAGTTGAATTTAGCAGAAAAAATGCAAAGTAAATTTGCTTATAAAAAAGACGATAACATACAGCATTAATTCATATGTTAATCTTTGTTCTTGCTAAACGAAGCGCTTTCTTATTCGACTAACGGGGGTAGGTTAATTTAAGAAAGTATTTATCTTATTACAAGAGAAATTACTATTGATATTTCTTATCAGAGGGATTGATTTGAAGATGGCAAGAGTAATCGGAACACTCGGTTTTCTGGGAGGTATACTCTATTTCATTCTCTTAGTATTTTATGATCCATACAGTAACGAACCTCTTGCAACAGATACCTTGGTTGGAATGGCAATAATGTATCTCCTTCCTACTATAATTGCCCTGTATTCGATTGTATTTACCAAACCAAAATTATTAATTTTATGTGCTATATGTGCGTCACCAGCAGGTCTATATGCGTTAGGCGGTAATGGGATTTTCAATTGGTTAATTATGCCCCCGCTGTTGTAGTTAATAGCAGGGATAATAATGCTAAAGGGGAGAAGCCGTGCAAAAGGAATTGATGTGTGAATTGAAATCATCTTTCCTTATTCAGCTAACGGGGTGCTTGAGTTTAAGATCTGAGCTGAACGTGGCAGCTCTTTCTTGTTGAACTTAAGGGACAGATTAATTTAATAAGAACAAAATAGACGTCACCCATTTTACCATTTTATGGTAATGTTGAAGTAGTTTATTTTATAAGGGGCGACAAAGTTATGGGGATTATTTTAACATTATTTTACGGCTTTATTGGTTTAGTTGTTCTATTTCTTGTAATTGCATATGCATTGGCATTGATAATTCTAAGCAAGTAAAGGCTTTAAGGTCAGAACTTAAAGAAATAAAAAATCAACTTAAAGATTTTGGTGAAAATGTGAAATAACTTTGTGTTGTTATACAAGGGGGCTAGAGTTGAAAACGGTGATCGCTGCGGCGGTCTTTTTCTTGTTAAGCTAACGAAGCAGGATAGTTTAATAACAGTCAAAAAGACAAAAAAATTGATTCTTTTTCAATCGCTTAAAGCCTAGATTAAATTTTTAGCGATAAACCAGTGTCATTAACCAAATTTGTTATAGTTAATTCTATTTATATTTGAAATTACACCTAACAACTTGTTAGGTGTTTTTATATGAAAACAACACCCATAATTAAATGACATTAGGAAATAATAAGAAAAAATGAGGAGGATAGATATGTACAAACTTGCTTTTGCACTCCCCTTTTTGTTTGCTTTATGGCTTGCAAATCCAGCATATGCTGTTGAAGTAAATGGCATTATTCAGATTATGGATCAAAACAATAAAGTTATAGTAAAGAAAAATATAACATTTGAAGAGGGAGACACTATTTACGACATAACTAAAAACAACTTTGATGTGGCGGAAACAAACGGTATGATTACAGGAATCAATGGATTGGTTGATAAACCTACAGAAAACATCCATTGGGCTGCATTTATTGATGGTAAATTTGTTGAAATTTCACCAGACGATGTAGGACTTTACGCAAATGATATTTTAACTTGGGCGTTAAGGGATTACGATAAACAAGAAATAATGAAATAAAAAGAAATGTTCATCACGGAGGTTATATAATTCGCCTCTTTAGAAATAAGAGTTGAAGAGCCAGCTGCCAATCTCGGCAGCTTTTTTTATTTAAGTAACGGATGCAGGTTACTTGAAGAAGCTTTATTAGTTTTTATTATGGAAATAATAGGATAACAGAGGTCGGATGTAGAAACAATTAACAGGTTACAAAATTAAGGAGGATCATAATGAACAAATTCAGTTTGTTTGGGAAGTTTACGATACAAGAGGGCGAACGTGACACAATGGTAGATATTTTGTTGGAAGCAGCAGAATCAATGAAGAATCTTGATGAATGCGAGATATATCTCGTAAATGTTTCTGAAAGTGAACCAAATTGTGTTTATGTTTATGAAGTGTGGAGTAATGAAAATGCCCATCAAGCCTCTCTAACTCTTGAATCTACACAAACATTAATAAAGCGTGCAAAACCAATAATTACTGGAATGGAGAGAATCAGCACCCTAAAAACAAGGGGTGGTAAGGGCATTTCATCGAATTTTTATTAAGCTAACGGGTGCAAGAGTTAAAAACGGGATGGCGGCGGCAATCCCTTTTGTTATCCCAGTAACGAAGCAGATTAGTGAAAGAAGGTATTGTTAAAAACAATGGAGAATAAATACCTTAGCATTTATTTAAAAGTTGGTGTTAGATATAAAGTGGAATTTTCCATCAATGGTAATTCTTAAAATAGAAAAGAGTCATTGTTTTGATCAATTTTTGTACAAAAAGATGAATTTTTATATTCCTTAAATTTAATCAATCTTTTTTAAAGACCAACAATAATGAAAACAAAAAGGAGTAAGAGTAAGTTATGTGCCGAAACATTCGAACATTATTTAATTTCGACCCACCAGCTACCGAAGAAGAGATTCATGCAGCATCTCTTCAGTACGTCAGAAAGATAACGGGTTATAACCAGCCCTCAAAGGTGAATGAGGAGGCGTTTATTCGTGCGGTCAATGAGATTGCAATGGTTTCTAGAGAACTATTAAACACACTGGTAACGAGTACCGAGCCACGGAATCGTGAGGTCGAAGCTGAGCGTGCTCGTACTAGAGCAGCTAAAAGGTATGGAACAAATTAGAGGACTAAAAAATAGAAAAAAGTGTTTGATAGGATAGGTTCTTTAACCAGTGCTTAAATCAAAAAGATAAGCTGTTTCGACAGCTTATTCAGAATTAGTTTGTAAAACTAACAAGTGCTTGAGTTGAGGAGGAAAGGCTGCTGCGGCAGCCTTTTTTATTCGACTAACGGGGCAGTTTAGTTGAAGATGCAATGCTATAATTATTATCAAATCGATTATTTATGTAGACAAATCCAAACCTTTTTCGGATACCTTGAATTCGATCTAAATGGAAGCGAGAATTAGTAAATGAACATAATGGACTATCTTAAGGGAAGGTTTCCAACTGTCAAATTAATCCCAAGCATTTATTATCAGTGGGACATTGGCATCCACTTTTCACTTGGTGGGGAAATCTGTCAATTCAAAGATAATGATGATCTCAATCTCGAGCGATTTCGACTTGTATATAAGCAAACCTCAACAATTTTCAATGAGTTGTTTGAGCAAAATGACGACTTGTTCTTCGTGACGAATGTTTATAAGCACAAAACAAAAGAGAAACATACTAGAAAACTGAAGGTATACCAGCCGTTTCTGAAGTGTAAAAATAGTTTGAATCGAATTCAGGTGAAAACGTTCCCTTATCCGTTCGAGTTGGACGAAGCAGAAGAATTCGAGCTGCAACAATTTTCCTTGCTGTGTAAGCGAGGAGACATACGTGTAAATGAATTACTTAAGGCAGCGAGTAATGAAGATTTTCCATTGAAACCAAAGTTCGGAAGGTACTCCATCGATTATCCCGATGTTTTCTTAGTGAACATCACAAAAGACATTATTTTCTTTGTCTACGACGACCGAGGGTGCGAAGTTATAGCCAGTGAAGCAGATCGAATACGTCCACTTTATGAGAAATACTACGATTGGGTAGAAGAAGTTGATAGAAAAAGGATTGAACAAGGGTTAGGAGAAATAAGATTGAAAAAATGAAAACAATCAAAGTATTCATCTATTTTCTCTTGTTCAACTACTGGGTGCAACAGTTTTAGATTAAGTACCGAGTCTTTAGGTATTATTATGTAAAACTAAAAGAAAGGTCTACACCATAAGGGGATGCTATGGACAATGTTATTAATATATCTTGTAATTTTAATTGGAATTATAG
>NZ_JBALPP010000090.1:15419-30179 GCF_036965425.1 Neobacillus drentensis | reverse complement strand
GAGTGTGAGTGGTTTGGGTGATCTTCAAACAAATGTTTAAAAATAATAAAGATGAGAAAAAAGCAAGTAGTTTCGAGAGTATTAATGAATTATTTACAAAAGCTCAAAAATCTCATGATTTTGGACAATTTTCACTTACAAATAAAAAAGGACACTTCATTCTTTCTTACTACAACACCCTTATCGATCGGATACAACTTCAGCGTAGAGTATTACATATTTTCCAGGAGCCATCTTTTGATTTTTCTTATATAAAGAAAATTGATGATATTAAGCAGACTATCCCAATTGAGGATATTGTTATTACAGACAACATTGAAGCAATCCAAACAAAATTACTTAAAGGATATGCGATTCTGCAAATCAAGAAAAATGATAATAAGGTTGCATTAATTAATTTATCTAACGAAAAATATGACATCTATTCCAAAAATGCATTCTATTTTCTTTATTGTTATATTCCGTTTTTGTTTGTTTTTATTTATATGAAGCAAAAGATAATGAAACAGCAAAACAATGTGGTTTCCCATAATTAGAAATGGATGTTTCTTCAATGTCTATGCTGATAAATTTTTTTTGCAGGGAAACTCTATAAACAAAGTAAACTTTTATCGGTTGGAGGCCGTTAGAATGAAGGTTTTATCAATGATACAGCCTTGGGCAAGTCTTTTTGTCCTTCGTGAGGCCAAATATGAAACAAGGACATGGAGAACGAATTATCGAGGGCCATTGGCGATTCACACAAGTAAAAAAATAGATAAGGCTGTCTGCAACCATGTAGCAATCCAGGCGTTGCTTGGAAAGCATGGGTACACAAAAGAGAACCTTCCAACTGGCATGATCATTGCGGTATGCAGGCTGGAAAATTGTTTGATGGTGACTGAAAACAACCAGACGAGTACAATCCTGGAGGATGGAAGAATTGTATCAGGTAATGACTATTTTTTAGGTGATTTTCAAGTGGGAGGTTTTGCTTGGGAAGTTCAGGACATGCAGATACTGGATGAGTTTATTCCAGCGAAAGGAAAACTAGGACTATGGGAATATAATTTATAACAAGTTTTAGATAAAACTTATCCGCAGAATAAATGACACCGACTTAATTATTTGGGTGCCATTCAGTTTTTAGACCTTTTTTCACCACAACACGTATAGAACGGTTACATAAATTTCGTTAACATAAAAATACCATTTTTCCTGAATGAGAAAATGTATTTTCTTTAGTAGGAGTGATTAATTATTTTTTCAATCCAATTATTACACCCGGTATCACAAATAACATTGGTAGCCATACTGGACCCCATAACTTTCCCAGAAATACAAAGTCAGGAGATAATATTAGCACCACCTTAACGAAATTCGCGGAGAAGACAAATGGAAGATATGCATAAGTAATACCATCCCTAACTGAATCATGACAGGCGTCCCACATAGTAAAGAAATAAAGACAAGCGAGCAAAGCCTGGTAACGCTATGCTCCATAGAATAGTTTCAATGACCTTCTCTTTATTCATAAGCTACACTTACTTTATATTTCTTAAACTTTCACGATCCTCAGTTAAAGGTGGTTGCTCCATCCAACCATATTTTATTAAAAGTTGAACTCCGTCCTCCGCATACAGCTCTATCTCAGCCATGTGCTTTGTAAATTTCATGGCAAGGTCTCTTCTTTGAGAAATAGAAGCACCAGCTGCAAAATAACCAACTGCTGCGGAAACCAAAATATCAATATGATTTAACATTAATTTATCAGAATAAGGGGAAACAGTGGAATTTGTAACTTCAGATACCCATGAAGCAGGAGATGTCAATTCATCTTTAGCTAGAATAGCACTTAGTTCTCCGAATCTTTTCACAAAGTTTTTTTCCTTCTTGGAAATACTATTGTACTTATTCTGTTTGGCAACGATACCTAAGAATATAAGTTCTTAAACTATAAGAAAGATTGTGAATTAATGTACTTAAGCTAAACCAGCTAATAGTTTGTCAATATTTTTCAATAAAAATCCTAAAAATCACATGATATACTAAAAATAAGCATGCCAAATAACCTTCCTAACCTAGACTTTTGGAAGGTTTTGTATTGTTTAGTTTAATTTTTTATTTAAGCTATATCTTGGAAAGTGGAGTTGCTTTTTAAAAGTGCATATATCCACTGTAAAAGTTTATTTGCACAAGCTATTACAGCTATTTTATATGGCTTTCCTTCTTCGCGTTTTTTTATCATAAAACTCCCGTAATCGTTAATTTCGGGGGATGATATTTTCTGTCGTTTTCTTTTTGCGACAATCACGAATGGCACATTTAACAGCCATAAACAAGGCATGTCGTAATCTACTTGACCCTCTTTTAGTGATTCTATTGACGGTTCCCTTGAATCTACCAGATTCAAATATACTTGGATCAATTCCGGCAAATGCTACGAGCTTTTTAGGGTGATTAAACCGATCAATCTCACCGATTTCAGAAATAATCGTTGCCGCGATTTTTTCTCCGATACCAGGGATTGATTGGATAATCTTATATTCTTTGATTTCTTTTGCTAAAGCATCTATCTCTTCCTCAAACGTAGATAGGAGCTTATGGTATTCTAAAAGCATTTTAATATACATTTCTAGGGTTAAAATATGACTTTGATATAAGGTTTCCTGAAAAGGATTCCTTTTTGCTGCAGCTATTAGTTTCTTTGCTTTTGTTTCAGCCCACTTATAAGAACGACTTTTACATAACTCATTGATTTTAGCTCCTAAAGTATCTTCGGCAGATGTTAGTACATCGTTAGATGTAGGGTACTCTAATAAAGTTTGTAAGGAAACAACAGAATATAAGTCCCCAAAAACACCTCTAAATTCGGGGGAAAACCTGATCAAGGACAGCTTGGAATTGCAGTTTTGTTTGAACAACAATCCCGGTTAGGTTTTCGTGTTGTCTCGTTAGATTACGAAGATTTAAGAGTTGAATTCCTCGTTTTTTATAGGGTTCTAAGTCCTCCTTATAGTACAGTTCGCAAAGATGATTAGCATCGATTATGCCTGTTTTTACTTTGCGTAAACTTGAACTCTTCGCCCGATAAGAGATTAATGGATTAACAATGATTAATAAATAATTTCTGTCCTCAAAAAACTGAACAACGGGTGTATGATAATGCCCTGTAGCTTCGAGTACAATTGGAGGTTTAACCCCTGTTAAACTCTCAATTTCTCTAAGAAATTGGTATAATTCATCTAGTCCTTCAAGGGTATGTGCTACTTTAAAACTTCTTTTGTATGGATTTTTCTTTTCCAAGTAAGCTTGAACCAGACTTTCACCTTTAGCTACATCCAGACCAACGACTGGATTCATTTTTAAATCTCCTCTTTCAATAAATAAATTCACCGGTACCCCTAATCCTTCTTGCAGTATCATAGCTTCGCTTGTTATACGAGATCTATGTCCCAACCAGCCTCAAACATGTTTCTACAAGTAGGGGGCGAACCCGTTTAGCTGACGGGATCCAAGTCCCACGGGTGCTTACGTTCTACCCCGGCTACCGATATCATAAAACGATATAAAAAAAGTTCAACCAGAAATATCTGGCTGAACTTATAATACGAACAGGTGCTTTAGTTAAATAAGGTTTTTGTATTCCTAATAAAGAAATTCGTCATTTACAATGGCGAGTTTTGCTTTTTTTATTTACCAATAACGATGCCAATACGACGGTCATTTCGGCACGTATTTTTAGAAAGGCACCTCAAAACGGAGCCCTTTATTTAGCAAAGGAGGCATTTTTATGTCTGAACTAAGCAAAAGAAGAGGGATAAGAACCGTTGGAAACCAGTCGATTCAGACTTTGTGCATGCGGCATTTTGATTATAATTCTTAAAAAACCTTCTTTTTAAGTTTATTCGCTAGATTACCAGCTAGCTAGAGGAAATAATGTATGTGATTTCGTTTCTGGACATGAGGAAGGAATACATGATTTTTCCAGCTATTGCGGGGTATTATAAGAGGTGAGGTGAAGAATTCGAGTCGGGTCCTGATTTTTATTTGACATGACAGGCATTGGCCAAGATGTATTACTTGAAGCCAATCAAGTCTTTATATATAAAATTAGAGTAGGAAATAAATTAGAAAAGGTGAGAACATGAGTCAATTATCTGAGTTGTTATCAAAGCAACATAATCAAAATGTCGAGGAATTAAAAGAATGGCTCCGGATTCCAAGCATCAGTTCCTTATCGGAGCATAAAGAGGACATTCAAAAAGCAGCTTCATGGATTGCCAACGAATTAGAAAGCATTGGAATGGAACATGTTGAAATTGTCCAGACAAAAGGTCATCCGATTATCTATGCGGACTGGCTTCATCAGGAAAACGCCCCAACAGTCTTAGTGTACGGCCATTATGACGTACAACCTGTTGACCCTGTTCATTTATGGGAAACCCCTCCGTTTGAACCAACGATCCGTGATGAAAAGATTTATGCCAGAGGGGCAACCGATGACAAAGGTCAGACATTCTTACATATTAAAGCAGTCGAAACACTATTGAAATTACAAGGTAAATTACCGGTAAACGTGAAATTTTGCATCGAAGGTGAAGAAGAAATTGGAAGTCCTCATCTTCCGCCGTATTTATCCGAAAATAAAGAGAAATTATCCTGTGATGTAGTTGTTATTTCTGATTCTGATATGTGGGACAGAGGCGTCCCTGCCATCACCTATTCTTTAAGAGGTCTTTGTGCACTGGAGCTTACCCTTCATACCGCTAATTCTGATTTGCACTCGGGCATGTTCGGCGGGGGAGTCCAGAATGCCAACCATTTATTGGTACAGTTGCTTTCGACCCTTCATGATGCAAACGGAAAAGTAAATGTTGATCATTTTTATGATGATGTCGTGGAACTCTCTGAATTTGAAAAGGAACAGATTAAAGCGTTAGGATTTAATGAAGAAAAATTGAAAAATTCTTTAGGATTAACAGATTTAACGGGAGGGGAAAACAATTTTCCTTACCCTGAAAAAATCAGTTCCCGGCCAACATTAGAAATAAACGGATTGTGGGGCGGATTTCAGGGAGAAGGTACAAAAACCGTCATCCCGAACGAAGCACATGCCAAAATCACCTGCCGTCTAGTCCACAATCAAAACCCTGAAAAAATTCAGGAATTGATCAAAAAGCATCTTGAGGACCATGCACCAAAGGGTTGTACGGTAAAGGTGTCTCTTGGCGATACGGGGAATCCATTCTTAACGCCGATTGACAGTCCGATGATTCAAAAAGCGGCTGAAGCTTACGAAACCGTTTATGGGAAAGCGCCGGTTTACAAAAGAGAAGGTGGTTCGATTCCTATTGTATCGGATTTTAACCAAACCCTTCAGGCTCCTGTTGTCTTAATGGGATTCGGTTTGCCAGATGAAAATCTTCATGCTCCAAACGAACATTTTAATTTGGAAAACTTTGATAAAGGGATCTTAACCATTTGTACCTTTTTAGAACTTCTTAAGAAGTAAAATAGTGCCTGCCACAACTCCAATATTCAGGTTGTGACAGGCATTTGTATTTAGCTGCCAAACATTCGATAAATCTAATAAAAAATCTACCCAACCAGTGTATGTAAGTAAAAATAGTGAATAGGATAAGTTAAATTCGTAAAGGTGCGCCATTTTTGGTGCACCCTTTTTTATATAATTCAGTTTGTAAGACAAAATCATAAATAAATGAGGGGGAAAATTTATGAAGAGATATACCTATATACTATTTGTGCTAATGATTGCTTTTGTTGCTGGGTGTTCATCTGAAAAACAAGCAAACCAAAACAAGGAAAAAGAAGATAAAACGAACGAGCAAGTTGACGTGGACAAAGGTCTTTTGAGTGTAAAACTTACTTTGCCAGCTTCCATGTTTGAAGGTCAAGATATAGACCAAGTTATCGCAGATGCTAAAAATGAAGGGATAGAAGTAACAAAAAATCAAGATGGTTCCCTTACTTATAAAATGTCAAAAGCCCAACATAAGAAAATGATGAAAGAAATGAAGGAAAACATCGTCAAAAATGTTGAAGAAACAAAAAACAGTAAAGACTACGCCTCTATAAAAGATATAACATATAACGATGATATCTCGGAGTTTACTGTTGAAGTGGATAAAGCAGCTTATGAAAACAGTATGGATGGTTTTGTGGCCTTGGGACTGGGGATGTCCGGCATGATGTATCAGCTATTCAATGGTGTAGACCCAAATCATTATAAAGTAACGATTTATATAAAAGACCAAGCTTCTCAAAAAGTGTTTGACCAAATCGTTTACCCTGATGCCTTAAAAGAAAAAAGTAACCAACAATAATATTTTATTGAAATTATTTGTATTAAGAATCGAATTATAGGGAGTGGAAAACATGAAAAACAAGGGAAAAAGAATACCCGGCTTACTTTTAACCACAGTATTAACCATTATGGTTCTTGGAGCGTGTGGACAGGATACGAAAGATATCACAGTAAAAGACGATACAGGAAAAAATGAAACAGCCCAAAAACAGGATGAAACGCAGAAAGAGGAACAGGCACCCTCTAAATTAGGTTCTCGTACCAATCCAGTGCCATTTCAGAAAACGGCCACGATCGATGATGAATTATACAATGATCAAGGCGATGCTTTCCCGATTAAATTTGATTTAACGGTTGAAGAAGTTACACGTGGAGATGCTGCCTATCAAAAACTAAAAGCAATGAATGAATTCAATGAACCTGCACCACAAGGCTATGAATGGATGTTAGTAAAAGCAAAAGTAAAGTTTGTTAAATCCGAAACCCAAGACTTATCTTTTAACATTGATGGAATTATGAATTTTGAAATGGTAAGCGAAAGTGGAGATATATATAGTGGTGATGGTGATATATTTGGAACAACCGAACCGGCATTTAGTTTTGAAATGTATGTCGGGAATGAAAAAGAAGGATATATTGCCAATTTAGTGAAAACAGGCGAAAAAACACAACTTCGTTATGAAGAAATGGTTGGTGGTCAAGTTTTCTTTAATTTACAATAACAACCCTATAATAAAAATGTAAAAATGACTCAGTAACCAAGAGCAGATGGAGATCACTTTAAAAAGTGGGGATTTACCAAAGAATTAGCTCAGTTCACCGTGAACTGAGTTTTTTTCTATAAAGGTAAATACGTAGTTTCATTTGCTATTATTCCATTTTATCATCTGGTTCTTTTCAGTTCCGCTAACTAGAATGAAAGAGTAGTGACTAATCCATAGATTACCAATGTCGTATAATGTAGTATAATTTTAGAGAATATTTTACCTTTTTGAAGGTGTTTTTTTGATTTGTGTCTTCTCTAGATAAACGAAAAATGGAGGTAATGAATATTGAAATCACTGAAACGAATGCTCTATGAATTAACAATGGATAAAGACTTTGTCGCCTTAAAATTCCTGATTGATCGTCCGAATGTCTTCCATGTCGTTGGGGCTACCCATTTAGAAACATGGCATTCAAGGTTCTTATCCTGGCTTTTGGATCCGACAGAAAGACATATGCTAGGATATTATCCTTTTCAGAGATTCTTAATGGCCGTTGCCGAATCGGCTGATGAAAATTTAGATGATATTACCGATATAGCAATGCTGAATGTGAATCAATTCAGAAATCCTGAAGTCATTGCTGAGAAGGATATCAACAAATTAGATATCGACGAACAGGAAACAATCGAGGAAACAGAAAAAAATGATGACAAAGGAAGGCTGGATGTCTTTTTTAAGGTAAATATCCTCGATGAAACGGATTCTGGCGTGGAAAAAAAGTTAATCCTCGCTGTTGAGCAAAAGGTTTATGCAAGAGTAGACGTGAATCAATGCAATAAATACTTAAGAAAGTTCGAAGAGAAATTCAAAGAAGAAACGTTCCTGCTTGTAGGCTTGGTACCAAAAAGCCAAATCAAAGAAACAAATGAAGCTACATTTGGCAGTTCAAAATGGTTTGGAATCGATTATCAGCAATTAGTAGACATTGTTCTTATGCCTTGTCTGGAAAACCCTGATTTAAGTATTTACGCCAAACCCATCATTCAGCAGTATGTAGATGCCTTACGGATGCCTTATAAAGGGAAACGTGAAAAATTAGCGACAATTGAAGAGGAACGCACACTAGTTCGCTCCATTTATG
The DNA here is from genome assembly GCF_036965425.1 of Neobacillus drentensis. GTDB lineage: Bacteria > Bacillota > Bacilli > Bacillales > Cytobacillaceae > Neobacillus > Neobacillus drentensis_F. The sequence continues at coordinate 22,024 of NZ_JBALPP010000090.1, read as the reverse complement.
ATCGTTTTGAAGATGTTTTTAAAGCAATTACGAAAATATCACATGAAGAGGACAGTGAAGAAAGAAACTATGTTAACACTGTCGTGAACGAAACCTACGGTGAAGTTTTTAGAACCATCAAATGGATCCTCACCGAGGAAAACGATGTAGAAGAGGTATGGAATTTTTCGACACCATTCCAAAGAAACATAATTAAAAGATGGGACGAGTTAACTATAGTCATTAATTATGAGAATGAAGCAACAGTTATTAATGGAGAAAATGTTCCAGCACTTTGGAAAAAGACTTTACAGTGGATTGAAGAGAATAAACTCCCGCTTCGTCAGCTTGTTGAAGAAGGCTTTATTCTTGGAGCCGGAAATAAAGGAAAGCGTTATGCCATTGCCTTTCAGCCAGTCCATAAAGACAGAAAAAAATTCGCACAAATTCATACATACGAATCCATTATAACCGGGGAGACCTACTACATTGAAACCAAAATTAATCCCGAAAGTTGTATGAAAACCATTTCTAAACTACTAAAAACGTTAGGTGTAGAGGTCGAAACTCCACTGCTAGAAACGGTGTAGATTCATAGGGACGGTTAATTAAATGCGAGAATCGGAAGTTTTGCACGTGATAATGCCCGACTAGCGTTGTAGGAGGGTTGGGAGAGGAATTTTCTTACATTTTTGAGGATCCTGAAGTAATTGTAGTGATTAGAGTAAATTCTTTTCTGAGGGCAAAGTGCATTTAAAGAGAACACGTTCCTACATTTAAGGTAAGTAAGAGGGGAGAATCTATGGCATGAAAACTGTCAACCAATTAATGGATCATGAACATATCAATTGGGTTCGATTGGAAATGTTAGTACGTGAAACGATTCAAGGGATCCCAAATGATACAATGAAGATCAAGAAATTTTCTGAAGGTTATTCAAATCATACCTACTTACTGACAATTGGGGACTGGGAAGCTGTGTTAAGGAGGCCCCCATTCGGTGAAATTCCTGCGAAGGCACATGATATCAAGCGAGAGTATACGATTCTTTCCAGATTGCATGGAGTCTATCCGCTTGCCCCAAAACCATATTTATATAAAGAGGACTCTTCCATTATGGGGAGACATTTTTATCTGATGGAAAAAAAGCAAGGGGTAGTAATCAATCAAAGTATTCCTGAGAACTATGGTTCCTCTGAGCACATTGGACCTTCCATTTCAAAAAGTATTATTAATAGTCTAGTAGAGCTTCAACAGGTCGATTATAAAAAAGTGAATTTAATGGATATCGGGATGCCGGAAGGATTTTTAGAAAGGCAGGTTCATAGCTGGATTAAACGCTACCGTCTGTTCAAGACGGATGAAATGGCAGGAGTAGAGGAACTGGAGGCATGGCTGATCAATAATATGCCGACAACCGACGATACGACGATGGTTCATAACGACTTTAAACTCAACAACCTTGTCTTGGATCCGCATGACCCTGGTGTGATCAAAGGAGTTCTTGACTGGGAAATGGCCACCATCGGCGACCCGATGAGTGATATCGGAGCCCTGTTAACATATTGGGGGGAAGCAAGCGATCCCGACATGGGCATTTCGGTGGTTACAAACCAACCCGGCTTCTTCACAAGAAGGGAAATGGCCGAACGATATGCTCAGGTGAGCGGTCGTGATATCACAGATATCGAATATTATGTAGCATTTAGCTTTTACAAGCTTGCCATTATCCTTCAGCAGCTTTACTACCGCTGGAAAAAAGGTGAGACAGACGACGTTCGGTTTTCGAAAATGATTATTCCAATTGCCAATTTATTTGATTTGGCCAATTTAACACGGACAAATAAAATATTGTGAAAATGCCATAGGGACGGTTCTCATGGTCAAAGGGTTTTAGGTGAAATCAGACCATAATCGACCCAACACGGCTTGGGTTAAAAAATTAGAGTAGAATCCAGAGGGTCAGTTCTTGTGGTCAAAAATGATATTAGGTTTCAGACCACAGGAACCGTCCTCACAGCTTTCCGCATTGCTTTTCAACTCCATTGCAGTGTCCCCATTCCTGCCACCTGCATTTTATTAATTTCCATTTAGTAATTGAACTTGTTAAAATTCTGGGTGTCCAGACACTCGTACGTTCCCAGGGAGCTGCTATAAATATGACTAAAAAAGGAAAGGGTAATTTGTAGAATTAATGAATAAGACGATTGAAATGATATCATGGACCTTCAGTACCTTCTGTAAATAAAAATGGTAGACGAACGATATGATGTAAAAACATTTGGAATTACGCCAAAATTTTAGTTTTCTTTCTAAATTATGAACTATTGTCCAATAAATTAACGATTCTGTTCAATAATTGGACACTGCTATTCTAGCATGAACATGAGTATGTAAGGAAAGATAGTCTTTAATGCATGAATATTACAAGTATATAATTGACCGATATCAATCCTTTATAGTGTACAAATGTAGGAGTAAGTTTTCATATTCAAAACGATTTAAGTTGTGGTTATGCTAGCTAAAGAGATATGGTTTTAAAAACTCTATTATTTATTGTCAATTCTCTGTTAACCAAGCCAAAAGAGGAAGTTTTAAGTTCTGAACTGAAGGGTGTAATTGAAGGATACACAAAAAGTATTTGAACCATGCTCGTGCTCAGCTGCTCAGTCCTTCATTAATTGTTTTTTTCATTAAGTACCGGCGAACAGTCCAGAACTGCTCGCTTTTTCTTATTTACACGGACTTATGAACCTTTAAGGGGAGTATTATTTTATTTCCGATGCAAAGGTATATGATTTCGTTTGAACGTGTTTGGAGGGATTCTCAACAAAAAAACGCAAATTTGTATTTTAGTTATTTTATTTCACGAATAAAGCAACGACCAATGTATTGAAATCTCATACCTTGGGAAAATAAGCCATATGATATTTACTATCTTTACGCTAAATAATCAAACTAAGGCAAATTCCTAAAAGATAGTTGGTGAGAAGAGATGCCTTTAAAGGACGCAAAACGGGCAGCTAGTCATAAGACGATTCAAGAGGTTTATCAGCAGGCAAAGAAATCAAGCGATTTTTTTCAATTTTCTCCCTCTCAGCTTGAGGATTCCCTGCTTATCAGTTATTACAAGTCTATGGTAGATGCTAAAGCGATAAATGAGCGCTTACTTCCAGTATTAAAAGAGAACGGTAAAAAAGTTAAGTCTCTTCAAGAATTGGAACAAATCATTCCCTTTGAAGAGATTGAATATTCAAAAGACCCAAACGACATTGAAAAGAAGCTTATTAAGGGTTTTGTCACGATTCAATTAAAGGATCTTAAAGAGTTGCTTATAATAAATATTCAAAATGATGAACTTGGATATCGCAAAAACAATGAAACTGAGAATGAATTTAGCGTCATTGGCCCGAAAATCGGTTTTATCGAAAACATTAATGTCAATATCCATTTGTTAAGAAAAAAAATTGCTGTTCCGGAATTAGTTTTTGAAGAAATGAAACTGGGCACTCTATCGAAAACAGAAATAGCTGTTGCCTATATAGAGGGGGTAACAAACCCGCAATATGTCCAGACGGTCAGACAACGAATAAAGGATATTGACTTTGATGTCATCTTTGACAGTTCACAAATTGAACAGATTTTTTCGGATAATTCTAACACTCCATTTCCGATATTTTTATCAACTGAGAGAATCGATCGAGTCGTATATGCCATGATATCAGGGCAAGTTGCTATATTTGCGAACGGGTCACCATATATAGTAACAGGACCATCTACTTTATTAGATTTTTTTATATCACCCGAAGATTACTATCTGACATGGATATTAGGTTCCTTTTTTAGGATTATCAGAATTCTAGGTGTTTTTTTTTCTATGTTTTCTACTTCGTTATATGTAGCCATACTGACCTTTCACTATGAGGTAATACCAGGAGATTTGCTTCAACCATTAATTAGCTCGAGGGCACATGTACCATTTCCTCCCTTCTTGGAAGCAATATTCCTAGAAATAACAATTGAACTATTACGTGAGGCAGGAGCAAGACTCCCTACGAAGATTGGACAGACGCTAGGGATAGTAGGGGGCATTGTCATTGGACAAGCTTCAGTTGAAGCAGCTTTAACGAGTAATATCTTACTGATAATTGTCTCATTATCCGCTCTGGCTTCCTTTACTACTCCCATATTTAAGATGTCTAATGCAATCCGTCTTCTCAGGTTCCCGTTAATTATACTAGCTGCTTTATTAGGCGGATTTGGCATTGCAATTGGATTTGTGCTTCTTCTTAGTCACCTATTAAAATTAACGTCATTAGGGAACCCCTATATGGTTCCTCTTTATCCGTTTAGATTCAATAGCTTCCGAGATAGTTTTTTACGTTCTTCCTACAAGAACACAACCAATCGAAGTCCTTTTTTAAGACCTCTTTCTCTTGTCAGATATAAACCTAAAGAAAATAAGGATGATTCTAATGAATGGGCCTAAGGGAAAATTGCTTTTGACTTCCTTTTCTGTTTTATTAACTTTGTCTGCTTGTAATAATCCTAATAATAAGACAATTGATAATATACAAATTCCTTCTGTTTTAGGATTAGATAAAGGAAAGGAACGTTATATTGGAACCGTTCTATATACTGACTATACAAAGGAAGAGGAGCAGGGAGAAGCTACCACCTTAACAGGTACTGGAATGAATACAAGGACAATCCTGAAAGAGATCGATGAGCAGTCTTCAAAACCGGTTGAAATTGGAAAATTGAGTTTATTGGTATTTGGCAAGGAATTAGCCGAAGATGGGATCGCCTATTTTGTAAAGACAATTTGCAGGGACCCGTTAATTGGCAGCAATATGTTTGTGGCTGTTACCGACGGTAAATCAGGTGAGTTATTACAGCATAATAAAGGCAACAGTAGTGACCATATCGTTAACCTAATTGAGCATAGATATAAGAAGGATGAATTACCTCTACCGAATATGCATAGTTTTTTATTTGATTATTATGGTGAAGGAAGAGATAATGCCATTCCTCTTTTAAGGGTAAACTCCAGGGGCAAAATAACCATTGAGGGATTATCGGTATTTAAAAAAGATAAACAAATTACAGCACTCAATAAAAAAGAGACGTTCATATATAAATTACTAAGAGGGGAAATGATGAGGGGAGAAAGTGTATTTAACATCAAGAATGAAGGACAAGAAGGAACAATTGTCTTTACCGTTTTATACGGGGAGAATAGAAAACGATTCAAAAGTAATCCATCGGTACCAAAGGTTCACTTTCATATGGAGTTACAAGGTATGGTGAAGGATTACCCAACTTGGTTAGACCTAAGAAAAGATAAAAAAAAATATTTGTTAAAAAAACAATTGGAAGAACAAGTGGAACAAGAATGTAAAAAACTTCTTCATAAACTGACGGCCAATAAAGTAGATCCACTTGGTATAGGTGATTTGGTAAGAGCCAACTCTAGAGATTGGAATGAGAAAGATTTTTATGAAAAGATATATCCAAATGTTCAATATGATATTGACCTAAATATCGAATTAACTCGGGCAGGGATAGGGGAGTAAGGTGATGGATTATGAGCAAGGAATTAAAGGAAAGTATAACAGTCTCTCCCTTTTTTTTATTTTTTCTCATCCATGGGACCCAAACGGGTGTGGGATTACTTGGATTTCAAACCAAGTTATTTAGTGGTGCGGGACAAGATGCATGGGTATCAGTCCTTTTAGTGGGAGTGGCTTTCCATGTTATTGGAGTGTTAATGTATTTTTTATTAAAGCATGCAAAAAACGGAGATATCATATCACTGCACAAGGAATTGTATGGCAGATGGATGGGGAATATATTAAATCTTCTACTATATTGTTACTGCATAGTAATCGTTTCGATTGTAATCAGGTCTTACTTAGAAGTGTTGATGACATGGGTATTTCCAAGTACGCCTTTATGGATATTATCTTTCATTCTTTTACTTGTTATTGTCAATATTGTTAAAGGCGGGTTTCGGGTTATTACAGGAATATGCTTTTGGGGAGTAATCTTACCTTCGTTTTTATTCTTTTCACTGTATTTTCTTATTAAGTACGCTCATTGGTCCAACTTATTACCGCTATTCAATCATGGGATACATGATTATTTTGTTTCCGCAAAGGAAAGTATGCTGAGCTTTCTTGGTCCAGAATTTTTGCTTATATACTATCCATATATAAAAAATAATATGAAATCCCAAAAATGGTTTCACTTTGGCGTAGGCTACACGACCTTGGTTTATGTTCTAGTAACCCTGTTTACATTTGTATACTTTAGTCATGGGCAGCTATTACATACGGTTTGGCCCACTTTAATTATGTCCAAAATTATACGCTTTCCGTTTATTGAAAGGTTTGAATATGTTTATATTTTTACTTGGGTTTTGGTCTTTTTACCGACATGTTGTATCGCGGTTTGGGGGGGAGTACGAATACTAAAAGAATCCATTGGGATTAAGCCGAATATAACCTTGTGGGTTTCAATCATACTTATTGAAATAATCGTTACACTCTGCAAAGATACGATTGATGTCAACAGAGTTGAGTCCTTAACCATTATTTTTAGTTTCATTTTTCTTTTTATTTACT
>NZ_JBALPP010000090.1:296-15385 GCF_036965425.1 Neobacillus drentensis | reverse complement strand
AGAGATCGAAACCTAGTTTAATAATTTTTGGAATGGTCGTTCCAAAACAATTGTATTTTCCTTTTTTATAAGTTATCCTACTTACAGGGGTGAATGTTTTGGCTAGAAAAAAAGAATTTGATATCAGTCAAGCAGCCTATAAAGCTGCTGATGTTTTTCGAAAGAAAGGGTTTGAGGGGACCTCTATGCAAGATTTAGTAGACGTCTTAAATCTTAGCAGAAGTAGTATCTATGAGACTTTTGGCAATAAAAAAGAACTGTACCTAGTCGCATTAGACCACTATACCAATGAAGTAGATGATATGACTTCGGTATTGTATGAAGATGCGCCACCTAGAATGGTATTGGATAAGTTTTTTGATAAGATCATTGAGCATAACGAAAAAGAAAGTTGCTTCATGGTTCAAGCATCACTCGAAATGATGACTCATCTGGATGTCATGGACCGAATAAGCAGGAATAACTTAAAAAGAGAAAAAGCATTTCTATACCTGCTAGAGCGTGCGGTTTTGGATGGTGTAACTGAGAATCAAAACTTATCTACCCTTTCAAAATACCTGGTTAATGTAACCAATGGTCTTTCGGTTACAAGTAGAACTACAGATAAACCAACGCTTCATCAAATTGTAAAAATGTCCCTTTACTTTTTAAAATAATCATTTGACTGACTTACAGAGCCAATTTTTTTTACCCTTATTCGGAACGTTCATTCCGAAATGTGTTTTAATAAAATAAGTTTAATTTGGGAGAGGATATAATGAAGTCAAATCTAAATAAAGTTGCTTTAATCACAGGTGGTTCACGTGGAATTGGTGCGTCAATTGTTCGGAGACTTGCTAAAGATGGTATCGCTGTTGCATTCACCTACGCAAATTCAAGCAAGAGAGCGGAGGCATTAGTGAATGAAATTCAAAGGAGTGGGGGAAAAGCATATTCCATACAAGCCAATGCTGAAAATGTAAATGCAACAAAAGAAGCGGTAGAGAAGACAATAAAAGAATTTGACCGAATCAATATTCTTATTAATAATGCTGGTATATTTGAGCAAAAGATGTATGACGAATTTACAATGGAAGAGTTTGACAGAATGGTGGCTGTTAATGTGCGTTCGGTTTTTGAAGGTGTTCAAGCAGCTGCACCACAAATGGGTGAGGGTGACAGAATCATTACAATTGGAAGTGTAAATGCTGATGTAACAGGTTTTCCAGGCTTAAGTCTTTATGCCATGACAAAGGCAGCTGTAGCAGGTATGACGAGAGGATTAGCAAGGGACCTTTCCCCAAAAGGAATCACCGTTAACAATATACAGCCTGGACCTGTTGATACGGATATGAATCCAGCAGAGGGTTCCAATGCTGAATTACTTAGAGAAATTATCGCTATAGGAAGATACGGTAAAGCCACTGAAATAGCAGACCTCGTTGCCTTTTTAGCTTCAGAACAAGCAGGTTATATAACAGGTGCCTCCATCGATATTAATGGTGGATTTATGATTTGATTGTCCAATTTAAAAACGAGCTCCCATGTATATTCTAATAAAAGCGCGTAAAAAGTCGGAGAGGTGTCATTTTGTCTGCTTTTGTTCCTAAGCTATGGACTGAAGAAGACGTTCCAGCATATGCGAAAGAGTGCAAAGATTGTGGTCTTTATCAGCATGGAACAAGGATGGTTTGGGGAGAAGGAAACCCAAAAGCCCCGATAATGATCTTACTGGATAATCCAGGTGCGCGTGAAGACTGTGAAGGCAGCCCGTTTGTTTGCGGAACAAGGCAAACCTTACAGCAGGCAGCGAATGAGGTTGGTTTAACAAGTGAAGACCTTTATATCACCTATATTTTAAAAAGAAAACCAACTCGGGCTTATGAAAAGGGAACGGTAAGAACCATTTGCATGAACCATCTGGAGGACCAGCTCCAAGAGAAGAAGCCTAAAGTCGTTTTTTGCATGGGAAACGTTGCGGTTCAATCTTTCTTTCAAAACCAGGAAGTGGATGTGAAATCATTGCGCGGCACAGTCCAACAGGTAAGGGGGATTCCAACCTTAGTGGCTTATCATCCATTAGCGGTTCGGCGCCGTCCCAATTTATGGTCATACTTTATAGAAGACTGGCAAGACCTCGCCAATGTATATAATCAAACAAAAGGACCTAATTAAAGTATGGGGCATCTGAACAGAAAGCTAAATATGGGCCTGGAGATTCAGTGAATGGCCAATCGGGTAAAAAAAAGAAATGAAAGAGTAGTAATTGAATAATAAGGAAGGGGCAGCGGTAAAACCGTTGTCTTTTTTGTGTGCACAAGAATATCACATATTTCTCCATAAATGTCCAATTTACATAAATCAAGCTAGTATAATGGATTGTAAGGAGGGAGAAGCAGACTCTATGAATAAGGGCAATCCATCTATTAAGCATGAATCCATTAATTGGGGACGTTTAGAGAAGCTCATACGTGAATCGATTCCTGGCATTCCGAGTGATCCCATGGGGATTACGAAATTTTTCGAAGGTTATTCCAATCATACGTACCTGCTCTCGTTTGGGAACTGGGAATCCGTGTTAAGAAGGCCTCCGTTTGGTGAAATTCCTGCAAAAGCCCATGATATTAAACGAGAGTATTCCATTCTATCCAGACTGCAAAGTGTTTACCCGCTTGCCCCAAAACCATATTTATACATCGATGACCCTGCCATTATGGAGAGACATTTTTATCTAATGGAAAAAAAACAAGGGATAGTAATCAATAAAAGTATTCCAGAGATCTATGGTTCCTCTGAGCAGATTGGACCTTCCATTTCAAAAAGTATTATTAATAGTTTAGTAGAGCTTCAACAGGTGGATTATAAAAAAGTGAATTTAATGGATATCGGGAAGCCGGAAGGATTTTTAGAAAGGCAGGTTCATAGCTGGATCAAACGCTACCGTCTGGTCAAGACGGATGAAATGGCGGGAGTAGCGGAACTGGAGGCGTGGCTGATAAAGAATATGCCGACAACCACCGATACGACGATTGTTCATAACGACTTTAAACTCAACAACCTTGTCTTGCATCCGAATGACCCTGGTGTGATCAAAGGAGTTCTTGACTGGGAAATGGCCACTATTGGCGACCCGATGAGTGATATCGGAGCCATGTTAACCTACTGGGGGGAAGCAAGCGATCCCGACATAGGCCTTTCGGTGGTTACAAACCAACCAGGCTTCTTCTCAAGAAGGGAAATGGCTGAAAGATATGCTCAGGTGAGTGGTCGTGATATCACAGATATTGAATATTATGTGGCATTTAGCTTTTACAAGCTTGCCATAATCTTGCAACAGCTTTACTACCGCTGGAAAAAAGGAGAGACAGACGACGCTCGGTTTTCCAAGATGCATATTCCGATTGCCAATTTATTTGATTTGGCCAATTTAACACGGAGGAAAAAAATATTATAAAAGAGTGTAGACAGAATACCAAGTCGAAAATCGGAATAGTCTTCTGTCTATTTAATGTTCAGCGCATCTCCTGGTAAAAACCAAGTTTAAGCCGACTCAAAAATTCATCTTGGATTGTCCGCCATCGACGTTTATACTGGCCCCGACAATCCAGAAAGCTTTTTCTGAGGCAAGGAAGGCTGCAACATTTGCAATTTCTTCGGGAGTGCCGAAGCGGCCAGCAGGAATTTCCTTTTTGACAAATTCTTTGATTTCCTCCGGATTCTCAGTCATCCGCCTTATCCAATTGCCAGTTTCGTGCAAAATGCTTCCAGGAGCAATGCTGTTGACTCTAATTCCATGAGAAATGACTTCGTCGGCCAAAGACTTTGTAAAGCTGATGAGCGCAGATTTGGCATTATTGTAGGTAACTTTACCGCCACTTTCCCTTCCGTAAACGGACGTAATATTAATGATTGAACCCGAACTCTGATTTTTCATGTGTTCTATGGCTAATTTACTTAAATGAACCGCGGAAAAATAATTCAACTCCATTGCCTGATAGAAGAGATCCATATCGGTTTCCATCACTTTGCCCCCATTACTGCCTCCAGCATTATTGATGAGGATATCGATCGTCCGGTTCTGCTCGATAAACGTATGAATCAATAGTTCCCGTTCCTCTTCATTGGTAAGATCGGCTTGATAAATGGATATCTTTCCACCAAGTTCTGATTTTGCCTGTTCCAAAAAATCAAGGTCACGGGCTGTGATCGTGACATTGGCACCTTCATCAACGAACACTTTGGCAATGGCTTTTCCGATTCCTTTTGACCCTCCGGTAATGAGTACATTTTTATCTCTTAATTGCAAATCCATTTAAAAGAACTCCTTTATGTAGATATAAGATTATCACCTGGAATCATGACTGGGTTTATTATCCCAAAAAATCTCAAATAATACGAGGAAAAGGTTGTTTAGTGGCCTATCATCCATTAGCTGTTCGCCGTCGTCCCAATTTATGGTCCTATTTTATAAAAGACTGGCACCGTCTCGCCAATAATCAAACCAAGGAATCTATTAAATAAAAGGTAAGCTATTTCGTTTGTATATTTCTTATATCTAGACTAAATAATATGAAAGCTAGTCCGATGTAATATGATTTAGGAGATGATGGAATGAAAACAAAGGATAATTTTTTAGAGGGAGCCAAAGTAACGCAAGATAATGCAGTATATGGAGCATCTGATAAGAAAGCTAAATTTGGGCCAGGGGATTCAGTGAATGGTCAATCTGGTAAGAAAAAGAAATGAAAATTTTGATTTCTATTTATTTAAGGGACTAACCATTCGCGGTTAGTCCCATTCTATGTATTGTTCTATATTATACTTTTTACTTTATCAACTATTCTTACTTAGGCTCGGCTTGCAGTACATAGGTGCCCTCTTTAAAGCCGCCTTTGTAGGTATATTGAATATCCTTGACAATAACAGACTTAGTGTAGTCTTTTGCAAATACTTTTTCATCTGAAATACCTAGTTGCTGCAGCACTTTATTTCTTTCTCCAAAACTTAAGGAATCATCAACCGTACCTATCAATAAAAGAAAAGCAAATTTGAAATTATCCATCTCTGTGAGATAAGCCGTATCGTTTGCAGCCAAATTCGCTTGTGTAACGATTTTATCTTCATTCAATACAAGAAAAATCATAATGTTATTCGATAAGGCTATAACCTTTTTTCCGTCATCCGTTACATCTTCTTTGATAATTTTTAATGTAGATTTATTTCCCATTTGCTTTAGAGCATCATTGATCCGTGCTTTATACTCATCATATGTAAAACCTAAAGAAGGTTTTTCACTGCTGCATCCAATTAATAGCAAAGGGATTAACAGATATGCCAGTAAGATTTTTTTCATTCTTTTTAGCCTCCATGGTAATATTGCTAGTTTTCTTCAATCTTAAATTCGACACCAGCAGTCTTTAATGCAGCTATAAAGGTGTCGAAATCAGACTGTGATATCTCTGTTGCAGAATCAAACAGATTACCATCTGTTGAGACTATTACGGTACCTACTTGGAAATTGATAATAGTGTTATAAGGTCGTAAATCAATTAGATCATTTTGGATTTCGTTAAGTGTGGCCACAGTATGAATCCTCCTCTAATATTTCAACATGTAAGTTTTACTTTAACGAGGGAACACTCTAAACAACAGTTCTTAGCTTCAACAAATATGGTCTTTTTTATTTTGACTTTCTTATGTATGATTTCTATTCGTTAGGGTGTGCCATTGTTGGTACACCATTCTTGACTGTTATTTTTTCAGAGGGAAAAAGGAATATGCTGAAGTATGTTTAGGAGGAAAAATTTAATTTATAAAAATAAAATCAAACATTCAATTTAAGTTAGACGTGAAAAATCAAGCGGGAGTGGCCTTTGGTATGAGAGTTAATTTGGAGCGAGACATAGAGAAAAAACGACAAAATCTGGCGTCGATTTAAACTAATTATCTAGCTTCTGGTGTCATTATCTTTGTCTGATAAATTTTTAACAGCTTTTGTAGTTGCGTCAACAGCATTCATTGCGGCATTTTCAGTAGCTTCTAACCCTCTGTGAATAGAATGAAATGCTGCTCCTGCTGTATCTTTGATATTTTCTGAAACACTTTGGTTATTATCCCTTTGATTAACCATTCCTTTTCACCCCCTAATCGACTTTATGTTATGTAAAAAATAATAAGTTATTCTGGGGCTATTCTATTGAAAGTGTAAATTCGTTAATGGTGGTACGTCTCAATCTACAACAAGCTGGTTAATGATTTACGTGGTATATAGGTGGGCTTAAAAAACTAGATAGTTTTTGTTTAGAGTAAAAACATCAAAAATTTCAAGGAGGGAACAAGGATGTAGTAACCCATCTATTAAGAAATTAATTTGAATTCATAAATATTATCGGAAAAATAGTTATTGACCTAACGATAGGAATACGTTTAAAATGAAAATCAGTTATTAGTCAATTTAGAAAATTAAAATTCAAAAGAGGTAACTGCATGGCGAAGGGATTCGACAGAAAAATTGGTCAGCAGGCAATCATGTACGCGTTTGCAGAAGAAGAGGAAGAAGCTTTAACAAGTAAGTTTACGCAAATGAATTGGCGCTATGGAAAAGGAAAGGTTGGATCAATGGAGCTGCAGAAAATCGTAGCAGCCATTGAAACATCAGCAAAAAGGCAAGAAATAGTCAACGCTGAACTTTATCGTGAAATGCATGCATTGTATCATGCAATTATTGAAGCGATGCATGGTGTAACACGTGGTCAAGTTGAGCTGGGCGGAATGCTAAGAACAGCAGGGCTTCGGTTTGCGATTCTTCGAGGCCATCCGTTTGAAAACAAAGCAGAAGGCGAATGGATTGCCGTTGCTGTGTATGGAACCATTGGAGCACCGGTTCGCGGGTTTGAGCATGAAGCGATCGGATTAGGTATTAACCACATTTAAATAATAACAAGCCTATAGTTATTAGTTAAACAGGGGGCTGTATTGACGACGGGATACGTCTGTCAATACGGCCCCCTTTTTGGTTTTTAAAAAATGATAAGGGGTGTAAGAAATGATTGAATTAACAGGTCAGACTTTAAAGATTGAAGAAGCAAAAGAGGTTTTATATAATGATGCGTTTGTTAAAGCTTCAGCGCAAAGCTGGAGCAATGTGGAAAAAAGCAGGGAAGCTGTTGAAAAGATCGTAGAGCAAAAGAAAGTCATCTACGGTATTACAACTGGGTTTGGAAAGTTTAGTGATGTATTGATTGATGCTGAAGATGTCGAGCAGTTGCAGTGGAATTTGATTCACTCTCATGCTTGCGGGGTAGGAGAACCGTTCCCTGAAGTAGTTTCACGAGCCATGCTTCTGCTCCGTGCTAACGCATTATTAAAAGGTTTCTCTGGAGTGCGTCCCGTTGTCATTGAACGCTTGCTTGAGCTTTTGAATGCACATATACACCCGGTCATTCCGCAGCAAGGTTCACTTGGAGCGAGCGGGGATTTAGCACCACTGTCCCATTTGGCTCTTGTGCTAATGGGTGAGGGTGAAGTGTTTTATAAAGGGGAACAAATGAAGGCCGTCACAGCTTTGTCGAAGGAAGGTATCGTTCCACTGACATTGCAAGCGAAGGAAGGCTTAGCGTTAATTAACGGTACCCAAGCTATGACAGCAATGGGTCTAGTCAATTACATCGAAGCCGAGCAGCTTGCCCTTCAAACGGAAGCGATAGGATCATTGACATTAGAAGGATCACGTGGCATTAAGGATGCTTTTGATGCTGATGTTCATCTTTCACGTGGGTATCGTCAACAGTCTGAAGTCGCGGAACGTATTCGGAGAATGATTAGTGACAGCCAGCTTGTCACTACGCAAGGAGAACTTCGGGTACAGGATGCATACTCTCTTCGCTGCATCCCACAAGTACACGGCGCATCATGGCAGGCACTTGATTATGTAAAAGAGAAACTTGAAATTGAAATGAACGCAGCAACCGATAATCCGCTTATTTTCGATGGTGGTGAAAAGGTTATTTCGGGAGGGAACTTTCACGGCCAGCCGATCGCATTTGCAATGGACTTCCTTAAAATTGCCATGGCGGAGTTTGCGAATATTTCAGAGCGCCGAATTGAGCGTCTCGTCAATCCGCAGCTAAATGATTTACCGCCGTTTTTAAGCCCAGAGCCGGGTTTGCAGTCGGGAGCGATGATTATGCAATATGTGGCAGCAGCGCTAGTTTCAGAAAACAAAACATTGGCGCACCCGGCAAGTGTGGATTCCATCCCATCTTCAGCGAACCAGGAAGATCATGTAAGCATGGGGACAATTGGATCCCGCCATGCTCATCAAATCATTCAAAACGTCCGCCGTGTATTGGCAATTGAACTTATTTGCGCCTTGCAGGCAGTGGAATATCGTGGAATAGATAAGATGGCTTCATTTACAAATGCTTTTTATAAGGAAGCCAGAAATCTTATCCCAAGCATTACGCAAGATCGTGTGTTCTCAAAGGATATTGAGGCAGCAGCAAGCTGGTTGAATCAAATCGACTGGAAAGCATTTGTAGAAAAAAACTTACATGGTAGAAAAGAGGAAATTTCCAAACAGTAGTCAAGGTGATGGAATTGTTTTTAGACCTACATCTTTCAAAATCATCCCTATTTCGATAATGGGAGGAATAGTTAAAGTGGTTACTATGCTCGCCTCTTGTTCAAATCTTTAACGTCATTCCGGAGCATTGTTTGCTCCGGTGACTATTTTCTTCCTGAATATTACAGAACTTATACGATCTAAAGGATCAAATTATTTTTATTTCGGAAATTCCAAGCTTCTGAGAAAGGGATAACAGATGTTTTTAAAAGAGTTGACAAAAAAAGAATATATTACAATTACTTACTATGAAAATAGTTCATTACTAACATGCAATGGCCGTGTATGTCTAATTGATATACAGAAACAAGCACTTTTATTAAAAGACAGACAGCAAAAAAATCTCTCCATTCGTTTATCCGATATTAGAGAAATTCATTAAAGATTGCATTAAATAATACATTGGTACATTCCATTCAAACAACTTATATAAGAGGTGCATCAAATGAAAGTGGCAGTTGATGTAAATGGCGAACGAGTTCAAAAACAAGATGGCTCGCAAAATGAGACATTGGATTTATTGAGTTCCACTCAATCTATTATAAAAATGGCGGTAAGAAAATTAGGCTATAGCGAGGAAATGTATGAGTTATTAAAAGAGCCGCTTAGAATCCTCACGGTACGTATCCCCGTCCGAATGGATGATGGTTCCACTAAAATTTTTATTGGATACCGTTCTCAACATAACGACGCTGTTGGTCCTACAAAAGGGGGTATACGTTTTCATCCGGAGGTAAGTGAAGAGGAAGTAAAAGCGTTGTCCATGTGGATGAGTTTAAAATGCGGAATTGTTGATCTTCCATACGGCGGTGGAAAAGGGGGAATTATATGTGACCCTCGCAGCATGTCATTTCTTGAATTAGAACGTTTAAGTCGAGGATATGTGCGTGCTATTAGCCAAATTGTCGGGCCAACGAAAGATATTCCTGCACCAGATGTCTATACAAACCCGCAAATTATGGCATGGATGTTGGATGAGTATAGCCGTATTCAAGAATTTGATTCTCCAGGATTTATTACAGGAAAACCGATTGTACTTGGAGGTTCTCAAGGACGTGAATCAGCAACGGCTGCCGGAGTGACGATTTGCATCGAAGAGGCAGCAAAACGAAGAGGGATTCCAATAAAGGGTTCACGCATTATTATCCAAGGGTTTGGGAATGCAGGAAGTTATCTTGCAAAATTTATGAAAAATGCAGGAGCAAAAGTGATTGGCATTTCAGATGCATATGGTGCGCTTTACGATCCGGCAGGGCTTGATATTGATTATCTACTTGATCGGCGCGATAGTTTTGGTACCGTAACCAATTTATTTACAAACGTTATTACGAATCAGGAGTTACTTGAAAAAGAATGTGAAATTCTTGTTCCTGCCGCGATTTCTAATCAAATTACAGGCGAGAATGCAAATAAGATTAAGGCTGATATTATTGTGGAAGCCGCGAATGGACCAACAACCCTTGAAGCCACACACATATTAACAAATCGTAACGTATTACTTGTTCCGGACGTACTTGCAAGCTCTGGCGGTGTAACTGTTTCCTATTTTGAATGGGTACAAAACAACCAAGGTTTTTATTGGTCAGAAGAAGAAGTAGCCCAAAGGTTACGTGATAAAATTGTCGATTCATTTGAAAGGGTTTTCTCCACGGCTCAACAATACCAAGTAGATATGCGCTTGGCTGCCTATATGGTTGGAATAAGAAAAATGGCAGAAGCATCCCATTTTCGTGGCTGGGTTTAAATATTGTTTAATAACCGAATACCCGGTTGATAAAATATAAAAATTATCTAGCAATATATAAGAATCTTAATTGGAGGAGATTTTATGTGGGTCATCACTTCTTATTCAAATTCAAATATTACTATGTATGAATTTGACTCAGAAGAAGATGCAAGAGGTGCTTTCAATAACATGGAAGGCTGCAGGATTCTTTCTGAGATTGTTTACTTTACTGATCAAAGTAGGGAATTAGTCCCTGTTTAAGAACTTTACAATGAATCGACCTTTATTTACGAGATGATAAAAATAATGAACAAATCTATAAATATTGCTATTTTAGATAAAAACTTATATATAAACAACCGCAATTTTTAAAGAATTTATAAGTTTTCGAATTTTTCGTTCGTATTTTTCAAAAGATTTTATTTTTATAATGAAGCCATAGTTAATCAATAGGAGTGGAAGTTATGGAAACGAAAACATCTGAAAAAAGAATCATTAAAAATTATATCGGTACGGAACTACATGCAAAAGGCTGGATTCAAGAAGCTGCTCTTCGCATGCTTTATAACAACCTAGATCTAGAAGTAGCAGAAAGACCAGAAGATCTTGTTGTCTACGGTGGGATTGGGAAAGCAGCTCGTAACTGGGAATCTTTTGATGCCATTGTGAAAACGCTTTTAGAACTAGAAGATGATGAAACACTTTTAGTTCAATCAGGTAAGCCAGTAGTTGTATGGAAATCACACAAAGATGCACCACGTGTATTGCTTGCGAACTCAAACCTTGTACCTGCATGGGCAAACTGGGAGCATTTCCATGAGCTAGATAAAAAAGGCTTGATGATGTACGGTCAAATGACAGCAGGTAGCTGGATCTATATTGGAAGCCAAGGTATTGTTCAAGGTACGTATGAAACATTTGCAGAACTTGCACGTCAAGAGTTTGGCGGTTCATTAAAACATACCATTACATTAACAGCAGGTCTTGGCGGAATGGGCGGCGCTCAGCCACTTGCAGTAACCATGAATGATGGAGTTTGTATCGCGATCGATGTAGATGAATGGAGAATTGACCGCCGTATCGAAACAAGATACTTGGATGTAAAAACAAAAGACCTTGATGAGGCGCTTAAAATAGCGTTTGAAGCGAAAAAAGAAGGAAAAGCACTTTCCATCGGACTTCTTGGCAATGCAGCAGAAATCTTACCATTAATGATTGAAAAAGGCTTTAACCCAGATGTACTAACAGACCAAACTTCAGCTCACGATCCGCTTAATGGATATGTTCCTGTTGGTTATTCATTAGAAGAAGCAGCTAGATTAAGAGAAGAAGATCCTACACTATATGTAAAGCTTTCTAAACAAAGCATGGCAACACACGTTAAAGCAATGCTTACAATGCAGCAAAAAGGCGCTGTTACATTTGACTACGGTAACAATATCCGTCAGGTAGCAAAAGACGAAGGCGTAGCAAATGCATTTGATTTCCCTGGATTCGTTCCAGCCTACATCCGACCACTGTTCTGTGAGGGAAAAGGACCTTTCCGATGGGCAGCATTATCTGGCGATCCAGAAGATATCCGTAAAATTGACGAAGCATTACTTCGTGTATATAAAGATGATGAGCATCTTTGCAAATGGGTGCGTATGGCACAAGAAAGAATTGCGTTTCAAGGTCTTCCAGCACGTATTTGCTGGCTTTGATACGGTGAAAGAGCCCGTTTTGGTAAAATTATTAACGACATGGTTGCTTCAGGTGAAGTTTCCGCGCCAATCGTTATCGGTCGTGATCACTTGGATGCTGGTTCTGTTGCTTCTCCAAACCGTGAAACAGAAAGCATGAAAGACGGCAGTGATGCAGTATCTGACTGGCCAATCCTAAATGCGATGATTAACGCAGTTGGAGGCGCAAGCTGGATTTCTTTACACCATGGCGGCGGCGTAGGTATGGGATATTCACAGCACTCTGGTATGGTTATCGTTGCCGATGGCACGAAAGAAGCAGAAGCACGATTAGAGCGCGTATTAACGACTGACCCTGGTATGGGTGTTGTCCGCCATGCTGACGCTGGTTATGAACTAGCGATTAAAACAGCGAGAGAAAAAGACATCAAAATGCCAATGTTAAAGCAAGACTAAGACCAGACCGAATCGGATTGATTCGAATGAGTAAAGCACTTTTTATCAGAAATGCTTCTCAGCTCTTTACCTTACAGGGGAGCTCAACAACTCCCCTTGTTAAAGGTGTGATGTCTGAGCAAAAGTATAGAAGAATATCGCCGGGATCTCTCTTGGATGAGCAAAGAGTAAAATTTTTTGATAGATATGTGGAGTGGGAATATGACTTATTCAATAAAATTTGTAAAAAAAAATGAACAAACTACGAATTTATGGTCCGGTGGAAAAACAACGCAACTGGCCATTTATCCTGAAGATGCGGATTATAGTAAACGGAATTTCCAATGGCGCATTAGTACTGCTGCTATCGAAGTAGAAGAATCCCTATTTACGCATCTGCCAGGTATCAAAAGAGTAATAATGACACTTGAAGGTGAAATGGAACTTGTGCATGAAGGAAAGCATTCAGTGGTTTTGAAGCCTTTTGAGCAAGATTGCTTTGATGGTGGATGGACAACACGAAGCAAAGGAATCGTTAGGGATTTTAATTTAATGGTATCAGAGGGGTGGGATGGAGGACTTACCTGTATTCAGGTTAATAAGGATATTCAAGATTTAATGTTGGATGTGACAGGAACGGCAGAGGTTTTTTATTGTGTTGATGGAATGGTAGGAGTTGAAATAGGTGAAGAAGACCCTTTAGTTTTCGAAACAGGCGATACATTGATTATAATGAGGGAGAATTTATCTGAGGAAATGAGTATTAAATTTCGTCGTAAAATGGAAAAAATGGTTACGATTATTAGAGCAAGCATGGTTGTTTAGGAACTGGATGCCTAATTCTCAGTATATCAATCTATGAAGCGCTTTTTTATACTGTCTTATTATATTTTTAAGATTGTATAAGAATTAATGATAAGAGACTAAAAAAAGAGGTGTTTTATGCAAACGGCACAAAAAATACAAACTCAGCAAACAAATCCAGGAGAACAACATGAACACTTAGAAAGAAAATTAAAAACGAGGCACTTATCAATGATTGCCATCGGTGGAACGATTGGAACGGGTCTCTTTTTAGCTAGTGGTACTACCATTCATGATGCCGGTCCAGGGGGAGCGATTGCGGCCTATCTTATTGCTGGGATCATGGTTTATTTCCTCATGACAAGCTTGGCGGAGATGGCTGCATTTATACCCATTTCGGGTTCTTTTAGTACCTATACAGCAAGATTTGTTGACCCTGCCTTAGGGTTTGCGGTTGGTTGGAATTATTGGTATAACAATGCGATTATTCTTGCTCTTGAATTATCAGCTTCTTCATTGATTATGAAATATTGGCTGCCTAATGTTCCAGGCATTATCTGGAGTGCCATTTTTCTCGTCCTTATTTTTGGTCTAAATGTTTTATCTGTAAAAGGTTATGGTGAATCCGAATTTTGGTTTTCCATTATCAAGGTTGTAACCATTTTGATTTTTATTGTTGTTGGATTATTGATGATCTTTGGAATTATGAATGGACATACCGGTGGATTTGGAAATCTTACAAAAGGAGAGGCGCCATTTAAGGGAGGTCTTTTATCCATATTTAGTGTCTTTATGGTAGTAGGATTTGCCTTTCAAGGAACTGAAATGGTTGGAGTAGCTGCAGGTGAAAGTGAAAATCCTGAAAAAAATATCCCTAAAGCGATTAAACAAATCTTCTGGCGAATTCTTTTATTCTATGTTTTAGCCATTTTCGTCATCGGATGTTTAATTAGCTATAATGATCCCAATTTATTAAGTTCCGATCTTGAAAATATTGGGGTAAGTCCATTTACTCTTGTTTTTAAACATGCTGGGCTGGCATTTGCCGCAGCTGCGATGAATGCTGTCATCCTTACTTCCGTTTTATCTGCAGGGAACTCATGTTTATATGTTGGCTCACGGGTCCTATGGGTATTGGCAGAAGAAGGTAAAGCACCAGCATTCTTGAAAAAAGTAAATAAAGGCGGCGTTCCGGTAAACGCGTTATATATGACTACTTTTGTAGGAATGCTTTGCTTCCTAACCTCCCTTTTTGGTGACGGAACCGTTTATTCTTGGTTATTAAATGCTGCTGGTCTAGCAGGTTATCTCTCTTGGTTAAGTATTTCTGTAACTCATTATCGGTTCCGAAAAGCTTATATTGCGCAAGGCAGAGACTTTAAAGATCTTCCTTATTTTGCGAAATGGTTCCCGTTAGGACCAATACTAGCGACAATATTATGTTTAGTGGCAATGCTCGGAACAAATTACGGAGCATTTATCGGGGATAAGATTGACTGGTATGGAATTCTGGTTTCTTATATTGGATTACCTTTATTCTTACTTGGGTATTTTAGCTACAAAATTGTAAAGAAATCAAAGATGGTTCCACTACAAGAGGCTGATTTCAGCCGGGAATAAGAAGTTAATCTTTATCAATTTCCTGCATAAATAGGATAAATATATTTTGGAAACAAAAAAGGCTCCTTAACTGGAGCCTTTTTCCTATTCAATACATCTTACCATGTCCCATTTATTAGATGAAAGACGCGCCCACAATGATAAGAAGAATGAACAATACAACAATTAAAACAAAAGTACCGCCGCCATAAAAGCCACCACCGTAGCCATAGCCGCCGCA
>NZ_JBALPP010000090.1:0-186 GCF_036965425.1 Neobacillus drentensis | reverse complement strand
TTTCTGAAGACGAAGATCGATTGGACAATCATCATGGTAACAAGACAAAATCAGCGATTTTTTTAATGAAAAGAAGAAACGTTTGCAATAAATGCAAACGTCTCTTCGGAGGTAACTATCTATGTTTTTGGTGCGGTGGTAATAATAATATATGTCGTAAAAATAATATGGAGTGGACAAGTGCTG
>NZ_JBALPP010000089.1:0-7755 GCF_036965425.1 Neobacillus drentensis | reverse complement strand
TAACTGGTGACTAAAACTGAGGGAGAGATAAATAATGAATCCAGTCGTTGGCCTGGATGTAGCCAAAGGGGAAAGTGAAGCTCAAGCCTTTTTAGACAAAGATAAACCGTTTGGAAAGAGTTTTAGTGTTAGTCATACAAAGGAAGGTTTAGATTCTTTCATTTCGTTTCTAAAAGAATTAAAGAGAAAATCTGGGGTTAAACCAGCAGTTATTCTTGAGTCCACAGGACACTATCATACGCCAATTATTCAATGCTTAGAGGAATATCAATATTTATATATCCTGGTTAATCCAATCATTTCATATCAGGCAAAAAAAACAAGCCTTAGAAAGGTAAAGACCGATGCAGTCGATGCTTATCACCTTTGTATTCTTTATTACAAAGAAGAATTTGAACCGTACAAGAAAAGAGGGGAAAGATTCTTAAACCTGCGAACACTATCCAGACAATACGAAACAGTAACGAATCTTTACGTTCAGACAAAACTTCAGTTCCACACTATACTTGATCAAGTATTTCCTGAATATAGAGGAGTATTTGGCGATTTATTTTCGAAGGTTTCCCTAAAATTATTAAAGGAATTTCCAACATCGGAAGATGTTATTTTAACTGGGGTAGCTGAGATTATAGATCGAATAGAAGAAATGAATATTAAAAGATCTAGAAGTTGGATTAGGGAAAAAGTAGTTAAATTATTAGAGTCGGCAGAGCGGAATCCCTTCCATAAAGGAGTTTATGAAAGCCAATTGTTTAGTTTGGATATGTATATTACTATGTTGCTTCAATACCAGGACCATCTATCCAACTTGGAGACGCAGATAGATGTCCTGGCTGAAGAAATTGAAGAATGTAAGATTATCCAATCAATTCCCGGAATAGGAGAAAAAATCGCTGCAACGATTATTTCCGAAATCGGTGAAATTGATCGGTTTAATCACCCTAAAAAACTTGTGGCGTACGCCGGAATAGATCCAAGTGTCCATTCATCAGGAAAGTTTACTGCAACAATTAATCATATTACCAAACGAGGTTCTAGCCGGTTAAGACACGCTTTGTATATGGCTGTCCTTTGTGGAATTAGAAGCTCAAGAAACAAAAAGCTCAAAGAGTATTATGACCGAAAAAGAAATGAAGGAAAGCCTTCAAAAGTGGCTATGATAGCTTGTGTTAATAAACTATTACACTGGATTTATGCAATACTAAAAAGAAATGAGCAATTCCTAGATTTGGCTTAATCCACAGGAAAAAACAGCTAAAGAAAAACCTTCCAAATAGTAAATGGAGGGTTATTTGGCGTGTCGTTTTTTAGTATATCACGACAGATTCTTATTTTTAATAAAAAACTATTGACTCCTATTAGCTGGTTTTGTTCAATAAGAGCAATCGCTTTTTTTGTTCCACTAACGGGCGGGTTAACTGAATAAGGAAAGTTTTGAGGGGAGAAGAATAAAAATCGATAAAAGAGAAATTGGAGGTAATAAATTTGGAATACTCAACAAATAAGAAATCAATATATTCCTTATTTAGGCTTGATTTTTGCCATTATTGGTATTTTAATTTCCTCTAAAAGTTTGAATGAGATTGAAAGGTCAAACCAACAGGGAAAAGGATTAGCTATTGCAGGTAAAGTATACAGCATTGTAGGGCTTTGTCTTCAGGTCCTTTTAGTTCTTTTTCTTTTTATGGGTTTAATATCATTCTACAGTTATGAATAAATATTAACACTAGCCAAACCTTAAACCTTATTAAGGTAACGGGTGCAAGAGTTAAGAATGGGATGGCTGCGGCGATCTCATTTTCTTTTTGTGCTAACTGGGCAGGTTAGCTTAAGAAGGTGAATTAAGAAAACACAGCGAATTTATAAGAGATTTACAGAGAAGCCGGGGGTATTGATTTGACTAAAAGAATGAATGTTTGGGTTATATTTGTAACCAAAAACGGTATTCGCTTTCCAAATTTCTTTCCAATTGGAGTTTTAAAGGAAGGATATATTGGGGGTGTATTTTTGGAAAACGAACTGCCTGATCGATATTACTTAATGCTTATGTATGATGAGATTGAGGAATATGAAGATGTTATAGATTACTTAACTGAATACTTAAATAACAACCCCAATGAACCTATAGCACTAAATAATAGAGGGCTTGCATATGCGGAAATAGGTAAAAAGGATGAAGAATTTTCTGACCTAAAGAAATCTATTAAGCTTAAAGCTAACTCAACAATTCCATACAGGAACATTGCTGATTTATTCAAATCCCAAGATAAATTTAATTTAGCAATTAAATACTACACTACTGCGTTAGAATTTAATAAAAATGAAATCGCACTATTTAAACTAAGAGCAAAATGTTATGAAAAAATTGGTAAAATCGTTTAGCAAGTCAAGATAATAAACGAGCCGAAAAAATCAAGAAATAAGGTTCCCTTATTAAACAAACGGGTGCAAGAGTTGAAGATCAAGGCTATCATTTTGGCAGTTTTTCTTATTGTGCACACGGGGCGGGTTAGTTGAAGAATCTATTTTTTCATATAGGCTGCCGAGTATAAAACCTACAGGAAAAATGGTAATAGTTGAATTACGAATAGGGAAAGTGCATCGTCATTATAAAAAAATAAGGCCGGCAAGGAGCGGCGGAACAGATACTTCCGCTTTTTTCTCTGCCAATGCTGTAACCATAGGTAAATAGCTTTTGTCTTTATTGCCACTAACCTGTTAAAATTAAAACATACACCACTTGTGAAACACAGAATGGAAACCCGTTGGATTGCCGAAGGGAAAATATGAAGGTGATTGGGGGGGAAACGTTGAAGAAACGGTCAAGGTTGCGTAGACGGATTCGGGAATGGCTAAACAAGAGGAAACAACAGAAAGAAGAGAACCCACTACCGAGTTTTGTAAACAGCTGGACGAATCGCCATCAGGAAGAATTGGAAAAGCCAAAAGAATTTTATAAAAATGAAAAACCAACCGAGGAATAATGACATCTGCGATGCTTCCATAACGAAGGATCGCTTTTTTCTTATTCAAGTAACGGGGCAGTTTAGTTCAATAAAAAAATTAACTGTTTCATCAATTTTTTAAAAATTTTTTTGTAAAATAAGATAAAAATCTTTCCAAACCTTTCATGATCCTATAATATCAATAAGGGCACCTTGAAAAAGAAAGGGTGCATAAATATGTATGGTATCATTCATTATGAAGTATTTTTAATTACAGGAATTTTGTTGAATTTAATTCCAGGTACAGACACGATGTATATCGTAGGAAGAAGTATTTCTCAAGGGAGAACAGCTGGAGTATGTTCCGTTTTTGGAATCATTACAGGCTCATTAATTCATACACTGTTCGTTGCGTTTGGATTATCCATTATACTGTTAAAATCCGTTTTCTTATTTAATACGATTAAGATTTTAGGTGTTATCTATTTAGTATACTTAGGAATACGCATGCTATTAGATAAATCAAATGCGGCGTTTCTGGCACCTGAAGTCGATAAGTTAAATATTCGCAAAGTATATGCGCAAGGTATTTTAACGAGTCTAACAAATCCTAAAGTATCGTTATTTTTTCTTTCGTTCCTTCCACAATTTATAGATACACAGACTTCTGGACCGATTCCTTTTTTAATTCTAGGACTAACTTTTACAACAACTGGGTTGTTATGGTGTTTATTTGTTGCGTATTTTTCTTCATATGTAACAAATAAACTAAGAGGAAACCAGAAAATTGGAATGGTATTAAACAAAATAACTGGAGTAATCTTTATTGGCATGGGGATTAAGCTGCTTCAAACAAAAGCTCCTAACTAAACTTATTAAAACTCCGATGCCCCCTAAAATAAATAAGTTTAAGCCGAATCAAAAATAAAATGAAACCCTTCAGAATTGTTTTATCTGAAGGTTTTTTTGAATAATCGTTCTTCAACTACCATGAAAATTAACTTCTGTAACTTCGGTAAAAAGGCAATACTTAAATAGACGCAGCTCATTCATTTAAAAAAAAAGAGTGAGGCGCATGATCAAGAGATGTTTATGGATTACAAATAGTGGATTAGGATGCTTCGGAAATTGTCACAGTATAGCCTAAGTTTTCTAATCTTCGAACCGAATGGCGTACAATAGAGACTTGTCTTTGTTTATCGAAATAATCTTCGCCTAGGTCGACATACATTTCTTTTCGGGTTAGAAGGTAATATGCGATTCGCAACATCGCATGGGCGACTACAATTGCTGCCTTTTTCTTTCCTTTTCTTCCAGCTGTGCGTCTATACAGTGCACCCAGATAGTTTTTTGACCCTCTTACTGATTGAGCTGCTTCTGTTAAAGCAGATCTTAAATACTTATTTCCCTTTTTAGATCTACTAGATTTCCTTTTACCCGCGCTCTCATTGTGTCCGGGGACTAAGGCTGCCCATGAGCATAAATGTGCGGCAGTCGGGAATTGATTTCCAACATCTGTACCAATTTCAGCTAAGATTTGTTCAGCCATTCTTGTGGCGATACCAGGAATTGAATCAAGTCTTTCTATATCATCCTGATAAGAGCTTACTCTTTGAGCTATCTCTTGATCTAACATTTCAATTTGCTCAGAAAGAAAATCAATGTGAGATAAAATCGTTTTTAACATTAAGCGTTGGTGAGGGTTAATGTAGCCCTGAAGTGCCAATTCAAGTTCTTCTTTTTTTCGTTTCATTGTTCGACGAGCGAAGTTCGCTAGTTTCTCAGGATCATCTTCACCATCGGCAATTGCCCGAAGCATATCCTTTGATGAAACGCCCATGATATCAGAAACAACCGAACCTAGTTTGATATTAGCACCTTCTAGAACCTTTTGAATTCTATTATGCTGTCTAGCTCGTTCTTCAATAATACTTCGACGATAGCGTACAAGTTCTCGGAGTTCTCGTTGATTCCGATCAGGTATGAAACTTGCTTTCAGGAGTCCATGGCGAAGAAGTTGAGCTATCCATTCCGCATCTTTAACATCCGTTTTACGTCCCGGAAGGGACTTCATATGTTGGGCATTCACCACTAAAAACTCGATTTCCTCGGACTCTAATAAGTTAACAATTGGTTTCCAATAAACACTGGTGCTTTCCATAGCCACATGAGTACAATTATTCTCCTTAATCCAGTCCAATAGCTTTATTAGAAAAACTGTTTTAGTAGAAAATGTTTGAATCTCCTTTCCTTCAGAAGTCATAATACAAGCAGTGATATTGTCTTTATGGACATCTAATCCACATGCTCTTTCAATGATTACATCCATTGAAATCTTCCTTTCTAGGCTTGAAAATTGGAGGCTGGTGCAACAATCAGAATTAAGATTAATCTACCATGAGTGCTTCCCGTAAGGGAGCGACAGTTTGTGGTGCACCGTGGTCGTTGGAGTCAGACTAACGGATGGGCTCTAAGGCACCATAGTTGATCGACCTTCCTCTCCCAGCCTTAGAAGCAGTATGGACTGATTCAATACATTTTCATTCTTTGTGGTGAAGTGCTGATTTTTGCGATTCATGGATGGCTAACGGGTGCTAGACCTAAAGATCAAGCTGTCAATATGGCAGTTTTTCTTGTTTCACTAAACCAGCTAATAGTTTGTCAATATTTTTCAATAAATAACCTTCCTTTAGTCTGTTTTTGGGAGGTTCTGTACTATTTAGTTTAATTTAGGCTTTAAGCTATATCTTGGAAAGTCGTTTTAGGATCAGTAAATCGATCTATCTCCCCAATTTCTGAAATGATCGTTGCCGCGATCTTTTCTCCGATACCAGGGATAGATTTGATAATATTATATTCATCAACTTCTTTTGCGAGGGCATCTATCTCCAGCTCTAATGTGGATAGGTGCTCTTTGTATTGAAGAATGATGTTTATATACATACCAAGACTCAAAATATGGCTTTGATACAAAGTCTTTTCAAACGGATTTCGGTCTGCGGCAGCTTTGAGTTGAATAGCTTTATCATTAGCCCATCTGTATGAACGGCTTTTACATAATTGAGCGATTTTGTCAGCTATGGTTTCAACACTTGCCTCTAAAATATCTTCAGATGAGGGAAACTCTGAAAGAGTTAATAGTGATACTACCGAATATAAGTCACCAAAAACCCCTCTGTATTCAGGGAAGACCTGGTCCAGAATCGCTTGAAATTGAAGCTTTGTTTGAATCAATACACCAGTAATATTTTCGTGCTGTCTTGTAAGATTCCGAAGGTTTAATAGCTGCACACCACGCTTCTTATATGGCTCTAAATCCTCCTTATAAAACAGTTCGCAGAGAAGGTAAGCATCTATCGCATCTGTCTTTACTTTTCGAAGACTTGAACTTTTAGTCTTATAAGAAATCAATGGATTAATGATGATCAATAAATACCCACGGTCCTCCAAGTATTGAACAACAGAAGAATGATAATGTCCTGTTGCTTCTAGAACAATAGGAGGTTTCTTGCCAGTTTCTCTCTTAACCACCTCCAGAAAGTCTACAAGTAATTCAAGACCTTCTATAGTATGAGTAACTTTAAAACTCTTGCGGTATGGTTTGCCTTTATCTAAAAATGCCTGAACTTGACTTTCACCTTTTGAAATATCCAGACCATTGACTGGATTCATTCTAAAATCTCCTCCTAAATTAGTAATTTGCCAGTAACCCCTAATCCTCCATGCAGTATCACAGCTTCGCTTGGTCAACCGGAAGTATTTAGCATTCTGGTTAACCTTATAATACGAACTGGCAGGTTAGTGGAAGAATGCTTTTCCTAAAAATTAAAATGCCCGACCGATAGGGAAGGACATTTTTAGTTATTTTTCTTTTGCAATTTCTTTTCTATTAGGTGCAAGTGGAGGTTGTTCTAACCATTTATTTTGCACCATAAGATTAAACCACTTTTTAGTAAGCATAAGATTTTGTATAATGGTGCTTTCGTAAGTAGATACAAGGTCTGTTCGCATTGCAGATGCTAAACCTGTCCCGTGATACGCTTGTGCAGCTTGGAATAAGAAACCGGTATGATACAACATTAACTTATCGGAAAAAGGAGATGCTTTTGAAGTTGTAACTTCAGTTTCCCACGACTTAGGAACTGGTAAATTATCCGTTTGCATAATTTTTGAAAAATCTTTTATTTGTTGATCAGCTATTTTTTCAGCATACTCTAAAAATTTTCTAACTTCTTTTGTTTGTGTGACTTGACTGAATGCAATTGCAAGAGTTTTTGCCATTATACTTTTTTTTAGGTTTAAAGAAATACTTATGATTTCTGTCGCGGCTAACATTCTCCCCTTTCCGAAAATTCCATCTGCAAAATCTTTGTTGGAAACATATTCAGGGTTTTCAGCAGGATAAAATAAAGGGTCTCTCTGAAAACTTCCTTTTTCAAGCAATAAATCAATTGTTTGATGATACATCCTTTTCCCATCGTTAACGCACGAGTCATAAAAAAATCTTAAGTCCTCTCTGACAGAAACACCTAATGAAGTGGAGTGACCTAGCAAACCGTGTAAAGTCATTATATGTAAATAATTTAAGCAAAAGATGTCAGTGAACAATCTTTCTGTACCTTTATTAAGATCAGATTCAGTAAATCCAATCGGAACTGGAAATCCCTCATTCTCTATAAAAGTTATGATTTGATTCTTTTGTTTTTCAAACATCTTTATAGCATCCTCAAAAATTTAATTAAAGTAGAAAAAAGGTAATTTCACTAATATATTGAATTTAGTATATTTACAAACATTAAAGGAGATAGAG
>NZ_JBALPP010000088.1:0-1973 GCF_036965425.1 Neobacillus drentensis | reverse complement strand
ACCCCTTTATTGGAGATTCTTATTTTAATCATATTTTCAGGAAGTCGAACTTATGCAAGCCATCCAAGTTTCACTGTGATTCAAATAATAAATGGGTAAATTAAAATATGATAAAGCTATCTGTTTTGCAACTTGACTCATTATGTTTTACATGTTACTATTTGGTCACATATTATATGTGACCATTTATTCACATATAATAAATTTGGAGTTAGTATAGAAAGGATCGTTGTAATGAGTGACGAACTTTCAACTTTATTTAAAGCTTTAGGACACCCGATACGAAGACAGATATTGGATATCCTTAAACAATCAGCCAAAACAACAGGCGAACTAATTGAATATTTTCCAGAAGTCACAAGATTTGCGATCATGAAGCATTTATCGATTTTGGAAGAAGGAAATTTAGTTATCGTCAGACGTGAGGGGAAATACCGGCGGAATTTTCTTAACGCGGTCCCGCTTCAGGAAGTGCATAACCGCTGGGTTGGGAAATACATGCAGACAACAGCCACTTCATTACTAAATCTGCGAACAGTAGTTGAAACTAATAAAATAGAAGGAGAGTCAGCCATGGAAATAACCAATCAAGAACAAAGCAAAGCTTTTCGTATCGAGCAAGAGGTGCTTATCAATGCCCCACGTGAACAGGTTTTCAAGGCATTAACGGAAAATGCGGGTGATTGGTGGGAATTCCGCATCGCTCCCAAAGGAGTACCATCACATTTTACATTCGATCCAGTCCCTGGCGGTCAATTTATCGAGAGATGGCGTGAAAAGGAGGGGGCTGTCTGGGGGAATGTTTATTATGTGAACGCCCCGGAAGAAATCCGTTTGCATGGCCACTTAGGAATGCAAGGGGCAGTAAACAGTTCCTATACCTATCGACTTCTAGAAAAAGAAAGAGCAACTTTACTGCAGCTTTCTCATACTGCGTCGGGCGTCATTAGAGATAGCTGGGAACAAGACCATACAGAAGGTTGGAAATACCTGCTTGGAACTTTGCTTAAAAAATATTGTGAACAATCATAAGAGGCACTTAGGGGGGAACATACTTGGTAGATGTTTTTACAGAAATAAAAATTCAGCGCCCAGTTGATCAAGTATCAGCATACGCAACGAATCCGGACAATGCACCAGAATGGTATGTAAATATTCAATCAGCGGAATGGAAAACTCCAAAGCCTTTGAAAGTTGGTTCAAAAGTTGCCTTTAAAGCTCAATTTCTTGGACGTGAACTAGCTTATGTTTATGAAATTGCTGAGTATATTCCTGGGAAGAAGCTTGTAATGAGAACAGCGAATGGGCCTTTTCCAATGGAGACCACCTATACGTGGGAAGCTCTTTCTGACAACAGTACTTTAATGAAATTAAGGAATAAAGGAAATCCGACCGGCTTTTCAAAAATAGCTGCCCCCTTCATGTCCACCATGATGAAAAGAGCAAACAACAAAGATCTCCAGAAAATGAAGGACATTCTTGAAAATCAAAATTGATTATTAAAGTAGTGCCTGGCCCCTTAATGGTGGTCAGGTTTTTTTATGGATATACTATTGGACAAATTGGTAGCTTAGAAGTTTATTTTAAAAAAATTAAAAACTGTTGTTGATATTGCTGCAGCATGATAGTAATATAGTAATTCCTGAGAGGGAAACGCCAGATTGATTGTTTCTTATTTCGGGCTTTAAAAAAACTCTTGACGAGATTAATATTCTAATATAATATTAATAACTGTCGCTGAGTTGATTAAAAAGTTTTTTAAAAAAGTAATTGACGCAACGAAAACGAGATGGTATATTAATATCCTGTCTTGAAAAATTGCTCTTTGAAAACTAAACAAACAAAAACGTCAACAAACAATAATATTCGTTTCTTTTTGAAACGAGCCAACGTTTTATTTTATGAGCTAATCAACTTTCTTGGAGAGTTTGATCCTGGCTCAGGACGAACGCTGGCGGCGTGCCTAATACATG
>NZ_JBALPP010000087.1:3945-24327 GCF_036965425.1 Neobacillus drentensis | reverse complement strand
AGGTCATCGACTTATCCTATTATTTTTATTATTATGTTTTTTGTGACTTCTACTTTTTTTGTATTTATTTTTTTCTTTACTATCTGTGGCATTATCTTTTGTGGAATCTTTACTGTCTGTGGCATTATCTATTTTAGATTCGCCTTCTATTCTAGCATTCTCGACTCCATTTTCTGTTATCATGCTTTCCTTTTCTGAAATTTGAATTTCAGCATTTTCAGATTGATTCCATACTTCAAGTACCTCGTCTGCTACTCTCGTCCATTGGTATTGGGTTTCAGCAAGTTCTCTTCCTTTTTCCCCCATTTTTTTCATCATATATTTGTCAGATAATATTTCGGTTATTTTTTTGGAAAAATTCTCTGGATCCTCCGGATTTTCCACTATTAATCCATTTTCCTTAGGAAGAATAACTTCGGGATTTCCTCCCCTTGCCGTTGTAACGATTGGAAGACCTGCTGCCATTGCTTCATAATGAACTCTTGCCAGAGGTTCCTGCCAAATTGAGGTACAGACAAATAAATCAGCCGCTGCAAACCAGTTTTGGATATCATATGGACTAACAAAGCCTGTTGTCATAACAGGTACTGATTGTGTTGCCGCTAATGCTCTGACATAGGCTACATAATCGGTTATCTCATTTTGGCTAAACCAATTACTTCCGACGATGACTAAAGCCAAATCTTTATACTTTTTAGAAAGCAATGGTAAAGCTCTGACTAATCTGTCGACTCCTTTGTTGGCTGAAAGTCTTCCCGCAAATAAAATGACCGTTTTGTTCTCTAATCCATGTTCTTTACGAATCGAACTCCTAGTTCTTTTCATTTTGGAATGGCTGCCAGGTAGAAATCGTTCCGTATCGACTCCGGAATAGATGGTTTGGAGTTTTGTCGATGCTTGAGGATAAAGGTTGCGGATGACATTTCCGACATAATTACTCACAGTTACAATTTTTGATACTTCTTGTACAACGGCATTTGCTTCTGACGGTTCAATTTTTTCCAAATTGAACATATCATTATGCATGCTTAAGGTAATTCTGGACTGAGGAGCAACTTGCCGGACGGGCAGAACTAGTCGCGGGCGATTAAATATATGGATCAGATCGAAGTGATTGTTTTGAATATAGCGAACAACCCCTTCACGATAGATTTCAAAAATTTTCCCTGGTACACGAACATAATGGATTCCATTTTTCGTTTCAGTTTCCGGCAAAGCTGCATCATTAATCCCCAAGACAGTAATATCATGGAGTTTACTTATATATGGCAATATCCCTGAAATATATGTTTGGATTGCTCCTCCTAATACTGGGGGAACAGGAAGTTTTTCTGTACAAACCATTAATATTTTCATATTTTCCTATTTCCTCCAATCATTTTGAATCGCTTTTAAGACAGGCCATTTGGATTGTTCTGTCTCGATAAGAGCTGTAATTACTTCTGATGTTGCTTGATTTAGGAATAATTCCGGTTCCTTCACAAGGTCTTTCATAAATCTGTAAAATTCATTGGGCAAAGATAAATCAATCATTAATACTTCATATAATTCAGGGGATATTGGATTTGCTTTGTGATAAGCCAAAATCATTTCACGAACCCATGTTACATCCCATTTATATAATTCTGCCATTTTACCAGTAATCAACTTTCTCAAATCCCGAATGGGTAGGTCATAGGCAACACCATCCAGGTCGATAATCCACATTCCATTACGTCCCATTTGTGAATTGGACCAGCCATAATCTTGATGAGCAAGGCCCCATTCTTTATTTCCTATTTTTATTAAGTCGGAATATTTAGATTGATTCAGTCTATTTAGACTTGTTCTAGCTTGATCTTGAAATTTATCGATTACATTCAATATAGTTGAACTTGCTGGCATGTGATTATAGGCTTGGGATAAATTTTTAAACCAATCCATTTTGGTAATCATTTTTTCATACTTCCTTGGCCATTTATACAATCTTGAAGCAATTTCAGCCCCATCTGGAGGGACATAGCCCCTAGTTTGAGCATGAAATTGACCTAGAGTGTAACAAAGCTGCTTTGTTCCTTCTAAATCCTTTGATATCGGGGTCAGTGGTTCAATCCATTCAGCAACAAACCATACTTTTCCGCCAGCTTCAATAAAATCTTGTCCATGTTTTGTTTTGACGATAGCCGGCACTCTTGCACCTTTAACATCAACCAAGTATCTTTGTGCCCCAAGGCTGAATAAACTTCTGGTCGGCCTTCTGTGTAACAGTTTTAAACTTTTGGGCCCCTTACTGGTGGAAATTTTCCAAATAGCTCCGCCCTGTTCAGGCTTAGTTGCTATAACCTCCATGGTATTAACCTGAAAACTATAATTTTTAATAACCTCTTTTGCTAATGCATTAACATAATCGGGGACAAAAACTTTAATATCTTCCCTTTCCTCCCATGGAAGAATTACTATCTCCTTCAAAATAACCCTCCTTTGAAGTCCGCCAAAGCGAGACCATCTTTTTAGTTTGATTGAAACTTAACTAGGGTGATTGTTACAGATTCCTCAAGTAGACTTATTTTATGATATGAAATCGTACAAGTATTGAAAGGGCCATATGCGGAAGTAATAAAAAAACTCACCCACTTTGAAGTAAAACTTTCAATAGATTAGGTTTTTAACTGTTTCAAATCCTTGATTTATCTCATAAACTACATTAATCATAAGGATTTATTTGAAAAATGCGGTAAGGAGGTCAAACGAATGAACATAGCAGTAATCGGGACGGGCTATGTGGGAACTACAACAAGTGTCGCTTTAGCATTGAGTGGACATACTGTTTTTGCCATTGACCATGATGAGGAAAAAATAGAACAACTTAAAACTGCGAGCCTTCCCTTTTATGAAGAAGATATAGAAGAGTTGTTAAAAAAACTCACAGTAACCGGAAAACTTTCCTTCACAACCCGATTGGATGAATGTATTGATAAATGCTCCATCCTTTTCATTACGGTAGGTACTCCATCATTATTGGGCGGACAAGCTGATTTGTCCTATGTAGAAGAAGTGGCAAGGGCAATTGGAAATTTAATGAACGAATACAAAGTAATTGTTATGAAGAGTACCGTCCCTGTAGGAACTAGTGCAAAAATTAAAAATATAATCAGAAATGAACTAACAAAACGAAATTTGAAGATACCTTTCGACCTGATTTCGAACCCCGAATTTCTAAGAGAGGGAATGGCATTATACGATGCATTGCATCCTGAACGAATTGTGATTGGCTGTGAAACAAGGGAAGCACAAGAAATGATGAAGCAATTGTATAACAATGTCAGCTCCGAAATACTTTTTACAACCCCAATAAATGCAGAAATGATTAAATACGCTTCAAACGCATTTTTAGCTACAAAAATTTCCTTTATAAATGAACTGGCAAGATTTTGTGAAAGAATTGGAGCAAATGTGGGCGAAGTAGCAAAAGGAATGGGGCTGGATAGCAGGATTGGTCCTCAGTTTCTCCAGGCGGGAATAGGCTATGGAGGGTCATGTTTTCCGAAGGATATCAGCGCATTAATGGCATTGGCATCCGAAAATAATATCACCTTGAATATACTTCAAGCTGTCACACATGTAAACCAAACACAAACAGATTGGTTTTTGGAAAAAATAAAGAAAGCTTTAGGTACACTCTCAGGAAAACGTATTGCTATATTAGGCTTAACATTCAAACCTAACACAGACGATATTAGAGAAGCTCCCTCCCTAAAAATGATCGATTATCTACTGCAAAACAATGCCACTATTACTGCATACGATCCTCAAGGTACAGAGCATGTCAAAAAAATTTATCCTTCTATTATTTATACATCCAATCCAATGGAAGCATTAAATGAGGCTGATGCTGTCCTTATACTAACGGAATGGAAAGAAATTATTGAGATTGATTGGAAAACTGCGATTAATATTATTTCTTCCCCATTTGTATTCGATGGCAGAAATGTCCTTAATGCATCTGACATGAAGAAGTTGGGCTACCATTATGCAGGAGTTGGTATGCCAGATATTTAACCCAGAAAGGAGAAATATTATGAAGGGAGTCATACTTTGTGCGGGTAAAGGAACACGCATTCAGCCTTTTTCTTCTAGTCTACCAAAAACTCTTTTACCTGTTGCAAATCAGCCAATACTTAATGATTGCATCATGAAGATGAAAAAAGCTGGAATAACGGAAATTGGTATTGTAATGAATCCCGGACAAAAGGAAATTATTAACTATATTTCCTTTATCCATAAAGATTTAAAGATTCAATATATTTATCAAACAGAGCAATTGGGAATCGCCCATGCACTTAGCCAGGCGGAATCATTTATTAGCAATGATTCTTTTATATTAATGCTTGGAGATAATATCATTCTCGAGCCCCTTGAAACTCTTATTCAAGCATTTAAAGGTAATAAAGGAGCCATCCTTCTATCAGAGGTAAAAAATGGAAGTGATTTTGGGATTGCTGAAATCAAAAATCACCAAGTTATTAGTTTGGAAGAAAAACCAAAGCATCCTAAAAGTAATCTTGCTGTAATAGGTATGTATATATTCGATGGATCTATTTTTGATGCTATCCGCAATATATCTCTTTCCAAAAGAGGAGAATATGAAATTACTGATGCCATTCAGTGGATGATCAATCAGGATTATCCCATTTCATATTCTATTACAAAAGAACCTTTTTCAGATGTAGGAACAATTGGAAGATGGCTGGCTGCCAACGAATGGGTGCTTTCGAAAATGCTGGGAGATAAAGTGCAGGTTGGGTCTAACACCATACTTGAAAATTGCACATTAGAAGGCCCTGTTTTGATTGGAAATAACTGCATTTTAAAAAACGCAAAAATAGGGCCTTATATTTCAATTCAAGATGATTCATCACTCATTAATTGTATGGTTGAACATAGTATTCTTCTTAAAAACACCAAAATAATGAATGTAAGTCCCCTTCTTTCAAACTCTATCTTTGGATTTAACACTAAACTAATAGGAATAAATGAAGAGATCAGAAACTTACAATTTATCTTAGGAAGCTTTTCGCAGATTAAAAATTCTTCAGATTTTAACGAGGAAGGAAAATAACCTAGTTTTCTGCTGTGTCGAACTGTTTATCCCCAGCAGCATTTGGTTAAATAGAATTGGAGGAATAAACGTGCAAAGATTAACTGGAGGCGTATTTGTCACTGGTTGTGCAGGCTTCATAGGTTTCCATCTTACTAAGCGTTTGTTAGATGAAGGTTTCCATGTGCTTGGTATTGATAATATA
The DNA here is from genome assembly GCF_036965425.1 of Neobacillus drentensis. Lineage (GTDB taxonomy): Bacteria > Bacillota > Bacilli > Bacillales > Cytobacillaceae > Neobacillus > Neobacillus drentensis_F. The sequence goes on along the minus strand of NZ_JBALPP010000087.1, from coordinate 19,045 downwards.
AATAATTATTATGACACTACTTTAAAATATGATAGATTAAGCATTCTAGCAAAGAATCCAAATTTTTCATTCATTAAAGGTTCCATCGAAAACCTCGAGTTATTGGAAAGTATCTTTGACCAATATAACATTGACATTGTTATTAATCTGGCAGCTCAAGCAGGAGTAAGATACAGTTTGCAAAATCCCCATGTGTATATCCAATCAAACCTTGTTGGATTTGCAAATATACTTGACTGCTGTAAAAAACATCAAATCAAACATCTAATTTATGCATCATCAAGTTCTGTTTACGGGAACAATAAAAAAATACCGTTTTCTGTGCATGATCGTGTTGATAACCCGGTGAGCTTATATGGTGCTACAAAAAAAGCTAATGAGTTATTGGCTTATTCATACAGCCAATTATATCAACTCCCTACAACTGGGCTCCGCTTCTTTACAGTTTACGGACCTTGGGGCAGACCGGATATGGCATACTTTACATTTTCGAATGCCATCATGAATCAAGAACCTATCGAGGTTTATAACTATGGAAATATGAAAAGAGACTTTACCTATATTGATGATGTAATAGAATCCATATATCGACTTATAAAAAAAGGACCGCCTGACAAATCTAATTCTTATTATAAAATCTATAACATTGGTAACCATCATCCAGTAAACCTTAATGACTTTATCCAAGTGCTCGAAGAATACCTCGGAAAGGATGCTGATATGAAATTGTTACCATTTCAGCCAGGCGATGTCCTAGAAACATATGCTGATATTGACGACTTAGTAAATGATATTAACTATAAACCTATAACTTCTGTTAAAGAGGGAATCAGAAAGTTTGTTGAGTGGTATAAAGAATACTATAAAATTTCTTAGTTTTTATTAATAATTATCAGTCATGGTCTGTTAGACAAAAATACTCAAATTCTAATTTCTTAGTAGTTTCAAGGGAAATAATTTTTCCTTTTTCCAGCTGAATTCTTTTTGAAAATAATGGTCCATCATAAACAAAGGTGTGGTATTCACCAGCTTCGCCCATCGGACAACTTTTAGTAACAAGAATATCCTTAACAAATGAAGAATCTATTTTTCTGCCAAGCCACAACTCATCTAAAATATCTTCTCTTACTCGAATAACCACAGCTTTATAACCGGTTCGAACAAAATCTTCAAGTGCCTGCGAGGCCTCTTCCTGCTTCATCCATAGGGGATAGATAGCATTAACACCAGCGGCCTCCGCAACTTTTTCTCCCCACTCACGGTGAGGGTCAAAATATAAATCTCCAAATGCAATGCCACTTAGAACATATTGATCTTTTAGTTGTTTAAGAGTTTTAATAAAGTCTTCAGTATAATGATCAAAGGAACATTCGATAAAATGTACGGGTATATTTAACGAGTTTCCTTGAAGCTTGATCATTTCGGTTTTTTCTCCATGACCAAAGGTTCTCCCGATTTCGACTGGAACGGTCGTAAGTAAGCATGCAACCTCATAACCCTGCTCCACTAAGTGGTGCAATGCCATGCATCCATCCTTCCCGCCGCTCCAGGATAATGCAATCTTTTTATTCAACATAATCATTTCCTATCTTTATTTTTCTATTAAGCTCTTCCTGCAAAACGCGAGCATGATTGTACACTGGATCTTTTGCACCATAAAGTAAAGTTACTTTATTATTAGCGGAGGCATCCATAATTTGCTCGATCAGTTGAAGCTTCTTTTCGTCAGTCCGAAGTTCATCAATATATTTACTGCGAAATTCATCAAATAGCTCAGGTTTATGACAAAACCATTTCCGAAGCTCAGGGCTTGGGGAAATATCCTTAAACCAATGGGTTACCTTCGCTGCTTCCTTCGACATCCCCCGCGGCCACACCCGGTCAATCAAAATGCGGCTGCCATCCATCTCATCAAAAGGTTCATAAATTCTTTTTAAAATAATTTCCCTCACTAGTCCTCATCCTTTACATCTAAATCTTCTGGAATAGGTTCGCTTAATATTTCTTCTACGAGTTGTTTGTATTTTTCCATTTGTTTTAAATGAGTGTTGAATTGTTCTTTATAAATTAAATATTCGCTGCCGTCAAAGAGGGCGCGGATTTTCTTTTGCTGGATTAGACTTTTGACAGTCTGCTCCGGTATCGATAAAAATTCTGCTGTTTCTTTTATGGTAAGGTACACGTTATTTACTCCTCTTTTAGTAAGTCGATATGATGGACAATTCGTCCGGCTCTGCCTTTAGTCGTATCTGCCTGTGATAGTGAATTGAAGATTGCCTCTTCCGCCGCTTCAGCAGCAGCTGCAAATAGCTGGTTCATGATTGGATGGTCTTCACGAAGCTGTTTACGGATCTCCGTCACCTCATCCGAAAAATGCGCTATTTTATGAGCCGTTGAAAAAGCAATGACGATATCCCCGCTTCCGTGGCTGAAATGACTGCCCGTTCGGCCTAGGCCAATTCCGCATCTTTTTGCAACACGCTGTAATTGTCGGTCACTTAATGGTGCGTCAGTTGCCAGCACGATGATGATCGAACCATCGGAGGTCTCTGACAATGCAGACCTTTCAGAAGTTCGAAACCTCAAAAGTTCTTCCTTTTTCCCAAAATTCGTAAGGACAAGGCAGCCAATTGTATACTCCTCAACCATTCTAGAAGAAGTGCCAATCCCGCCTTTGTAGCCAAAGCAAATCATTCCTTTGCCGGCACCAACTGCGCCTTCCTCAGCTCGGTGTTCAGATGCATTCTGGATGGCATCGATGGCATGCTCAGGTTTTACAGGAAACAAGCGAATCGAATTTAAATAGCTGTCATTACATTCTCCCACTACAATATTGATCGTCCCAGTGGTATCGCCGATTTCCGGATTCCCAGCAAGCATATACTCGAGTGTTCCTTGAGTCACGGCAGGAACTGCAAAGGTATTCGTCAACATGATCGGCGATTCAAGGACGCCCAATTCATTTACCTGCACAAGGCCTGTTGTTTTTCCGAACCCGTTAATGACAAAGCTCGCAGCTGTCACTTTTTCTTTAAACAGATTGCCTTTATGAGGGAGGATAGCTGTTACTCCGGTACATACATATTCGTCACCAGCCGCATCCAGAGGGAAGTTCATTGTCACATGCCCAACCGCTACACCCTCTACATCCGTGATACAGTTTTTTACCCCTGCAGGCAACTTACCAATGGTGATTCCATTTTCCCTAACCTTCATTTTGAGAATCCTGGTCTATGGTCAAGAAAGTTTTGATAAGCAAATCCCCTTACTTCTTCCTCTTTGTAATGCTTTAACAATTCATTTATGAGATTTTGAGTTTTAGAGGCATCTTCTAAATTGGTGATAAAGGTCGCGATCCCGTCGAAGTCCGAACCGAGCCCAATTTGCTTTACTCCTCCTAAAGAGCAAAAATGATCAATATGTTTCACAAGGTCAGCTATGGTTGCTTCGCCATTTTCTGTTACAAAAGGTGGATTGTAGACAACGTGGATCAGACCGCCTTTGCGAAACATTGCCTCTGCCTGCTCGTCTGTAAGATTACGTTGATGATGGCAAAGCGCCCTTGAGTTAGAGTGACTCGCAATCGGGAATTGGGCGATCTCCATCACATCCCAAAAAGCCTTATCACTTAAATGGGATACATCTGTAAGTACCTGATGCTCATTATTTAAAGCAACAATAGCTTTTCCCAACAATGTCAATCCGCCGCCGCGCGGTTCACCGGCTCCATCTGCAGCAAGATTGGCATTATTCCAAGTCAAACCCACCGAACGAACACCAAGCTGATAAAGAATACGGAGCTTCATTAAATCATTGCCAATCGCATCCACGCCCTCAAGCGTTAGCATCGCCCCAATCTGGCCAATTTTTAAACTATCAAAATCAGACCAATCTTTAATATGTATCATATCAGGGTTTTTCCCCAGAACTTCCTGATAAAAATAATCGATTTGTTCCAGTGCTACTTGGAATTTCTGATCAGATGGGATATCAGGGTCGATAAAGATTGCAAAGCATTGAACCTTTATGTTTCCTTTTTGTAACCGGGTTTTGTTTGTTTCTAATTCAGGTGCATCCGCAAAACGCAATGTACCTTTGCCCTCTTGGAGTTTCAATAAGGCATCGCAATGCAGGTCTATTATGTTCATATTTGGAAAGCTCCTTTTTAATGTTAATTATGTTTGTTGATTAAATCGAATGTAGTAATATAAAATAATTCCCCGCTCTTATCGACCGTCACCCCAGTTTTTCGGGTATGACGGGCTTTATGAATCGCTCTTATCGACCGTCACGGCATTTTTTTCTAAAGTAGTCTTTTTATTAAATTTTACCACATTGAAAAAAGAAAAATAATAAGCCAGCATCCTTAAAATAGGCACTGGCTTACATGAACTACTAATTTTGTTGAATTCCCGTTAAGAAGATACCGACAATAAATCATATAGTGTACAAGCAATAATTTTAGTGGCATCCAGCAAATCTTCTAAACGAATATTTTCGTCTGCCCGGTGTCCATTGGCTTCTTCTAGCAATTTTGGTCCGACACCAAACATAATGGTAGGGATCCCCTTCGTATAAAAATGCCGGGCATCAGCATAAATCGGAACCCCGTTGATAGATAATTGCCCTTTTTCCTTCATCAGCAAATTCCAATTCGCATTCAAGGCTTCGATTAATGGAGAATCTTCTGAAACCGGCCCAAAGCTTTCAGCATGAAGGATTTTCCGTATTTCTACTTTTAAACCTTCGATATGTGCAACTGATTGATTTACAATTTCACAAAGCTCACCTTCAGCCTGTACTGCGTCCTCTCCCGGTATCAGCCTTCGGTCAATCCTAATCTTGCATTCATCAGGCACCACATTGGTGTTAATCCCCCCTGTTATGAGTCCCACAACCAATGTTGGATGATCAATACCCGGTACTGAGGATTTTTTCACTGTGAGTGTCTTACGATATTCGTATAGAGCGTTCAAGATTTGAGAAGTTGCTTCGATGGCATCAATGCCTGTATGAGGAAGGGCAGCATGGGCGGATTTTCCTGTTGTCTTGATTTCAAAATGTAAGCAGCCATTGTGGGCATTTACTGCAGAATAGGTAAACCCAGCGGCAATCGCTAAATCAGGCTTGATAACCGCTCGTTCCAACAGCCATTTAGGCCCTATTTCTCCACCTGTTTCTTCATCAAATGTAAATGCCAAGTCGACTTGCCCGGTTAATGGTTGATGGACTCCAGCCTGTTTTAAAGCTTGGACTGCGAACGTATAAGCAGCAATATCAGATTTAGAAACAGCCACTCCCCGACCATACATTTTCCCCTCAATAATCTCTGCTCCATACGGATCTACACTCCAGCCTAATCCTGGCGGCACCACATCACCATGTGCATTTAATACAATATTAGTACCATTCCCACTGCCAAATCCGGATTTGGCAACGACATTGGCCAAACTAATCATCCCGTTCGCTTTTACCTCATCATCGTCTACCTTTAACAAAGAGACATCGTCAAATCCAAGTTCGCATAGCTGTTGATGGAGGAGAGAAGCAATTGGATAACAGTCTCCAATAGGATTATCCGAAGGAGTTTGCACTAATTTTTTTAAAAAATGAACCAGTTCATCTTCTTGCTCTTCAACCCACTTTACAATTCTTTCCTTGTCTTTATTCATAATATCACTCTCCTTACTACTTATAGGCTAACTGATGTAATAATTCGATTAATACATCAAGACCTATTTCTAGTTCATTGTTCGAGGTATATTCCAGCGGGGAATGACTAATTCCCCCCTTACTTGGGACGAACAGTATGGTAGTTGGGCAAATTCTCGCAAATAGTTGAGCATCGTGCCCTGCTCCGCTATGCATCACATGATAGCCAATATTACGATTCGTGCATATGTCCTGAATCATTTCATTTAACTTAACATCCATTTGCACGGGCTGAACCTCATGCCATTTATCTATCTCGATATGCAGTCCCTTCTGCTTCGCAATTTCCATAAAACGGCTTGAAAATCGCTCGCAAAAGGAGTTCAAAATCGCTTCCGTTGGATGTCTGGCATCCACAGTAAAAACCACCTGATTCGGTATCACATTTGACACATTCGGTTCTACCAAAAGCTGCCCCACTGTTGTGACCAAATTCTCATCGAATCCTTCAGCCAAGTTATATAAGTCATCAATCATGGCTGCCGCACCGCGCAGCGGATCTTTCCGCCATTTCATTAATGTCGTACCGGCATGGTTGGATTCCCCGTTTACCTTAATCATAAACCGCTTTTGCCCGACAATGGTTTGAACGATACCGATAGATTTTTGAAGCTTTTCTAGAGTTGGTCCTTGTTCAATATGTAATTCAACAAATCTATCGATATCATTTCGTATCAGATAATCTGGATTGGCAAACCCAAAGCCCGCTTCCTTCATTGCTGACTCAAAGCTTATGCCCTCTGAATCTTTTAAACCCTCAATATCTTGAAAGGTATAGACCCCCGTCATCATGCCGGAGCCAAAGCAGGCTATCGGGAAGCGGCTCCCTTCCTCTTCACATAATGAGACGATTTCAAGATTCACCTTTGGCTCACCAAATTGCTGTTTAAGATAGCTTAATGCAAGGATTCCCGCCAGGATTCCATAGGCTCCGTCATATTTACCTCCTAATGTAACCGAATCAACATGGGACCCTACGAGTATGGTAGGGCTCATTGAATTTCCACATGACAACCTTCCAAACAAGTTTCCAATCGAATCATAATACGTTTGAAATCCGAGCTCATCCATCCATTCTTTTAGCGTCTGTTGAGCCTCTTTCCAAGCTTTGGAGTAAAGGAGACGGGTAACCCCGCCTTCCGAAACTGCTCCAAATGAACTTAGCCATTCGATTGCATCTGCTAGATTTGCAGGAACATGACTCATGACAATCTCTCCCTTGTTAGAGGCATAGTCCAAATTTTTCTTTTGTGACTCCTTTTTGATCATCATAAATTACCTTGCCGCGTAAAATCGTTTTCTTAATTTTGAGGGAAAATTCCCTGTTTTCGTAAGGCGAAAAAGGATTCCGAAACCCAAAGGATTTTTTATCCGCAATCGTGGTTTCATCGAGACGAATCACCACTAAATCTGCATCCAATCCCGGCTGAATTCTCCCTTTTCTAGCTGGGATTCCAAACCTTTCGGCGACATTAGAGGTACCTAAGGGCAAAATATGTTTCAGGTCAATCTTTCGTTTCAGAGCCTCATCCATTAAAGCAAGCCAAGTAAATTGAACCCCTTGGATTCCGCCCCACGCCTCCCAGATGGAAGAGGTTGATTTCATGGAAGCTAGGCAAGGCGAATGATCAGAACCAATCGTATCGATTATGCCATTCTTAATGCAGTCCCATAAGCCCTCCACCTCTTCCCTATGTCTTAAAGGCGGGGCACATTTAAGGATTGCACCTTTTTCTATGAAATCCTCTTCATCAAAAATGAGGTAGTGCGGACATGTTTCAACCGTTACGTTCACACCACTCTTCTTCGCTTGCTCAATCAGAAATGCCACTTTGGCTGAACTAATGTGAACAATGTGAATAGCTGTTCCGTATTTTGCCGCCAATTCTAAACAAAAGCTAACAGCCTTTTCTTCCGCAGCTATTGGCCTGCTTGCGAGAAAGGCTCTCCTTTCATCCATCCCGGCACGATATTGATAAAACGCAGTAAGTCTAGTAATCTCCTTATCCCATTCGGCATGGAGGGCGAGAATTTTTTTTTGCTCCTTCGCCGCTTGCATGGCTTTTGTTAATCCATTCGGTGATACGAACTGAAAATCGTCAATCCCGCTCTCACTCATAAACGCCTTCCAAGCAATAATCCCCTTGCTCATTTGCGCTAGTTCTGACCGTTTATCGAGGTTAGTCTCGGTCATTCCCCCCCAAAGAGCATAGTCAACATGTGAAAGTTCCCTTAAGTACTCTTTCTTTTCATGCAAATTCTGCAAGCTTGTGATTGAAGGTGAACAATTAAGCGGCATATCAAAAATGGTGGTCGTTCCGCCCATAGCAGCAGCTCGACTGCCCGTTTCTATTCCTTCCCAATCGGTCCTTCCAGGATCATTAAAATGGACATGTGCATCAATAAAACCAGGAACAACCAGACACCCGCCCGCATCAATGCAATCTCCAATTGGTTCAGCTTTTTCTAGGGAGTCAATTTTTCCATCCATGATTTTGATATTTACCTCACGGAAGCCTTCCTCAGTAAAAACAAGGCCATTTTTCACCCATAGCTCTTTCGTCATATAAACCTCCCTAACTCCCTCTATAGGTGCTGTAACCACCGGGTGATATCAACAATGGCACATGATAGTGGGATGCAGGATCAGAAATACCAAAGCGAATAGGAACACAATCCAAAAAAGAAGGATCACCAATTGAAGCACTGCGATTTCGAAAATAATCTCCAACATGGAACCGAATTTCATAAATTCCTTTTTTCATAGACCCACCCTCTAGGAGCGGCTGGTTTAACCTGCCATCCTCGTTCGTGCTGCTGATTTTTAAGCATTCAAATGAGCTATCTGAACCAGCTGCCCATAATTCCACCTGAACACCATAAGCAGGCTTTCCAATGCTTATATCAAGTACATGGGTTGTCAGCTTACCGGTCATTCCTCTGGCCCCTCAGCATTTACCAGATCATCTCTTGTCATCGAAAAACGTTGAAAGCCAAATGGCGGGCGGGGCTCAGTAAATACTTTGCCTTCTTCCGATGCTGGAATTTCGTCTAAGATCGTTTCCCATGTCCGATTATTGGACTCAAAGCGGACTTCCACTAATTGTGGGAAACGCTGCAGGATTCTCTTGCCAATACGATAGATAAGATTTTGGATAGAAGGTGAATTTTCCTCGTGAAATATCGTATGGGCAATATCTCTTATTTGCTCAGCCGCAACATATCCTTCTGGAGTATGTCCCCGGGCGGCATTCATATCGTTGTAATGCCAATCGATATTCAAAAAGATAAAGAGAGGACGGTCAAATGATTCTGGCAGTGTCGTATATTCATCCTTCACATAGCCAAAAAAGGAGCTGCCTCTCACCTTAATCAGCTTCAGTCCCTTCAAACTGCTCCAATGATCTGTTGTGGTGATTCCGTTTTCGCAGCGTTCCACTTCAACTCGCGCACAGGCCTGTTCGTTCAAGGAATAGCGAAATACTAAAGGACTAGGCTTAAATCCACCCTTTGTTGGAACAGGAAGTTCATCAAAAGAAATTTGCTCACCGGAAATCTTGATACCCGTCATCTGCGGATATTTTTCAAGAAAACGATGGGCGACAAATTCCAAGAAACCCTCCTGCGTTGCTCCGTCATAATCCCCTGCATGCTTGAGAATAAAATTCTTCATGGAATCTGTTGCAACAACTAATGTGTTATCCCCATCTTTAAAAGAAGAAAGAAAGGCATCCCCTTCTACTGCTACTTTCACATTCATGCCAAAAAGAATATTCCCACGTCCTGTAAAGGCTGATTCTGGAATCGACCGAATCTCAGTAAGTGGTTTAGCGTAAGTCCGATAAACCCAAACAGCTTCTTTTCCATAACACATCGTTCTCTGCATCTATCTCATCCCCTTATTCAATCATATCGTTCAAGCGGAACCCTGCGATTTTATACACCTCATTCAATGCAGTAACACATTCTGCCTCAAAGCTATAATCCACACGTTCTTTCATGGCAGAAAGAATGGTATCTTTGTTCTGCCCCTTCACTGCCATGATAAAAGGAAAACCAAATTTCGTTACATATCTCTGGTTAAGTGCAGCAAACTCTTCATATTCATCCTTTGATAGTTTATCTAATCCAACTCGCGTCTGCTCTTGTTGGGATACATCCGACATTTTTAATCTTGTTCCTAAATCAGGATGGGCACGGAGAAGAGCCAATTGCAAGGATTCCTCGGCATTTTGCACAATCGTTAACATCGTTTGGAAGAGATGATTACGTGATTGAAACGGCTGCCTCTCCCACGCCCCCTGCGCCACCCAGGGTGAATGCTCAAATATCCAGCCTAAAGTTTCCACGAAAACATCCTTGTTCATTTGATTTATCTTTTCAATCGTTAGATTTCCGATAGTGGTAACCTCCTTTTCTGTTAAACTTGCAATCGTCATTCTACGACCCGAAAGATGGTTTAATTAATATATAGTAGAAAGATGGGTTGGTTATGTTTGATTTTCCTTAAGATAAAAATAGAGAAATCCCCTCACAAAATTTGTAAGGGGATTTCTCTATTTTTATAAAGCAACTGATTCCTGCTTTTCCACTTTTTCTTGATAAAAGCGGTCAAGAAAATGTCCATTTAGGGAAGCTAGTATTTGTTGAAAAAGCATGCCAACGACAACAGGCACCGCAACTGAGGCCGGAAAAAAGGAAACAGCGATCACAGCCCCGGCGCTAATGTTTCGCATCCCTCCCGTGAAGGTCAAAGCAATAACCGTATCGCGGTCCTGCTTCAGCAAGCGCCCAATCAGAAAGGACAATAGATATCCAGATAGGGCGATAAAAAAGACGACTAAAATAATACTGATAAGTTTTAGATTAATATGTTTCAAATATGGCGCAACAACAGCCCCATTTAGCATCACGACAATTCCAATCGCGAGTTTTGAAAAAGGAGCGAGTTTGGAGCCCAATTGATCCTGTATTTTCCCTTTTGTCATCTGGTTTAAAAACATTCCAATTATGGAAGGAAGAACGATCATTCCGAATAGCCCCTTCATGATACTGATGAAATCCATATCAATTTTCTGACCCACAAATAGGGACAAGGAGTATGGAACTAAAAACGGCGATAACAATGTATCTATTAATATAATCGATAAAACGAGCGGAATGTTTCCTTTGTAAATTGAAACCCAGATGAAGCTTGTTACACCTGTTGGGATTACCATTCCTAAAATAAGACCGGTAATTGTGTAAACATCACCCCGAAAGGCGATATGACCGACTCCCCATGCCCATATTGGCATCAAAACATGAAGGGCAAGCATAGCTATAAAAATCGGAAATGGATGGGTGATAACCTCTTTTAGCGATTTGAAATTAGAGCTTAAACTACCGGCAAATGTCATAAAGGCGAAAATCCAAGGAATCAAAAAGGAATAATCCTTCAAATAAGTACTAAGCAATACTCCAGTCACAACGCCCGTAGGAGTAATGAATGGCATAACCTTTTCTAGTTGTTTATTTAATTTCTGCAGCATTTAATGTCTCTCCATATCAATCGTTTAGAGATTTCATATAATCCTTCCAAGCCGTTAGGCCGCCCTCTAAAACAATTACCCGGTGGTCGAGGCCGTCTAAAATATTCGCACATTTTGCGGCTGAGTTACCTGTTGTACAAGTGACAACAATCTCCTGGTCTTTTGGTAAGGATAAATGAGAATTCTCTGGTGTTTCTTCTAGGGCAAAAATACTCGTTTTAGGAATATTAACACTTTGAATTTGTGGATCCTCTATATGAAATTCGTTATATTTCTCTTCCGCCCGTACATCCAGCAAAAGGACCTTTTCATTACCCTTTAATCTTTCATGCAGCTCTTTGGGCGTTATTTTTTTTATCGTCAACGAAAACACCTCCACTAAAAGGATACCATAATTTTTAAAAATTGGATGCAGGTCTTTCGTGAATCGAAAAAAATTCAAGCCACCCCCTTTTCCGTCTCAGGTCTTAGAAGAAAATAATTCTCCGGTACATTGGGAGAAAACAAAGGATTTCTTATCATAGTTATAGAAGATGTAAAAAAAAGGGGATGGAAAAAAATGAAAAGAATTTTGTTTCTATTAGTCGTTATTACCGGTTTATATATTATCTTTAATCATTCTTGGAAATTCAACGCTTTAACTGCGAGTAAACAAGATGGTAATGCGGCTGTTTCAGCAGATACCAAGGTGATTAAGGTAGATGTGTCGAGCGTAAGTACGATCATTATTCCAGAGGACCGGGATGATTTAAAAGCTGTGTATACTGGAAAACAAAAGTTAAATATTCGTGAGAATGGAGACGATGTAGAAGTTTCGCTTAAAAGCAAGTGGTTTGATTGGTTCAACTGGGGGCCATTTTCAGAAAAAAAGAAGCTGAAAATCTACATTCCTGAAGACTATAACCAAAACATGGAGATTGATTTAGGCTCAGGCAATGTAAATTTTTCCGGATCCACAAAAAACAAACCAATGAAATTGAATGAGTTAACGGTTGATATTGGTTCCGGGAACATGAATCTCAAGAATCTGAATGTCAACAAATTTAAGCAGGATGTTTCATCCGGAAATGTGGATATTGATTCCCTTAAAACGAAAACAGGCTCCTTTGATATATCCTCTGGTAATCTCGACATTACCCATTATACAGGTGCGGTCGAGGCGGATGTAGCCTCTGGGGAACTGAATATTCAAATCGATAAATTAGTCGATTCAATTAAACTCGACCTTAGCTCAGGGGAAGTGGGGCTCGATCTACCAAATAACGCTGATTTCACACTTAACGGGGATGTAAGTAGCGGAAATATCTCCTGTGACCTTCCATTAACTTCGAAGGATCTCAACAATAAAAGTATCAAAGGAACACATGGGTCTGGGAAATATAAAATTGACCTTGATGTCTCAAGCGGCAGCATTCATATTCGATAACGAAAAAAACGTTTGGGATCAAAAAATCCCAAACGTTTTTTCGTTCATTGTGTTTCATCAGGAACCAATGTCACCTAAAATACATACCGTATATTGCCTTTTGTTTTTATCAAGGGAAGGAGATTTACGATGTACCATAACCCTTTTCACTTCCAGATTTATCCGCCAATGCCTGTTTACCCGGTATATGCCATGTACCCTCAATTACCTCGAAGCTATCCTCCAGTGGATATAAAAATATTTTCACAATCCGTTCATTCGTTTCGTCTATTAATGGAACAAGGAAGTATTTTATTAGATCGTTTAGGCGACGCGGGTTTTGCCCAAAAAATGATGAGTGCTGCGCAGCAAGGAAAAAATGTTGAAGTCGATCGTTTAATAAAATCAATTGGACTGAAGGTCCCGGTCGCAGCCAAATATACGCCGACTGGAATAAATTTCATCCTAACGACTCAAACAAACCAAAACCAGCCGGCTAGCTGCTGCACCTTAACCGTGGCAATGAAATGGGGACGCTAACGAAATTAAATACATTCTTATAAAAAACCTGCAAGCAATGACAATTTCATCAAGCTGGCAGGTTTTTTTGAGTCTTTCGCATGTAAAAACCGCGTATGATAAACTAAGGTCAATCATTACCCCTTGCTATCCATTTTATTGAAAAGGATGTTGCTATATGGATAAAAAGATGTTAACCAAAAGAATTGCAGTCGCATCTGGAAGACAGCCTGCAGATACGGTCATTAAAAACGGAAAAATCGTCGATGTTTTTAACGGGGAAATCATGTATGGAGACATTGCAATCGTGGACGGCTATTTTGCTGGAATTGGTGATTATACAGGAATTACAACTATTGACGCAAACGGAAGTTATATCTGCCCCTCCTTCATTGATGGGCATGTTCATATCGAGTCCTCTATGTTGACACCAAAGGAATTTGCCAAAGTTCTCCTCCTTCATGGCGTAACGGCTGTCATCGCAGACCCGCATGAAATCGCCAATGTCTCGGGTGCGGACGGCATTCAATACATACTAGACTCCACAGACCAGATCCCGTTTGATTTTTTCATTATGCTGCCATCCTGCGTTCCGGCAACGAATTTTGAACATGCCGGTGCGATTCTTCTAATGGAAGACCTCAAACCATTTTATCAGCATCCTAGAGTCCTAGGCTTGGCGGAGGTAATGAATTACCCCGCTGTCCTTAACGCAGAAAGTTCCATGATGGATAAATTAATGGAAACGAAAAATAATGGAAAAAAAATTGATGGCCATGCTGCAGGACTAACCCCTAAGGACTTGAATGTCTATATGGCATCAGGCATCCGCACTGACCATGAATGCACCACGCTAGAAGAAGCGAAAGAACGGTTAAGAAAAGGAATGTATTTGATGATTCGGGAAGGGACGGTTGCCAAGGATCTTGGGCAGCTCATCGGCGTCGTAACAGGCCGGAATTCCAGGCGCTGCTTATTCGTCACCGATGATAAGCATTTAGACGATCTATTAGAAGAAGGAAGCATTGATCATAATGTCAGACTGGCGATATCGTCGGGCATCGATTCCATTACAGCTATCCAAATGGCTACCATCAATGCTGCCGAATGCTTTGATCTCGAAGAAAGAGGCGCCATCGCCCCCGGCTATAAAGCAGATTTTTTAATCCTGGACGACCTGGATAGCGTCAAAATCACCCAGGTTTTTAAAAGTGGATTGGCCGTTGTTAAAGATGGTAATTTGATTAATTTTCCAGAAACAAAAAATACTAATCCACCAGAATTACTTAAATGTACCGTCAACTTTCAGGAATTAACAGAAGACCATTTCCAAATTCCCGTAAAAATAAAAAAGGCAAATATTATTGGAATTATCCCAAATAGCCTGATTACAAAGCATCTAATTGAGGAAGTCGACCTGGACGATGCTGGCCTTTTTCAACCATCAATAAGGAATGACCAACTAAAGCTTGCTGTCATTGAACGGCACCATATGACCAAGAACATCGGGCTTGGGATCGTGAAAGGCTTGGGATTAAAAGCCGGGGCTATCGCAACCACAATTGCCCATGACTCTCATAATCTCATTATTGCCGGAACAAACGATCAGGATATGCTCATCGCCGCTGAAGTAATAAAGGAAATGCAGGGAGGGCTTGTTGTCATCAAAGAAGGCAAAGTTTTATCCAAATTACAGCTTCCAATTGCCGGCCTGATGTCCGAAAGCTCCTACGTGGATGTAAATTCAAAATTAAGGGACACCCATAATGCTTTAACAGAGTTAGGAGCACACCAGCACTTTAATCCATTTCTGACCTTATCCTTCCTCGCTCTCCCTGTGATTCCGGAATTAAAGCTGACAGACGGGGGATTATTTCAAGTATCTAAATTTCAGCATATTAACATAGAAGTTGCTTTTTAACACTGTTGATTG
>NZ_JBALPP010000087.1:0-3903 GCF_036965425.1 Neobacillus drentensis | reverse complement strand
TGGAGCGCAAATCAACAACCAAGTTTAAAAGGGCCAAATAAAAAATTCTTTCTTTATAAGTGAAGCCAATTGGGTGTAAAATGAAATTTATATTTTAATAATTTAATTGGAAAAAGGAGCAAAATCTTTGAAGGAACTCAACAACAAATTTCAAGAACAGTCCCTTTTTAGTATTTCTTGGCCGTTGCTCATCGAGCTGGCACTCCATATGGGCATGGGAATTATCGCGACGTTAATGTTAAGTCATTATTCGGACAATGCTGCTGCTGGTGTAGGGGTTGCAAACCAGCTTCTGAACATATTTATTTTAGTTTTCACGGTTACATCAATTGGCGCCACTGTTTTAATCAGCCAAAACCTCGGCGCAGGCCGTCTGAAGAACGCACGTCAGTTATCCCGCTCCGTTTTTGGGCTAAACTTTTGGTTCGGCATTACGATAGCGATTATCATTTTTTTCTTTGGCGGACACCTTTTGAGTTTATTTGACATCCATGGCAAAGTATATAGCTATGGTCTAACGTTTGTGCGAATTTGCGGAATCTCCCTCTTTTTCGAATCGATCTCACTTGCTTTAAGCGCCGTCCTTCGCAGCCATGGGTACACCAAAGAATCAATGATTGTAACAGTAGTAATGGACTTTATTAGTATTGCCGGAAATATCATTGCTCTGTCAGGGTTATTTGGAATACCGGTTACAGGTGTAACGGGAGTTTCATGGGCCATGGTGGCAGCTCGTGCCTATGCTGTCGCTGCCCTGATCTATCTTGTCTACAATCGGCTTTCACTTAAGCTAGAAATAAGCGATATCTTCAAAGCTAAAAAAGAGGATATTAAAGCGCTGCTTTCTATTGGCATTCCGTCCGCTGGAGAAAATCTTTCTTACCAGTTATCTCAGCTGGCAATAACCAGTTTTGTCGTTTCAATGGGAACAGCCTCCCTGGCAGCGAGAGTCTATATTTTAAATATTAATATGGTTTGCTTTTTATTTACGCTCGCAATTGCTCAAGGTACACAACTTCTAGTTGCACGTTACATCGGCGGCAAACAGTTCGACAAGGCCCTTCGCCGCGGTATACGTACATTAAAAATCGCAATGGCTGCCTCAACTGTTACTTCATTGATCATAGCTTTGATTGGCTCGCCGATTTTAAAGTCTTTTACAAATGACACAAGTATTATTGCCATCGGCCTCCCTGTGCTATGGGCGATCGTGTTTGTTGAACCTGGCCGGGCGATGAATATCGTTTTAATGAACTCACTTAAATCCGCTGGCGATGTTCGATTTCCGGTTATAATTGGAATCATTTCCATGTGGGGAATAGCAGTCTCCCTAAGTTATTTACTAGGAGTGCATTATGGACTGGGCCTATTAGGAATTTGGCTGGCCACGGGTGCAGATGAGTGGCTCAGGGGCTGCTTCGCATTAAGACGCTGGCAAATGAAACCTTGGGAGCGGTTCAGGAAAGCACATGTAACTGTTTAATTAGAATGAAAAAAGTGGTATCCCCATTAAATTGGGATACCACTTTTTTCATCCATTTGGAAAAGAAACTGCCCGAGTTGGTCTGCAGGTAAAGGCTTACTAAATAAATAGCCCTGGCCAATATCACAAGCATTATTCTTTAAAAAAGATACCTGTTCTTCTTTTTCAATTCCTTCTGCAATTACGGTAAAGTTCAAATTCAAGCCCATATCAATAATCGTTTTAACCATCATTCCTTGATTGGAATGATAAAGAATATCATCAACAAAGGATTTATCGATCTTGATTTTATCAATTGGAAGATGCTTTAAATAACTGAGCGAGGAATAGCCTGTTCCAAAATCGTCTATGGATAACAAGACTCCAAGTTCTTTCAATTGATTTAAAATAATCGTTGAATTCTCCAGGTTTTGCATAATACTTTCTGTAATTTCAAGCTCTAGCTGGCTGGCCATCAAATCAATGTCATCTAGTAAGGTTGAAATAAATTCAATAAGATGATCATCTTCAAACTGCCTTACGGAGACATTCACCGCAATTGGAAAATCGCGATGGCCAGCAATCTCCCACCTTTTCCTTTGTTCACAAGCTTCTTTCAATACCCATTTACCAATTGGGACAATCAATCCTGTTTCCTCTGCAAGTGGAATAAATTCAGAAGGCGAAATAAACCCATGTTCAGGATGGTGCCAGCGGAGCAATGCTTCGATTCCAACAACCTCTCCTGTTGTCAGGGACATCTGAGGCTGATAGAAAAGCTTCAATTGATCTTGCTCCAATGCTTTCCGTAATCCATTTTCCAGCTCCATTTTCCGAATCGAGATCCCGTTCAATTGAGAGGAATAAAATTGAAAGTTATTCTTTCCACTCTCTTTCGCTTTGTACATGGCAATATCAGCATTTTTTATGAGTGTTTCCTCATCTGTTCCGTCATCAGGATAAATGCTGATACCGATACTAGGAGAAACAAAAAATTCTTGGTTATTTACCTCTAATGGATGGGCAAATTCATTCAGAATCCGCCCCGCTATCTCTGAGGCCTTCTCCCTGTTGATATCCTCTAGCAAAATAATAAACTCATCGCCGCCCTGTCTCGAAACAAAACCTTCGCTTTCAACCGCCATTTCCAATTTGCCCGCAACCTTTTGAAGAATGATATCTCCAATCGTATGTCCTTTTGTATCATTAATGATCTTAAAGCGGTCCAAATCAAGGAACAATACCGCCAGCATTTTTTCCCCTTGCCGCTTCAAGACTTTATTTAACTGTTGTCTAAACCGATTTCGATTTGGGAGTCCTGTTAATGTATCAAAATAGGCCATTGTCTTAATGGTTTTCTCTGCTTTCTTTCGTTTCGTAATATCCCTGCCTACAACCTGAACGGCAAATCTGCCTTCATAAAGAATCGGAGTTGAAGCCATTTCCACATCAATCATCTCGCCATCGAGCCGTTTTACTTGAAATTCAAGTCTCATTCTCTCTTGATCACGGTTACCTGTGTTTCCCGATTTATTGGAAAATCTTTCGACTATGTTTGGCGGGACAAACCTCAAAGGCGATATCCCAATTAATTCATCTGGACTGCTGGCTCCAACTAACTTCCAGCCTGCTTCGTTAATATATTCGATTTTAAATCGGCTAACAACTGCAATAATGTCTGGTGACATTTCTACTAGACTGCGGTACCGGTCTTCACTTTCTTTTCGGTCAGTGATATCAAATAATACACTATTAAAATCGACAAAATTCCCTTTACTATCTAAAGTTGGGAACCCCCTGTCCTGGATCCAGCGTACTTCACCGTCAGGTCGGATAATTCGATATTCACTGGTAACAGTCTCACCTGCGGCTACCTTTTTTTCTCTTTTTGATAAAACATGTAAATCCTCTGGGTAGATTACTTTTTTCCAAAGGTTGAGATCTTCATAAAAATCGGTATAGGAATACCCGTATAATTTTTCAATCCCAGGCGTAATTAAAAGTGTATCTGATTTTAAATCATGTGACCAAATCGCCACATCCAGTGTATCAAATATATTTTTTAATTTTTGTTTATTTTGTCTGAGTTCCTCATCGTATCTCCTGGAACTTTTCATCATGAAAGGTAGACTTCCAAACAGAATAACGATGGATGTAAACTTTAAGAATGTTATAGATGGAAAAAATATTGAAATGACAACATCTAATAATTCTGATAAAACAAGAAGGCAAAAGATGAGGATCCAATTAACATTATATTCAAAAAATTTGCTTCTCCCATGGTTTCTCCTTTTTCCACCCTATTATTCACTTAATATATGATATATTTCTATCTATAAAATAACAAAAATATTTTTACATAACAAATCAATTTTAGATCAATTGGAAGCGATTACACCGTTTTCCTACCCTGAACCACATCATTCATGAGAGTGTATGAA
>NZ_JBALPP010000086.1:0-51471 GCF_036965425.1 Neobacillus drentensis | reverse complement strand
GAATATGATTATCATAAAAGATTGTGGTTTTAATATTTTAAGAGCGTGCTATTTGTTAAAGCTAAGAATTGCACTTGAAAAAAAGTGATAAAATCTTATAAATAACCCTTTAAAAATGATAAAAAGCCCTCACTAGAAGGGCTTTTTTTATTGGGACTAACAAATGAAAAATACTTCATAAAGTAATCGATTTTTTTTTTTATGGTAATACTAAAATGCATATATATGGCAAGGAGTGAAACGATGCCACGAAAAGCTGCACCTTCAATCAACGACGATACGGACTTAGATACAAATGATTTATTGCCAGAAAAAGAAAAAGACGAACATGAAGATGAAGTCGCTAACCTTAATCGTATGTTAGCAGCTACATTGAATTACTTATCAGACGATGAGGTGGAAGAGATAGATATCGAATACCTCTTGGATCATACAGAAGGCCTGCGAGAATGGTGGAATCGATATCGAGAGAGCAATAGAAAAGAGATTGAAGAGGAAATAAAAAAGTCCCTCGGAGAACTCTCCTTAAAAGAACTAGAAATGATCCGTGAACAGATAAAAGAAAAACAGGATTGAATTTTCGTCTCTTCACATGCTGTGAAGGGATGTTTTTGTTATTGGGGTAGTACGTTTTTGGTTAAAAAATTAAAATATGAAAAGCACCCATTATTGAGTGCTTTCCACCTAACCTATTTACTTATTGAACATGCCTTTGACTCCTTTATAAATTAAAACGAGTGAGAAGACGATAACAGTTAATATGCCAATGATATCTGTAACAGGTGAAACGCTTTCAAGAAATGAATCAGCTAAAGGAACTCTAATAAGTGCAAACCCCGATAAAATAGCAGCAAGGAACAAGAAAATCCTATTATCCATTGGTTCTCCTCCTTCCTATTTGATTGATAAATTATATGTCTTTGATGTTACAAATATGTCAATTGTGTAATAAAAGAATATAAAAAAATAACACCCTTCTGGGGTGCTACGTCATATCGATTGAAATTATCTTTCGATTTCATTATGCTGAAAGCCACTCTGGGTATCAAAAACTTCATACCATTTGTATTTGGGGGATTTGAACCACTCGTAATGCGGCAAATACACCAAATAACCAAAATTGCCTTCAGCATCAAGGATTGATTTGAATATCTTGACAGCCCCGAATCCAAACGTTTTATCCAAATACCCTTCGATTCCTTCTCTTACGATATTTTTTTTATCTTCTTCATCTTTCTTATGTAACTCCATCAGCCCATCAATAAAAATACCCAACAAGACCAAAGTAATTGAGATTAAAATAAAAATCAGCAAATTTAACAAAAAAACAGCCCCTTCTCATTTGATTAACTCCCCTCGATTGTACATCCGCTAGTTATCAAATAGTGTGATGGAAACCACACATCCCGTTTAATATCTGACAATTTTGTGGCGAAAAAGGCTTAATAAGGATTGATAAAATAAAGTTAATACTGTTGCTTTTTTATGGCAATAGATATGGAAGACAATTATTATGAAGAGGACAGCAAGGGCAAAAGGAAAAGGAGTTTGGAGTGGTTCTGTGGAGCTAAATGTTGAAATAAGAAGGCCAAGAATTGAGGAAATGAATGAGTTAAATCAATTTTTTAGAAAGGTGATTACGGACACATTTACAAAAGAAGGTATAGGGGAAAAGCTGGTTGATATTGAAAATGAGATCAAGCTGAAGAAAAAATACTTGGCAAGAGATTTTGAAAGTCATGGCGCGGAACGATATTTTTTGATAGCCATTACAGAGGATCAAATTATCGGAACGATTGAATATGGTCCAGCAAGCGACTTAATATGCAATTGTACAAACAATGCATATAAAGGGCTTATGGAAGTAGGAACTGTATTTGTCCACCCTGACTACCAAAGGATGGGAATAGGGAACATGTTATTGAAAGCAATGTATTTTGCACTGCAAGCTGCAGGGAAGAAAGAGTTTTGTTTAGACAGTGGATATAAAAGCGCGCAAACAATCTGGAAAAAGAAATTTGGGAATCCTGGTTACTTGTTAAAGGATTATTGGGATAAAGGGTATGATCATATGATATGGAAAATCAGGGTCAGCGATTGGATATAAGATTATAAAGTCACTGAAGGTACAAACGAGATGGAAACTGCACCACAGATTAAATAAATGTTTTTTTCAGGGTTTGAATCCTACTCACCGGCGGTAAAATGAAATATATTGGCGAAACCACAGACCCTTGGCATACATC
Source organism: Neobacillus drentensis (assembly GCF_036965425.1). Lineage (GTDB taxonomy): Bacteria > Bacillota > Bacilli > Bacillales > Cytobacillaceae > Neobacillus > Neobacillus drentensis_F. The sequence continues at coordinate 49,225 of NZ_JBALPP010000086.1, read as the reverse complement.
AAATTATTGAAAGAGAGTTGATTCAGTAAATGAACAACGTTACAAAAATGAAAATAATAGCACCTGCTAATGAAGTATTTGAATCATTCGTTGATCCAGCAAAAATCGGAAACTTTTGGTTTTCATCCAGTTCTGAAAGATGGGAAGCAGATAAAAAAATCACATTGAGATATGATGAATACCATGCCCAAGGGGATATAGAAGTTAGAGAAATAGTTGCAAATAAGAAAATCGTGTACCAGTGGGGTGCGAATGGAGAAGGACATATCGTGACCATGTTGCTGGAAGAACAAACTGATTCAAGTACTATTATTGAAATAACAGAAGAAGGCTTTAATGAAAATGACAGCGATTTTATCTCTCAAATTATTGATAATAAAGAAGGCTGGGTTTATATGCTTACCTGTTTAAAGGGATATTTGGAATTCGGTATCAATCATTTAAGAGCTGGGTTAGTTAAATAACATTTGGGAGAGAGCCGTTTGGCTCGTTTTTTTTATGGAAAATTGATAATTGAAATTCTTTCCTGCTGCTATTAGAGTAGAGATATTACAATTTTTAGAGGAAGTGTAAGTATTGTCAACTCAAGTAATAAATAAGTTAAAAGCAGACTGTGAAAATTGTTTTGGTTTGTGTTGTGTGGCTTTGCCTTATGCGAAGTCCGCCGATTTTGCTTTCGATAAGGAAGGAGGTACCCCTTGTCGGAATTTGCAATCCGATTATCGCTGCGGTATTCATAAAAACCTTAGAAATAAAGGGTTTCGAGGCTGTGCAGTCTATGAATGCTTTGGTGCTGGTCAAAAGGTATCACAAATCACCTATGATGGGAACGATTGGCGTGAACACCCAGAGCTGGCCAAAGAAATGTTTGAGGTCTTTCCTATTATGCAGCAGCTCCATGAAATGCTTTGCTATTTAAATGAAGCACATGGTTTGGAGGATGCAAAGCCTATATATGAAGAATTGCAAAATGCTTTAGAAAAAACAGAATCTCTCACTAATTTAAATCCAAAATCTATCCTAGAACTTGATATATCGGGTCATAGAGCCGTCGTTAATGATTTACTTCTCCGCACAAGTGAACTTGTACGATCAAAGGTTTTTCAAAAGAAGAACAAAAAAATAAGTAAGGGAAGAGACTTTTTAGGTGCAAAGTTAAAAGGTGCAGACCTTAGAGGTTCAAACTTGAGAGGAGCCTTGCTCATTGCAGCTGACCTTAGGGAAGCCGACATGAGAGTAGTCGATTTTATCGGTGCAGACTTAAGAGACGCAGATTTAAGCGGTGCTAATTTAACCGGAAGTTTCTTTTTAACACAAGCACAAGTTAACTCGGCTAAGGGCGATATTCATACGAAATTACCTGATTCATTAAGGATTCCTGAACATTGGGTTAAATAGTCTTAGGGAATTCACGGATTACCTCTTACAAAATTGTCCACATTGTAACAAAAGTTCAGTAAATTAATGTATAATAATGGAATAGTTTCACAAAATTGGAGGGCTTTTTGATGATGGACGATGGCAGTATATTTGGTCTTTTTGCAATCATCCCTATTTTACTTTATTTGGTAATTTTGGTTTTTAGTATATACTTTGTTGTCAGAACAATAAAGTTTATGAATGAAAAAACAAAGTTGGATCAGGAGAGAAATGAGAAACTAGATTTATTAATAAAAGTCCTAGGTAATAATGATAGAAATGTTGATTAATTGAATTTAAATTTTCAGGGGAGAAGCTGTTGCTGCTCCTCTTTTTCTTCATTTTTATGGTTTTGATTCATTAAAAAATGAAATATAATAAGAGTAAAGATGTTCAAAAAACTGTCAAAAATACAACGTAATATTGTTGATATAAAATAAATATAGGAGGGGAATTCAATGATAAGGGCGGCAATTGCAGGTGTGGTCGGGTTTATTCTTATTTTTGTGGAGTCCTTAATAATAATGAAGCTAAAAGGGTATGAAACAATTGAATTTGGTGGCCTAACACCTTTTATTAATGTCTGGGCCATGAATTTTTTTGTTGTATTTGCCATCCTCACACAAGTTACAAATTGGTTCGATAATAGAGCAGATCTGGAAAAAAGTGAAGATAGTTATTAATAAAGGCCCTTTTCGTAAACTATGTTGCTTTTTGGGCCAAATTTAGTGCATTTCCTAAGTTTGTAGGCAATTTTCGCAAATGTTCTTACGAAAAGATGCCACGAAGCATCTAGTTATACGGGTTGATGAACTTTGACGAAAAACAACACTCTTTGCGAAAGTCTTAATAAAAAGCGCCTATGTCACGGATAGAAAGCCGATTGCATAGGCGCTTTTTTGAACTAAGCATTATGTTTTACTGCTCCATTACCTTTGAATGCTGCTCTGCGAATAAATGGAATTACCCAGCGGTCAAGACCAATTCGGCCTGCATTATAGCCAGAGAATAAGATAATTGCACCGATGAATAAGTCAGTAGGAATATGAGATACAGTACCGGCTAAGAAGAACGCGAAGTTCATCACTAGACCAAAGAACATTGCTGCAGTAGTTAAGCATCCAAGAATAAGTCCAAGCCCTACTAGAAATTCTCCAACAGGTACGAGTGTATTGAAAATATCTACGTTTGGTAAAGCGAAGTGCTTTAAGAAGTCGACGTACCAGCCGTAAACGATACTGCCATCAGGACCTTTTACTGGATTCGCAATTACTCCTTTTAAAAATCCAGAAGCATCAAACCCGCCTGCTAATTTGTGATATCCAGCTGTGATCCAAGAATATCCGATATATAAGCGAAGAACTGTTAAAATACTAGCGGCAACTTTGTTTTCTCTTAACCAATTGACTAACATTTGAAACACTCCTTTTGATAAATAAGTTTTATATATTGATTACACTGTAAATATATCATTTTTATTTTGAATTGAGGGTAATTTGTTCACTTATTCACAAATCCGTAAAAAGAATTTGAACAATTTGTTAACAAGGTCAATTGATTTTATTAAAATAAAAGTAAAGAATTTTCAGTAAAGTAGGGATATTATGCAACAGGCTGATGATTTAGAAACATTTCCGTATCCATTTAAAGGAGAAGTTTATCGTTACTCTAATAACTCTGTCCCGTTGGATTCTCCAAACAGCATCGAAATTACTCCGAGTTACATAAATGAAATGAATCTTAAGCGGGGTCTTCTAAACCAGCATTCTGAACGATGTTATCAGTCACTGTCTCATACACTTCGTGGACAATGGGAAATCCTTGAGATGATCATGGGGCATTTAACAAGCCATTATCCAGATCAATTTTTGCTTGATAAACAAAATGATGAATGGACGTTTCATAATAAAATTTTACAAGAAAAGCAGTATTTTATTTTTGGGGATGAAACTACATTACCATGTGAGCCGCTTGATTTTATTGGAAGACATGTGCAAGAAGACCTGATTTTCATGATGCAGCGAGATGGGGATTTATTTTTAGATGCCGGTCAATTATGCTTCCCTGCTAATTGGTCGCTGGCCTTTGATTTAGGGATGAGTTTTCGAGAAATTCATCATCCAATTCCGGGCTTTAAGGAGGAAGGATTGGATGAGCGAATCCTTCAGTTTTTGTTGCAGTTGGAAGCGGGAAATCCCTGGTGGCGGAAAAACTGGTCGCTGATGGCCGGGAATCGTCTCGATACATCACTAGAAACCTTTGATGTATGGGGAAAAGGCCGTAAAGGGGTAACATTGAACAACGCTGGAGAATTCGTACATTTACGAGTGGAGGTACAGAAACTATTCCGTTTGCCGCGGTCAGGAGGAATCCTGTTTACCATTCATACTCATCTAATTTCATTAGAAAAATTAGCTTCAAAAACGGAATGGGCTGAACAATTTTACCATATTCTCTGTGAGCTTCCAGATAATATAGTGGATTATAAAGGCCTTTCTCTTTTCAAGAATCAAGTAATCGAATACTTGAAGGGCAGGCTCGAGAGCAGAGGAGTTTTATGATGCAGAAAGCTTTGTTTGTTTCTGGAAAAAGAAAATATTTATTTTGTGCGGATCAGAACGGGATGGAGATTATACAACCAGTTATCGATTTGGCAGTAGCAGAGAAGGCACCCTATGAGATATACAGCGAAGATCAACCACTTATTGAATGGTTGAAAAAGCAGAAGATGGGGTGCTACCTTTATGTTGCTTCGGAATGGGCTAAGCTGGATTCTTTGAAAAAGATCGCTGAAGAGGTTGGCTTTTCAGAGGAAGAAGCACAGTACATTGGTTATGGTAAGCGATGGGCGAAGGTGTTTTGCTGCCGGTGCCATGGGATTACGAATGTAATTTTGGAGGAAAATCAAGAAATCGCCTGCAGTGAATGTGATTTGCTGCTTGGGATTTCCGATCATTATTCTACACTGAAAAATGCCTATCTTGGATACGTGGCAAAACTTTAGAGGGGTGGATAGAATGGATCAGGAAAAAACAATACCTGTAGTGGTAAAAGAAATTCATCAGGAAGCCCGGAATGTAAAAAGTTTTATACTGGTTCATATCGACGGGGAGGAACTGCCGGCTTTTAGCGGAGGGGCACATATTACTACCTATATAGACGGAAGCTTTGGTTTACTCAAGAGGCATTATTCCTTAACAAGCCATCCGGATAATCGTTTGTTCTACCAAATTGCCATTCATCTTAATGACACATCAGCAGGCGGTTCTTCTTATTGGCATCAGCAGGTAAAAGTCGGGGACAGGCTGCATATTAGTTATCCCAAAAATCATTTTCCATTGAGCTTTAAGGCAAAGCATCATGTTTTTTATGCGGCAGGAATTGGTATTACTCCATTTTTATCAATGATGGCTGAATTAGGGGATTCCTTTGAACTGCATTACGTGGCAAAATCAAAGGAGCTTTGTGCATTCTACGACTTTTTGCAGCAAAATTACCCGGGGCAATGTAAGTTTTATTTTTCACAGGGAGTGGAGGCAGAGCGACTTAGTGTTGATTCTCTTCTGGAACATAAGATTGGGACCCATGTATATTTTTGCGGACCAGAGGCCTTTATATCTAGTTTTAAGGAGTTTGCTCTTCAAAAGGGTTACCCACGTTCGAATGTTCACTACGAGCACTTTACACCGCCGCGGCCTAAAAAGGCTAATTGTTTTCAGGTTCAAGTTTCAAACGGGATGACAGTAAAGGTTTTAAAGGAAAAGTCTCTGTTGGATGCGCTGCTTGAGGCGGGAATCAAGGCTCCTTATTCTTGCCGAGTCGGCCGATGCGGGACGTGCGAGCTGAAGGTGGTTGAAGGAGAGGTTGATCACTACGATTCTTTTTTGAGTGAAAAACAAAGAAATGCCCAAAATGTGATCTTATCATGTGTTTCTAGAGCAAAATCAGAGAAATTGATGATTGAAATTTAAAAAAATCACATTATTTCCCCGACGAAATAATGTGATTTTTACAAATCTATCCTAAATATTTTTCAATTGGACTCCAATAATTCGCTCCCCAGCCTGCTGCAAGATGCTCGACTTCCGCTTCTGGGAAACCGACATGGTCAAAAACCAACTTAGTCTTTGATCCTTGTTCTGTAAGTTCGAACTTGGCGATTGAATATAAGCCTTCTGGCCAGTTCATTACACGCCATGCTTGAACGACGCGAACACCCGGAACAAGTTCAATGTTTCTTCCTAAAATCATCCCGCCGAAACAAGAGAACGTACCGCCATCCTCTGCGTTAATATCAGTTGGCGCTCCGCCTGTAACTTCACTGAACTGTTTAGAATCAGTCAAAATTTCATAAATTCGTTCAGGACGTGCATTGAATTCCACTTCTTGATGAATGGTATTTCCCATTTTTATATTCCTCCAATTTTATTCTATTAAACTAATGCATAGCCAGTTCGGTCCATGGGTCAACGCCAGGGTCTCTGCCTTCTGCAATTTCCTTTATGCGAGGCATGTAGTGAGACCAGCCTTGCTGATGGGATGGGATTTCTGAAGCCGGCAAGTCGTAATGCGTTAAGACTAAGTTCGTCCCATTCTCCTTCGGAGTTAAACGGAATTCCACTTTACTAGAGCCTGGGGGAACAATCTTTGATTTTTCCCAGCCCCAGGACATGACGATTTTTTCATAAGGTACAATTTCCACATATTCTCCCATGGCAATATCGCTGCCATTGACATCTATCCGATACTTACCGCCAATCTTTGGCTCAAGCAGGATTTGTCTGCCCATCCAGCGGACCATTTTATCAGCGTCGGTAAAGAACGAAAATAAGGTCTCCGGATGTGCTTCAATAAAGATTTCTTTTACGATGATTTCACTGTTTGTTTGTGCCATTTCTTCTCCTTTCTTCTTCTTCTGCAGCTTCTTTCAGGCGAAGTAAACTATCATCCCAAAAACGGTCAATGTATTGCTTTAATTCAGCAAAACCATCCCTTCTGATCCCATAGTACCGTTTTGTTCCGTCTCTCCGGACGACTACAAGGCCGGATTGTTCTAGAACTTTGAGATGCTGTGAAACTGCGGGAGCTGATATTTCAAAATGTGAGGCTATCGCGCTGGAGGTAAGCTCTCCATCACGAACGAGATAAAGAATATCTCTGCGTCTAGGTTCTGCTAATGCATGAAGGACTTTTTCAATCATGATATTATTTTAGTTGACACTTAATTAAGTGTCAACTTAATTAATGGTTTTTTCATATTAGTATCTTTTGGAAAATACTTAATATATATAAATTAAATTTTTTCCAAAATTACTTGATAAAACTAATGATGTTAGTTAAAATAAAACTAATGATATTAGTTAAAGGGAGATGGGTTATAATGAGAATGATTAAAAAGGGATTTTTATATCAAATGACGTTTATGGCCAAAGTGTTTCCAGTGAACTGCTACTTGGTTGAGGAAGAGGACGGTTTAACTTTGGTTGATGCAGCGCTTGGCTTTTGTGCAAAGGGGATTTTGCAGGCAGCTGAAAGAATTGGAAAACCGATTACGAAAATCGTGTTGACCCATGCTCACGAGGACCATGTAGGGGCGTTAGATTTAATAAAAGAAACCCTCCCAGAAGCACCTGTTTATATTTCAGCAAGAGATAACAGATTAATGAGCGGCGACCGTTCTCTCGATCAGCATGAAGACCAAACCCCGATTAAAGGCGGCGTTCCGAAAAAGCTAAAAACAAGAGCCACTATTGTTTTGAATGAGGGCGACCAAGTCGGCTCTTTGACGGCAATTGCCTCACCAGGTCACACGCCAGGTTCTATGTCCTTTGTAGACAACCGTACTAAAGCTTTAATTGCTGGTGATGCCTTTCAAACTAGGGGAGGCATCGCTGTGGCAGGGGATATCAAGCCATTGTTTCCATTTCCGGCATTTGGAACATGGAGTAAAAAGACAGCTCTAATGAGTGCAAAGAAATTAGTAGGGGCTGAACCAAGTTTACTTGCCGTTGGCCACGGAGAAATGGTGGAGAACCCTGTTGGGATCATGGAACAAGCAATAATCAATTTTGAGCAGAAATTGAAGTAAAGGAGCATTTTTGATGTCACCCAGACCTAAAATTGGACTCGAATTAACGTATATTCTAGAAGCAGCAGGGGAACTCGCGGACCAATCCGGTATGCAGGAAGTAACTTTGGCGAACCTGGCAAAAAAACTCAATATTCGCCCGCCATCATTGTACAATCACTTTGATGGCCTGGGTGGTTTACGTAAGAATTTAGCGATTTATGGAATTGAAAAACTTTACAAAGAATTAGCCGTTGCTGCCATTGGGGTGTCAGGCACCGATGCGGTCCTTGATTTAAGTAAGGCTTATGTCCATTTTGCCAGGCAGCATCCTGGAATATATGAAGCTACTTTAATGGCACCAGATCCGGAAGACACGGAGGTACAGCAAGCTGGGGCGAAAATCGTTGAGCTGACAGTAAGGGTCTTACAGGCGTTTGAGCTGAAAGGAGACCAAGCTTTACATGCCGTAAGAGGCCTTCGGAGTATATTACATGGATTTTCGTCTTTAGAGCAAAAGGGCGGTTTTAAAATGGCGTTAGATTTGGATGAGAGCTTGTTTTTGGTAATTAGGGCATTTTTAAAAGGGATGACTGCCTAAAAAGTATGAGGACAATTCATAAAGGGACTTTTTGGAGATAGGATAGCAGGATAAGCTCTGATATAATAGGAGAAACATGATATTAAGGAATGATCGAATTGCTGAAACAAGAGAAATTTGGTTTGATACTAGATGTTGAGACAACTGGTTTAGGGCCAACAACTGATGAAGTAATTGAACTCGCTTTAAAACTCTTTTCATATCGAACGGATACCGGTGAGATCATCGAAATTATTGAGGAGGACTCCTTTTTAAGAGAGCCTCTTAAGAATACAGCCCTGAGAAATTATGACCGCGCCTATAGAGTCCATGGAATTCCTTACGAAATGGTAAAGGGGAAGAGCTTCCAAGATGGGAAAATCAAAACCTACTTCCATCGCGCTGATTCTGTTTTTGCTCATAACGCTTCCTTCGACCGCAGCTTTCTATTCCACATGTATCCGGAAGTCAATGATTTGAAGTGGTATTGTACGATGAGAAATGTCCCTTGGAAAAGCTACGGTTTCCCAAATGGCAAACTTCTGACTCTTTTAGAAGCACATGATATAACAAACTATCAGACACATAGAGCAATGGACGATATTACATATCTAATGGAGTTGCTTAAGAAATCCAGTCCAAATGGGAATCTCTATTTGCAAGAAGTGCTTGATTCTGGTCCGATGAGAAAATACCAGCCTGCATCTTCGCGTACTAAAATGGGATGAAGAACTAATCAAATTTTTGATTAGTTTTTTTGTGTATTTAGATTTGGCTAATTACAAAGCACAGACTTAAAAGTGAAAATATTGGTATTGGCTCCTATTAAGATTAATATTCGTCCACCCAGGGCGTACAAATTGGCCGGCTTGTCCATGGGTGGTGCCTGACACCATTAATTGTTTTATTATTTTAATATATCGTCAATAATGGAAATGATGATTTAAAAAGAGAAAAAGTGGGTGGAGTAGTGTTTGTAATTGGAGCGACGCAGAAGGTTTTAAAAGAATTACAGGTTCAGGCGAGAAGTGATGTGGAGTTATCCAATGACCTGAATGCGTGGCATATGAATCTATTTAAAATTGGCCGTTATCAGTGTTTAATTCTCGTTAATGATTTAACTCTTTATAGTCTGGTTATTCCTGGAGTAAAAAAGAAAGAGCTTTCTAATATTGGCGAATTGTTAACCCGTCATTTAGCTGAGAACCTTAGGTCAGAAGGACTCGATGCAGTAAGTATCGAAAAATTTATAAAACAAGAAAACGAGATTGTTTTCACTAAAACGCATAACCGAAGTGTTGTTGGAGCCATGGTGGAAATGGTCAAAATGATGCAACATATTTATCCAACAGGTAAAGACATTATGGCGAAAAATCCTATTGATTTAAACAAATTTAATAATGGTCTTATTTATTCACCAACAAATTATGCTAGACCAATTAATCTGTTTAGAGAATATATTCAAAAGGAAGTTTAAAAACAATAATTTCACATTTAATATTTGGAAAGAGGCTTTTTTTCTGAGGAAAATTAACATTTACCTGTAAAAGTTAAAAGTTTGAAAGAATTATATGTCATGAAATTCGATTTCAAGCGCTAATTTAGAGTAATATTACCCTGAATTAGGGATCAAATATAGCTTAAAAGCCAATCTGAAATTTTTATCAGCGAATTTTTAGAGTTTATCGGCGAATTCTCGATTTTATCGGCGAATTTCACCACTATATCGGCGAATTCTCGATTTTATCGGCGAATTATAAAAATCCCAAAATATTAAAGCTAGAAAAAGACAAAAAAGAGCGTGGATACCCACACTCCAAATTTAAAATTATAATTAATATATTCGTGTTCGTCTGCCGAGGACAAAAAGGCGAATTTGTCCACGCGCGGTGCCTGACACCCCATTAAACACCACACTATTTCAATACACCAATATACTTCGATTGCGGCCGAAAGATGGTGTTGTTTTCTGCTTGTTCCAGGATGTGGGCGGTCCAGCCGACCATGCGGCTTGCGGTAAAGGTTGGGGTGAATAATTCAGGTTCCATTTCTAGTGCTTTCATAATGGCAGCCGCATAGAATTCTACGTTGGTATAAAGAGAGCGGCCTGGTTTCAACTCCTCTAATACTCTTATGGCAACTTCTTCAACCTTCATCGCAAGATCAAGCCACTCATCCTCACCAACTAGTTCCAGCAGTTTCGTCTTTAAAGCGATGGCTCTTGGATCACGGGTTTTATATACTCTATGGCCAAAACCCATCAATTTTTCTCCACGCATAATTTTTTCCCTAATAACTTTTTCAGCATCCCCGGCAAGGGCAATTTCATTAAGCAGATCAATTACTCCTGATGGCGCTCCGCCATGTAGCGGTCCTTTCATCGTACCGATGGCAGATGTCACCCCTGACACGATATCTGATTCAGTAGATACCGTAACCCTAGCTGAAAAGGTAGATGCATTCATCCCATGCTCAAGTGTCAGGAGCATATACGATTCAAGTGCCTCCACATGTGCCTCCAGTGGAACCTCTCCTGTAAGCATATAAAGGTAATTTGAAACATGATCTAAATCATCCCGAGGATGTTCAAATAATCTGCCTTCTATTTGGCTTTTCCGATAGGCGATAATGGTGGGAACGAGGGAAGTTAGCCGAATTGCGTGTGAAATGGTCGCTATCCCCTCATATTCGGAATTACCCCCTTCAGCAGAAATAACCGTTCGAATAACACTCATCATATCCATGCTAGGCGGAAGCAAATCAATAATTTTTATCAGATACTCCGGCAGCTCACGATTGCGTTTCAACTCGTCTTTCAACCCCTGTAATTGGCCCTCATCCGGCAAATAACCGTACCAGAGAAGATAAGCAACCTCTTCAAAAGAATAGCTTTTTGTTAGTTCTCTGATTTCATATCCCCGATAAATTAATTCCCCGTTTTCTCCGTCCACATGACCGATCAGTGTTTCTGCAGCGACAATTCCTTTTAACCCCTTTTGAACATTCATGAAATTCGCCCCTTTCCTTATTTAGTATTATTTTATAGAATTAGCTTGATTAAGAGTATTGAATATTATTAAACTAATTGATTAATAAAATTAATCAGAGGTGGGGAAATGGAATTTGACTGGCTTAACACCTTTATAACAGCTGCCGAGTGCGGAAATTTTCGAAGAGCATCAGAAATTCTGTATATCTCACAACCCTCTGTAACGGTTCATATTAAGCAACTAGAAAAAGAGTTAGGGATACTTTTGTTTGATCGGGAGGGCAAAAAGATAAAGCTGACGGAAGCGGGGAAGAGGTATTTGGTTCACGCTAAGCGATTGCTAGAGGTTTATCAAGGCGGACTGGAGGATTTACACTCTTTTACCCAGGGATATACATCTCAATTAACACTGGCCATTTCACCGCTGATTGCAGATACCATCCTGCCATATGTTTTAAAAAGCTATACGAAGCAGCATCCTGAAGTTGAGATTACGGTGAAAATAATAGAATCTACAGAAATCGAACAAGCAGTGTTAAATGAAGAAGTTGACCTGGGCCTGTCATGTCTTAATAGCACAAATCAAGATTTAATTTGTGAATTATTATATAAAGATAGAGTCATATTTGTTGCCCCACACGACGGCAGAGATGCTGAAACAGCCCCACCCCTAGATGAGGAAGAGGTTTTATCATCGAATTATTTATTAACCCATAATCATCCGGGCTATTGGGAAAGTCTATCGAGAGAAGTAAAAAGTAAATATCCCTATGTTCGAATGATGAAAGTGTCTCAAGTCCATATTACGAAACGGTTTATCATTGAGGGATTGGGAGTATCTTTCCTGCCGACATCAACTGTAAGAAGGGAGTTATTAGAGGGGAGTCTGCTGGAAGTGGATTGCCACACCATCCATTTGCCTGAAGCGAACACATATGCCATCATGAAGTACGAACATTCCAAACAAAAAGAATTTCTTAAATTCATCTCCAACTACCGTCTATAATAGAAAAAACGGCCCTGTCCTTCAATGGAGGACAGGACCGTAATAATTATTGATGCTGGCCTTCAGTGAAAATTTGGAAGTTTACGCCAAACTTATCTGTTACGCTGCCATATGCAGGACTAAAGAAAGTTTCTTGAAGCGGCATGCCCACTTGACCGCCATCTTCTAATGCATTAAAAAATTTGTGGGATTTCTCTGCGTCGTTTGTAGAAATACAGATGGTTACTTGATTTCCGCTTTGATGAGGTTGGCCAGGGAAGGTATCAGACAACATTAGCTCACTTTCACCAATTTTGATTGTGGCGTGACTTACAAGATCCTTTGCTTCAGCTGGAAGTGGAAATTCAGGATTTTCCGGCATTTCTCCGAAAGATTGACTAAATAGAACTTGTGCATCTAATGCATTTTGGTAAAACTGGATTGCTTCTTTTGCATTTCCGTTCATTACTAAATAAGGAATCAATTTTACTGTCATATAAATCTCTCCTTGGCCCATATGTATTTTTTTATTACTATGCACGATAACATAGTGATTAGGCAGCCTGATTAACAGCAGGCCCTCATCTCATTATTACCGATATTTCAATTATATAACAAAGAACGTTTGTTCGTAAATAAATTTTTGGCTAAAAAGGAAAATTTTTTTAAAAAAAGCATGCGCGCAATAAGTTACGCACATGCTCAAATATTTAACCCATTAAAGAGCGGCTATGTATCTATCATTAATAATTCTTCGATGGTGGATTTCATGTCCGGCAATGATGAAGGCGACAGCCCGGGCAGTGACCTCTGTGTTATTAGCGAATCCAATATTGCCCCATGCCTCTTCCGGCATATTCTCAATCAGTGTGATTGTTGCTTTTCTTGTTGCAATAAAGTCATCAAGGATATTTTTAACAGGCAGTTTGTTGATTTGCGAACCTGCAACATAATCATTTTCGTCAAAGCCAGCTAAAGCTGTTTGATCCCCGCGGCCAATTCGCAGCAATCGATAGCTCATAATTCTTTCCGTATCAGTCATATGACCGAGAACTTCTTTGATACTCCATTTTCCAGGGGCATAGCGAAATTCTGCATCCACTTCCGAGAAATTCTCAAAAAGTTCCATAACCTTTACAAGATTTTCTTTTAAAAGTGTCAATAGATCAGCTCCAGGAACTGAATTTACATAAGGAACATAATACTCAGGATACTCACTTACATTTGGACGTTGAAGCATATCATTCTCTCCCCTCTATTTTTCACAATTACATCTCAATCCTACCATAATTTTCATGTAAATTGAATTAATGGAATGCCATCCCTGTCCCCGTTTGCCCCATTTTTGCCATCTCCCTTTATTCTAAATTGTTCTATTTTTCAAAAAAATAATCAGAAATTCAGAAAGGATATTTTCTCAATAAATGATAAATAATATTCTTCCAATTTGTGCATATTAAAAAGAAAAAAGGAATGGCCTTAGATGAAACATAATAAGATGTTGCTGCTCGTTTTAATGATACTACCATGGCTGTCCGTGCCCTTTTTAGGAAAGCGGACAATTAAACGCTTTTTTCCAGGTGCACTTTTCATGGGGGTATGGGTAACGGTTGAAAGTATTTTAGCTAAAAAAAGAATCTGGTGGCGGTTCACCGATAAATTGATTCCCGGTGTAATGGGAGAAATTCCTTTTATTGTTGGACCATTCTTTGTGGGTTCATTATGGATTTTCAAATGGACCTTTGGTAACTTTTTTCGATATTTAATAGTGAATCTAATAACAGATGTCCTATTTTCATTTTTGGGGATGCATTTTTTACGAAAACTGGGAATAGTATCGCTCGTTCGATTGAAGCATTATCAAATGAGCCTTTTATTTATGGCAAAATCAGTCTTAATGTACATATTCCAAGGATCAATTGAAAAATTGCAAAATAAACCTAAATCGCTTCTGCAAAGGATATTTTCATAAGTAGCAACACCACAAATTTACTTGTGGTGTTTTATTTTTTTAGGAGATCTCATCCATAATCAACCGTGCATACGATAAATAGACAAATAGATAATGTAACAGGGGGGAGAAAGTTGAATTTCTTCTTAGTGGGAATTGTTTATTGGCTATTGATCGGTGCATCTATTCTGCTGTTTATTTTGGGTATTTTGAAAAAATCCTGGAAAGCCTTTTTGTGGAGCGGAATTGCCCTTTTATTACCAAGCATTGCCATGTTTGCAGGTGATACAGAGGGATTGTTTAGATGGATAGGAGTCCTTTCTTTAATTTTGTTCGGATTAGCCTACTGGACGAAAAAATAAATTGCTTGCTTTTCTAAAAGGTGCTTATATTTTTTTTTATCAATCTTTTATAAATAGGATTGTTACTATTCAATCAGCAAAACCTAAGACTAATGCACTTATCATTAGTTTTAGGTTTTTTTTATTAAGATCTTCCTAAAAAAGGTGATTAAACCTGTGGTTCAGGAAAGATATTGTCCCCCGCATATACAATTTTATGAGGTGAAGTGAAATGGAAAACAAAAGATTCCCAGAAGGATTTTTATGGGGGGGTGCTACGGCTGCCAATCAAGTGGAAGGTGGGTTTTATGAAGGAAACAAAGGAATGAATATTGCCGATGTTCTCCCCGGTGGGAAAGAGCGACTAAAAATCTTATTGTCACCAGGTTTTGATTTTAAAATTGATAGAGAAAGGTACAGCTACCCGAACCATGAAGCTATTGACTTTTATCACCGTTATAAGGATGATATAGCATTGTTCGCAGAAATGGGCTTTAAAGTATACCGTATGTCTATTGCGTGGACAAGGATTTTCCCGAATGGAGATGAATTAACTCCTAACGAAGATGGTCTTGCTTTTTATGATCGTGTCTTTGATGAATTGTACAAACATGAAATTGAACCAGTTGTGACAATTTCCCATTATGAAATGCCGGTTAACCTTGTAACAGAATATGGCGGCTGGAGAAATCGTCAGGTTGTGTCCTTCTTTGAAAGGTATGTAGAAGCAATTTTCAATCGTTATAAAGGTAAAGTGAAATATTGGATGACATTTAATGAAATAAACAGCGGCTTGCACTTCCCGATAATGGGACTTGGTTTTGCTATACACAAAGAGGAAGACAAATATCAACCTACTTTCCAAGCTTACCATCATCAGTTCGTTGCAAGCAGTATTGCAGTAAAGCGATGTCATGAAATAATGCCAGATGCTAAAATCGGCTGTATGATTTTGTACGCCCCGGTATATCCTTACGATTGCAATCCTGAAAATGTGATGTATGCTCTTAAAAAGAACCATCTGCATAATTTTTATTGTGCAGATGTCCAGGTACGGGGGGAGTATCCTGCTTTTATCAAGCGCTATTTTAAGGAGCATAATATTGAGTTAGAACTTCAAGATGGGGATTTGGAGTTAATTAAGCAAGGAACTGTTGATTATATTGGCTTCAGCTACTATATGTCAGTAACAGAGAAAAAGGAAAAAACCGAAGAAGAAGCAGCACAGGGAAATATTCTATCCGGGGTGAAAAATTGTTTTCTAAAAGCAAGTGACTGGGGATGGGAAATTGACCCGATTGGTTTGCGTATTTCATTAAACGAATTATATGACAGATATCAAGTACCACTATTTGTTGTAGAAAATGGACTAGGTGCGTATGACAATGTTGAGGAAGATGGAACTATTAACGACGACTATCGCATTGAGTATATGCGTGACCACATCAAGGCAATGAGAGAAGCAGTTGAAGATGGTGTCAATCTGATGGGGTATACATGTTGGGGGTGTATTGACTTAGTAAGTATGTCAACAGGAGAGTTCTCAAAGCGTTATGGTCTCATATATGTTGATAAACACGATGACGGCAGCGGTACATTAGAGCGGAAGAAGAAAAAGTCCTTCTTCTGGTATAAAGACGTTATTGCTTCAAATGGAGAACAATTATAAAATTGAAAAAGCCTGCCTAAACGGTATTCCGTAAAAGGCAGGCTCTTTTTAATTATTTAGGAAAGTGCTCTTAACCCTATGACACCAATGATAATCATCATAACACTTATTACACGTCCTAAGCTCTTTGATTCTCCAAAAAGAAACATGTTAACAGCAACAGCACCGGCCGTTCCAATTCCTATCCATACCGAATAGGCGATACTTACTTGTAAATAGTGGAAGGATTTATACAAGAAACCAAAAGAAGCACCAAAGCCTCCTATATAGAGGATTCCATTGCGAATGGATTTCCGTTTACTATATAATTTTAGCCCTGCCGCACCGATAATCTCGCATGTGGCCGCTAAAACCACCAATATCCAGCCCATATTAGGCCGACCCCTTTAAAGCTGCTTTTTCCTGCTGATTATCAGCAAGGTTTAAGCCAATCACGCCCAAAATGATAATAGCAACAAACAGAAGTTTCGCACCGCTAAAACTCTGATCAAAAAGGAAGACATCCATTAAAACTGTTCCAATGGTTCCTACTCCTGAAAAAATAGCATAAACAGTGCCAGTGGGGAGGCTTTGGCATGCTTTGGGCAGAAAATGAAAATCAATTAATATAATTCCAATAATGATTGCCCACTGCCACCAGCTATCGGCAACATTGAAGCCGTATACCCACATTAATTCAAATAAACAAGTTAATGCTACATATATCCATGCTTTATTCAATAAAACCCACCTCTTGAGGACTCTCTTCTTCAAGTTAATTTATTTTGAGGTTTAACCTACTTTAGAATACCATATCTATCTAAAAAAATAATTTCAATCCGGGAATAAAGCGTGATTTATATCACAAAAGACCTATATTTTTACGATTATAATTATGGAAATAAGAAATACATCAAAAGGGATGGTGATGGAAATTGGAATACGCATTTAAAACTCTTTATAGTGAAATCGGCGGACAAGAAACAATCGATCAGCTTGTCAATGCTTTTTATCCACGGGTATATGCTGATCCGGAATTAAGACCGTTATTTGAAGGGGATATGGAAGAAATCAAGCGAAAGCAGCGGATGTTCCTGCCGCAATTCTTAGGGGGACCGGCTCTTTACAGCCAGGAATTTGGCCCGCCGGCGATGAGATAACGTCATTTGCCATTTGAGGTGACGCCTAGAAGGGCACAATGCTGGCTTCGCTGTATGAAGGAAGCCTTTGAGGAAATTGGCCTTGATCAAAACCCAGCAGGTGTAGCTTTTTATGACCGCTTAACTCAAGTAGCCGGAATTATGGTAAATAGTCCGGATAAATGAAACATGTTCAGATTAACTGGACATGTTTTATTTATGACGTGGAGTAATTTAATATTGTAGAATACTTTATAAAAATTGTAGAATATCTATTATATTTTGTAGAATACTCTCTCAAATTTGTAGAAATTCCAATCAATTGAAGAAAGTCCACTGGAATTTGTAGAATACCATCTGAAAATTGTAGAATATCCTCTGAAAATTGTAGAATACCATTAACAATTTGTAGAAAGTTTAACTCATTGTTGGAGCCCTCTAAAAATTGACGTCCTTTAATTCCGTAAAAACGGAATTTTCCCGATTTCCGGAATCCGCAAACTAACTTCTTTCCGCAAAAACGGAAATCCACCACCCGCGATATTACCAAAAACCTCAATTTTCAAATTATTATAAAAATGGCACAGAACTTGCAATGAAATACTAGTGCAAGGGGAATTTTCGTTAAGGAGGATTGAAATTTTTTGTAACCGCTTTCTGTAAAAATTGAACAAGGGGGATTTTCATGGATTTAATCGTTATACTCTTGGCCTTAGGCCTATTAATGTTTGTTGCCTACAGAGGTTTTTCTGTAATCTTATTTGCACCTATCTGCGCACTATTTGCGGTTTTATTAACCGAACCAAGTTATGTATTGCCATTCTTTTCGAGTGTTTTTATGGAGAAAATGGTCGGATTTATTAAAAACTATTTTCCTGTCTTTTTATTAGGAGCTATTTTTGGAAAGGTCGTTGAAATGTCAGGGCTGGCAGAGTCCATCGCTAAAACAATCGTGAAGCTGCTTGGCGCGAAACGAGCCATCTTAACGATTGTGTTATTAGGAGCGATATTAACGTATAGCGGCGTAAGCTTGTTTGTTGTCGTCTTTGCTGTTTTCCCATTTGCTGCGCATCTTTTCAGGGAAGCGGATATTCCAAAAAGGTTAATTCCGGGAACGATTGCGTTAGGTGCCTTTACCTTTACAATGGATGCTTTGCCGGGTACGCCGCAAATTCAAAACGTTATTCCGATTGCCTTCTTTAAAACGGACATTTATGCTGCACCATTGTTAGGGATTATTGGCGGAGTATTCGTCTTGGTACTTGGACTTTTATACTTAGAATCCAGAAGGAAAAAGGCCGAAAAAGCTGGAGAGGGCTATTTCGGATTTGGTACTGAAACGGCATCTGCCGCTGAAAATCTCGCTAAAAAAGAAGAACCTGCAGCCAACTTCTCAACGGAGCAGTCAGCAGCAAGACAAATATTAGCGTTTGTTCCGCTTATTCTTGTAGGGGTTATGAACAAAGTTTTTGTTACAAATATACCGAAATGGTATCCAAACGGATTTGATTTTTCCCAGATTGGTTTAAAGGCTTTTGGTGTTGTCGATGTAGGAGCGGTAGCGGCGATTTGGGCCGTTGAAATGGCATTAGTGGTTGGTATTATTTCTACTATTTTATTTGACTGGAAGCGGGTCACGCAAAACTTTAAAGAGGGACTGAACACAAGTATCGGTGGTTCCTTGCTTGCTACGATGAATACGGGTGCAGAATATGGCTTCGGTGGTGTCATCGCGGCGTTGCCAGGATTTACAGCTATCAGTGACGGGATTTCGAATACCTTTACAAACCCGCTCGTAAATGGAGCTGTTACTACATCTACACTTGCAGGGATTACTGGTTCTGCCTCAGGGGGAATGGGAATTGCCTTAAGTGCGATGGCTGAAAAATATAATCAAGCAATTGCAGCAGCAAATATTCCGCCTGAAGTTATGCACCGAGTAATTTCAATGGCGTCCGGCGGTATGGATACCCTTCCGCACAACGGAGCGGTTATTACATTACTTGCTGTAACGGGACTTACACATCGTCAGTCCTATCGGGATATTTTTGCTGTTACGATTATCAAAACACTGGCAGTATTCTTTATCATTGCCGTTTATTCTTTAACAGGCATTGTCTAAATTAAAAACTTTCGAAATAAGCAGCCGCTTGTTTCGAAAGTTTAAATCTATGGCTGTGTTAAACTTGTCTGTTGATTTCCGCTCCAGGCGCGTGTGGTTCGCGGGCGTGCCGGGGAGCCTCCTCGGCGCTTTTGCGCCTGTGGGGTCTCCCCAGCCCCGTACTCCCGCAGGAGTCTTCGCGCCTTCCACTACAATCAACAGGGTGTCAATATCAACAATTGCCTTTAACACAGCCAAATCTATAAAAGGGGGATGACGGAATGAGTAAGGGAAAAGTAATTGATTCATTTGAAAAAGCTATCGATGATATTCATGACGGAGCCACCATCATTGTAGGCGGGTTCGGTCTTTGCGGGATACCGGAAAAGGCAATTTTAGCTTTAAGAGATAAAGGTGTTAAGGACCTGACCATAGTGAGCAATAACTGTGGTGTCGATGATTGGGGCCTCGGTCTATTACTTGCCAATAAGCAAATTAAAAAAATGATTTCTTCCTATGTAGGGGAAAACAAGATTTTCGAACGTCAATTTTTAAGCGGGGAATTAGAGGTGGAACTTGTGCCCCAAGGTACACTCGCTGAACGTATCCGTGCAGGCGGTGCCGGCATCCCTGGGTTTTATACGGCTACAGGAGTCGGAACACCTATTGCTGATGGAAAGGAACTTAAAGACTTTGACGGCAAAACCTATCTTCTTGAAAAAGCGATTGTTGGTGACTTTGCACTAGTGAAGGCTTGGAAAGGGGATCGGTTAGGGAATTTAGTGTACGACAAAACGGCAAGAAATTTTAATCCGCTAGCTGCAATGGCTGGAAAGGTAACCATTGCAGAGGTAGAAGAAATCGTCGGTGCTGGTGAGCTCAATCCCGACCATATTCATACACCGAGCATTTATGTCCAACGTGTGCTGGCAGGGGAATTATACGAAAAGAGAATTGAAAGAAGGACGGTTATTCAAGCATAGAGAGGAGAATCTTTAATGGACGTTCGCCATAAAATTATTAGACGGGCAGTGCAGGAAATTGAGGATGGCATGAATGTTAATTTAGGAATTGGGATGCCGACACTGCTGGCCAATGAAATCCCGCCGGAATACAGTGTTTTACTGCAATCAGAAAATGGCTTATTAGGTATAGGACCCTATCCGGACGAAGAACATGTCGATCCAGATTTAATTAACGCAGGAAAAGAAACAGTAACTGCGGTACAGGGAGCTTCTTATTTTGATAGTG
The DNA here is from genome assembly GCF_036965425.1 of Neobacillus drentensis. GTDB lineage: Bacteria > Bacillota > Bacilli > Bacillales > Cytobacillaceae > Neobacillus > Neobacillus drentensis_F. The sequence goes on along the minus strand of NZ_JBALPP010000086.1, from coordinate 28,754 downwards.
CCGAATCCTTTGCGATGATCCGCGGCGGCCATATTGATTTAGCCATTCTAGGCGGCATGGAGGTATCAGAAAAAGGGGATCTCGCCAACTGGATGATACCAGGGAAAATGATAAAAGGCATGGGTGGCGCCATGGATCTTGTCAATGGAGCGAAGAGGGTAGTTGTAATTATGGAACATGTAAATAAATATGGTGAATCAAAAATAAAGAAGGAATGTACACTTCCTTTGACTGGTCAAAAGGTTGTCCATCGCCTTATTACCGATTTAGCCGTATTTGATTTCAATGAAGACGGAATGGTGTTAACGGAATTGCAGGAAGGAACCACGATAAAAGAAGTGCAGGAAAAAACGGAAGCAGGTTTTAGTGTAAGCCCTCAGCTGATGTCAAACCAACAATAACCAGGGAGAGTGCACGAAATGGGGAAGCTATTAGATGGAAAAACCGCCTTTATAACCGGTTCTGCAAGCGGCATTGGGCTGGAAATTGCAAAAGCTTTTGCAGAAGAAGGAGCAAGAGTGGTAATTTCAGATTTGAATAAGGAATTATGTCATAAAGTAGCAGATGAGTTGAACAGTCAAGGATATATTGCCCTATCTGCACCCTGTGATGTAACGGATGAAGATGCCTATAAAAATAGTATCGATAAAGCCTATCAATCTTTTGGAAGTATCGATATTTTAATCAATAATGCCGGTCTTCAATACGTTTCACCTATTGAGGAATTCCCGACAGAAAAGTTTAAGCTGTTGGTGGGTGTAATGCTGACAGCACCGTTTATCGGCATCAAGAATGTTTTTCCGCTCATGAAGAAACAGGGATATGGAAGAATCATCAATATGGCGTCCATAAACGGTCTGATTGGTTTTGCAGGTAAGGCGGCATATAACAGTGCGAAACATGGAGTGATCGGCTTAACAAAAGTGGCAGCATTAGAAGGCGCTGAGCATGGGATAACCGTCAATGCCCTTTGTCCTGGCTATGTCGATACACCGCTTGTTCAAAACCAGCTGCAAGACCTGGCGAAAACAAGAAATGTCCCATTTGAGAGAGTCATAGAAGAAGTCATTTACCCGCTGGTCCCGCAAAAAAGGCTATTATCCGTTTCGGAAATTGCCGACTATGCTGTCTTTTTAGCAAGTGAAAAAGCAAGGGGAGTTACCGGGCAAGCTGTGGTACTTGATGGAGGATATACTGTTCAATAGAAGAACCTATACCGGGTTCTTTTCTTATTTTTTGAAAGTTTCTGGCAAGTCTTTTGCTATAATAGAATTAACACTATCAAAAAGGTGAGAATGTGAATGAAGGTAGGAATTGAGCAAATTCCCCATAATTGGCTTGAGGAAGTTATTAATCTTGCAGCAGAACGAATTGTCATTGTGGATAGTCAAGGGATTATCAAATATATAAATGCCGCCTATTGTGAATTTATTGGAACTACCGTAGAAAATGCGATAGGAAAGCATGTTAATGAAGTAATTGAAAACACCCGTATGCATATCGTTGCGAAAACAGGGCAGGCTGAGTTGGCGGCGGTACAGCGGATTAATGGAAGTGAAATGATTGCGAACCGCTTCCCGCTTGTCGTCGAAGGGGAATTAGTCGGGGCGCTGGGAACGGTGATGTTTCGCAACCCCGAAGAATGGCGGCAATATCAATCCAAAATCCAGTCACTTGTTGAAGAACTGAAATATTATAAAAATCGATTCGAAAAAGAAAGTAAATATAACTTTGCAGATTTAATAGGAAACAGTCCAGCATTTTTAGCTTCAAAAAAACTAGCTGAAAGAATATCCAGCAGTCATTCATCCGTTTTATTACTGGGAGAATCAGGTACAGGCAAGGAATTGTTTGCGCATGCCATTCATAATGGCAGCAGCCGCTCCGCCTTTCCATTTGTTCCAATAAATTGTGCTTCGATTCCAGAGCACCTTTTAGAATCTGAATTATTCGGATATGAAGAAGGGGCTTTTACTGGGGCCAAAAAAGGAGGCAAAAAGGGACAATTTCAAGCGGCCCACCATGGGACGATTTTTCTTGATGAAATCGGTGATATGCCTCTTTCGATGCAGAGTAAGCTCCTTCGCGTATTACAGGAAAAAGAAGTCCAGCGAATAGGCGGACAAAAATCCATTCCGGTTGATGTCCGGGTGATTGCCGCTACCCATAGAGATTTAGACAAAATGGTACAAGAAGGAACATTTCGGCAGGATTTATATTATCGTTTAAATGTAATAAAAATCGAAATTCCACCGCTGAAAAAGCGAACGGAAGATATCCCGTTCATTGCTAAAAGCTTGTTAACAAAGCTTGGAAAGAGATTCCACCGGCAAAGCACAGTGCTGTCTGCAGATGTAATCGATAGATTACAAAAGCATAAGTGGCCAGGTAATATCCGTGAGTTGGAGAATGTCCTGGAGCGGGCCATCAATGTTTTAGATGGAGAAACCATTGAGATACATCATCTGCCGCTTTATCTCCGCGACCTTGAAGTAGATCACTATATCCAGCCACAACAAAAGCCCGATATTTCGGTAAAGCCATTGAAGGAAACATTGGCGTTAGTTGAAAAACAAGCGATTCTCCATGCCTTAGCAGTTACAGACGGTAATAAGCTAGAGGCAGCAAAGCTTTTAGAAATAGGCAAAACAAGCTTTTATGAAAAATGCAAATTGTACGGAATATAGAAAAGGCTCCTCACTCGAAGTGAAGAGCCTTTTCACATTTTTAAGAAGTGTCCTTATGTGGTGGACGTTTGTCTTTTTATGGTGCCTGACACCAATTACTTTTTCAGTTTAGCCCATGTTGCATCTAAAGCTTTCATTGCTTCTTCTTTAGACTTTTGGCCGCCCACATAGGCTTGAAGGGTTGCACCGAATTCTTGACCTGCACCATCAGGATATTTCATGAATTGCCAAGAGTAAGTCTTACCGTCTTTAGAATATTTCTGAATATCTGCGCCTAGAGGTCCAATATCTTCTGCTTTTGCTTCAATTGTTTTAAAGGCAGGGATATATTTGAATTCTTTAACTAATGCCGATTTACCTTCTTCAGATGAAACCATCCAATTTAAGAAATCTTTTGCTGCTTTCTTGTCAGCATCAGGTGCTTTGTTGTAAACAACCCAGTTAGTTGGCACGTCAGCCATTAGCTTATCTGCTTGAGCAGCATCATCTGTAAGAGCAAGAGGAATGAAACCAACTTCCATGCCAGGGTTTAATTTATCAAGCATTGGCTGAATCCAGTTACCTTGTTGGATCATGGCTGTTTCACCGTTAGCAAATTGAGTAACTTCTGTATTATAGTCTGTTGTTAATGGATTCTTGTTACCGTATTTCACCGTTAAATCAATAAGTTTGAAGTAGTCTTCAAAGTATTTGTTGCCTTCAATTTTAGATTTACCTTCGTTTAACCCAGGAATGAAGTTTTCGTCATCAGCTTGCTCGTAAGCAAAAGGAACGTTCAGTCCATGGTTCGCTAAAACCCACCACTCTGCATAACCGACAGAGAAAGGAGTGATACCTGCAGCTTTAAGCTTTTTAGAAGCAGCTTCCAGCTCTGAATAAGTTTTTGGAAGTTCTGTAATTCCTGCTTTTTCAAATAGCTTTTTGTTATACGCGAATCCATAACCTTCCATGTTTACAGGCTGGCCGTAAATTTTTCCGTCGATCGTCATTGGTTTTAAGGCATCTGGATAAGCATCTTTAACCCATGGCTGATCAGAAAGATCTTCGAATTTGTCCTTCCAAGTTTGTGCTTCTTGATAACCGCCGTTTCCGAAAATATCAGGTGCTTTGTTAGAGGCGAACTTTGCTTTTAGAGCTGCCGCACCATCTGCGCCGCCTCCTACTGATTCAATATTAAACGTTACATTTGGATGCTCTTTTGTATACTTATCTGTTAACGCTTTCAATTGATCGGCGATTTCAACCTTACCGTTAAAGATATCAACAACTACTTTTCCATCCTTGCTGCCGCTGTCTTTTTTCGTTCCGGATGCACTGTCAGAATTGCCGCATGCCCCTAAAAGAAGTGATGCTGATAAAATCCCCGCTGCAATCGAATATTTTTTGAAAGCCATTTGGTTTCCCTCCGAAAAATGAATTTTATTTTTTATAATATCTCTACTGCCTGAGGTTCAGGCAGCAGAGGTTGTTCCTACTAAAAAAACTGTCTAGCTACAGCGCCTAGGGGCTCGGGGTCATAAGCCAATCAGTCAAGAAGGTTAAAGAGCAACCTTCTCGCCTGCTCGTCTTATGCCTGTCGCCCCTGGTCAAGGCGCTTCCGCTTTTCTTATTACTTGATTGAGCCGCTTGTAATTCCCTTGATAATGTGTTTTTGCATGGAAAAGAAGAAAATTAACAAAGGTATGATGCCAAGAACAAGTGCTGCCAGCGCTAGATCCCATTGCTTGGTGTACTGGCCAAAGAAGAAGAAGGTGGCTAATGGAATCGTTCTTAATCCTGGATCCTGAAGGACCAGTGATGGTAATAAGTAATCATTCCAAATCCATAAACTGTTTAGGATGATGATCGTTACGGTAATTGGTTTTAATAGTGGAAAAACGATTCTCCAGAACACGCCAAACCTTGTACAACCGTCGATAATCGCTGCTTCTTCCAGTTCTACCGGGATTCCTTTGATAAAACCGTGATACAAGAAGATGGTCATCCCTGATCCAAAACCTAAGTACATGATGACAAGTCCCCAGATGCTGTTGAGCATCCCAAAGTTACCGGCTGTTTTGATAAGCGGAATCATAATCGATTGAAAGGGAATAATCATCGCTGCAACAAAAGTCATGAAAATCACATTGCTGATTTTCCTTTTTGTTCGGACCAGCATATATGCTGCCATAGAACAAAAGATAACAAGAACGACATTACTTATAACGGTAATAATAAGAGAATTCGTAAATACTCTTAGGTAATCTAATTTTTCAAAAGCATTAATATAGTTGTCGAGCATCAACACCTTTGGCAATGCTGATGTATTCGATAATATTTCTGCAAATGGTTTTAAGGAGTTTGAAATCAAATAATAAAACGGAATGAGAAAGACAAGTCCAAGCAGGATAGCAAAGATTTCGCCGATAAATGTCTTGCCGGTATACTTGTTTATCATTATGATTCAACCTCCCTCTTCTTCGAAATCGTTACTTGAAGCACGGTAATCGCTGCAACGACGATGAAGAAAATTAATGCCTTTGCTTCACCAATACCGTAGCGGTTATTGACGAAGGCTTCTGTATAAATGTTAAGTGCTAACATTTCAGTCGATTTGAACGGACCCCCGTTTGTTAATGAAAGGTTCGCGTCAAAAATCTTAAAGGATGAAGCGGTTGTTAAAAATAAACAAATTGTAACGGCTGGTGCAACCAAGGGCATCGTGATATGGCGGAGAATCTGCCACCTATTTGCTCCATCAATTTTCGCTGCTTCAATTAATTCCTGCGGGACATTTTGCAAGGCGGCAATATAGATGATCATGATATAACCTGCACCCTGCCACACACTGACAATAACGATTCCCCAAAATGCTGTATTGGCATCTCCTAACCATGCCAGCTCGAAAAATGGAATTCCTGTCAACTGTCCGAGAGAAGCAAATCCTTTTACAAAAATAAACTGCCAGATGAATCCTAATAAAAGACCGCCAACCATATTTGGCATGAAGAAAACGGTCCTTAAGATGTTTCTGGTCTTTAACATTTGCGTAACTAGTAACGCTAAGCCAAATCCAATCATATTCGTTAAAATAATAGCAACAACTGTATATTTTGTTGTAAGCAGGAAGGACTGCTGAAACTGTTTGTCCTCAGTAAATAAGTATTTAAAATTATCAAATCCGACCCATTTGATGTCACCAGTGATCCCGTTCCAGTCAGTAAAGGCATAGTAAATACCTGTAAAGAAAGGGATTAAGACAATAAGGGCAAAAGCTAAAAAGGCTGGACCTACAAATAGAGTAAATAATCCTGCATCTTTCAGCTTTTTCTTGCTAGTGAATGAAATTGATTCTGCGGTTTTCGTGTTTGTTTGACTTTTAAAAGCTGCACTTTCTACGTTTTCCAACTTACTCTCGTTATTCACTGACTGCACCTCCCATAATTTCATTTTAGGGATTTCATAAAAATATGAAACGGCTTACATTGACCAGTAGGGTGGAAAATATTGAACAGTCCAACCGAGTATGAGTAAAAAATTCTACTATGAAAGGGACAGTAGAAGTATGCTAAAATGAGGGAAAATATTTTTATAGGGTATTTTTAAAAACAACCTGCAAGGGAGGAAGTTAGTTTCAGCATGGAACTAACGAATGAATTATGCATTGGGGTATCCGAAAAAAGCTTATCATTACGTTAATGGCTGTCATTATTCTCCCTTTCGGAACAGCCAATGCGATTACATACTATCAAACGACAAAGTCGCTTAATGAGCGATTCGTATCCACCAATCATGACCTAATTGTAAAGGGAGAACAAGAACTATCTACTTATTTAGAAGATGTTGCGCAAATGTCGACTGTTCTTTATCGCTACACTCCTTTTATGAATGTAATGCGAGATGGAGTTTCACGGGACTTAACTTATAATCAGGAAGAAGTACGCAGAGCTATGGCTTATTTATTTAATTCAAGGCCTGAAATTGAACAAATGCATCTTTACATCGATAAGGAAAAAGATTCTTATACCAACTACCATTCTACAATAAGCGGCCGGGGGACATATGAACATATCTTTTCTCACCCTTATTATGCCCGATTAAATCGGTTGAACAGCTTTTCAGTGATTGAGCCGCCGCATGAAATTTATAGCTATAACAATATATCTGTCATCCCTAGTTCCCAAAAGGTGGATGTTTTAAGCTTTCATAATATCCTAAGAGACGTCCCTTCGGACAAGTTTTTAGGCTTTCTATCGATCGATATTAATCTTTCAAAAATAAGCAATATTGCCGGCCGATTATATACAGACGACATAGAAGACCTTTATATTATGAATGACAAAGGCGTTGTTATTTACTCTTCCAATAAGGATGAAATAGGAAGGGAAAATAAAGAAAAATGGTATACCCAGGTGAAGAAGGAGCCAAAGGCGGGGAAAAGTCTGGAATGGCAGGATAATCACTTCTCCGGCGTAATCGTCTATCAGGATTTTTCTAATTCATTTAAGAATTGGTATATTGTGAAACGAATTCCTTACAATGTACTCTATCAAAGTGCCAGACAAACTGCATTTACGAATATTTTAATTGCCATCATTACACTCCTGATTGTGTTAATGGCTACTTTGTTTATTTCATTCAGACTCACGGCGCCGATTAAAGTATTGATTGCTAATATGAAAAAAGTGGAGAAAGGTGAGTTTGAAGCTGATTTTGGATCATTGGGGAACGACGAAATTGGCATGTTGGGAAGACACTTTAAATTAATGATTGCTAAAATCAATGAACTTATTGAACGTGAATATAAGTTGGAAATCGAAAATAAATCCTCCCAATTGAGGGTGCTGCAATCACAAATTAATCCTCACTTTTTATATAATGCTTTTCAGTCTATTGGTACATTGGCGCTAAAATTAAAGGCTGCCCCTGTTTATTCCTTACTAACCTCATTGTCCACAATCATGAGGTACAGTATGAATATGAAGGAAGATATCGTACCGTTCACTTCAGAGCTTAAACATGTAAAATCTTATTTATTATTACAAAAACAACGATTTGACGAGCAGCTTGAGTTTACCATAAATGTCCAAAAAGAAGTTGAAGAAGTTCTTGTTCCGAAAATGATTTTGCAGCCAATTGTCGAAAACTGTTTTAAGCATGGATTTGACCAGAAGGTTGAGAAAGCATTTATTCATATTGAGGCAAATCTAAAAGGTGAGATGGTTTTCATTAGTGTAAAGGATAATGGAATCGGAGTAACGGATGAGCAGTTAAATAATATTCGTGAGGAATTGTTCCAAGGTGTATCAAATGAAGAAAAAAATAGAGAAACAATTGGGTTGAAAAATATTTATGATCGCTTGCAAATTTATTACAATAATCAAGCCAAAATGGACGTTTGCGGCAATGAAGATAATGGTTTTACAGTTACCATCGAGATTCCAAAGGTAATGCCAAAAGAGGTGGAGTATTCATGAAGGTCTTAATCGTTGATGATGAAAAACATGTGCGTGATGGTATTAAGCTGCTGGGGGAATGGGAACAGAATGGGATTAACGAAATTTATGAGGCGGGGAATGGAGAAGAAGCGATACAGCTAATTAAAACGATTAAGCCTGAGATTATTTTTTCCGATATGAAAATGCCTAAAATGGAAGGTACCCAGCTGTTGGAATGGATAAATGTCAATCAGCCAAATAGTAAAACAATTGTTGTCACTGGTTACGATGATTACCACTATATGAGAAAAGCGATTCATTTTGGAAGTATGGACTATTTATTAAAACCAATTGATCCAGAAATCTTAAATCAGACACTGGAGAAAGCGGTAAAGGAATGGAAAAAAGAAGAAGCAGAGCGGAAGAAAAAGGAAAGCAGTTCTCAATTAATCAATGAAATGAAACCAGTTTATCGGGATCGTAAGCTAACACAGCTTTTGAACAGCGAAAGCATGAAAGATAATTTGTATGAAGAATTTGGCTTTCACTTGTCGCAAAATTATACGGTCGCCCTGGTCCGAATTAACGGAAAGACCATTGAGAAATTTCAAGGGGATCGTGACTTGGCCTATTTTACCATCCTAAATGTTATTAATGAAATAGTGATGGGAAATGAATGTGGGATTGGTTTCAGATACTTATCTAATAAGGGTGAAATCGTGATCATCTTCTGGAACAAGTTTGATCTGATAGACCAGCTTTTAGCTCAGATCTATAAAGCGATAAAGAGTGCCATGGATATTTCTTGTCCAATTGCAATCGGAAAGCCAGTTAATAAAAGTTTCAAATTGATTGATTCCCATCAGCATGCAAAGCAGGTTTTATTAAATAGTAATATTTTAGATAAAACAAAAAGAGTCTATCGGCAGGATGTTTTGCAGCCTGATACTTTACGGAATCTTATGGCGTATTCTTCTAATATAGAACTAGCTGTACAAGCTGGTGAAATTGAGGCGTTTGATGATGTAATCAATCAAATCGTCAACGACTATACAGAGAACGGATATTTATCATTAAATCAATTGCTGCATTTTGAAAACGAATATTTAGTCATCAGCCGCAAATGGTTTAAGACTTATAGCCTTCCTTTTAAAGCGGCAGACAATATTGATAAACGAGTTGATTTGTTTTTTGACAAAAACGGTACGTTCCAATTAAACGAATATATTGAAAGAAAGAAACGGGAGATTTCTGTTTTCTTGAAAAAAGTCAAAAGAATCACGCAACAAAAAAATAGTAACATTATTTATGACATCGAAAAGTACCTGCAGGCAAACTTTGATCGGGAAGTAAAACTACAGGAGATTTCAGAGCATTTTTATATCAGTCGTGAGTATATTTCGAGAAAATTCAAGCAAGAATTTAATGTAAACATCTCGGACTATATCGTTAAAATCCGGATGGAAAAAGCAAAATCATTATTGAAAAATAGCCAGTTAAAAATCTATGAAATTGCAAACATGATTGGCTATCAGGATGACAAATATTTTCGTAAGGTGTTTAAAAAGGTGGTGGGTGTTACACCGAATGAATATCGTGCAGAATATGTTAATTAATAGTTAAAAATGAGCAGAAATCGGTAATAACCTGTTTCTGCTCATTTTTTATAGCAAAAGAAAAAAGTACGACTTTTTTGTAAAATTGTGAATGATTATTTGGTTTCGCTAATCGTTTTTGTCATCACATCGAGTACATAGTTCTTTGTATTCTTGGTAATGGATCCGCCGTCTCCTTTAAAGATGATGGACTTGGTTGTATCAGTTGGTTCAATGTGAACAGGTACTTGTATCTGTCCTTCTTTTAGAGTAAAGGATTGAGTGAAATTCATATCATTTCCAACCGTTACTTTTTCCCCGTTGATGGTGAAGTCAGCGCCCTTAATGGCATTCCCCTTAACGGTCATAGTTGAACCATTCACCTCGATTTGGCTGACTACAAACGGCTTATCAATCCAGCGTAGAATCGTATCCTGGACAATCATTTTGTTGTTGCCTTGGTTAGTGACGATGACTTTCATATCGGTTCCAGGGGCACCATACCCGTAATAGCTGATATCGTCATCCGATGAATCAGATGGGGTATGGTCCGCCAGACCTTCCTGATCCCAGGAATTGTCCCTCGTATATTTATAGGTTAGCTCAGTTCCTTCCTCTAGTTCTACAGTGTATTCCCAATCAGGCGTTACGGCACCGTTGCGGCTCATTTCCCAAGCACTGGTATTCCAGCCATTTAGGGTGCCGGGTATATTCACTTTTGCCGACAAAGGTGTGTAATCTGGTGCATGTACCCTAAAGGTGACCTGTACCATGACAATTTCCGGTGTTACACTTACCGTGTTCGAGTCCACATTATTTCCTGCTTGATCATAGACGCGAACTTGGTATTTATACATAGTACCATTTGCTACCTGATAATCACGGAAGGTAGTGGCACTGCCCTCCAGTGTTGAAAGAATTTGGCCGTCACGGTAAATGACCGTTTTAAATGGCTGATCCGGATCAGTGAGTTTCCAGTTTAAATTAACCTGACCGGATTCCTTGACAGGAGTGTCTAACAAAACTTCCTTTGCAGGCGAAGTAGTATCAGACGTGCTTTGTTTATAGGATACTTCACCCGTCGTTGAGTAAACCCAATTTTTTCCTAAATCAGGACTAAAGGCCATTCTGTATTCAAATGTGCCCGCTTCATACGCAGTGAAGCTTCCCTGAAACTCATTTGCTTGGTCGTCCTGGGATTGTCCATTATATTGGGCTTGATATGAAGCCCAAGTGGGTTGGCCCTTTAGTCTTACTTGAAGCTCCGTTGTGATTCCTTCTGCTGCACCCGATTCTGTCGCACTTGGCAGGTAAAAGAGCGCTTTTACCTCAGATTTCTGTGCCAAATCCAACTCTCTATTTTCCAAAACAGTCAAGTCCTTAACACTGGCTTTACTTACATCATAATGGGGCACAAGCCCAGTTGTGGCTGCAGGTGCAGATTCGTTACCGTTTTTGTCCACGGCTGTTACTTTGAAATAATAGGTTCGACCATTATTCACACCGGAAATATTTACAGTGGTATCCGCAGTTTCCTTCACTTTTGTCCATAATCCACCTGCAACAGTAGATTCATAGACAAAGAATTTTGTGCCATTTCCTATCCAGCTTAGAGCAATCTCTTTTGAACCGGCCGTACCAGTTAATTCTTTAACAGGTTCTGGTTTTTTCACTTCATTTACACTGATTAACATTCTTCCTGAATCAGCTGGCACTGTTAATGACAGTTTTCCGTCCTTCGTTTCAGCCGCATATTTCGGATCCAATTGATCCACAAAACGAAGGCCATTTCCCAGCAGAGCTTCTGTATCGATTTCAACAGTTTGTGCTGCAGCACCTCTGTTAATAATAACAAGGCCGGATTTTGACCCTTTTGTCCGAACGTAGGCTAACACATCATCCTTTGCGTAGACGTGGTGCAGATCGCCATGTGCAAAAAGGTCAGCATTTTCCTTACGAATTTGACCTATCTTTTGGTAGTGGGCAATTAAATCTTTGTTTTCGTTCCACCATGGATAGGTGCGGCGGTCATCTGGATCTTTGGATCCGGTTTGACCGGCTTCGTCGCCATAATAGATGGTCGGCGCTCCAGGGTAACCCATTTGAAGGATGGAAGCCAGCTTTAACTTTTTTACACCTTCCGTGTAATTGTATTTCGGATCTTGTTCTGCTCTGTTATACGTATCTGTGCCGTTGCCCAGAAGAAATATCGCCCGTGCCGTGTCATGGGAACCCATCAGGTTCATGAGGGCATAAAAAGCTTCCTTCGGATAGTCCTCTTGTACAGCCATTAGCGCGTTTTGTGCATTAACGGCATTACCGTTCTTTAAGTAATCTAAAATGGCCCCGCGGAAACGGTAATTCATAACGGAATCATATTGATCACCTAAAAAGTACTTGGAGGCATCATCCCAAATTTCTCCCAGAATGAGAGGCTGTTCGCCTTCTTTGAGGGTCTTCCCGGCTCCTGTCATGGTTTTGGATTTCATTTGCTTGCGGAATTCCTGCCAGAATGAGCTGTCCACTTCATTGGCTACATCTAGGCGCCAGCCTGATGAGCCTCGGTTAATCCATATTTTTCCTACAGAATCCTTTTCATACATTAAATAATTAGACAATGATGTGTTGTTCAGTTCACTTGGATGGTCGACCTTTGTGCCGTTAACTGATTCGAATACAGGGAGACTATCATAGCCCCACCAGCCTTCATACTTATAATGCTCTCCAGTTGAAACACCGTTTACTTTTTCATTGGGAACTTTTATGTTTTCTATTTTGAACCAGTTTTCAAAGCCATATGGGCTAAAGGTTTGCCCCTCTGCTATGAGTTGTTCCTTGGCCTTAGACTTAGCAGCCGTTTCGGACAATTTTTCTTTATTCATCAAATCGTAAATTCGGGACCAGTATTCATAAGCACCTACAGTTTTATATTTGTTATAGCGGTCAAAATAGATGGAATCATCGGATACATGATTGAAAACTCCGTCCAAAATTAGGTGCATGTTACGTTTTGATAATTCTTTGGCGAAATCCTCGAATTCTTTTTCGGAGCCAAACATAGGATCTATCTGTTTATAGTCTGTTGCATCATATTTATGGTTGGATGGTGCAATGGCGATTGGATTTAAATAAAGTGTATTGATTCCAAGAGATTGTAGATAATCAAGCTTTTCCTTGATACCCTCAATGTCTCCACCAAAGAAGTCGTTGCTAAACTCTCCATCTCCAGTATACGAATCAGTGCCTTGTTCATATGGATTGTCAGGCAGGGAAGACCAGGAAGCCGGATGTTCAATCGGCTGGCTGCCGCGAGCTCCAACTTTGTCCTTGAGATGGTCATTTGCTTTGTTTCCGTTATAAAAGCGATCAGGAAAGATTTGATAGACAACTGCTTCCTTCATCCAATCCGGTGTTTGATAGCCCGGATCGAAAACGGTCAATTGAAAGAGTCCTGCATTTTTATCTTCAGCTTTACCGGTGTGTCCTTCCTGTGTGTCTTCCCCGTATTCCGCTGTTGTATCCTGGTCCCCGACGATGAATTTATAGCCGTGAACTCCTTTGTCAGCTGGTGTAAAAGTGGCTTCCCAGAACTCAATGGTACCTTTGTCTTTTGTGTCTGCCCAGCCAACATTCTTCATAGAAAGAACTTTTGTTGTGCCTGTATTATAATTTTTTACATATAGGCTGGCTCTGGTCAGGTCACCCTTTTTAGCTGATACCCGTAATGTGACCGGTTGTCCTGCAGGAATCGCTCCAAACGGTGAACGGTAAACTTTGTCCCATGAATCATGATAAAGAGCATTTTTATCAACCAATCCATCAGCTCCAGTCGGTTTATAATCTGTAGAAACTTCTTTTGTTTGGTTGTTATAGAAAAATGTGATTGTCGTATCAGAAAGTACATTCAACTTTTCATTGGAGGCAGGGTATGACTCTGTCCATTCCGTACCCAATACAACTTTGTATTCGTAGTTTCCTCTTGGTACCTTTGTAGTAAAGGAATAGACGTTGTCAAAATGGGTGTCCTCCATCAACGCTGTTGAGTCTGATGGGCTCCATGCAGGCCCTGCTTGAATGGCAGGTTGAATGGTTCCTGCTAGACGTGGCTGTTTATCTCCTGGCAAGGGTGTATAGTGGGTACTATCGGCAATGGCGTGGGTGTTGTCATTGTAGTAGAAGGTGACTTCTTTTTGTGTGGTCAGAGTTAGTTTTATGTTAGGCCCACCAGGCACTCCACCATCTCCGTAATTTTCGGACCAGCTTCCTCCAAGGGCTATTTTGTATTCATAATCACCAGCAGGCAATGTGCCAGAATAAGAATACAACCCATTTCCCTGGTAGGTCATTTGTGTTTTAGCGGAAGCGGGATCCCAATCTCCTGAACTTCCTAACTCTGTCTGAAGGCTGCCAACAAGTACAATTTGCTTTGGTGCTGTTTCTGCAGCTTTTGCTGTTTGACTTATCGCAAGTCCAGAAAACAATTGAAGAATTAGCCCCACTGCGGTTACAAGTGACAGAAGTGCTTTGCGCTTTCTTTTCATGTAAAATCTCCTTCCTCTTATTCTATTAATTTAGAAATCGTTGGCATAAAATTGCACAAAAAAAACCATATGTAAGAGGCTTATGGGACAAGTTTTATGTGCAACCGTTTGCGCAAGCGTTTTCAAAATTTATTATATCTATTTCTTAACACAAATCAATAGGAAATCAGTATTGAAGTCTAAATTTTCTGAAATATACTTATGGAATAATTTTGATTTTACCTGCTCCGGGAAGGAATTATCACTTCTAAAAGCATTTTTTATATTATAAATCAAAATCGAAGTGTCTTTCTTTTTAGCTGTATAACTGGTTGTATACCCTTTATAATAAAAATAGAATGTGCAACCGTTTTCGTAAATGCGGTTAAGAATAAAAATGGTAGATTATCAATAAATACATTGTTTCTAGCATTTTAAAAAAAAGCTGTGTTAAAGGACAATGTTGATTTTGTAACTCGTTGATTGGAGTCTTCGCGCCTGAAGCGGAAATCAACAGCCAAGTTTAACACAGCAAAAAAAAAGAGCTAAGAAGTATCGAATAAGAGGTGAGCTAAAATGGCCGTTACAATTAGGGATGTGGCAAAGCTTGCAGATGTCGCACCATCAACTGTTTCAAGAGTAATTGCTAACCATTCACGAATTAGTGAAGCAACGAAACGAAAAGTTAAAAAGGCAATGGAACAACTGGGGTATCATCCTAACCAAAATGCTAGAAGTCTTGCAAGTCAATCAACACAAACAATAGGCCTTGTCATGCCAAGCTCTGGTGATGTGGTGTTTCAAAATCCTTTTTTTTCAATGGTGTTACAAGGAATCAGTGAAGGATCCCATAAAAATAAATATGCCATGTATTTAACGACTGGAAAATCAGACGTGGAAACATTTGAAGCAGTTATCCGCATGGTTCAAGGAAAACGAGTAGATGGTTTAATTCTTCTTAATTCCAAGGTGGAGGATAAACTCATCTCGTACTTAAGACGAAGGGATTTCCCTTTTGTAGTTATAGGAAAACCTTTTAAGGATGCGGAAGAAATCACACATGTTGATAATGATAATGTACGGGCAATGAGAGAAGCTACTGAATACTTAATAGACTATGGGCATCGAAAAATCGCTTTTATTGGAGGAAGTCTAGAACTAATGGTCACAGTTGACCGTTTGGATGGGTATAAGCAGGCTTTAAATAAGGCAAACATTCCTATTAAAAATGAATATATCCTTCATGGGGAATTCCTGCGCGAGGGCGGTCAAGAGGCGGTGAGTGAGTTAATGGCTCTTGAACAACGCCCAACTTCGCTTGTAGTAGTTGACGACCTAATGGCACTAGGTGTACTAAGCACATTAGATGAACTAGGGGTCAAAGTTCCGGAAGAAATTTCTGTCGTTAGCTTTAATAACGTCCTCTTATCAGAAATGTCAAAACCACCATTAACCTCAATGGATATTAATATTTTTGATCTTGGATATCAAGCAACAAGGAGTTTAATTGAAATAATCGAAAATAGGGCAGAACCAACCAAGCGCATAATCATTCCTCATAAATTGGTTGAACGTCAATCATGCAGTCACCAAGTTCCTTTACCATTAGATGAACTGAAAGAAGATGGTTTCGAGAATCTATAAAAGATTCCCCCCTCTAAACGGTCCGCATAAGAATTATTATCTAACCTAATAATTATGGTTTCAACTAAAAATTGTGGGTATTTAGGGATCTTGATAAGATACATTATTCTTTACGCCTGAAAGCACCTGGCGCGATCCCGTACTTCTTTTTAAATACCTTATGGAAATAAGGATAGCTGCCGAAACCACAATCCACTGCAATCTGTTCAAGTGACATGGTGGTGTACTTCATACGCTCGATACCTGCGGACAATCGGATTTCCAGTGTGTATTCCATCATCGTTTTCCCTACGCTGATTTTGAAAAGATGAACGGACCGGGAGACACTAAGGCCTGCATGCCGAGCCACATCCTCGATTTTAAAGGGGGTTGTGGCATGCTCTTCAATGTATCGCATCATCCTTGTCACAGTATACGGAAGATTGACGGTGGGGACTGTTTCGTTGACAGCCCTTTCCAGAGATAGACAAAGCGCCCGCAGCAAATATCCAGTGAGTTCTTCATTCTGGCTGGACGATGGCCGCCGTTTTTCAATCATGATATTTCGCCATAAAGCTATCAGTTTTTCATCAAGATCGATTCGTGAGACTTCCGGCTTGGCAGAACGGCTCCACCATTGGTTTACCCAAGTTCCTTCGCAGACTAAGTGAAAGTCCCCGCTATTTTGTCCTGCTTTGACAAGCAGTTCATAATGATCTCCAGGTTTTATTAGCAGAAGGTCTCCTTTCTCTAGGTTCCTCTTTTTCCCTTTTACTACCACTTCGCAGTTGCCCTCTGTTTGCAGGCGAAATAAATACGAAGGGTATCCTGATTTATGTTGTGAATGATATCCGTTTGTATGATAAGAATAGCCGCAAAAATATATATTTGTCATCACAAGCTCCCTTAGTCTCATAAAATAGCAAAATAGTACATGTTTTAATAATATCATCTATGTTTATTTGTAGATACACCCTTTAAGATGTAATCAAATAAGAAAGGTTTCAAGAAATGGGGGTTAAGGATGTTGAACATTTCAATCGCTGTACAAATGTTTACATTGCGGGAAGAAAGTGAAAAAGATTTTGCCGGCACTTTAAAAAAAGTGGCGGAGCTAGGCTTTGATGGTGTTGAATTTGCCGGGTATGGCGGATTGACTGTAATAGAAGTAAAAGCAATATTAGATGAGCTTGGTCTACTGGCAGCAGCAAGCCATGTGCCGTTTGAACAATTGGAGAACAACCTGTACCAAGTCATAGAAGACCAGAAAATATTAGGCAGCAACTATGTGGTCTGCCCTTACTTAATGCCAGACCGCCGCAGTAAAGAAGATTACAAAGCGCTTATTTCATTTCTAAATCATGCTGGTGAAATATGCCGCCGGGAAGGGATCTCCCTTTGCTATCATAATCATGATTTTGAACTAGAGCGGTTGTCGAATGGTAGAACATACCTTGAAGCAATATTTGATAAAACAAACTCCCATAATGTGAAGGCAGAACTGGATGTGTATTGGCTGACAAAAGCGGGAGAAAAGCCAGTCGAGTGGATGGACCGTTACAAAAATCGAATACCTCTCATCCACCTAAAAGATATGACTACAGATGGAGAGCAATTTTTTGCGGAGCTAGGGACAGGTGGTGTCGATATTAAAGCCGTGCTTCAAAAGGGAGAAGATGCAGGTGTTCAGTGGTGGGTGGTTGAGCAGGATGTAAGCCGCCGTACGCCATTTGAGAGTATTGAAATCAGCATGAATTATTTAAAATCGTTTAAGAAATCTTTCTAGTTCAATATATTCCACCCCATAAGTCAATGTAAGCCGTTTCATTAAATCTCAATTTCTCTAAAATTATAAGTAAAGTGAAAATAAAAGGAGTGTTAGGTTATGTTGAAAGTAACAGTATGGAATGAAAACCGTCACGAACAAAAAAATCCGATTGTAAGGGACATATACCCTAACGGAATCCATGGTACAATCGCTGAATTCCTTAAGTCAGAAGGAATCCAAGCAAACACAGCAACCCTTGATGAGCCGGAACACGGCTTAACGGATGAAGTTTTAGCCAACACGGATGTATTAGTCTGGTGGGGGCATCTCGCCCATGGTGAAGTAAAGGATGACATTGTCCAAAAGGTTCAGCAGCGTGTTCTTGACGGCATGGGGCTGATTGTCCTTCACTCTGGCCATTTTTCAAAAATCTTTAAGACATTAATGGGAACGAGCTGTGATTTGAAGTGGCGCGAAGCGGATGAAAAAGAACGCCTTTGGGTTGTGAGTCCAAGCCATCCGATTACAGAAGGAATCTCTGAATATATTGAATTAGAAAAAGAAGAAATGTACGGGGAGCATTTTGATATCCCGCAGCCTGATGAGCTTATTTTTACAAGCTGGTTTGAAGGTGGGGAAGTATTCCGCAGCGGCTGTACATACAAACGCGGAAATGGAAAAGTGTTTTATTTCAGACCTGGTCATGAAACATATCCTACCTATCATAACCCACAAATCCAGCGAGTTATTATCAATGCCGTGAAGTGGGCCAAGCCTGTTAATCGGGAACGTCCAGTCTACGGAAATGCAAAACCTTTAGAAGAAATTAAAGGAGGCAAATAAACATGGAAAAGCTAAGAGTTGGAGTCATCGGATGCGGCAGTATTGCCCAGCACCGTCATTTACCTGAATATAAAGCTAATAAAAATGTAGAGCTTGTGGCCGTTTGTGATATTAATGAAGAGCGAGCAAAGGAAGTAGCTGAAAAATTCGGAGCGTTTGCCTACACAAGCTATGAAGAGTTATTACACAGCGGTTTGGTCGACGCAGTCAGCGTTTGTACGCCAAATTATCTTCATGCTCCGATTTCGATTGCAGCGTTAGAAGCAGGTATTCATGTTTTATGTGAAAAACCAATGGCAACCTCGAAACAGGAAGCAGAGGCAATGATCGTCGCAGCTAATAAAAGCGGCAAAAAGTTAATGATTGCCCATAATCAGCGCTTCGTACCTTCTCATCAAAAAGCACGCCAGTTAATTGCTAGCGGCGAAGTAGGCAAAATCTACAGCTTCCGTACTGCTTTCGGTCATGGCGGCCCTGAAGGCTGGAGTGTGGAAGGAAAAGATGGTTGGTTTTTCCAAAAAGAAAAAGCATTCGTGGGAGCAATGGGTGATTTAGGTGTCCATAAAACAGATTTACTACGCTATGTATTAGGGGAAGAAATCGTTGAGGTCGGTTCGTTTGTAGAAACTAGTGCCAAGGGTTTCGCGGATGTTGATGATAATGCGGTTTGTGTTTTAAAAACAGAAAGCGGGATTATTGGTACCCTTGCGGCAAGCTGGGCGTACGTAAGCAAAGAAGATAATTCTACTATTATATATGGAGAAAAGGCGATTCTTCGGTTAGAGGACGATCCTGTTCATTCACTTGTTGTTCAATATGCCAACGGAGAAGTAGTTAAATATGAGCTTGGAAAAATCCAATCGAATGAAGAGGGCGGTCAACAAAATTCTCAAGTGATTGAAAAGTTTGTGGATACTGTCCTTCATGATCAAGAACCGCCTGTACCGGGTGTAGAAGGCATGAAATCACTAGAGGTAATTTTAGCTGCACTAGAATCTAATGAAACAAAGCAAATTGTAAGAGTGACAAAGCGATGAAAAAACTTCGTATCGGAATAATCGGGGTAGGCGGGATCGCGCAGGACCGCCATATTCCGGCTTTTCTAGAGTTGAGTGACATTTGTGAAATTACTGCTTTAAGTGATGTAAATGGCGAACGGGCTCGCAAAGTAGCTGAAAAATATTATATTCCGCACGTATTTGAGGATTATCATCAGCTATTTTCCGAAGTGGATGCGGTTTGTATCTGTACACCAAATAAATTTCATGCTGAGATTACCATTGCCGCCCTTGAGGCTGGAGTTCATGTTCTTTGTGAGAAGCCGATGGCTCTAAATGCAGAAGAGTGCAAGGGAATGATTGCCGCTTCTCAAAAAGCAGGAAAAGTCCTCGCGATTGCTTATCATTACCGTTTTATGAAGGAAGCCCAAGCAGCAAAAAAAGCGATGAGCGAAGTCGGAACCTCACTGGTGGCAAGAGTCCAAGCTCTAAGGCGCCGTAAAGTACCAGGCTGGGGTGTTTTTACCAATAAAGACCTTCAAGGCGGCGGAAGCCTCATCGATTTTGGCTGCCATCTCCTTGATTTAGCGCTATGGCTAATGGGGAATCCAAAGGAAATTACGGTGTCTGGCTCCACATATAACGCGTTAAGTAAAATACCGAATCAAGTGAACCAATGGGGTACGTTTGATCATGAAACCTTTAATGTTGATGACCATGTCACTGCCTACATTAAATTTGAAAATGGGGCATCGATGCTGTTTGAAACGTCATGGGCTGCGAATATCAAAGACGACCAAGCGAATGTCAGTATCTCAGGAGTAGACGGTGGTCTGAACGTCTTCCCGTTTGAGCTTTACACAACAAAGAACGGAATACTGTTAAACAGTGAGGCTGCTTGGCTCTCAGGTGAGGAAAATCCGGGTGTGCCACAGGCTAAGAATTTTATCGAAGCCTGTCTTGGATTGGATGTGTTAATCGTAAAGCCTGAAGAGGCGCTTCAAGTTTCTCGCATTATTGATCGAATCTATGAGAGTGGAGGTAATTCAATATGAAATTAGGAGTTTTTACTGTTTTATTTGCTGATAAATCCTTTGAAGAGATGTTAGATACCGTCAAAGAAGCAGGTCTTCATGCGGTTGAAATTGGAACAGGCTGCTATCCAGGGAATAACCACTGTGATTTAGATACATTATTAGAAAGTGAGGAGGCACGCACAGAGTACCTTCGGATGGTTGAGGACCGTGGTCTCGTGATTAGCGCCTTCAGCTGCCATGGTAATCCGATTTCGCCAGAAAAGGAATTTGCTGCGGCTTCGCATGAAATATTATTAAAAACGATTAAACTAGCTTCCTTATTGGGTGTGCCAGTTGTAAATTGTTTCTCCGGTACGGCGGGCGATCATGAGGGGGCTAAATATCCCAATTGGCCTGTTACGCCTTGGCCAAATGAAAATGGCTCTGTTTTAAAGTGGCAGTGGGAAGAAAAGCTGATTCCCTACTGGAAGGAAGTCGGCGCGATTGCCAAGGAGCATAATGTGAAAATTGGTCTTGAACTGCACGGCGGCTTTTTAGTTCATACACCATATACGTTATTGAAATTGCGTGCCGAAACCTGCGATGCGATTGGTGCCAATTTAGATCCAAGCCACTTATGGTGGCAGGGAATCGACCCGGTGGCGGCGATCAAGATTTTGGCCAAAGAAGGGGCTATTCATCATTTCCATGCGAAAGACACGTACATTGATCAGGAAAACGTGAATATGTATGGATTAACGGATATGCAGCCATATGGGGAAGTCCGAACGCGAGCTTGGACGTTCCGCTCTGTCGGCTGCGGTCATAGTTTAAAGGAATGGTCTGACATGATGAGTGCGCTCCGTACTTATGGTTATGATTATGTGATCAGTATCGAACATGAAGACCCGATCATGTCCATCGATGAGGGCTTCAAGCGTGCAGTAAATAATTTAAAGACAGTTTTAATTGAAGACCCTGTTTCACAAATGTGGTGGGTGTAGACGGATTTTTTCGATTCGCCGATAAATTGGCTAAATTCGCCGATAAACCATGAAAATTCGCTGATAAACCTAAAAAAACCGCCGATAAAATTTTTACTTACTAAGTTAAGATGCTTTTATAAGGCGACTAGTATCATTTTTTTTAAAAAAACAGCTTACTTTTTACAAAAAAGAGGTGCCAAATGAACAAAAAATGGTGGAAAGAAGCTGTCGCCTATCAAGTTTATCCACGCAGCTTCATGGATAGCAATGGCGACGGGATTGGAGACCTAAAAGGTGTTACTTCAAAATTAGACTATCTAAAAGAATTAGGAATTGACGTCATTTGGCTGTCGCCAATGTACAAATCCCCGAATGATGATAATGGCTACGATATTTCGGATTACCAGGATATCATGGAAGAATTCGGAACGATGGCCGATTTTGACGAGCTTTTACAAGGAGTTCACCAGCGAGGCATGAAGTTAATATTAGATTTGGTCATCAATCATACGAGCGATGAACATCCATGGTTTATTGAATCCCGATCATCAAAAGACAATCCAAAGCGTGATTGGTACATTTGGCGGGACGGCCAGGACGGTAAGGAACCAAACAACTGGGAATCGATTTTTAGCGGCCCCGCTTGGAAATATGATGAAGAAACCGGTCAATATTTTATGCATATCTTCTCAACGCGACAGCCCGATCTAAACTGGGAGAACCCAGATGTAAGAAACGCACTCCATAACATGGTGAATTGGTGGCTGGATAAAGGGATCGACGGTTTCCGTGTGGATGCAATCTCTCATATTAAAAAGGAACCTGGATTCCCAGACATGCCAAACCCGAAAAAATTAGATTACGTTCCTTGCTTCGACTATATGATGAATGTTGATGGAATTGATGAATTCCTCACAGAACTATCCGAAAAAACAATCAAAAACTATGACATCATGACAGTCGGAGAAGCGAACGGTGTTGGACTTGATGATGCCGACAAATGGGTTGGCGAAGAAAACGGCTATTTCAATATGATTTTTCAATTTGAATTTCTAGACCTTTGGGATAAAGATGCAGACGGTTCTATCGACGTTCGTAAATTGAAAAAGGTGTTAACAAAATGGCAAAAAGGCCTGGAGGGAAGAGGCTGGAACGCCTTGTTTATTGAAAACCATGATCAGCCGCGCCGTGTATCAAGCTGGGGAAATGACCAAGAATATTGGAAGGAAAGTGCGAAAATGCTGGGCACTCTCTATTTCCTAATGAAGGGCACCCCGTTTATTTATCAGGGCCAGGAGATTGGTATGACCAATGTCCAGTTCTCGTCTATCGATGAGTATAATGACGTCGGCATGATTAATTATTACAAGATTGAAACCGCAAAGGGGCGCTCCCATGATGAGGTCATGAAGGTGATTTGGGAAAAAGGCCGCGACAATTCTCGTACCCCGATGCAATGGAGTTCTGGAAATATGGGCGGATTTACAATCGGTGATCAAACATGGCTTGGCGTAAATCCAAATTACAAGGAAATTAACGTTGCAGCACAATTAGAAGACCCGGACTCTATTCTTTCTTTTTATAAAAAATTAATCTGCTTAAGAAAAGAGAATCCGCTATTTGTTTACGGCACTTATGAATTATTGCTGGCCAACCATCCGAGACTGTTTGTCTATACGCGGCAATTAGGAAGCCGGAAGGCCATTGTCATTAATAATTTCAGTAAAAAAGAAACAAGGTTTAAATTACCTTCTAATGTGTCCTATTCTGCTTCTGAACTAATCCTAAATAATTATGATGTAACGGGACAGAAATTACGGAAAGAATTCACATTAAAGCCTTATGAAACAAGGGTATACTTATTAAAATAAAAGAATGAGCCGAATCGGCTCATTTTTTTAATATAAAGGATATTTGTGTATACTATAGGAAAAAAGCAAAATTAATGAGGAGATTCAATGAATAAAACCATTGCCGATATAGCCAAAATTGCTGGTGTTGCTAAGAGTACTGTTTCCCGCTATTTAAATGGAGGCTCTGTCAGCGACACGACGAAAAAGAAAATTGAACTGGTCATTAATGAAACAGGTTATATTCCGAACACGTTTGCTCAAAGTTTAAAAGCGAAAAAAACAAATATCATCGGAACAATCGTCCCACGGCTTGACTCGTATGCTGCTTCCAATACGTTAATTGGTATCGATGAACATTTAAGGGAACAAGGTTTTCAAATGTTGATTGCGAATACCAATCAAGATCTAGAAAGAGAGATTGAAAGTATTTATAGTTTCGAGCGGCAGAAGATTGCCGGGATTATTCTGCTTGCAACCGTCATTACCGATGCCCATTTGGAGGCGTTTTCCAAAGTTCAAATACCTGTGATTTTAGTAGGGCAGCAAGATGAAAATACTTACAGTCTTATTCATGATGATTTTTCCGCCGCGTACGATTTGGCTACCTATATGTTAAATAAAGGTCATCGAAAAATCGCCTATATGGGAGTAACAGAAGCCGATATTTCAGTTGGGGTAAATCGAAAAAAAGGGTTCGCCGCTGCGATTGAGAGCTATCCAGATTGTGAAGTCCATTATTATGTGACGGGCTTTAAAATTAAGGATGCCATGAGCGAAGCTTTAAAAATATTAAATGAAACAAAGCCGACGATTTTGTTTTGTGCGACTGATAATATTGCCCTGGGAGCGTTAAAAGCAGCCTATTTAAAAGGATTGAAAGTGCCACAAGACCTTTCTATTGTAGGTTTTGGGGGATATGAAATCACCGAAGTGATTCACCCAGCCTTAACAACTGCCAAGTTTTATTATAAAGAAGCCGGGGAATTAGCAGCACAAAATATTGTCAGGATGGTAAAAGGGGAACAAGTGGAAAAATTGACTATATCAAAATATGAAATTATTGAAAGAGAAAGCGTTGACAAACGAAATTAAACTAAACTATAATACATGTAAGAAACCGGTTCCAATCATTCGGTTTTCTTTTTAGGGTAAAATGGAACCGGTTCCTCAAAAACACAACAGCAAAAATTATTATTTTTTTAAGTAAATTTGGAACCGGTTCCTAAAAGGAGCCTATAAAAAAGGAGGAGAACAGAATGGATTTCAAAAATGAAGCAAGTAAGATTCTTGAAGCGCTGGGCGGAAAAGAAAATGTATCAGCAGCTGCGCATTGTGCCACCCGCTTACGATTAGTGCTGCATGACGAAGGAGCAGTCGACCAAGGCAAACTTGACCAAATGGATATCGTAAAAGGAACTTTTTCAACTGGCGGCCAGTATCAAATCATTATTGGAGCTGGAACTGTCAATAAAGTCTATAAAGAATTTGCTGATTTAACAGGCATGACGGAAATGTCAACCAAAGAAGTAAAAGAGGCAGGGGCGAAAAAATTAAACCTGCTTCAGCAATTTGTAAAAATGCTATCTGATATTTTCGTTCCGATTATCCCCGCCATTGTTGCTGGTGGTCTCTTAATGGGACTTAATAATGTTCTAACTGCTTCGGACTTATTTATTGAAGGAAAATCGTTGATTCAAGCCTATCCGCAAATGGCGGATTTAGCTGCGCTCATTAATACGTTCGCCAACGCTGCCTTCGTTTTCCTTCCAGTGTTAATCGGTTTTTCGGCAACCCAGCGATTTGGAGGAAATCCTTATCTTGGTGCGGCATTAGGAATGCTGATGGTTCATCCTGATTTATTGAATGGATGGGGATATGGTGCTGCGTTAGCAGAGGGGAAAATCCCTGTTTGGAAAATTTTTGGATTTGAAATTCAAAAAGTAGGTTATCAGGGGACGGTTCTTCCTGTCCTAGCCGCTTCCTATATTTTAGCCAAAACAGAGACCTTCTTAAGAAAGCGCGTACCATCGGCTTTGGACAATTTAATTACACCGCTATTGGCAATTTTTATTACTGGGGTATTGACCTTTACTTTAGTTGGACCAGTGATGCGGTCCGCAGGTAATTTCCTGACAGATGGATTAGTTTGGATGTACGATACAACAGGTTTCATAGGTGGAGCCCTTTTCGGACTAGTTTATGCACCAATTGTTATTACAGGTATGCACCATAGCTTTATTGCCGTTGAAACACAATTACTGGCCGACATAGCAAAAACAGGGGGATCCTTCATTTTCCCAATTGCAGCGATGTCAAACGTAGCCCAAGGAGCTGCAACCATTGCCGTTCTGCTTATGACGAAAGACAGCAAAATTAAAGGAGTTGCATCTGCTGCCGGTATTTCCGCATTATTGGGCATTACTGAGCCTGCGATGTTTGGTGTGAATTTAAAACTTAGGTATCCATTTATTGGGGCGATAGCAGGTTCTGCTGCTGGTTCTGCATTTATTTCATTATTTAAAGTGAAAGCCATTGCCCTTGGCGCGGCAGGTCTTCCCGGAATAATCTCGATAAAGCCCGGCAGCATCACGTTTTATATTTTAGGAATGGCCATTTCCTTTACAATTGCTTTTTTCACAACAATGGTATTGGCAAAGAGAAATGCTTCGAAACAAGCCAAGGAAACTTCACAGACTGCGGCATAATAAAATGAAGCAAAGGATGGAGGATCGAGGAGGATTCTCCTCTCTTTGTTGTAAAGAGAGGTTGCATCAATGAATTGGACAAAAGAACAGAGATATAAACGATTAGATGAAGCAGGGGAAAAGGAAATACAAGAACTTTCAATAAGGGTTAATGAATGTCCATGGCGCCAGAAATTCCATATCCAGCCTGTTACGGGACTATTAAATGACCCTAACGGTTTTTCTTTTTATGAAGGGGAATATCATTTGTTTTATCAGTGGTTCCCGTTAGGACCAATACATGGCTTAAAATATTGGTATCATACGAAATCAAAAGATCTTGTTCATTGGGAAAACGCCGGAATTGCCATCGAACCACATGATTATTTTGACAGCCATGGCGCCTATTCGGGAAGCGCCATCGAGCATAATGGAAAACTTTACTTAATGTACACCGGAAATACCCGTGATGAAAAATGGGTCAGGAATCCGTATCAATGTATCGCAATAATGGATCCGAGTGGTATGGTTACAAAAATGGACAAGCCGGTCATTTCTAATATTCCAAATGGATATACGGAACATTTTCGTGATCCAAAGGTATGGAAATCTGGAGAAAGC
This sequence comes from Neobacillus drentensis, assembly GCF_036965425.1. Classification (GTDB taxonomy): domain Bacteria; phylum Bacillota; class Bacilli; order Bacillales; family Cytobacillaceae; genus Neobacillus; species Neobacillus drentensis_F. The sequence goes on along the minus strand of NZ_JBALPP010000086.1, from coordinate 2,143 downwards.
TTTTATGCGGTTATAGGAGCACAGCGTTCAGATGAGACGGGGTGTGTATTACTGTATAGCTCGCCAAACATGATGGACTGGAAATTTGAAGGGGAAATCAATACTGGTTTAATGCATTTTGGATATATGTGGGAATGCCCCGATTATTTTGAAATTCATGATAAGGGTATTTTAATTTTTTCACCACAGGGTTTACACCCTAAGCAGGATGAATTCCAAAATATTTATCAATCAGGCTATATTATTGGCAATAGGCTTGATTTTGAGGAAAGGAATTTTGAACATGACAGCTTCACGGAGCTGGACCGTGGATTTGATTTTTATGCTCCACAAACGATGCTTGATCCGAAAGGACGAAGAATTCTTGCAGGATGGATGGGGCTTCCGGAGATTGATTACCCTACTGATCAATATGGCTGGGCCCATTGTTTAACACTTCCGAGAGAAATCACGATAAGAGAGAATAAATTAATTCAAACTCCTGTCAGTGAGCTTAAGAAACTTAGAGGTGAAAAAATAGCTGTTGAAACCATCATTACGCCCGGCAGTGTTTCGATTGATGGTTTTCATGGGGAAACATATGAGTTAATTGCTGAATTTACTGAAGCTGATGCTGATGAGTTCGGAATTGAACTTCGTGTTGGAGAACAAGAAAAAACCATCATTAAATATGAAAAAGCAACTAAAAAAATTGTTTTGGATCGTACCTTTTCCGGACAGCCATTTGCCGAAAAATTTGGGACCATAAGAAAGTGTCATTTAGAAGCTGAAAAAATAAAATTTCATGTTTTTGTTGATGTTTCGTCTGTCGAAATCTTTATTAACGATGGAGAAGAAGTGTTTACATCCAGAATATTTCCGAAGAAAGAAAGTACTGGCATTCGATTTTTCGCCAAGGAAGGGCATGTCCATCTGAATGCGGTGAAATGGGGAGTTTCGTAGGACAGTATTTAATAAGAGAGGTAATGAGATTTGGGAAAACTATTTGCAATTGGCGAGGTATTAATTGATTTTGTCCCGCAGCAAAAAGGGGTCAATCTCAAGGATGTCATTTCGTTTGAACGCGCCCCGGGAGGTGCACCGGCCAATGTGGCTGCGGCAGTGGCAAAATACGGAGGACGATCAGCGATGATTACGAAGCTGGGATTGGATGCTTTCGGCGATTTTCTGATTGAACAGCTGCAAGAGGCAGGTGTTGAAACGGATAAAATTTTCCGCACGAAGGAAGCGAATACTGGCCTTGCCTTTGTGTCATTAAAGAATAATGGAGAAAGAGATTTCTCATTTTATCGGAACCCATCATCCGATCTGTTATTAAAGGAAGAAGAAATTAATCCTTCCTGGTTTAGTGCGGGGGACATTCTTCATTTTTGTTCTGTGGATCTGGTTGAAAGTCCGATGAAACAAGCACATAAAAAAGCGATCCAGGCAGTAGTGGACAATGATGGAATTGTCAGCTTTGATCCTAATGTAAGGCTGCCATTATGGGAAAGCCCGGAAGCATGCCAAAAAGCAATCCGCGAATTTCTTCCGCTTGCCCATATTGTAAAAATTTCAGATGAGGAACTTGAATTTATTACGGGGAAAACGGATATCGATGAGGCCATCCAATCCCTATTCACCGGAAATGTAAAAGCGGTCGTTTATACAAAAGGAGCTTTAGGTGCCGATCTTTATGTAAATGACAAAAAGTATGAATCAAGAGGCTTTGCTGTTGAAGTTCAGGACACAACCGGTGCGGGAGATGCCTTTATTGGAGGCTTTCTTTATAAGCTTTTGGAAATGAAGGCAGATCTGGGCAGCATGGAGGATATATTACTGACAAACAGCAAGGAAATACTCGCCTTTTCTAATGGAAGCGGGGCATTGACCACAACAGGAAAAGGAGCCATCACATCGCTGCCTGCAAAAGAACAAATATTGGAATTCATTGATTAATAGATAAAGAATTATATTAAAAATAAAAGAGACGACTCGGGGCGAATCGTCTCTTTCATTATGTTTGCGGACTAAAAAATAACATATTCATACACTCTCATGAATGATGTGGTTCAGGGTAGGAAAACGGTGTAATCGCTTCCAATTGATCTAAAATTGATTTGTATGTAAAAATATTTTTGTTATTTTATAGATAGAAATATAT
>NZ_JBALPP010000085.1:24597-115343 GCF_036965425.1 Neobacillus drentensis | reverse complement strand
CGGTCCTCGGCACCAATGTATTTTACAATAATAAAATAACATTGAATATAATGCGCCCGTAGCTCAATTGGATAGAGCGTCTGACTACGGATCAGAAGGTTATGGGTTCGACTCCTTTCGGGCGCGCCATTTAAAATACGGGAAGTAGCTCAGCTTGGTAGAGCACTTGGTTTGGGACCAAGGGGTCGCAGGTTCGAATCCTGTCTTCCCGACCATTGACTTCTTAATTAATCCTGGGGCCTTAGCTCAGCTGGGAGAGCGCCTGCTTTGCACGCAGGAGGTCAGCGGTTCGATCCCGCTAGGCTCCACCATATTTCAATAATATATTTGGCGGTGTAGCTCAGCTGGCTAGAGCGTACGGTTCATACCCGTAAGGTCGGGGGTTCGATCCCCTCCGCCGCTACCAATTAATATTATTTTATAACTTTAACTTGGACCTTTAGCTCAGCTGGTTAGAGCAGACGGCTCATAACCGTCCGGTCGTAGGTTCGAGTCCTACAAGGTCCACCAGTAATTTTGAATAATATGGAGGAATACCCAAGTCCGGCTGAAGGGATCGGTCTTGAAAACCGACAGGCGGGTTAAACCGCGCGGGGGTTCGAATCCCTCTTCCTCCGCCATATTATTTTTAAGTTGAATAAATTTTACCGTCGCGGGGTGGAGCAACGAGCGTTGCTTCTATGAAAAATCTGCGAGTTGTATCAATCGAGCCGCTCATTGAGTTAGCTTTCTGAGATTGATACAGTCCATGTTACATTGGGCATAAGCAAAATCTTATATTTTTACCGTCGCGGGGTGGAGCAGTCTGGTAGCTCGTCGGGCTCATAACCCGAAGGTCGCAGGTTCAAATCCTGCCTCCGCAATTTGGTCTGGTAGTTCAGTTGGTTAGAATGCCTGCCTGTCACGCAGGAGGTCGCGGGTTCGAGTCCCGTCCAGACCGCCATTTAAATGGAAATGGCTCAGTAGCTCAGTCGGTAGAGCAAAGGACTGAAAATCCTTGTGTCGGCGGTTCGATTCCGTCCTGAGCCACCATTTATTTTAAAAATTTAATAGCTTTCTATGGCGGCTGTGGCGAAGTGGTTAACGCATCGGATTGTGGTTCCGACATTCGAGGGTTCGATTCCCTTCAGCCGCCCCATCAAATGCGGGTGTAGTTTAGTGGTAAAACCTCAGCCTTCCAAGCTGATGTTGTGAGTTCGATTCTCATCACCCGCTCCAAAATGGGCCTATAGCTCAGCTGGTTAGAGCGCACGCCTGATAAGCGTGAGGTCGATGGTTCGAGTCCATTTAGGCCCACCAGAATTTTTTGTGATAGCAAAGTAACTTAACATTATTCCGCAGTAGCTCAGTGGTAGAGCTATCGGCTGTTAACCGATCGGTCGTAGGTTCGAGTCCTACCTGCGGAGCCATATAGAGAAGTACCCAAGTGGCTCAAGGGGCTCCCCTGCTAAGGGAGTAGGTCGGGTAACCGGCGCGAGGGTTCGAATCCCTTCTTCTCTGCCATATAAATTAAATAATCGGCCCCTTGGTCAAGCGGTTAAGACACCGCCCTTTCACGGCGGTAACACGGGTTCGAATCCCGTAGGGGTCATACAAAAAAACTGATGATATATTTCATCAGTTTTTTTGTATTAAAGACTTTAAAATGTATAATGGATGAAAAAGAATAGTCATTTTTATGTTAATTTTAATTTAGGGCACTGTTTTTAAAATGATATAGAATACACGGCGATGGCAAAAAAAGTGCCGCTGAATCTGAAATAACCCTCATAGAGGACACGGGACTGGAAAAGATGTGCAGTCGAGTCTGCAATAACCCCGATAGAAGACCCGGTAAAGCTAAAAAGATGCCACTGAGTCTGCAATAGCCCTCATAAAGGACACGGCACTAGCAAAGAAGTGCAGCCAAGTCTGCAATACCCTCAATTGAAGACACGGTACTGTCAAAGTAAACCTGCGAAGTCCGTAATAACCTCTATAGAGAACACAGCAAGACCAAAAAGGCACATCCGAGTCCGTAATAATGTTTATTACACCCAGGACTTAGAAAAAGAGAAATTATTCGTAATAAGTCCATTTCCCATATCCTGTTACCGTAAAGTTTCTTTGTAGCACCCTATTAATTCTCTTTTTAGACCCAACCCCGCCACACCAATCATGAACAATATTTGTAGTAATCTTTAAATTTGGAAACAATAGCTTAATTTCCTCAACACTACGTAGGATGGCAGACTCAATCCTTTCCTCATATCCGCATCCAATACAAACTAAGCTCCTATTATCTGCAGAAATGGATAGTTCAAACGATCTGCAACCTGCACAAGTAAAACCTTTACGGCATTGATTGTAGTAATAAACTGGGTGTATTGAATAAGGTGATTTCGTTTGATGCAAAGAGACTAGTCTTTCAGCTAGCATCCTATGCCGATTGTTAAGTTTTGACGGAAGCTTATTTAATTTTTTCATGAACTGATTCAGCTGTGTCGGAAAAATGAAAGGTAGATTTTGGGGAGCTTGGTATAAAGTAAACTCGGGGTCAACAAAAACAGCGAAAGACTCAACTGGAAAATTATATCCAATATTCTGCATGAGCTGGCGGAACAATGTGGAACTTCTATTCAACTGATCCAATGGATTCGGATATACCCTGCCGGATAACGATTCCAACCTATCAGTTTTATAAATAAAGTCACCTTTATGATTTTTCACATCAATAAGATAAATTGGTTCCTGATAAATGATTGTGGTATCAATCTGGAAACTTGAATTGTTACTCTTAAGCAGCAAATCATTTAAAACATAGCACTCATTTTGAAGCTTTTCGGTTAATAAATCAAAATTCACTTCACCATCATATCCTTTTTCTAGGTTGAAAAGATGCCTTTTTTCTTGCTCTGATAATTCCATTCGTATGTTTAATATTCTAAGGCTCTTTAATTCATCTGACTCCACACGGCCTTTAAATGCCATATCATACGTCCTCTCTTTGATAAGAACTCTAACTAAATCATAATAAAAAATCCGTTAAAGTAAAAAGAAAAGTATGAATTTTTTGTTAACATTTGAAATTTTATTTTAGGATAATATCACGCTAACTAAAACGTCAATATTATTCTGGGATAACAATATGTAACCCTAATATATAACAGAAAACACTGACAACGCTTACAAATACAAGGTTGTACTAGCACAAGGGATTATCCAATTTTTGAAAAATAAATAATAATTATTGCTACTTTTCACAAAAAAACTTTATATTTTTTTGTCGAATATCGAAAGATAAATCGTTGTTTCTTGTCGAACACTGTCGAAAAAAGAAGTATAATGGCGGCAATTAGGGGTTATTGTCAGAAAAGATAAAAAAGTTTTACAAGGAATATTATTCATTTGCACTTATAATTGGTTTTTGAAATACATATTTTCAATGGGGATGAGGAGAGCCATGACAGTGAATACATTGTTTCCGACTGATTATCAGCTGCACTTATTTCACGAGGGAAATTTTTTTCAAAGTCATCAGCTTTTTGGCGCTCATATCTTGAAGAATTCCGATAAAGTTTATACACGATTTTGCGTATGGGCCCCGAACGCCACGCAGGTGAAGCTCACGGGGGATTTTAATAACTGGAATGGTGAAGGGTATGATCTGCAAAAGGTAAATGACGAAGGGGTTTGGATTATCATCATTAATCAAGACCTCGAAGGAAGTGTTTATAAGTATGAAATCTTAACACAAAATGGTGAAACGCTGCTTAAAGCTGATCCATTTGCCTTTTATTCTGAATTGCGACCGAACACTGCTTCCATCGTTTATTCCTTAAACAATTATCAATGGCAGGATAACCAATGGATAAATCGGAGAGCAACTCGAAAGTTTTTATCCGAGCCTGCCGTCATCTATGAAGTTCACTTAGGTTCTTGGAGGAAAAAACTCAACGGTGAGTTCCTTACCTATAAGGAACTTGCTTCAGAGCTTATACCTTATGTAATCGAACATGGCTTTACACATATAGAAATTCTACCCCTCGTTGAACACCCTCTCGATGCCTCGTGGGGCTACCAAGGAACAGGGTACTATTCGGTTACCTCCAGATATGGAACACCCGATGAATTCCGCTATTTGGTAGACCAGTGCCATCAGAATGGTATTGGTGTCATCCTGGATTGGGTTCCAGGTCATTATTGCAAGGATGCCCACGGTTTATATCGTTTTGACGGAACACATATTTATTCCTACCATAATGATGGTGACAGGGAAAATGCGGTATGGGGAACAGCCAACTTTGACCTCGGAAAGGGTGAGGTGCAAAGCTTCCTCATTTCAAACGCCATGTTTTGGATGGATTATTTCCATATTGATGGCTTTCGTATGGATGCAGTCGCCAATATCATTTATTGGCCGAATGGTACGAGTGAAAATCCCTTTGGAATTAACTTTTTAAAAAAATTAAATCAAGAAGTTCACGAATATGATCCGCATTTTTTAATGATCGGTGAGGACTCTACGGATTTCCCTAATGTTACTGCCCCAGTCAGCTACGGCGGTTTGGGATTTGATTATAAATGGAATATGGGCTGGATGAATGACATGCTTGAATATATGGAAACTCCGCCATATTCACGGTCAAAGGTGCATTCTAAAGTGACTTTTTCACTTTTATATGCTTTTCGAGAAAACTTTATGCTCCCGTTTTCACATGATGAAGTAGTTCATGGCAAAAAGTCGCTCTTGGATAAGATGCCGGGAGAATACTGGGAAAAATTTGCCCAGCTGAGACTTTTACTCGGCTTTATGTTTGCCCACCCAGGAAAGAAATTATTATTTATGGGATTTGAACTAGGACAGTTTGCTGAGTGGAAAGATAAAGAACAACAAGACTGGAACTTATTGGAATATGATATGCACCGCAATTTAAACTCATATGTAAAGGTATTGACGAAGGTTTATAAGCGTTCGAAACCGCTATATGAGCTGGATCATTCGCATGATGGTTTTGAATGGATTGATGTTAATAACAGTGATCAATCGATTTTTTCCTTCATTCGAAAAGGAGAAAAAGAAGAAGATCATTTAGTCATTATTTGTAACTTTACTGGTGTCAGCTACCCGGATTATAAGATTGGTGTAAATCATCTAGGTGAGTACCGGGAAATTTTAAATAGTGATCAACAAGAATATGGCGGAGCCGGACTGATTAATAAAAAGACAATCATGTCGTTAGAGGAACCGTTTCATGGTAAACCATATTCCATCAACTTAACAATTGCACCATTTGGTTTTCATATCATCAGACCGGTTAAAAAACGAAAGGAGAGAAAAGGAAATGGCAAAGAAAAAGTGCGTAGCCATGCTGTTGGCAGGGGGAAAAGGAAGCAGACTTAATTCGCTGACAAAGGATTTAGCGAAACCTGCTGTACCATTTGGAGGGAAATACCGAATCATTGATTTTACTTTAAGTAATTGCGCAAATTCTGGCATTGATACAGTTGGGGTTTTAACTCAATATCAGCCGCTTTTGTTAAATTCATATATTGGGATTGGCAGTGCCTGGGATCTTGACCGAAAGGATGGGGGGGTAACTGTTTTACCACCTTACGCTGAGTCTTCCGAAGTGAAGTGGTATACAGGTACAGCAAGTGCAATCTATCAAAATCTGAATTACCTGAAGCAATACCAGCCGGATTATGTATTAATTCTCTCAGGCGATCATATTTACAAAATGAACTATGAAAGCATGCTCGAATACCATATTGAAAAAAGGGCAGATGTCTCGATTTCCTTGATTGAAGTTCCATGGGCAGAAGCAAGCCGGTTCGGAATTATGAATACGAACGAGGATATGAGAATCATAGAATTTGAGGAAAAACCAAGTGAGCCCAAAAATAATTTAGCATCGATGGGCATTTATATTTTTAGCTGGAATATACTGAAAGAATATTTAGAAATGGATGCTCGGAATCCAGATTCCAGCCATGATTTTGGTAAGGATGTAATTCCCCTTCTTTTAGAAGAAAACAAGAAGCTTTATGCTTATCCGTTTAAAGGCTATTGGAAGGACGTTGGAACAGTTCAAAGCCTTTGGGAAGCAAATATGGATCTATTAAACGAAGAATGCGATTTAGACTTATTTGATCATGATTGGAGAATTTATTCTGTTAATCCAAATCAACCGCCTCAATATATTTCACAGGATGCGATTGTAAAAGAGTCGCTCATAAACGAAGGATGTACGATTGAAGGGGAAATAGATAAATCGGTACTTTTCCAAGGGGTAACAGTTGGAAAAGGCTCTTCCATTAAAGAATCTGTTATTATGCCAGATGCAGTCATTGGGAATAACTGCTTGATTGAAAAGGCGATTGTTCCTTGTGATGTGCAAGTGCCGGACGGGACTGTCATTCGTTCCTTCGATGATGAAATTATACTAGTGACCCAAGAAATGCTTAGCGGGTTATATCCTGCATATTAATTAACTAGAACAATCACAGTGGTGCCAGGAGAGAATCAGCAATTCTTATTAGAAATCAGGAGGGACTAAAGTCGTGAAAAGAAAGCTATTAGGCGTCATTGATGCCACCACATACCATGAGGATTTGGAAGATTTATTAACGCACCGTTCACTGGCAGCACTTCCGTTTGCAGGCCGGTATCGCATCATTGATTTTGTACTTTCGAATATGGTCAATTCCGGTATTCGAAGTGTGGCTATTTTTCCAAAAATGCAATATCGCTCCTTAATGGATCACTTAGGGTCCGGGAAAAATTGGGATTTGAACCGAAAACGTGATGGACTATTCTTCTTCCCATCACCGATTGTTGATAATGACGGAAATAAAATAGGGTCGTTTGAACATTTTGCGGCCAATATGGACTTTTTTAAGCGAAGCACGCAAGAATATGCGATCATCTCCAATTGCTATACGGTTTTTAATATGGACTTTAGACCAATTCTTGACTGGCATCGCCATTCTTCCTGTGATATTACCGAAATCCATCATGAAAATGGCAGTTCAATGGAAATGTATTTAATTAAAACCTCGCTCTTAATAAAATTGCTTGAAACGAGAAACGAGACGGGTTACACCTGTATGAGAGACGTTGTTCAAGATTTTGATCATCAGTACACAGTATGCCACTATGATTACAACGGCTATGCCGTCATGATAGATACAATTGAAAACTATTTTTCAACTAGCATGAATTTACTTAAGACGGATGTCTGGAAGCAATTATTTTTGAAAGACAGCCCGATTTTTACGAAGGTTAAGGATGAGCCGCCTACGAAATACGTTAAAGGATCATTTGTAAAAAATGCAATGATTGCAAACGGGTGTGTAATTAGTGGAACAGTGGAAAACAGTATTATCTCCCGTGGTGTTAAAATTGGGAAGGGTGCAGTCATTAAAAACTGCATTATCATGCAGAAATGTCAAATTGAAGATAACTGCTATTTAGATTCCGTTATTTTAGATAAAGATGTAAAAATAGAAGCCGGTACACATTTAACCGGAAGTGCCCGTTCTCCATTTGTAGTACGTAAAGGGATGAAGCAAGGAGCGTTGATGAACTCGTGAAAGTATTATTTGCCGTGTCTGAATGCGGACCATTTGCTAAATCGGGAGGTCTTGCAGATGTTGCAGGATCCCTTCCAAAAGAATTAAAAAGTCTGGGAACCGATGTTAGGGTTATTCTCCCTAAATACGGAACCATTTCTGATGAATATAAGAAGGAAATGAAAAAGGTAAAGGAATTCACTGTTCAGGTAGGCTGGAGAAATCAATATTGCGGTATAGAGGAGCTAACCCATCAAGGCGTAACCTTCTATTTTGTCGATAATGAATACTATTTTAAAAGAGAAGGTCTTTATGGGTATTACGACGATGGTGAACGATTTGCTTATTTCAATCGCGCTGTCCTTGAAGCAATTGCAGAGCTTAATTTTTTCCCTGATGTTCTTCATTGCCATGATTGGCATACAGCAATGATTCCTTATCTTTTGAGATCGGAATATTACAAAAGAAAAGGTTATGGTCTAATCCGGACTGTGTTTACAATTCATAACCTGCAGTTCCAAGGAATCTTTCCAAAGGAAGTTTTGGGAGATTTGCTTGGAATGGATTATCAATCCTTCCATCCCGATCACTTAGAGTTTTTCGGGAATGTCAACTTTATGAAGGGGGCACTGGTTGCAGCCGATACCATTACAACAGTTAGCCCAACCTATAAAAGTGAAATTCAAACGGCAACCTATGGTGAAAAACTGGAAGGTCTTTTGAAAGCTCGAAATGAAGACCTTTTGGGGATTTTAAATGGAATTGATGATGACTTCTATAATCCAGCAATTGACCCTTTAATATTTCAAACCTATACAGTAAATAATCCTGAAAAAAAGGTGATTAATAAAAGGGAGATTCAAAAGCTATTCGGCTTATCACAATCCGCAAATACCCCCTTGATGGTGATGATTTCCAGGTTGACTAAACAAAAAGGGCTGGATCTTATCAAATGTGTCCTGAGAGAAATTCTGCAAGAGGATATTCAGGTTATAATTCTTGGAACCGGTGACTATGATAATGAGGAACATTTAAGGCAGGCTGCACGTGTCTACCCAGAGAAATTAAAGGTTCATACTGGCTTTGATGAAGGACTCGCACATAAGCTTTATGCTGCGGCAGACTTATTCCTAATGCCTTCCCTGTTTGAACCTTGTGGACTAGGACAGTTGATTGCAATGAAATACGGGGCGATTCCGATTGTTCGAGAGACAGGGGGGTTAAACGATACCGTAAAATCCTGGAATGAAGTCACAGGGAAAGGAAATGGATTTTCTTTCAGCAATTTCAATGCCCATGACATGCTCTACACGATTAGAAGAGCCTTAAGCTTTTACCATGATCGTGAAACTTGGGAATCCCTTGTTAAACAGGCGATGGAAATGGATTATAGCTGGGCCCAATCAGCATTTAGTTATAACCAGCTCTATGCAGAGCTTATCACTAGGAGTGAAACCCATGTTTTCTAATACGTCTGAGTTTAAAGAATCCTTTTTAAATAGACTTGAAATGGTATGTGGAAAAAGTTTCTCGGAAAGTACAGCGAGAGATCACTACCAAACACTCGGAAATATGATCCGCGAATTTGTCAGCAATGATTGGATTGCCACCAACGAACGTTATCATGCGGCAAAGGGCAAGCAGGTTTATTACCTTTCTATTGAGTATTTATTAGGAAAATTGCTAAGGCAGAATTTAATTAACCTTGGGATTGAGGAAATCGTTCAGGATGGCCTTCAGCAATTGGGGATTGATTTGAGCGGGCTCGAAGAATTGGAAGCAGATGCAGGCTTAGGGAATGGCGGTTTAGGAAGATTAGCCGCCTGTTTTTTAGATTCGCTTGCGTCGTTAAATTTGCCTGGCCACGGCCACGGTATACGGTACAAACATGGCCTTTTTGAACAGAAAATTGTGGATGGCTACCAAGTCGAACTGCCTGAGCAATGGCTGCGGAGCGGCAATGTATGGGAAATCCGTAAAGCTGATTTGGCGGTTAAGATTCCTTTTTGGGGCAAGGTCGAAGTGAGGATGGAAAATGGGCGTCACGTGTTTCAACATTTGAATGCTGAGACGGTAACTGCTGTTCCTCATGACATGCCTGTAATTGGGTATAAATCAAATACCGTTAACACATTAAGACTATGGAATGCTGAGCCAGCACAATTTCCGTTTCACGATGATATTTTAAAATACAAACGGGAAACAGAAATGATTTCCGAGTTTTTATATCCAGATGATACCCATGATGATGGGAAAATTTTAAGGCTCAAGCAGCAATATTTTTTAGTTTCGGCAAGTCTCCAGTCCATCCTGAAAGCGTATCGAAAACAACATGGAAGTTTACATAGGCTTCATGAAGATGTTTGTATTCATATTAATGATACACACCCAGTCCTAGCGATTCCTGAGTTAATGAGGATTTTAATTGATGAAGAGGGCTTGGATTGGGAGCAGGCATGGCATATTACGAAAAATACCATCTCTTACACAAATCATACAACCTTGTCAGAAGCATTGGAGAAGTGGCCTATTCATATTTTCCGCCCCTTGCTGCCAAGGATATATATGATTGTGGAGGAAATTAATGAACGCTTTTGCCAGGAGCTTTGGGAGCAGACCCCAGGTGATTGGGAACGGATCAGAAGTCTTGCTATATTAGCTGATGATTACGTGAAAATGGCCCATTTAGCCATTGTTGGAAGCTTTAGTGTAAATGGTGTGGCAAAGCTGCATACAGAAATTTTAAAGAAGCGGGAAATGAATCAATTTTATCAACTGTTTCCTGAGAAGTTTAACAATAAAACGAATGGAATTGCCTACCGGCGATGGCTGTTAAAAGCAAATCCAAAATTATCGGCCTTAATTACCGAATCAATAGGTTCCTCTTGGACTTATACTGCAGAAGACCTTGCTAAATTACTTAAATATCAAAATGACCAACCATTTTTAGACCAGCTGCAAAAAATTAAAAATGAAAATAAACAAAGGCTGGCGGATGTTATTTTTGATAAAAATGGGGTTACTGTTGATTCAACAGCGATTTTTGATGTTCAGGTCAAACGCCTGCACGCCTATAAGCGTCAACTTCTGAATGTATTGCACATCATGCATCTTTACAACCGAATTAAAGAGGATTCAAGCTTTACGATTACCCCAAGAGTGTTTATTTTTGGCGCGAAAGCTTCACCGGGTTATTACTATGCAAAAAAGATTATCAAATTAATTAATGCTGTCGCGGATAAGGTTAATCATGATCCAAAGATTGGAGATAAACTCAAAGTCATTTTCCTTGAGAATTATCGAGTTTCCCTAGCCGAAAAAATCTTTCCTGCAGCGGATGTAAGCGAACAGATTTCGACTGCGAGTAAAGAGGCATCAGGAACAGGAAATATGAAATTTATGATCAATGGAGCACTGACAGTAGGAACCTTAGATGGAGCAAATATTGAAATTCAAGAGCTGGTGGGCGGGGATAATATCTTTACGTTTGGTCTTACAGCAGACGAGGTTCTCCATTACTATCAACATGGCGGGTATCAATCCCTTGAATATTATCATCACGATTATCGTATTCGCCAGGCGGTCGATCAATTAGTGAATGGATTCTTCCCTGATGTGCATAATGAATTCGAGCCCATTTTTGATTCTCTTCTTGAAGAAAATGACCAATATTTTGTCTTAAAGGACTTTGCCTCCTATACAGACATTCAGCGAAAAATAGGGGAAGCCTATCAAGATCAGCTGCATTGGCAAAAAATGAGTTTAACCAATATTGCTCGTGCAGGTTATTTTTCCAGTGACCGTACCATCAAAGAATATGCAAAGGAAATTTGGAAAATTAAATCATTATAAGAAAAGGCTTCTGCCCGTGTGCAGAAGCCTCTTTATTATGCGAAAAAATGTCCAACGAAAATGCCGATGGCAAGTAAAAATCCAAAAATGGTATTGGTTTGAGCGGTCGCTTTCATCGCAGGCGCCATTTGAATAGGCAAACTATTTTCAATAAAACCTTTTGTAGCTTTAATTGCTTTTGGTGCGCTTAAAATGACAATCGCCACCCATGCGGGAACCACGCCGCCAATAATAAGTCCTAAAACCCATAAATAAGAGAAAATAAACATACCGGCAAGCAGATTAATAGCCTTTTTCTTCCCTAATAGGATGGCTAATGTCTTACGTCCGTTTTCCTTGTCGTTATCAAGGTCGCGAATGTTATTAGCTAATAAAATTTCACCTACAAGTACCATGCTTGGGATTGATACTAAAATACTGGTACTGTCTACTGTCCCTGTTTGGATAAAGAATGAGATGAGAATAATCAACATTCCCATAAAGAATCCGGCAAATAATTCTCCAAAAGGTGTATAAGCAATTGGCACAGGGCCTCCGGTATAAAAATAACCGACCGCCATACAAATAAGCCCAATTAATGCTAACCACCAGCTGCTATTAGTGCAAATATAAATCCCTAACAATAGCGCGATTCCATAAAAACTGAATGCAAGAGTCATGACGGTCTTTGGTTTGATTCCATCACGGACAATGGTTCCGCCAATCCCTACAGAATGTTCGTTATCAAGGCCGCGTTTATAATCGAAGTATTCGTTAAACATATTGGTTGCGGCTTGAATGAGTAAACTCGCAATCAACATAGCGATAAATAACCCGAAATGGATTTTGCCAGACTTAAGTGCAAGTGCTGTCCCAAGTAAAACAGGGACGAACGCTGCTGTTAACGTATGAGGACGGGTCATTTGCCACCAAACTTGGAAGCCGCGGTTAGATTCGACTGCTGGTTTCGAATTTTGCTGTAAATTTGGCTGCATAGTGGTCTCTCCCTTATATAGTAATTTTATATATCGACAATTTTTTAGGTCTTAAGTTTCTTTCCCACACATAAGTGTATGGAATCAGAGTGGTGGTGTCAATGAATTTTTCCTTTCAAATCTAGAAGATAATACCTGTTTGGTTATAATTGAATACTTAGTGGGAAAATAACGAAAAAGTCGTTTACAACCTAATATTGAAATTTTGATATATAATAGGAATGAATCAGTATGGTAGTGACAAGTATTATTGACTTATTTACAATGGGAGTAGTATCTTTAATAAGGCTTAAAGATGAATGGATAACAGCAATTTTAGCTGTTTTGGAGGGATTTGTTTGGTAACCATTCAAGAAACGGAAATAAAGGAAAGGGGCCTCATCGCGGTTGAGAGGGCGAAAAAACTTAACCGGCCCATTTTAATGAGTGAAGTTCATAAAATGGACACGATCAACCCTTTATCATTTTTTAATATAGGGAACGAGCGCTATCTGGGTGAACGGTTTTTCTGGAAGGATCCCAAAGACGAATTAGTGCTTGTTGGACTTGGGATAACAAAACAAATTCAGTCGGATCAGGCTACTGACCGCTTTTTTCATGTTGAAAATGAGTGGGAAACCTTTTTAAGGGATAGTATCATTTTTAACCCTTATAAAGAAATTGGGACTGGTCCATTGATGTTCGGTGGGTTTTCTTTTGATCCATACAAAGAAAAAACAGAACTCTGGTCGAAGTACGCCGATTCCTTGTTCCATTTACCCAAATATTTATTAAGTATTATTCAGGGGCAGGCCTATTTAACAACAAATATTGTTTGTACACCAAATGATGATGTTTCGTTATTTAATAAAGTGGTCGAGGAAAGGAATCATCTTTTAAATTCTCTGGGGCAGGGCCATCGGTCGAAAACAACAATCCTGCTAGAGACAGAAGAGATTTCACCAGACCAGTGGAAAAAGACGGTTGACAAAATCGTGAAGGAAGTTTCGGCGGGTCCGTTAAAAAAGGTGGTTCTAGCTCGGGAGCTTAGACTAACTTTCAATCATGAAATCGAGGCTGAAAAGGTTCTCTATAACTTAAACGATCAACAGCATGAAAGTTTTATCTTTGCTTTCGAATCGAACGGCGATTGTTTCATCGGCGCATCACCGGAAAGACTTGTAAAGAAGCAGGGGAATGAAATTTTTTCCACTTGTCTTGCTGGGTCTATTTCACGTGGAGAAACAAATGAAGAGGATAGGCTATTGGGGGAAGAGCTTTTAAAGGATCAAAAGAACCTTATTGAACACCGCTATGTTGTTGAAATGATTAAGGAAGCCTTAGAAGAATCATGTGAAAAAGTGATCTTGCCTGAAAAACCTCAACTAATGAAGATTCGAGATATCCAACATTTATATACTCCTGTAATTGGAAAATGCCATCAAGATACTTCTTTATTGCTATTAGTTGAAAGACTGCATCCAACTCCCGCTTTGGGGGGCCTTCCTAAAAGTGAAGCAGTTGAAAAAATAAGACAGGTTGAAGAACTTGACCGAGGTTTTTATGCTGCTCCATTAGGCTGGGTCGATTACCGCAAGAATGGAGAATTTGCTGTTTCTATTCGTTCAGGATTAATTCAAGGAAATGAAGCCTCGTTATTTGCTGGTTGCGGTGTCGTGGCTGATTCGGATTCTGAAAGTGAATATATGGAGACGAGCTTGAAGTTTAGGCCAATGCTTAGGGCCTTTGGAGGAAAAATAATATGAGTCATCAAGAATCATTAACCGCATATATTGCGGCCTTTGTAGCAGAGTTAGTCTTCTCTGGTGTCACCGATGTCGTCGTCAGCCCAGGTTCTAGATCGACACCAATGGCGATGGTGATGGCTGAACACCCTGATTTAAAGGTACATATCCATGTGGATGAACGATCTGCTGCTTTTTTTGCATTAGGAATTGCCAAGATTACAAGCAGACCTGTTGCCATCCTTTGTACGTCAGGCACGGCTGCTGCAAATTATTTTCCTGCGATTGTTGAAGCTCGGTATTCACGAGTCCCATTGATTGTGTTAACCGCAGACCGGCCCCATGAACTTAGGGAAGTAGGGGCCCCCCAGGCAATTAATCAAATTCATTTGTATGGGCATCAAGTTAAATGGTTTGCGGAAATGGCGCTGCCTGATAAAGGCGATGAGATGATTCGTTACGCTCGGACTTTTTGTGCAAGAGCTACAGCTGCTGCTACCGCATCTCCTGCTGGTCCGGTTCATTTGAATTTCCCGTTTCGTGAGCCGCTGATTCCTAAATTGGATGAGGAGATTTTTCATACGGAAGAACGATCAAACGGATATGTGAAGGTGCTTAACGGTGATTTAACTATTAATGAAGAGCATATTAAAGAAATCGCTGAAAAACTAATGGGAAAAGAAAAAGGAATCATCGTTTGCGGAAACATCGCTGATGAAGCGTTTGCTAATGCAGTTACCCAACTTGCCGAAGTATTAAAATTTCCGATTTTGGCTGACCCTTTGTCACAGCTGCGAAGTGGAAAACACAACCTTGAACATATTATTGATTCCTATGATACCTTCTTAAGAAACGATGAGGCAAAGTCATTCTTAAAACCGGAGGTTGTCATTCGCTTTGGAGCTATGCCTGTATCAAAAGCTTTAACAATTTTCTTAAAAGAAAACCATAGTGCTGATCAATTTGTCATTGATGGAGGCGGTGGCTGGCGCGACCCATCATCGTTATCGACGGATATGATCTTCTGCAATGAAACCATTTTTTGCGAAAAGCTTGTTACATATTTAAAAAGACAGTCACCATCTATGTTCTTAGAAGATTGGAAGAAAGTTAATAAACTTACTAAGGAAAATATGGCACTGGTTCGTGATACTGCTGAATTAAGTGAAGGCAGATTATTTTATCAATTAGCCGAGCTGCTCCCAGAAGGAGCCACTATCTTTGTTGGTAATAGTATGCCAATCCGCGATCTAGACAGTTTCTTCTTAAACAATGATAAATCGATAAGGGTTGTCGCGAACAGAGGGGCAAATGGTATTGATGGTACTGTTTCTACTGCTTTAGGTACAGCTCTATACTCTCAGCCATTATATTTGGTTCTAGGGGATTTAACATTTTTCCATGATTTAAACGGCCTGATTGCCGCAAAGCTTTACAATATTGATATTAATATTATTCTGGTAAACAATAATGGCGGCGGGATTTTTTCCTTCCTTCCACAAGCTGAACATCCGAAACATTTTGAACTCCTATTTGGCACTGCCTTAAATATTGAGTTTGAACATGCGGTCAAAATGTTTCATGGTGATTATACAAAAATCAAAGATTGGGATCATTTTGAATCGGAAATGAAGATGGCAATGAATTCAAAAGGAATGAAAGTTTTTGAGGTAGCTACAAATAGGGACAGAAATCGAGATGAGCACCGCGAATTTTGGCGTGTGGTTTCCCAGGAAATATCAAATTTTGTCACAGGTGAACATGGATGAAGGTAATTATCGACAATGTTAAGTATCATGTCGAGAAATGCGGCAGCGGATTTCCGCTGGTAGTGTTACATGGATTTACTGGAGATTCGACGACCTGGACTCCTTTTTGTGAACATTGGGGGACGCATTCGAATTTAATTATTCCCGATATTATCGGTCATGGAAAAACCGATTCGCCAGAAAATAGTAACCACTACCAAATCGAAAAAGCCGCGAATGACCTAAAAAGCATCCTAGATTATCTGGGAGCCAAACAAGTGGATCTACTTGGCTACTCAATGGGGGGAAGACTTGCCTTAACCTTTGCAGTTCTTTTTCCTGAGAGAGTACGAAATTTAATCCTGGAAAGTGCCTCACCTGGTCTACAAACGGAAGCAGAACGTGAAACGCGCCGTATGAAAGATACTGAACTTGCAAATTTTATTAAAGATAAGGGCTTAACGGAATTCGTTGATTACTGGGAGGAGATTCCATTGTTTTTAACGATGAAACGTCTTCCATTAACAATCAAGAATTCCATTCGGCTTCAACGGTTAAATAATTCACCCCTTGGACTAGCAAATAGTTTAATCGGAATGGGGACAGGCTCTCAGCCTTCTTGGTGGCAACACCTTCATCAGCTTTCTTGTGAAGTTTTGCTGGTAACGGGCAGTGAAGATAAAAAGTTTTGTACAATTGCGGAAAAGATGTTGAAGGAGCTTGAAAATGGGACATGGGTGGTTGTGGAAAACAGCGGCCATGCAATTCATGTGGAAGAACCAGAAAAGTTTGGTACAATAGTAAGTGACTTTTTGTCATCAAATAAATAAGGAGGTTTTCATTTTGACAGTAGAATGGGTTCCAGGACGTAAATATGAAGAAATTTTATATGAAACTTATAATGGAATTGCAAAAATCACCATTAACCGTCCACATGTACATAATGCTTTTACACCCAAAACGGTTATGGAGTTGATTGACGCTTTTGCCTACGCACGTGATGATGCAAGTGTTGGTGTGATCGTTTTAACAGGTGCCGGAGAAAAAGCATTCTGTTCAGGTGGGGACCAGAGTGTCCGTGGACACGGTGGATATGTAGGGGAGGACCAGATCCCTCGATTAAACGTTCTAGATCTGCAGCGCTTAATCCGCGTTATTCCAAAACCTGTAGTAGCGATGGTAAAAGGGTATGCGATTGGCGGAGGCCATGTATTACATGTAGTCTGTGATTTAACAATCGCTGCCGATAACGCTGTTTTTGGACAAACAGGTCCGAAGGTTGGAAGCTTTGATGCCGGTTATGGCTCTGGATATTTAGCAAGAATTATTGGACATAAGAAAGCGCGTGAAATTTGGTTTTTATGCCGTCAGTACAATGCACAAGAAGCGCTTGACATGGGCTTGGTAAACACTGTTGTTCCTTTAGAACAGGTTGAAGAAGAAACCATTAAATGGTGTGAAGAGATGCTTGAAAAGAGCCCAACTGCACTCCGTTTCATTAAAGCTGCTATGAATGCTGATACGGATGGCTTAGCAGGATTACAACAATTTGCTGGCGATGCGACATTACTTTACTATACAACAGATGAAGCGAAGGAAGGCCGCGACGCCTTTAAAGAAAAGCGTAAGCCTGATTTCGGTCAATTCCCGCGGTTTCCTTGATTTAATGTTTTTTAGCAGCAGCTTGATGGATTTCCATCAGGCTGTTTTTTAATAGAAAAGCGGAAGCCCCTAGGCGCTGAAGCTAGACTGTATATAAGGTGGTAAAGAGAAATGATGAATGAGAGAATGCCTAATTTTTTAAAAAAGCGCATGTTTTTAACTCCTGATAGAACTGCTGTTTATTTTGAAGATCAGGCGGTATCGTTTAAAGAACTTTATGACCGTTCACTTAAGGCCGCAGGACAGCTCCAAGGACTTGGCGTACAACAAGATCAATTTATTGGTGTATTGTTAAAAAACCATCTTGATACAGTGGTTATATTATTTGCTCTGCAGCTATTAGGCGTGAAATCGGTCATATTGAATAATCGTTTGACTTCATCTGAATTAGTTTGGCAGTTAAAGGATTCGAAATCCTCTTTTCTTATCCTTGAAGAAGCCCTATCTGACAAAATGAATGAACAAAATCTACTGATAGAGATGATAACGAAAGAAGCCTTATTTAACCGAAAACCAGAGTTGCCTGACATCAGGGATGAAATCAATCTTGGTGATATTTGTACGATCATGTATACATCAGGAACGACCGGACATCCAAAAGGGGTGATGCAGTCCTATGGAAACCACTGGTGGAGTGCTGTTGGATCTGCTTTAAATTTAGGGGTAAATGAAAGCGATTGTTGGCTTTGCAGTGTACCTCTTTTTCACATAAGCGGATTTTCGATCCTGATGCGCAGTGTCATTTATGGAATGCCGATTGTCCTGCATGAAACCTTTAATGCTGAAAAAACGATCAAAGATATAAATGAGAAAAATGTTTCCGTTATGTCGATTGTTGGGACTATGCTGAAAAGAGTAGTGGAGACGCTTGGAGCAAAAAGGCTTCCTGGCCATTTTCGCTGTATGCTGCTAGGTGGCGGCCCTGCACCGCTGCCATTGCTAGAGGCATGTACTGAAAAAGAGATTCCGGTTTTTCAAACCTATGGAATGACAGAATCCTCCTCCCAAATCGTCACGCTTGCACCAGAATATAGCCTAACTAAGCTTGGTTCTGCAGGCAAACCATTATTCCCTTCGGAGATCCGAATCGAAGGTGAAGAGGGGGGAGCTGCTCAAGCTGGTGTGGCCGGTGAAATCATCATTAAGGGGCCTAATGTGACTGCAGGTTATTTAAATCGCCCAGATGCCACGGCAGAAAAAATACGGGACGGCTGGCTATATACAGGTGATATTGGCTATTTAGATGAAGCCGGCTTTTTATATGTTCTGGATCGGCGCTCCGATTTAATTATTTCAGGCGGCGAAAATATTTATCCCGCAGAAATTGAAGCCGTTTTATTGTCTCATCCTAGTGTTCAAGATGCCGGTGTCATCGGTATTGACAATGAGCAATGGGGACAAGTGCCAGTTGCCTTTTTAGTAACCAAGGAGGGGGATTATCCTTCTGAAGAAGCACTAACGCAATTTTGTGGAGAACGGCTGGCAAAGTATAAAGTTCCTAAGGCTTTTTATTTTATAGAGAAGATGCCAAGAAATGCGGCAAAAAAATTACTCAGAAGAAATCTTAAGGAATGGCTGATTGAGGGCAGGGCTGATAGATGAGAATATCGACTGTAGAGCTATTTATTATTCAAATGCCTTTAAAATCTCCATTTCAAACTCATTTAGGGTCTGTTCATGAACGTGAAGGCATCATCGTAAAAGTTACGAATAAAGAAGGCATATCTGGTTTTGGCGAGGGAGTAGCCTTTTCAACGCCATGGTACACAGAGGAAACAGTAGAAACGTGTTTGCATATGTTACAGGACTTTTTAATTCCATTGCTGCAAAAACACCCGATTCGGCATCCAGATGAGGCATCTGTTCTTTTTAACAAATCTCTGAGAAGAAATAATATGGCGAAGGCTGCCTTAGAGATGTCGCTATGGGATTTATATGCCAAGACTCAATCACAGCCTTTATCAAAATTGTTAGGGGGGACAAGGACACGGATTCCTTCTGGTGTAGTAGTTGCTACAGATTCGACTCCTAAAGCGCTATGGCAAATTGAGCAATACCTTCAAGAGGGTTACCAAAGGATAAAAGTAAAAATTAATCCAAACCAGGATTATTCCTTTTTAGCAGACATCAGACGGCATTACCCGGATTTGCCGATCATGGTCGATGCTAATTCTGCTTATTCATTAAAGGATATGGACCGACTAAAAGCCTTAGATGAATGGAATTTATTGATGATTGAGCAGCCGCTTGCTCATGATGATCTAATTGAACACGCAATACTGCAAAAAGAAATCAAAACACCTATTTGTTTGGACGAAAGTATTGTGTCCTTCGAGGATGCCAGAAAGGCAATTGAGTTTGGAAGCTGCAAAGTTATTAATATTAAAGCGGGCCGTGTTGGAGGTCTCTCGGAAGCGAAACGAATCCATGATTATTGCTTTGATCGAGGTATTCCCGTATGGTGTGGGGGAATGATTGAATTTGGCATTTCCCGCGCCCATAATATTGCGCTTGCATCACTGCCTGGCTTCACAATTCCAGGGGACATTTCTGCTTCAAACCGGTTTTGGGATGAAGACATTATCAGCCCGGAAGTGACCGTAGATAATGGAGAAATAGCTGTACCTGAGTATCCGGGAATCGGATATCAAATTAATGAAAAACGACTCCAGGAAACGACACTCTCGCAAAGAATAGTTACTTTTTAATGAAAAAGGCTATGTTAACAGCGTTGATTGGAGCGGAAGGTGTGAAGACTCCTGCGGGAGACCCCGCAGGAGCAAAGCGACGAGGAGGCTCTCCGGCACGCCCACGAACCGCTCGCGCCTGGAGCGTAAATCAACAACTAAGTTTAACAGAGACATAATAAAATGGACCAGGCATAATGTGCCTGGTCCATTTTATTATTAGAGATCGCCTGGTTCAAAGGTTTTACAATCAGTTTCTTGACTATTATCAGCCGTTTTCCCTTTGTGGCTGACAACATAGATACTTTCTGCGCTGCATTTATTTCCCTTTGCCCAAAACGTACAGTTATTTACTTCACATAAAACATCCTGTGCCATTCGTATCACTCCTTATTATTTCGGTAATACAGATATAGCATTTGAAGATCTTAAGCAGCACATGCCTGTAAGTGTCAGGGAAAAAAGGTAATTAATTATTTAAAGCGGTTTTTAATGTATCAAGGTTCTTTTTCATTAAGGAAAAATAAGTTTCTTTGTTCTTGATGTTTTCTTTGGTTAATATGGCCAGGTTATGAATCGGTAAAGCTCTGGCCCCAATTTCCTCTTGGACAATTTTACCTAGCTTCGATTGAACGTTTTGTTCAAAAAGAATGTAATGTAATCCTTCATGGTCTGCCACGGAAATTATTTTTTCTAATTCTTTTTGGGTTGGTTCATTGGTAGTAGAAAGACCGGAAATGCTAATTTGTTCTATTCCATAGCGGTGCTCCCAATAGCCAAATGCAGCATGGGTCACAATGATTTTCTTATGCTTGGCCGTTGAAATGGTTTTCTCATATTGGCCATTTAGTTCGTCTAACTGAGCTGCAAGAGTCTGATAATTTTTATCAAAAAGCTCTTTTTGCTTGGGCATTTTTTTCACTAGGTTATCACGAATAACGGCAGCCATTTCCTTTGAATAAATCGGATCTAGCCAGACATGAGGATTAACATCGCCATGTTGGTGTCCGTCTTCATCCCCGTCTTCATGAGCTCCGTTATCTTTTGGCAGCTGTAGCTTATCTGCTGTTGCTACTAAAGATACATTTTCGTTTTTTAAGGTGCCTTTTGCTTTTTCCACAAATCCCTCCAGCCCTAATCCAATGTAGAAAAATAAGTCTGAATCAGCGAGATTCATCATATCCTTTTGCGATGGTTCAAAGGTATGTTCATCTGCCCCAGGAGGATAGATGGTTTTTACGGCAACATATTTGCCGCCAATTTGTTCAGTAAAATATTGAAGTGGGAATACTGTTGTATAGATGGTTAACTGGTTCTTATTTTTTTGGACCGGTTTGTCATTAGAACAGGCAGATAGGAACAGGCTTAATGGAATTAGAAAAGAAAGGAAAAGAATAAATTTTTTCATAAAAGCTCCTTTAATAATAGGTTATAAATCGGATTAATTACGATTTGTTGTCGAAAAATTTTTAGCATTCAGAATAAATAATTTTGTATAATACGGAACGATTCCGATTTCCATATGTATCTTACAAAAAAATTTGCCTGTTTGCAAGTAAAAAATTTGTCTCAAACATAATAGATAGGTATGCTTAAAAGGAGAAAAAGAAAGGTGGGTATTAAATGAATAACACATCATTATTAAATGACATTCTAGTTCATAATCAAAAATTCGTAGAAGATCATGAGTATGAAAAGTATGAAACCACGAAGTTTCCAAATAAAAAAATGGTCATTTTAACTTGTATGGATACAAGGCTGCTTGAATTATTGCCAAAGGCTTTAAATCTTGGAAATGGCGATGCGAAAATCATCAAAAATGCTGGTGCCCTTGTGTCACATCCATTTGGCAGTATCATGCGCAGTATTCTTATTGCGGTTTATCAGCTGCAGGCTAAAGAAGTTATGGTCATAGCCCATCACGATTGCGGGATGAGCGGTTTAAAAGCAGATCCAGTTATAGACAGTATGATTGAACGCGGAATTCCTGAAAAAACACTTGATACTCTAACCTACTCAGGTATTGACATTAAACAGTGGCTTCATGGTTTTGATAATGTAACAGAAAGTGTCAGCCATAGTGTTGATATCATCAAAAACCATCCGCTTATGCCGGAAGGTGTTCCTGTTCATGGCCTTGTCATTGATCCTAAGACCGGAAAATTAGATTTAATTGTCAATGGGTATGAGAATTAATTTTTATGTTTTTCAGGCACCGGGTCAATGCCTCCAGGGTGAAAAGGATGGCATTTCAATATCCTTTTTATCGTGAGATATCCGCCTTTTAAAGCCCCAAAGCGCTGTACGGCTTCAAGTCCATAATGCGAGCAGGTAGGATAAAAGCGGCAAGTAGGAGGCTTTAAAGGTGAGATTACGTTTTGATAAAAACGAATCAGTGCAATAAATGCTTTTTTTAACATTTTGGTCGCTCCTCATTAATGGTTACTTACAAAATACCATATATTAAAACGAACGTCTAAATTTGTTAAATATAACTAAGTAGATGAAAAAACTCGGGATTTAGTGTATGATAGTTTGTAGATAATAAAAGGAGTGATACTGATGCCTTCAGTTGAAAGCTTTGATTTAGATCATAATGCCGTAAAAGCACCTTTTGTGAGACACTGTGGTGTTCATAAAGTAGGAAGTGACGGTGTTGTTAATAAATATGATATTCGTTTTTGCCAGCCAAATAAACAGGCGATGAAGCCTGATGCTATTCATACACTTGAACATTTGCTTGCCTTTAATATCCGGAAGCATTCAGAGAAGTACGATCATTTCGATATTATTGATATTTCTCCAATGGGGTGCCAAACAGGATACTATCTTGTCGTCAGCGGTGAACCGACTGTAGAGGAAATCATTGATCTTCTTGAGGATACAATGAAAGATGCCGTTACTATAACTGACATTCCTGCAGCAAATGAAAGACAATGCGGTCAGGCAAAGCTTCATGATTTAGAAGGAGCTAAGCGTTTAATGAATTTCTGGCTTGAGCAAAGTAAAGAAGACTTAAAAAAGGTATTTGGGTGATATAAAAAAAGGCGGTTTGAGCAGAGCAAAGCGTTCACAAATCCAAAATGGCAAATGATTTATTTCACTTTGACATTTAAAAACTAATTCATTATTGCGGCGCTCCGCCCCTTTTCCTCTAAAGTTTCTATTCATTTTGAATAGGAATTTTTTATGCTCTCTTATTGTCATTTGAATTTGAATGTTCTTTTTGCTTTTGCTCCACATTAGGATTATTTTCTAATGGATCAACTGTATGCTTATATGTATAGGCTTTCGAAGTTGTAATTACGGCTAATAATAGCACAACAATAACAATGATGATGCATACGACAAACACAGTATACAAGAATATTCCCCCTTTTCCTTATTGTAACATGAAACAAAAAAGGAAGCCTAAACTAGCGCTCCCTTTTCTCGCGGCTTATGTAATATATTAGTGTATATTTCGTGGATAATAAGTATTGGTGCGATGTTGTCCATACTCTTCTTGCGCAAATTTACCCTTGAGGCTTTCAATTAAATAAAGACCCATTAAATCGTATAATTCCTGTTTACTCATATCCTGAATTAAAGCAAGAAGGTCCTCATGTGACATTTCCTCCAAAAAAGCAAATGCGAGCATATCGATATCCTCTTCATCACCCGTAAGCTTGTTCCGGTACATTTCATATAGTTCATCTACTAATTTCATACTTGAACACCTCCTGCCTTAATTAGTATTTTTTCTTTTACAAACGTAAACCATTCCCATAAACAGCGAAAAATTACTTTTTTCCTATTGACTGAAAAATCTGTTTTCTTTGATTGTATGATTATTATATCGTATTCATTTCTAAAAAATGAATCGAAATTTGTAAAAGAATAAATTTTATCTTTTTGTGGATTAATAAACGTAAAAGGGGATGACAAAATGGATGAGCAAAAGAAAACCTACTATATAGACGTAGGGACAGGCGAAATTTCTCAGAGTGCCACAAGCTCAACATGGAGCTATAAAATCCAGGCAACAGATGAAGAAATTACTCAATTACGCGAGTTGTTTGACCAAAATTATTCGACAGAGTGGAAAAACTTTATCAGAGCGCATATTCCATTTGTTGAATATCATAATGACAGTGACAATCACACCTATGATGGTACAATCCAACAAGTATATGGGATGATCCATAAGCTAGGGGATGAAGAGGCACGAAATCATATTGAAAGTATGAATATTTTACAAAAAAATGAATAAGAAGAAGACGGAAAATCCTAGTCTCTAGGGTTTTCTTTTTTTGTTATAATAAAAATACTAAAAACAATTTGAGGCGGGTTGGGCATGATTGATTTTTTAGATAGTAATGGAAATAAGGTGACATTGTCGTTTTCTCATGATGCTTTTTTAGAAGATGCAAAGCATGTTCTCGTCATTTGTCAATTTGGTGATGAGTGGGTCCTAACCAAGCATAAAAAACGAGGGCTTGAGTTTCCTGGCGGGAAGAGAGAGGTCGGCGAAACACTCGAGGAAGCGGCTAGAAGAGAAACCTATGAGGAAACTGGAGCCATTTTAGGTGAATTGAAATATATTGCTGAGTACAAAGTGTCAGACAAGGAAGGTTCGTTTGTAAAAGCTGTTTTTTGGGGAAAGGTAAAAAGGTTAGAGAAAACAAATACATACCACGAAACAAATGGTCCCATTTTGGTCAGTGGCAATCTGCTACAGCTTCGTTTTGAAGAAAATTATAGCTTCATCATGAAAGATCAGGTCGTGGAGGAATGCATGAAATGGCTGCAAAATGAAAAGGAATAGTGGCAAGCTTAAAGCAACCCACTATTCCTTGATAAGTTTTTTTTCTAACAGATCGACAAGCTGATACATAATCGTTGCAAATAAAGCGATGACCAATAATGATAAGAAGACAAGTGTAAAATTAAATACCTGAAATCCATAAATAATCATATATCCGAGTCCTTTTGTGGATACAAGAAATTCTCCCACAATGACCCCAACCCATGAAAGCCCGACATTAACCTTTAATGTAGAGATAATGGTTGGAAAACTGGCAGGCATAATCGCTTCTTTAAAACATTCAAAGCGTGTGGCCCCGAAGGTTTGAAGCACCTTTAAATAATTGGGGTCTACTTCTTTGAAGGAGGTATACACAACAAGAGCTGTGATGATTACCGAAATAATAACGCCATTGGCGATTATGGAAGTGTATCCCGGACTTAAGGCGACAATAATTACCGGGCCCAAGGCTACTTTTGGCATCGCATTAAATATAACAAGATAAGGATCAAGTATTTTGGACACAAAGGGGGACCACCAGAGAAGCGCGGCAATCAGGACACCCAATATCGTGCTTATAATAAATCCTACGATGGTTTCCATTAATGTGGCCCCTAAGTTGGTAAGTAAAGAGCCGTCTTGAATTTTATCCAAGCATAGAGCCCAAATTTTTGATGGAGAACTGAAAATGAGCGGGTCAATCCATTGCATTCTGCTTAATAATTCCCAGCTCGAGAATAGGAGCAGGAAAATAATTAACTGATAAAATCGAACCCACCGTTTTTCAATTTTTAAGGATTGAATGTAGTTTTTATGGAGGAGTTCTACCTTATATTTTTCATGATTCAAGTGACTCCAACTCCTTCCATATTGTTTGAAAGATGCCTTGAAAGGCTTCATGATTCCTTGCTTCAAAAGGAGAAAGATTTCGAAGCTCTTCCGGCATTTCAAACGTTTTATAAATTCTTCCGGGTTTTGCTGAGAATAAAAAGATACGATCGCTCATAGCGATGGCTTCGCCAATATCGTGGGTTACGAGTATAGCCGTTTTGCTGAATTCATCTAACGTTTTGGAAACTAAATCCTCTAGCTTTAACTTTGTTTGATAATCAAGTGCCGAAAATGGTTCATCCAGCATCAGCAATTTTGGTTCTGTTGCCAGCGTTCGGACAAGGGCGACACGCTGCCTCATCCCACCGGATAACTGCTTAGGCAGCTGTTTTTCCACACCAACTAACCCAATTTGATTTAATAGGCTATATGCCGCAGACTTTGTTTTCTCATTGAGCTGTTTTGATAATTTAAGGCCTAATAAAATATTTTCTTCAATCGTTTTCCAAGGGAACAAATAATCCTGCTGCAGCATATAGCCAATTTCATTTTTAGAAGTAGATACAGGTTTATTCTCTAAAAGAACTGTTCCCTGGGTTGGTTTCAAAAGACTGGAGATAATCGAGAGCAGAGTTGTCTTTCCACAGCCACTAGGGCCAAGGAAGGAAACAAATTCTCCCTCCTCAACCATAAGCGAAATATTGGAGAGGGCCGTGGTGGCAGAGGCTTTAGTGAAATAAGTGTGATGAATATCCTGAACCTTTAAAAAGCTCATGTTGACGGCCTCCCTTTCCTATTTATTTTTTTATTACTTTATTCGCAATATCGGTATTAACAAGTGTTTTATGGTCTACTTCTTTAGGAAGTGAACCGGCTTCCTTCATGATATTTTGCAGGTTGTTCCACTCTTCCTCGTCTAAAATAGGATCCGTGGCATAAGAGCCTTGGCTCTTATAGCGATCAATAACGGTTTTCATAATCTCAAAATCGGTATCTGGAAAATAAGGCTCTACTGCTTTAGCAATCTCCTCAGCACTATGTGCTTGCACCCATTGCTGTGCTTTGTAGATGGCCTTTGTAAATTTTTCGATTGTAGCTTTATTTTCTTTCATATAGCTATCTTTCACCATAAAGGTTGTGTAAGGAACATGGCCAGATTCTTTACCAAAAGAAGCTACAATATAGCCTTTTCCTTCTTTTTCAAAAATGCTGGCGGTAGGCTCGAATAATTGGACATAGTCGTAATTGTCGGAGGAGACAAAGGCATTAGCAATGTTGGCAAAATCGACGTTTTGGGTTAGGTTTAGATCTTTATGAGGATCGATGCCATGTTTCTTTAATACGAATTCACCGACCATCTGTGGCATTCCTCCAACACGCTGACCAAGGAAGTTAGATCCTTTTAACTGCTCCCAAGAAAAATTATCGTTTTTCTTTTTTGCTACCAGAAAGGTTCCGTCAGTTTGTGTTAATTGCGCAAAATTAATGACCGGGTCGTTAGAGCCTTGGGCGTATACATAAATGGATGTTTCTGAGCCGACAAGGGCAACATCAGCGGCCCCGGAGATAAGGGTAGTCATCGTTTTGTCTCCGCCAGGGGTTGTGGTGATGGTGACGTCAAGACCTTCATCCTTAAAGAAGCCTTTTGATGCAGCAACATATTGAGGAGCATAGAAAATCGAGCGGGTAACCTCAGCAACTCGTACTTTTTCAAGTTTCGTTGGCTTAGCTGTATCATTGTTATTGCAAGCTGCGAGTGAAAACATCAGTATAGCAATGAGGAGAAAAGAAAAACTGAATTTTAACCATTTTCTCATGAATGAACCTCCTTATTTACCATTCAATCTGGGCGTTTTGCCTATGATAATGTATGAAAAGGAAAAAAATGTGTGAATGCCCAGTGATAATTAATTTGGAAGGAAAGATGACAGAGTTGAACCTTGATGATGGAAAAATTTTAGACATACAGCGGTTTCCTTCACCCAATCCAAAGGTGGAATTAAAAGTAATTACATATCTATCCGGTGGGTTACGGGTAAAGGGGATGCTGGCGGAACCAAAAAGTATAGGTCGGATGGATGGGTTTCTTTATTTACGCGGGGGGATTAAAAATGTTGGGAAGGTAAGGCCTTCCAGAATTGCTCAGTTTGCCTCTGAGGGGTTTATCGTGTTTGCTCCTTATTATCGTGGAAATCAAGGCGGTGAGGGAAATGAAGATTTTGCTGGTGATGACAGGCTGGATGCTTTTTCAGCTTATTTGCTGTTAAAATCTTTACCTAGGATTCAGGCTGTCCATATTTTTGGTTTTTCTCGCGGCGGTGTGATGGCGTTGCTTACGGGTATTCAATTTCCTGAAGCAGCTTCTGTTGTCACCTGGGGCGGTGTCAGTGACATGAGCCTTACCTACTATGAAAGGAATGATTTACGACGAATGATGAAAAGGGTAATTGGCGGGACACCTGTGAAGTATCCGGAACGGTATCAAGATAGAACTCCCCTTTATGGGCTTGAAAACCTTGCCTCTCCAGTGCTGATCATTCATGGTGTAAAGGATCACAATGTATCTGTTGAGCATGCTTACCGTCTGGAAAGAAGGCTAAGGGAATTGGACAAGCCTGTGGCTTGTTGGTACTTTGAGCAATTTACGCATTATTTTCCGCCAGCCAATAATCGAAAAGTGGTTGAAGATTTAACGAAGTGGATGAAATCCAATGGCAAAAAATGATAAAATATGATTATTAAGAGCAGAGGAGCGGATTTTTGATGGGTATGCCTCTTGAATTAAATACGATGATTGTTACAAAGGGTAGAGAGAAGCGAGTGGAAGAAAACCTATTTACCTTAGAAAAGGAAGGATTCAGGCTCTATCCAATTGAGATTCCAATTGATGTCAGAAAAACAATCGAAAGCGATACAAATGGAACTGCAATGATTAAAAAAGTAGAATGGCAAAAAAACAGCACAACCATCACGTATCAACTAATTTCACTGAATTCCACGAACTAAGCAGGCGGATTGATGCCTGCTTTTTTTCTTTTTGGCTATGTTAAAGGCCATTATTGATTTTTTAACACTGTTGATTGGAGCGGAAGGCGCGAAGACTCCTGCGGGAGTACGGGGCAGGGGAGACCCCACAGGCGCCAAAGCTCCGAGGAGGCTCCCCGGCACGCCCTAAGGTGCGCGAAGCGCCTGAAGCGCAAATCAACAACCAAGTTTAACACCTTCTTTTTAAAAAAGTGTAAGAAAAATTTGCCAAACACGTCTAATAATTAGAGAAAAACAATTTGTTATGTTTATTGAGTAAGGGGGAGTTAGGTTGGAGCGAGCCCATCCAATTGAAAAATGGTTCATTCAATATGAAAAAGATATCACAAATTTTTTAGTTTATTATACGGGATCGAAGGATGTAGAGGATTTGGTCCAAGAGACCTTTTTGCGGGCATTTCAAGCATATAGCCGATATAAAAATGAAGCGAGCCCCAAAACCTGGCTGATTTCAATCGCGAGAAATACCGCCATAGATTTTTACCGAAAAAGATCCGTTTGGCAGAAGCTTAAAAAGCTTTTAGATACTGAATCACCCAAACCCCCTGAGCCTGCAGAGGATTTGCTGTTCAGGAAAATCGAATATGCTAATTTATACGAGGCGATAAACCAATTAAAAGATAATTATCGCGATATCATCTTACTTAGGGGGATTGCCGAACTTTCTTCACAGGAAGCCGGCCAAGTTCTCGGTTGGTCAGAAAATAAAGTAAACGTAACATTTCATCGGGCAGTGAAAAAATTAAATGAGTGCTTGAAGGAGGGGGAGTACTATGAGGAATTTATCTGATAAAGATTTATTAGAGATTCTCGCAAATTTTCAAAAGCATGAATTAACAACAGAACAGAGAACGGATATGTTAAAGGTAATAGGCGAAGCAAGTACCAGGAGACATAGAAAATTATTTAACTTTCAAAGATTAGCAGCGTTAGCAGCCATATTTATCCTTGTTTTGTTGGCTCCCCTCCTATATTTCACTGACAAAAAAGAATCTTCTTCACAAATTACGGGCTCTGGAAGAACTAAAACAGTTCAACAAGGTGAGTACTTTGCACTTAAAGATACGGACGGCTCTCCTCTTTATGCAGATAGTAATTTTGGTATTCCAAACAAAGTAAGCCTGCTGGCACCACTGGAATGGATAGCGAAGGACAGAAGAGGTGTTTCGAAGATAGCCATTTATTTATGGGGCGACTACCAAAAAGATTTTGCGAATAATTCTCTTAATATTGAGGCCGTACATGTAAAAACGGGGGTAAAAGAACACCTAGCAACAACCGTCATTTCAGGTGGTATGTATGGGTCAGACGGGCATGCAATGACTGGCTTTAAATCACTTGATTTACCGGGAATATGGAATCTTGAATTCAGGGCAGGCAATAAAAAAATCGGAGAATTTTCCATCTATGTAAAAGAGCCCTACATTAAAGTTGGTAATTCTACTTTGATGATTTCACAAGAAGATTTGCACGCTGGATTCTACGAGGATGTTTCCATCGAAGTAGAGGGAGATGAACTTCCTCCTGAATTAAAATTAGAGGTATTTGCATTAGAAAATACAGAGATATCAGAATTCACCTTTAAAGATAAAACAGATTACACGACAACAGATGGTAAAAAGATGTCGATGTATCACGGAGATTTCCACCTTAAAAAAAGCGGTAAGTACCGTTTTACCATTTTACAAAAATCAGAAGCAGTAGAAGTAAGAAAGCCCTCATCAAATTGATGAGGGCTTCTCGTTATTTAAGCGATCGGTCCGCCTTTTTCTTCGATTTCAGCAGCGACATTCGTAAACTTTTTAAAGTTTTCACGGAATTTAGCAGCAAGTTCTTTTGCTTTCACTTCATAGGCTTGTGGGTCTGCCCACGTTTTAATTGGCTGAAGAACTTCATCAGGAACACCGGCAATATGAAGCGGAATGTTCAGGCCGAAGATTTTATCCTTGACTGTTTCTACATGGTTCAACTCTCCCTCAAGGGCCGCTTGAACCATAGCGCGTGTATACGAAAGCTTCATACGGTTTCCGACACCATATTCGCCGCCAGTCCAGCCTGTATTGACTAAAAAGACATTGGCATTATGCTCAAGAATTTTTTCACCAAGCATTTCAGCATAACGAGTTGCTGGAAGCGGTAAGAAAGGCGCTCCAAAGCAAGTAGAGAAGGTTGCTTGTGGAGACGTGATTCCACGCTCGGTTCCGGCAAGCTTTGATGTATAACCGCTTAAGAAATGGTACATTGCTTGCTCTTTCGTTAATTTTGCAATTGGAGGCAATACTCCAAAGGCATCTGCTGTCAAAAATACAATTGTATTTGGATGTCCTGCAACGCTTGGCAGAACAATATTATCAATTGCTTGAATTGGATAGGCTGCTCTAGTATTTTCAGTTAATGTTCCATCATCATAATCCGGAATTCTGGATTCTTGGTTAACCGTAACATTCTCAAGCACAGTACCAAAACGAATTGCATCAAAAATTTGTGGTTCTTTTTCACGTGTAAGGTTAATACATTTCGCATAGCAGCCGCCTTCAATATTAAAGACGCCATTGGAAGACCAGCCATGCTCATCATCTCCGATTAGCTTGCGATTTGGGTCTGCTGAAAGGGTAGTTTTTCCTGTACCAGACAAACCAAAGAATAACGCTACATCTCCCTCTAGCCCAACATTCGCAGAACAGTGCATCGAAAAAATATTGTTTTCAGGAAGAAGGTAATTCATCACAGAGAAAATTGATTTTTTCATTTCACCGGCATATTCCGTTCCACCGATTAACACAATGCGTTGTTCAAATGAAATAATTATAAAGGTTTCTGAGTTTGTACCATCTACAGCTGGGTCTGCCTTGAAATTTGGAGCAGAGATAACCGTAAAGCCTGCTTCATGTTCAAGTAATTCGTCTTCTGTTGGACGAATGAACAGCTGGTGGGCGAATAAATTATGCCATGCATATTCATTTACGACTTGAATTGGCAACTGCGATTTTTTATCAGCTCCGGCAAAACCTTTGAATACAAAGAGTTCATTTTGTTCCTTTAAGTACTCTAATACCTTGTGATAGAGATTTGTAAATACTTCTTCGGAAATAGGCTGATTGGATCCCCAAGCAATTTTATCCTTTGTTGAATTTTCAACGACAATAAATTTATCTTGCGGTGAACGTCCTGTATACTTACCGGTGGAAACACGAACAGCACCTGTTGCAGTTAATGATCCTTCATTTCGGCTTAGAATTTTTTCAACTAGCTGTGGAACAGATAATTGAATTTGGACATTATTTTCTTTAAGTAATTGCTTTAATTCATTTGGAATATGAACAGAATTCATTTAATTAACCATCCTTTTTATTTAATTTAAAATGGCGATTATTATATCAATTAGTATAACACATTTACGAAATTAGTCTATACTATTTAATTAGTTCAAGTTGTATTTTATACATTATTCAGGGAATAAGCAAAAAGAAAATATTTATATCATGAAATTAAAATATTTTTATGTTTTATAGTCTTCGGCATGGAAAAAGTTTCATAAATATCGATTGACACCGTTCATTATTGTAGGGTATGATTTTATTTTGAACGGATACTCTCTTATCCCGAGCTGGTGGAGGGACAGGCCCTATGAAACCCAGCAACCTGCAAACGAAGAATAGATTGTTTTATTTTTCGGGCAAAGGTGCTAAACCTGAGGCAAGGCTTGACCTTGAACGATAAGAGTGAAAGGCACGCAAACATTTTGCACTCAACCTTTCCTCATGCGATGGAAAGGTTTTTTGTTTTTCGTGCTACATAATCGCTTTTTCATTATCCCATCGTGAGAATCTTCAGCCGGGTTTATTAATAGTACTGTTGGTTATTAATAAAATACCCGTGTTTATTTCATACTACTAAGGGAATGAGTTCCGTATCAACCCGAGGTTAAACTAACAAGGTAGCAATAACCACACACATAACCTCACTTTATTTCAATAATATAGGAGGAATTCAGATGTCAACAAAACGTCGTTTGTTCACTTCTGAATCAGTAACTGAAGGTCATCCTGACAAGATCTGTGACCAAATTTCTGATTCCATTTTAGATGCTATTTTAGCAAAGGATGCTAATGCCCGTGTTGCGGCTGAAACTTCCGTAACAACCGGCTTAGTACTTGTTGCTGGGGAGATCACCACTTCTACTTATGTGGATATTCCAAAAATTGTCCGCGAAACAGTTAGGGAAATTGGTTACACTCGTGCAAAGTATGGCTTTGATGCGGAAACTTGCGCCGTATTAACTTCAATCGATGAACAGTCTCCAGACATCGCAATGGGGGTTGACCAAGCGCTTGAAGCTCGTGAAGGACTAATGTCGGATGAGCAAATCGAAGCAATTGGTGCAGGGGACCAAGGTTTAATGTTTGGCTTTGCCTGTAATGAAACAAAAGAGTTAATGCCTCTTCCAATTTCACTTGCTCATAAGCTGGCACGCCGATTAACAGAAGTTCGCAAAGAGGAGCTTCTTCCGTATCTACGTCCTGACGGTAAAACACAAGTAACCGTTGAATATGATGAGAACGATAAACCAGTTCGTATTGATACAATTGTTATTTCAACACAGCACCACCCAGAAGTTTCGCTTGAGCAGATCCAGCGAAACCTTAAAGAATATGTGATTAATCCAGTTGTTCCAAAGGAACTAATTGATGAAAATACAAAATACTTCATTAACCCAACTGGCCGTTTTGTAATCGGCGGACCACAAGGGGATGCAGGCTTAACTGGCCGAAAAATCATTGTAGATACTTACGGCGGTTATGCTCGTCATGGCGGCGGTGCATTTTCTGGTAAAGATCCAACAAAAGTTGACCGTTCTGCCGCTTATGCAGCACGTTATGTAGCAAAAAATATCGTTGCAGCAGGTCTTGCTGATAAGGTTGAAGTACAGCTCGCTTATGCAATCGGTGTAGCAAGACCAGTTTCCATTTCAGTGGACACTTTTGGTACAGGTAAAGTAAGCGAAGATGTTTTAGTTGATCTTGTAGGTGCAAACTTTGACCTTCGCCCAGCTGGAATTATCAATATGCTTGGCCTTCGCCGTCCAATCTATAAGCAAACAGCAGCTTATGGACACTTTGGCCGTACAGATGTTGATCTTCCTTGGGAGCGCACCGATAAAGCTGAAACATTACGTGAGCAAGCAAATGTATAATTAGCCTGATAAGGAGTTGCATATAAATATGTAACTCCTTTTATTTATTAGAGCCTATTTTAATATATAGCGGGTTTAAGTAGGTCGAAAGAAGTGAAAAATGATTGTACTTGATTTTCATCAAGTTCACAGTTCCATTTTTAAAAAAAAGTGGTAGTATAAGAGAGTATGTTTTTTAGCAGGATATTTTGAACTGGAGTAGGTGAGGTACATAATGTGTGGTTTTATCGGTTGTGTACACGACAAAACACAAAGCTATAGTAATGAACAAAAACAACAATTTAAAAATATGAACGATATTATAACCCATCGCGGTCCTGATGATGATGGTTTTTATTATGATGACCATATTCAATTTGGCTTCCGCCGCTTAAGCATCATTGACATAGAGTCCGGACACCAGCCGCTGACCTATGAAAATGAGCGTTATTGGATCATTTTCAATGGCGAAATTTATAACTATGTAGAGCTTCGTGAAGAGCTTCTCAAAGAGGGCTTGAAGTTTGCCACTAGTTCAGATACAGAAGTCATTATCGCTCTTTACAGCCATTTGAAGGAAAAAGCTGTTGAAAAGCTGCGCGGGATGTTTGCCTTTGTTATTTGGGATAAACAAGAACAGACACTTTACGGGGCACGCGATCCTTTTGGAATCAAACCGTTCTTCTATTTTGAGGATGGTGAAAGAACTTTTTTTGCTTCAGAGAAAAAGAGTATTCTTCTTGCCCTTGAGAACGATGTGCTTAATTATGATTCCTTGCAGCATTATTTAACCTATCAATTTGTCCCTGAGCCGAATACCCTGTCTGAAGGAATTAATAAGCTTGAGCCTGGACATTATTTTACAAAGAAAATCGGCGCTAAAATGGAAATGAAGCGTTATTGGAAGGCTCATTTTCAGCCAGTTCAGAAATCTGAAAATGATTTCGTCAAAGAAATTCGTGACATCCTATTTGATTCAGTTGAGAAGCATATGCGAAGCGATGTTCCAGTCGGCTCCTTCCTTTCTGGCGGAATCGATTCTTCTATCATTGCGTCTATTGCTAAACAGTTTCATCCTGCAATCAAAACCTTTTCAGTAGGCTTTGAGCACAATGGGTTTAGTGAAATTGATGTTGCCAAAGAGACAGCCGAGAAGCTGGGCGTAGAAAATATCAGCTATGTGATTACTCCAGAGGAATATATGAATGAAGTTCCAAAAATCATGTGGCATATGGATGATCCGCTTGCAGACCCTGCCTGCGTACCGTTATACTTTGTCGCTCGCGAAGCGCGGAAGCATGTTACGGTTGTACTTTCAGGTGAAGGTGCCGATGAGTTGTTTGGCGGATACAATATTTACCGCGAACCGCAATCGTTAGAGGTATTTAATAAAATTCCGAGAGTCGGTAAGGTGCTATTAAAAGGAATCGCTAATATGATGCCTGAAGGCACGAAAGGCAAAAGTTTTATCGAACGCGGCGTGACACCAATGGAAGAGCGCTATATCGGCAATGCCAAAATGTTCACGGAAGAAGAAAAACGGGAACTTCTAAATGTGTACCGTCCAGGATTAATTTATACTGACATTACCAAACCTCTTTACGAAGAATCTAGAGGCTATGATCCTGTTGACCGAATGCAATACATCGATATTCATACATGGATGCGCGGAGATATTTTATTGAAAGCAGATAAAATGACAATGGCACATTCTCTGGAGCTGCGTGTTCCATTCCTTGATAAAGCTGTTTTTGAAGTGGCTTCAAAAATCCCTACAAGCTTAAAAACAGCTAATGGTACAACAAAATATATTTTACGCAAAGCAGCCGAGGGCGTTGTTCCAGAACATGTACTGAATCGTAAAAAGTTAGGCTTCCCAGTGCCAATTCGTCACTGGTTAAAGAACGAAATGAATGATTGGGCGAAGAAAATTATTCGCGAAAGCAATACAGATCACTTAATCAATAAACAATATGTGTTAAGACT
This sequence comes from Neobacillus drentensis, assembly GCF_036965425.1. Taxonomy (GTDB): domain Bacteria; phylum Bacillota; class Bacilli; order Bacillales; family Cytobacillaceae; genus Neobacillus; species Neobacillus drentensis_F. The sequence continues at coordinate 79,321 of NZ_JBALPP010000085.1, read as the reverse complement.
GCTTGAAGACCATTGCCAAGGAAAAGCTGATAACAGCCGGAAAATTTGGACGGTGCTTATGTTTATGGTATGGCATCAAGTATATGTTGAAGATGTTTATTCCTTTCAGCGTGATTACGCAGCAGCAAAATCATTAGAAACAATGAAAAATTAAGTTAAAAAAAGCACCCGGCGGGTGCTTTTTTTACATTATGATTGTAAGGATTTATAATATTGGGCTTTTTCAGCATATTCTCTCGTGATTCTTTCCATATCTTCTATATCCTCTGGGGTTAATTCTCTTACAACTTTAGCGGGCCTGCCGAATGCTAATGTATTAGGGGGAATTTTTTTTCCTTGCGGGACAAGGCTTCCGGCTCCAATAAAGGCCCCTTCACCAATTTCAGCTTGGTCCAAAACGATGGATCCCATTCCGATTAAGGCTCGTTTCCTGATGATACAGCTGTGAAGAATCACCTGATGCCCAATCGTTACTTCATCTTCTAAAATTAGCGGGTTATTGGGACTTTGGTGTAAGATAGAATTATCTTGGATATTTACTTTATTGCCGATCTTTGTCGGGGCAACATCGCCTCTAATGACAGAATTAAACCAAACGCTGGATTCTTCGCCAATTTCAACATCACCTGTAATTGTGACATAATCAGCAATAAATGCCGTTTCGGCAATTAACGGATACTTATCTTTAAAGGGATAAATCATACTAGTAGCTCCTTTTTTTATGATGGTACTATTGTAGCGAAAATTGGGAGCCTTTTTCAAAGCTTAAGTTTTTATTATTTTCAACTATTTTAGGGGGATATAAAAATATGTGGAAGTGGGAAGCAGAAGGGGATGCAAAAGCGGTCATTGTGATGGTACACGGAGCGATGGAGCACCATCGCAGGTACGGGTGGCTGATTGAGATGTGGCGTTCTTCAGGCTTTCATGTCATTATGGCTGACCTTCCTGGGCAAGGTATGACAACACGAGCCAACCGCGGTCATATTGATTCCTTTGATGATTACATAATTGAAGTGAAGGATTGGGTCCAGGCAGCCTACCGCTATAATTTACCAGTGTTTATATTAGGCCATAGTATGGGGGGACTAATTTCTATCCGACTTCTGCAGGAAGAAAGATTAAATATTGCGGGGGTTATTCTTTCATCACCATGCTTAGGACTTGTAAATACACCTTCAAAATTTTTAGAGCTTGTTTCACACGGGATAAATGTCGTGTTTCCTTCCTTCAGGGTTAATTCAGGTTTAACCGTTCAGATGGCGACGAGAAATGAAGACGTAAGGGAAGCCGATTCAAATGATACTCTTTACGTGACAAAGGTTTCAGTAAGGTGGTACCGTGAACTTGTTGCGGCCATGAAGGAGGCATTCCTTAAGCTTGAACTAACTCAAGATATTCCGATGCTTCTTATGCAAGGCGGAGATGACAAAATCGTCAAGAAAGGTACCGTTAAGGAATGGTTCAATCATGTCCCATTATCGGAAAAAAGGTTTAAAGAATGGCCAAAATACTACCATGAAATTTTTAATGAACCTGAGCGTGAAGAGGTATTTGAATACGCGAAGGATTTTGTTATTAGTCAATTAAAAGCAATAGGCTATATTGTATAGAAAGGGTTGCCGTATTCCATGAAGCCAATTACACTAATGTCCAGGGTTTACCGAAAAATACTTCCAGCCGTACACAAAGAATTGGCTTATTGGAAAAGCCGTGCTGAAAAAATACCGAATCCTGAATTAAGAACCCAGGCTCTTGCTAGTATTGAGCATAAAACCTTCCATTGTGAGGGAGGAAGTATTCTCGCGATCACTTCAGGTGAACATTATAAAAAAGCAATCAAGTTTATTGTTGCCTATCAAACGATTAGTGACTATCTTGATAATCTCTGTGACCGCAGCACCTCACTTGATCCTGATGATTTTGCGGCCCTTCACGAATCAATGCACGATGCACTTATAATAGATGCGGAAGAGAAAAATTATTACCGGCTTCGCGAGGATCAGGATGATGATAACTATTTGAATGATTTATCAGCAGCGTGCCGAGAGGTTTTAAGGGATATCCCTCATTATGATCTGATAAAGGATTATTTGCTTGAATTGTGCCAATATTATTGTGATTTGCAAATTCATAAACATGTTATAAAAGAGGAACGAGTGCCGCGGCTGGAGAGGTGGTTCCATCACCATCAAAATCAATTGCCTCCAATGGAATGGTATGAATTCTCTGCCTGCTCTGGTTCAACGTTAGGGATATTTTGTCTAATTTCTTATGCGATGAGGGAAGATTTTCAGGCAAGTGACGCCGAAAACATTCGAAAAGGTTATTTTCCTTATATTCAAGGCTTGCATATCCTTTTAGATTATTTTATCGATCAAGAGGAGGACGTTGCCGGAGGTGATTTGAACTTTTGTTCTTATTATGAAAGCGAAGAAACGCTTTTTAAGCGGTTAAAGCATTTCGTTACAGAGGCTGATCGACATACGGAATTCCTCCCCCATAAAAAATTCCATCAGCTAATTAATCGCGGGTTATTGGGGATATATTTATCTGATTCAAAGGTTCGAAAACAGAAAAATGTGCGTAAGTTGGCAAAAGGAATTATTAAATCTGGCGGATGGATTAGTTATTTCTTTTATTTCAATGGACTTGCCTACCGCTCGCTGCAAAAATCGGTGCCATCCTTTGTAACTAGACTTATGATTAAATAAAAAAACCAGGCGTGGCCTGGTTTTTACCTCTTTTCAATTGCAACAATAAACGGCGGGTTATTTTGTTGATTGATGAATTGATACTGGAGGACGTGTGCTGTTTTTTGGTCTATTTCTTGGCAATATTGAAGTAAAGAATCCCGTTCAACAGCCCCTTCCTCGTGACCGTGATAGATGACAAGAACAATGATGCCCTCAGGTGCCATCAACTCCATTAATTGCTCAATAGCTGCAACAGTCGTCTCTGGTTGGGTCACAATTGTTTTATCACTGCCTGGAAGGTAACCAAGGTTAAAAATAGCCCCGGTAATTTTTCCATGGTAATCCGGTGGTATTTTTTCTGATAAATGCTCGTGACCTTCATGAAACAGGGTTACACGCTCTAACATTCCGTGTGCGCTTAGGCGTTCTTTACTGGTATCGATAGCTTCCTCTTGAATATCAAATCCAAACACTTTACCAGTTTCACCAACCAAATCGGCTAAAAATAACGTATCATGTCCATTTCCTAAAGTAGCATCTACGACAGCATCGCCGGTTTGTACAGCTTTTTTAAGTAAGCTTTTTGCAAACGGAAGAATTCGTTCCATTATCATCGATTTAAACCCCTTGATAAAATTTGCCTTGCCAACTATCCCGTCGTTTTAATTCCGCATCAATCGAGTTTAGTACTTCCCATTTGTTGACGCTCCACATCGGCCCCACCATTAAGTCAATTGGTCCATCTCCTGTAATTCGATGGACAATCATTTCCGGCGGTAAAATTTCTAATTGGTCACATACTAAATTTACATAATCCTCTTGCGAAAGAAACTGGACCATGCCCTTTTCAAATTGTTTTACCATTGGAGTGCCTTTTAAAAGATGAAGCAGGTGAATTTTAATTCCCTGTACACCCAATTTGGCAACCTCCAGAGCTGTTTCCATCATCATGTCATACGTTTCGAGCGGCAGACCATTGATTAGATGTGAGCAGACGCGGATTCCATGATTCCTCAGTTTATTGACTCCATCTACATAACATTGAAAGTCATGAGCACGGTTGATTAATAATGCTGTCCGCTCATGAACCGTCTGAAGACCTAACTCTACCCATAAATAAGTTCGTTTGTTTAATTCCGCTAAATATTCGACTACATCATCTGGGAGACAATCGGGACGGGTAGCAATCGAGAGACCTACAACGTTTTCCTGCTTTAGCACTGTCTCAAACTTTTCTCTTAGGACCTCAACTGGAGCATGGGTATTAGTATAGGCCTGGAAGTAGGCCATATATTTGCCATCCTTCCATTTTGTATGCATTTTTTCTTTAATTTTGTTGAATTGTATTTCAAGAGGATCGGCACGGTTCCCTGCAAAATCTCCGGAACCTGCAGCACTACAAAATGTACAGCCTCCATGGGCGACCGTACCATCACGATTAGGACAATCAAATCCACCATCTAACGCAACTTTAAATACCCTATGACCAAATTGATTTCGTAGGTGATAATTCCAAGTATGATACCGTTTATTATCAGACGCATATGGAAAAGGTTTAGTCTGAAGCATCAGAAAACCTCCTTTATTTTGTAATAATGTGATTGGGGCGTAAATCAACGTGCCAATTTAAAAAAGTTTGCATAACTTTGATTTTAACATGAAGCGAAAAGCATATCCATTGCGTTTATCACAGTTGAATTCCCAACATTTATCAAATCGTTCATTGTCATAGGAAAGCAAATGGAGAACAGAATAAGAAATGAAGCAGTGTGCTTCTAAAGAGAAGAAGGGGGTTCTAAAGATGGCAACTCGTGAATCCATGGAGACATTAATGCAGCAATGTGAGGATGCTATTCGATATGCCCAAGACCAATACAAGGATAGCAGCCTACAAGAGCATTATAATAACGACGATTACACTAAAGCCTTACAAACGCTTGAAGAAACCTACCAGGAAATTGCAAAGATGGCCCACAGTGCAAATTCACAGCAGCGGGAGCAGCTTCACAGAATGAGGCTGCAAATTCAACAGCTGCAAAACAATATGATCCTGCAAGGGCATTAAGGGAGGGAGCCTTTTGAAAAAACGTTCAAAACAACAAAACCCCGAACAAACAACACGAAATGGCATCAATAATCAAGACCTTGAATTCGGACAAGATGTTGATGTCGTGAAGCAAGCTAAAAAACAATATGAAAAGTCAGGCGGTCAGCCTGTAAAATCGAAAATGCATCAAGAAAAAGACCAATCGTCATAATAAAAATGCAAGATCCCTCATTTTTTTCTTAGAGGGGTCTTTTTTTTCTGCATTTAAATCGCTTTTAAAAGTGGTAAAAATCACATGTGATATCAATTTCTCATTAAAAACACCTTCAAAATAGGATAAAAACCCTGTTCACATTTTGGAAACATCTCCATTTTAATGTGTGACGTACGTCACAGATTGAGATATTTATTAATGGTTTAAATAAGATATTGGATGACAAAATTAATTCCAAAACCTCCACTTTTTGCTAGATAAACGTTTGTTTGCTAGCACCTTTTTTCGAATTATTATGTGAATCCGTTCACAAATTTTCCACATCCATTAACCTCTAACAGTTTTCGTTGTCAAATTTGGATTAAGGTACTTAGGTACTTTAACAATAAAAAGAGAAAAAGATCTTTATGGGAGGTGAAGAGATGATTAAAAAACTTCTTAAAATCGACAAAAAGCTCTTAGTTGTTATAGCTCTGTTAGGCGGAGTATTTTTATCGCTGGTAACTGTAAAAACCATGGCCTACACAGATTCACCGGGCTTTTGTCAAAACTGTCACACGATGCAATCGGTTTATACTTCATTCATGGACTCAACTCACGCGAAATTGTCCTGCAATGACTGCCATCTTCCCCACGAGAATATAGCAAAAAAGCTATTTTTCAAGGGTCGGGCTGGGATGACACATGTGTACTACAACTCCTTAGGCACAGAGGATATTCCAGACGTCATTCATGCAACAGACAGAACAATGAAAGTCATTAATGAAAACTGTATCTCCTGCCACAAAAGTACAATTACGAATGTATCACATGATGCTAAGGATAGCTGTGTTTCCTGTCACAAAACCGTACCGCATGGAAAAGGCTTTAAGGATGATTATTATAAAGAGCCAGCTAAATCAGGAGAGTTATTAGAGAAAAGGGGAGGATTTTAAAAATGGGAAGGTTAAGATTTGTGGCATATCTTTTCCTGGTTGCAATGGTATTGATCATATCCGGGTGTGGTCATGAATCCGGTGAGAAAACAGCCTCTGCAGCAGGTCAAAAGACAACGGGCCTATCTGAGGACGAAATTAGCAATGAAGCGTTTAAAAAATTATTCCCGCTGCAATATAACAGCTATAAGAAAAATGAAAAAATGGAAGACACAACCTACGGTGGTTCTTTAAAAGTCAGCAAATATGGAGCAGATAAAGAGCCGCTCTTGCCAATCCTATTTAACGGATATGGATTTGCAACAGAGTATAATGAAGAACGCGGCCATACTTATGCCCTAGAAGATATTCGCAGCATTAAACGTATTACTGATAAATCAGTTGGATCTTGTTATACATGTAAATCTACAGCAGTGCCAAAAATGATTGAAGAAATGGGTGACCACTATTGGGGAGCAAATTTTAACAAGGAGATTTGGCCAAAAGGGGAGGCCATGGGTCACTCGCCAATAGGCTGTTCTGATTGCCATGATCCCAAAACAATGGATTTACGTGTAACGCGGCCAAGCTTCTTTAAAGCACTGAAAGCACAAGGTGTTGATGTTTCCAACCCAACGAAGAACGAAATGCGCAGCTACGTATGTGGTCAGTGCCATGTTGAGTATTATTTTTCTGCAAAAAACAGTGAAGTTACTTTCCCATGGACGAAGGGCTTCAAGCCAGAGGATATGTATGAATACTATAATACGATTGCCAAACAGAATGGGTTTGAAAAAGATTGGATCAGCAATATTTCAGGAGCACCAATGTTAAAATCGCAGCATCCTGAGTATGAAACCCATATGTCAGGAACACACGGAAAAGCAAATGTATCCTGCGCTGATTGTCATATGCCATATGAGCGTGTAGATGGAAAAAGAAAAATCACCTCACACTGGTGGACATCACCACTTAAAACCATGCAAACCTCTTGCGGCCAGTGCCACGGTGACCGTGATTTGGACAAACTAAAAGACCGCGTTCTTGAAATTCAAGATGCAAACGTAAGTGCCTTACATGAAGCTCAAGAGGTTTCAACCACCTCACACTATTATGTAAACAAAATGATTACGTCTGGTGTAAACAAGGATAAAATAAAACAAGCTCAGGAATATGTACGCCAGGGTCAATGGTACTGGGATATTGTTGCTGCTGAAAACTCTGCCGGCTTCCACAACCCGCAAGGTTCGATGGATTCGCTAAGGATTTCAATTGAGCAGTCCAACAAAGCAATCCGCTTAGCGACGGAAGAGCTAGTCAAAAAAGGCGTCAATATGGAGGAGATTGATAAGGAAATTGAAAAAGTGAAAAAAGCAGTACTGGAAGAAAAAGTGAATGAAAAGAAAAAAGACAAGGCTGTAAACAGCTACTTCCCTGCTCAAGCACCAGTAGTGCCGGCAGTCCCTGTAAAAAAATAGACCCTTTCCCTATATCTCTTATTCGTCCCGCCATGAAGGAATAAGAAAATCGAGAAAGAGCCTGAGAATAATATGAACATTGAAAACACTGTTTCTCTTTTAAAAGCAGTGTTTTCTTGTGTTATTTTGTCAAAATTGTGGCAAGGTGTCAATGAAGAAAAAGATTGCATTGAAAATGAAAAAGGTCTAAAATTACCAAGGATATCGAAATAATTTTATGATAAAGGAGCGTATTTTCATGCCACGTGCCTTATGGCTTTTAATTATCGGGATGGCAGTGAATGTAATCGGCTCTTCTTTTTTATGGCCTTTAAATACCATCTATATTCACGATCATTTAGGAAAATCCTTATCGGTTGCTGGAATTGTTCTGATGTTGAATGCAGGGGCAAATGTCATCGGAAATTTATACGGCGGCCATTTATTTGATAAAATAGGCGGCTATAAATCAATTCTTCTAGGAATCTTTATTTCACTTGCAGCCCTTGTCGGATTAACCTTTTGGCATGGCTGGCCGGAATATGTTGTTTTTCTAACGATTGTAGGCTTTGGAACAGGAATTATTTTTCCCTCCATGTATGCGATGGCAGGCTCAGTATGGAAAGAAGGCGGAAGAAAGTCATTTAATGCCCTTTATGTCGCGCAAAATCTTGGTGTAGCAGTAGGTGCTGCACTAGGGGGACTAGTGGCAGATTACTCATTTCAGCTCATTTTTCTTGCCAATATGGTTATGTATGTGATCTTCCTGCTTATTGCCGTTTTCGGGTATAAAAGCATTTTAGTAGATTCGGAGAAACAAGAAAATAAAGCAGAGGCGGAAAAAGGAATAAAATCCAAGGCAAATCTTCAGGCATTAATGATTCTTTGCTTAGGCTACTTACTATGCTGGGTAGCATATGTTCAGTGGACTACTACGATCGCTTCCTATACGCAGGAAATCAATATAACCTTAACGCAATACAGTTTTTTATGGACAATTAATGGAGCGATTATTGTTCTAGGTCAACCCCTTTTAAATGGGGGGTTGAAATTTCTTTCTTCATCATTAAAGCTTCAAATACTCATTGGAATTGGCATTTTTATTATCTCATTTATTGTTGCAGGGAATGCCAGCGCCTTTTCAGGTTTTCTAGTCGCTATGATTATCTTAACAATTGGGGAAATGTTCATCTGGCCCGCAGTCCCGACAGTTGCCTTCAGTTTGGCACCAAAGGGCAGGGAAGGCTTTTACCAGGGAATCGTCAATAGCACCGCAACCGGAGGCAGAATGATTGGCCCGCTTTTAGGCGGAATGCTTGTAGATTTATATAGCATGTCAGCCCTGTTTACCTTATTAATTGGATTATTCCTCATTGCAATCGTCACGACCCTTTTATACGACCGAAATTTAAGGGTGTCAGGCACCGTCCGTGGACAAATCCAATGATTTGTCCACGTGGGGTGGACGAAAGGTTTTGAGGTTTAAAAGGGAAATTTGTTGTCCATTATGAAATTAGGCAGCGGCTTTACTTGCAAATTGTTGGGAAATTTAATACAATAACCGTAATACTTTTATATTGAAAAAACAGTGATTAGGAGTAGTAATGGTCCCTATCCGCATTTAGAGAGTTGACGGCTGGTGAAAGTCAACCGGGTACATCATGAACTCGCCTATGAGTCGCAAGCATGAATCTAAAGTAATGTTTGCCGTTTACCGCGTTAAGGATAATGAAGCGAGTGTTTAAACACTAATGTGGGTGGTACCGCGGGAGATACATATACAATCCTCTCGTCCCTTTTTGGGATGAGGGGTTTTTTATTTTTTTTTTATCTAGCTACAGCGCCTAGCCCCTCTTTGGTCTAAGCCAATCCGTCGAGAAGGTTAAAAAGCAACCTTCCCGCCGGCTCGTCTTATGCTTGTCGGGGCTGGTCAAGGCGCTTCCGCTTTTACTTTAAGGAGGAACAGACAATGAGTTTCGATCATCAGCAAATCGAAAAGAAGTGGCAAAAGAAATGGGAAGAAGAAAAAACCTTTAAAACAAGCGAAGAATATGATAAGCGGAAATTTTACGCTTTAGATATGTTTCCATATCCATCAGGAGCCGGTCTTCATGTGGGTCATCCAGAAGGCTATACAGCAACCGACATTCTTTCACGAATGAAGCGGATGCAAGGTTACAACGTTCTTCACCCAATGGGCTGGGACGCATTCGGCCTTCCAGCAGAGCAATATGCCCTTGATACTGGAAACGACCCGGCAGAATTTACCGAGCAAAATATCAATACCTTCCGCAGACAAATTAAAGCATTAGGTTTCTCGTACGATTGGGATCGTGAAGTAAATACAACCGATCCTGAATATTATAAATGGACACAATGGATTTTCTTAAAGCTTTGGGAAAAGGGACTTGCTTATATCGATGAGGTAGCGGTGAACTGGTGCCCAGCATTAGGTACTGTACTTGCCAATGAAGAAGTCATCGATGGTAAAAGTGAACGCGGCGGACACCCTGTTGAACGTCGTCCGATGAAGCAGTGGATGCTTAAAATTACTGCATACGGTGATCGTTTACTTGAAGACCTTGAGGAACTTGATTGGCCGGAAAGCTTGAAAGAAATGCAGCGCAATTGGATTGGCCGGTCTGAAGGTGCCGAAGTAACTTTCTCTATTGAGGGGCACGAGGAAACCTTCACTGTGTTTACCACACGTCCGGATACTCTTTTTGGTGCTACCTATGCGGTGCTTGCTCCTGAGCATACTTTTGTAGATAAAATTACAACCTCTGAGCAGCGCTCAGCAGTTGACGCCTACTTAGATAAGGTAAAGTTAAAAAGCGACCTTGAGCGTACAGACCTTGCGAAAGAGAAAACAGGTGTATTTACGGGTGCTTACGCAATCAATCCAGCAAATGGCGAAAAAATGCCAATCTGGATTGCTGATTATGTATTAGTCAGCTACGGAACAGGTGCCATTATGGCGGTACCAGCACACGATGAGCGCGACTATGAATTTGCTAAAGAATTTGGGCTGCCAATTAAAGCGGTTGTAGCAGGCGGCGATATTGAAAAAGAAGCCTATACTGGCGATGGTGAACACATCAACTCTGACTTCTTAAATGGGTTAAATAAAGAAGAAGCGATTTCTAAAATGATTGCCTGGTTAGAAGAAAAAGGTATCGGTACGAAAAAGGTAACGTACCGCCTGCGCGATTGGTTATTTAGCCGTCAGCGCTACTGGGGCGAGCCGATTCCAATTATTCATTGGGAAGATGGAACGATGACAGCCGTACCGGAAGACCAGCTTCCATTGATGTTACCAAAAACGAAGGACATCAAACCATCAGGAACAGGTGAATCACCACTTGCCAATATTGCTGAATGGGTAAATGTTGTCGATCCGGAAACCGGCAAGAAAGGCCGCCGTGAAACCAATACAATGCCACAATGGGCTGGCAGCTGCTGGTACTATTTACGTTATATTGATCCAAAAAATAGTGAGGCCCTAGCTTCACCAGAAAAACTAAATCATTGGTTACCGGTTGATATTTACATTGGCGGAGCTGAACACGCCGTTCTTCACTTGTTATATGCCCGCTTCTGGCATAAATTCTTGTATGATATCGGTGTGGTTCCTACAAAAGAGCCATTCCAAAAGTTATTCAACCAAGGAATGATCTTAGGCGAAGGCAATGAAAAAATGAGTAAATCAAAAGGAAATGTTGTTAATCCGGATGATATCATCGATAGTCACGGTGCAGATACCCTTCGCTTATATGAAATGTTTATGGGACCGCTTGATGCATCGATTGCTTGGTCGACAAACGGCTTGGATGGTTCCCGCCGCTTCCTAGATCGAATCTGGCGATTATTCGTAGAGGAAAATGGGGAGTTAAGTCCAAAAATTCAGCAGGATATAGAAGCTTCGAATTTAGAAAAGGTCTACCATCAAACAGTGAAAAAGGTTACCGAAGATTATGAAGGATTAAGATTTAATACCGCCATTTCACAAATGATGGTTTTCATCAATGAAGCCTATAAATCAACAGTGCTACCTAAAAATTACGTTGAAGGATTCGTCAAAATGCTTGCACCGGTTAGTCCTCATATTGCTGAAGAGCTATGGGAAAAACTAGGGCGCAGCGGCACGATTTCCTACGAAGCCTGGCCAGCATATGATGAAGCTAAGCTAGTGGATGAGGAAGTTGAAATTGTCATCCAAGTCAACGGTAAGGTGAAAACAAAGCTTATGGTGCCAACTGATGCAAGTAAAGAGGCATTAGAAGGGATTGCCATGGATGATGACCGTGTGAAGGAACAAATCGAAGGAAAAACAATTCGTAAAGTTATTACGGTTCCGGGCAAACTAGTTAATATTGTAGCAAACTAATACTTTTAAGCATCCTCCTTCTTTAGGGGGGATGTTTTTCTGAAAGGATGAGTGGGATGGAAGAAATTCAAACAATTACACCTGAGGAATTACAGAAGAAGCTAGAAGCTGGGGAAAAACTAGAGCTTGTTGATGTAAGAGAAGATGAAGAGGTTGCTTCTGGAATGATTCCAGGTGCAAAGCATATTCGCATGGGAGACATACCTGCCAACCTCGATTATTTTGACAAGGATAAAGAATATATTTTTATCTGCCGCTCAAGCGGACGCAGCGGGAATGTTTGCCATTATCTGCAAGACCAGGGCTACAAAGTCCGCAATATGGTTGGCGGAATGCTGAACTGGACAGGTGAAACAAAATAACCGATTCCATTTGGAATCGGTTTTTACTTGCCTTTATGGAGAGACCTCAAGTTTTGGTTTACTCTTTTGCACCATGAAAACTATAAGTATAGTAGGAATAATATTAACAGCTGCAATCACCACTGCCTGAAAATCCGTTCCAATAAAAAGGCCGTGAATCGTAACGAATAAATACAGAATCGGATTAAGGGCATGTAATTTCCGCCATTTCTGATAGCCGATTTTTTTCCTCATTTTTGAGGTGACAATTGTCATGATCAAGAAATATAAGGAGAAAATCCCCAAGGCCATTGGCAGCGGCTTATAGTCTGTATTAAAAGGAATCAATACTTCAACCCAATTAAAAGATATATAAGTATCAATCAACAAGAAACTAACATGGCCTAGGGTAAGAAACAACGCCCAATTCGCAAGCGATTCATGCAAAACCAACGGAACAGCTACATTACGTTTGCGCTTTTTTTGAACTTGAGTGTAAAGTCCAATGAGCACCGATAAGTATAATAATAGGTAGGCTACTGTACCCGTCGCTCTAATCATATACCATTCAAACATTTCCATTCCGAACGCCAACTTCCCAAATTTCTCCGTCTTTATTAATCAAAACGGCTAAGCACCCTTTTTTTATTAACCATTCTTTTCCTTTTTCTTCACCTAATAATAGGGCTGTTTTGGCCCAAACATCTGCTTCCAGGGCAGTTGGAGCCGTAACTGTTGCCGATACAATCCCGCTTTCAGAAGGTTTTCCGGTACGGGAATCGATTAAGTGATGTGCCTGTTTACCATTTAGGTTCCACTTTCTTTTCATGGAAGTAGACGTTGCCAGCGCCCCATCTTTTACCTGGATAGAAGAAATGATTTTTGTATTTTCAAATGGATTCTCAATTCCAATGTTCAATTGCCGTGGCAAAGAACCAAAAATGCGAATATCCCCGCCAACATTGATAAACCCAAAGCACATTTTATCGTCTAAAAGCTTGGAGGCCTTGTCAATGACCCAGCCCTTGGCAATCCCTCCAAGGTCGATTTTGGTATGAAGAATAACCGACTGCAAATTTTCATTTAAAGTAAAAGGGTTTATAGCAGCAATCGCTGAGGGGGAAGCTATTTCTAGCTTTTGCCCTCTAATGGATTCAATAGATTTAGAATAACCGCTGCTTTCAAGTGCCGTTAAAACACCTGGATTAAATATTCCATACGTTTCTTTATAAAAGCTCTCAGCCATTGTCAATATTGAAAACATGTCTGCTGAAATAGCCGTCTCTTTTCCAATTTTCTGGTTAAGGAGCGAAAGTTCACTATCCTCTTTGAAACGGCTGCAAGTATCCTCTACACCTTCAAACAATTTATAAACCGGCATCAAATTATTCGCAAACAGCTCACGGCTAATTGAAATCTTTACGATCGTACTCAAAGAGTTAAATTGATAGTTATACATTAGGTTCCACCCGTTGTTGTATCAAACCCGCCATGATGTCCAAAATCATGACCGCCTTCATTTGAAAATTGATCTTGCCCGCTGCTATTGCCAAATTGATTATTGCTGTCAAAATTATCAACAGTCCCTTGATCGTTTTGATTAAATTGACTATCTCCTCCCCACGAACTGCCTTGTTCTGGTTGCTGCCCGAAATTAGAATTGTCTTGAGTCTGTTGATTTGAATTATTGTTAGAGGGTTGTCCCTGATTGATGGCAACTTTATTATTAGTGTTAAATCCATTTGATAATCCAAGATAAGAGACCATCCCAGCGACTAATGCCAGGCTGCCAAAGCTGACTCCCCAAGAGATTTTTTGTTTTTTATCCATTGCCAAAGCTCCTTTCAAACTTGAAAATGTCTTTCTAGAAAATAATTTACAAGCTCAAACTTAAAATAAACTTAACTTTTTTAAGAGATTAATTTTTAAAATTCAGAAAAATGGTGATAATGGTAGAAAAAAAGAAAGGGAGAGTACCATGATACAGGTCAAATTGTTTGATCGCGAGCATGAAAAGGATTTAGAAAAGGAAATGAATCATTTTTTACGAGGGTTGGATGAAAAGAGTCTATTAGATATTAAATATAATGTGGCTGCGATGACAGAAGAAGAAGAGGAAGAACAAATTTATTGTTTTTCAGCGATGATTATATATAAGGCCTGATTTTTGACATCAGGCCTTTTTTTAATTGAAAGTATAAATTTCGACTTCGAGAATTGTCCAGCTCCAGCCCCTAGCCCCTCGAGGTTGCTCGTCGAAGCTGGTCAAGGCGCTTACGCTTTTCTTGTGTCCAGGGCAGCGTTGGTTCCAGCCAATCTTCCCGTTACAAGAGCAGAGGTGATATTATATCCGCCAGTGTAACCATGAATATCTAGTATTTCACCGCAAAAATAAAGGCCACTTGTGAATTTTGAGCCCATTGTCTGCGGTTCGATTTCTTTTACGGAAACCCCGCCGCCCGTTACGAAAGCTTTTTCCAAAGGAAGGGTTCCATTAACTTTAATCATAAATTGCTTGCAGCTTTTTGCAAAACTGCGGAATTTTTCATTGGAAATCGTGCCGCCTTGTTCCGTGGCATCAATTCCATTTTGCTCTAATAGAAAAAGTAGATATCGTTCTGGAAGCAGTCCTTTCAAAGTGTTCTTGATACTTTTCTTAGGTTCCTTTTTTACAAGCTTCACAATTTCTTGAAATAGTTCCTCTTCTTTTTTATCAGGAAGAGCGTCAAGGCTCATCGTTACTTCTTTCAGATTCCACTTTTTCAATGCTTTCACAACGAACTGACTGCAGCGGAGTACCGCTGGACCGCTGATTCCAAAATGGGTAAAAATCATATCCATCCGGTGAGAAATGAGCGGCTTCCCTTTTGGATTTAACACACTTAGGTCAATATCTCTTAAAGAAAGCCCTTGCAGCGATTTATCTCGAATAAATGGTTCACTTGACGTGACCGGAACCTCCGTTGGAAACAGTTCTGTAACCGTATGTCCTGCTTTTTCCGCCCAGGCATAGCCATCTCCAGTTGATCCTGTATGAGGAACAGACTTGCCTCCAACGGCAATGACAATGGATTTTGCCCCAATTTTTTGTCCGTCCCTTAACATTACTCCTGAAACATGACCATTTTCATACAAAACATCTGCTACAGGGCTATTTTTAAAAACCTTCACCCGAAGTTTTTCCAATTGAGTTAATAAAGCATCAACGACAGACTGTGCTTTATCAGATATTGGGAACATCCGCCCATGATCTTCTTCCTTTAATGCGATTCCTAATCCCTCAAAGAACTTAATAATATCTTCATTATTGAAAATAGAGAAAGCACTATACAAAAACTTGCCGTTACCAGGCAAGTGCTTAATGATTTCTTCTACGGGCAGGCGATTAGTTACATTACAACGTCCGCCGCCGGAAATCGCAAGCTTTCTTCCCAGCTTGTCCCCTTTATCAATTAACAGCACCTTAGCCCTTTTTTCACCCGCAGCAATGGCTGCCATTAAACCAGAAGGGCCGCCGCCAATGACAATGACATCAAATTCCATAATTGCACCAACTTTAAATAGATTCACCTCATTATAAACATTTCATGGTGAAAATAAACGATTTTTCACAAATTTAACTTGGTTGTTAGTAGCATCAGAGGGAAAAGAGTTGTAAACTACTAATAGTGTGCAAAAAAAGTCGAAATTTCTATTGTGAAAAAGCGCACGTATTTCTTCGGGTAGGAAGGGATTCTATGCAATCTAAGCTTTTAAGAGGAACATTTATTTTAACATTTGGAACAATACTATCGAAAATTCTTGGATTAATTTACGTTATTCCATTCTTCCAAATAGTCGGTCGGTCAGGGACGACCCTTTATCAATTTTCCTATGTTCCATACACCATTTTTATAAGTGTCGCAACTGCAGGCGTCCCGCTTGCTGTCTCAAAGTTTATTTCAAAATACAATGCCCTTGAGGAATATGCGGTCGGCCGGAAATTATTCAAATCAGGCCTAATGGTTATGTTATTAACCGGTTTTTTTGCATTCCTAGTTATGTATTTTGCATCACCAACATTAGCGGAAATGAGCATTAGCGGCGATAAACAGGCGAATTTATCAGAAGTTACAACCGTCATGCGTGCAGTGAGTTTTGCCTTAATCGTTGTCCCGTTTATGAGTTTAATCCGCGGCTATTTTCAAGGTCATCAATCGATGGGGCCATCTGCTCTTTCACAAGTAGTAGAGCAAATTGTCCGAATTACATTTACTCTGCTGGGCGCATATGTTGTATTGCATATTTTTAATGGAAAAATGGTTACGGCTGTTAGTGTAGCTACGTTTGCTGCGTTTATTGGGGCAATCGGAGGACTGCTGGTTTTATTTTGGTATTGGTACAAAAGGAAGCCTTATTTAGACGAGTTGCTTCAACATGATAAAGGAACAATGGATATTTCCCTTAAAGAAATATATAAAGAAATCTTTATCTCGGCCTTTCCATTTGTATTGGTGGGGATTGCCAATCCATTATTTCAAGCCATTGACCAATTCACCTTTAGTAAGGCAATGGCCGAAATAGGGAAGGCGCCAAAATTAGCGGAATCCTTTTTCTCTATTTTGAATTTTGAATCACATAAAATCGTCATCATACCTGTCTCACTTGCGACTGCCTTTTCGTTAACACTTGTACCAAGTATAACAAAGGCTTTCATTGAAGGGGATAGAAATAGCCTAAACCGACAGCTTAACCAAACCTTTCAGGTTCTATTATTTTTAACTTTACCGGCGGCTATTGGGTTATCGTTATTAGCAGAGCCGGTGTACACGGCATTTTATCAGCATGATTTACTAGGGGCAGGAGTATTAAGGGTTTATGCTCCAGTGGCTATTCTCTTTTCCCTTTATTCTGTTACAGCCGCAATTCTACAGGGAATTAATGAGCAGCGCTATACTATTTTAAGCCTGCTGGTTGGCTTATTAATAAAATTAACCTTAAATATTCCTTTAATAAAAATGATGGAAACAAAAGGAGCCGTCTTAGCGACAACCTTAGGTTATACCGCAGCGATTATCATTAATTTAATCGTTATAAAATTGTTCGCTCGCTATCCATTCCGCCTTGTATGGAGGAGAAGCTTGTTAATTATTTTCTTTGCGGGAATGATGTGGGTAGGGACAGAAATCGTGTATAAATTATTATTACTATTCCTTTCACCAGCCTCGAAAGTACAATCTGTGTTGATTATCCTAATCAGTGCTGGTGTTGGAGCCGGAATCTATTTTTACCTAGGGCTAAAATCAGGTCTTGCGAGACGTCTATTTGGTGATAGGATAGATCGATTAATGACAAAATTAAAATTACCAGGAAGGAGGGGAACCCTTGAGAATTGACAAAATGCTGGCTAATCTCGGCTACGGGAGCCGGAAAGAGGTCAAACAGCTGCTAAAAAGCGGTGCCGTTAAGGTGGACGATGCGATTGTGAAGGATGCTAAACAGCATGTTGACCCAAGCATACAAACAGTCACCTTAAACGGTGAAGTCATTGAATATAAAGAGTTTATTTATTTAATGATGAACAAGCCTCCAGGAGTTTTATCAGCAACGGAGGATAATCAAGGTGAAACAGTCATCGATTTATTGGAGCTTGAAGATCAAGTCTATGAGCCATTTCCGGTAGGCAGGCTGGATAAGGATACAGAGGGTTTACTGTTAATTACCAATGACGGCCAATTGGCGCATCGATTGCTTTCCCCTAAAAAGCATGTTCCCAAAACCTATTTTGCTGTCATTGACAGGGAAGTAACGGAGGAAGATGTGGAGGCATTTGCCAAAGGAGTCACATTGGATGACGGTTATGAAACAAAACCAGGCGATTTGAAAATCTTAAAATCGGGAATTCGTTCGGATATTGAGTTGACCATCACCGAAGGAAAATTCCATCAGGTAAAAAGAATGTTCCAAGCGGTCGGAAAAAGAGTCGTCTACTTGCAAAGGATTTCAATGGGTCCGCTTGCGTTGGATGAGACACTTGAGCTTGGCGAATACAGGGAATTAACGGATGAAGAAGTGGAATTATTAAAAGACTATCAAGTAAAGTGAAAAAGCAGCCAATTGGCTGCTTTTCGTTATTTCTTTTCTGCAAAAAAATCATATGTCTGAATATTTTTAATCCACAATTTTTCATTTTGACCATTGGAATCGGAAATCCATAAATCCTGCATATGAAAGTCGGCGATATCCCTTTTTCGCAGCCAGGTTAATTTGTTGGCGACGGCAATGTATTGAGGCTGATAATCACCGAAATCTTTAGGAGGATGTGTAATTTGGGATTGAGTTTGTTCTTTTATTTTGATCATAAATAGAGAAGGATCTGGTCGATTCTTTGCCTCATTGGACCAATCCGTTTCCTTAACCCTTGAAACATAAAGAGAATTGTCATCCTTCCATGTAAAACCCATTTCTGCAAAATGAGCTGGTGTAAGGGTTGTCGATTTAAAGACAGGCATTTCGGTAATTTTCATATCTTTATTCTTAAAGCCTAAGACAATTCTTCCGCCGCCGGCAATATATCCTAATAGATTTTGGGAGTATGCCCATTTGGGAGAATTCCCCTCATTTATGGTTTCATCTAATACCGCAAAATTTTGCCCGTCAGCACCAATAACACAAACCATATTGCTGTCCATCGCCCATGAGGCAGTCGGGGGACTAACAATAAAGGAAACCCAGTTACCATCAGAGGAAAAAAGAAAATCCCAGGCATCAAACGCTACCATGTTGACATTTCCTTTTTTTAGTTCATTGGGAATAGTAAATATCTGCTTCACGTTTTTAGTAAAGCTTGTCATTTTAGCAAAATCCTTTTCGAGTCCGATTTTAAATAGAATCGGATTTGTCCATCCATCCGGCCTTAAGGAAGCACTTGAGGCTGTAACGAAGGATTTTCCATCCGGATACCAATTATAATCCCCAACACCTAAAGCAATGTTATAAAAATGTTCAAGGTTCGAGACGTTTAAAACCCATCCGCTTTTAAAAGCAACAATATTTTCAACTGGAGACCACTTTGGATTCGTCCCGTCACTTGTGATTCTAATATAGTTTTTTGTTTCGACATTATAAACCCATATTTCAGAATGCGAATCCGAGTTAGGGTTTGGCTTTTTCCTAGGATCAATTTGATACAAAATCCATTTACCATCATGGGACCATTGCGGCTGATAGGAATGCTCGGAGGGATCTTTTGTGATTCTTGTTTCCTTCCCATTCATTTTAAGCCATACAAGTCCATCTCTATAGAAGGCAACTTTGACTTTGTTTTCAATTGGTGCAGCATGTGACATATTGGGAACGAGTAAAAATAACACGATTAAAATCCAAAAATACTTTCTCATTCTTTCACCTCATCTTCAATTATTTTCCACAGGAATGGAAGAATTATGAGGGGAATTAGTATCTTTTACCATGCAATATTAGTTTTCCATAAAAAAAGGAACTATGGGTAAATTAATAATATTTACTTGCGATAATTACCTTTTTATCTTAGGGGGACAGCGTTCATGAAACTGACACATGAGCAGGCAATTGAATTACACGGCTTTAATAACCTTACTAAATCTCTAAGTTTTAATATGTATGATATTTGCTTTACGAGAACCCGGGAAGAGCGTGAGGCTTATCTAAAGTACATTGATGAGCAATATAGTGCGGAAAGATTGCAAAATATATTGAAACATGTTTCCGATATTATTGGGGCACATGTTTTAAATGTTGCCAGCCAGGATTTTGAGCCGGCAGGTGCAAGCGTCACCTTGCTTGTATCTGAAGGACCTGTTGCAGCAAACGCCCCAGAAGAAGCATTCGAGGAATCTCCTGGCCCTTTGCCGGAATCTGTGGTGATGCAATTAGATAAGAGTCATATTACGGTTCATACATACCCTGAATTTCATCCTGATGAAGGAATAAGTACATTTAGGGCCGATATTGATGTTTCAACCTGCGGTGAAATATCCCCGCTTAAGGCACTACATTATCTTATTCGCTCGTTTGAAACTGACGTTATGACGATCGATTACCGAGTACGCGGCTTTACAAGAGACAAAACGGGACACAAGCTATTTATCGATCATGAAATCAGCTCCATCCAAAATTACATACCTGATGATGTAGGCGAATTGTTCGATATGATTGATGTTAATGTCTATCAGGAAAATATTTTTCATACGAAATGCAAACTGCGTGAATTTGATTTAAATAATTATTTATTTGGTTATACGAAGGATAAATTAACTCCTGATGAACACATTGAAATTACAGAAAGATTAAAGCTGGAAATGGACGAAATATTTTACGGGAAAAATATTGTTCAGTAGAGCTCTGGATACAGAGCTCCTTTTAATTTCCCTTTAACAAATGATGAAGCATTCTATTTTTATCCTCAAAAACATGATAGTTCATTTAATTTTTTGAAACTTGGTAGATTAAATGGATATTTTTTAAATGAAGGGACTTCTTCCCTCTTTAAATAGATGCTTCGTAAAAATTGATTCATTTCCATATAACTACCTCAGATATTATTTTATTATTTTTAAATACCGAACGAATGTAATATTTATTTTGCCTTTCCCATAAATTGAAGTGATAGAGACAAGGGAGAAGATGTTCATGCAATTTTATTATGGTGATCAAATGCCGCTGCGAATACTTGATGAAGCGGAGTTTTGGAAGCATCAAGAGGAAGAGCATACTGTTGTGATCCGGGAACTTGTAAAGGAATTGGAGCCGGAGTTTGTTGATGCTCTGAAAAAGTGGGAAACGGCCTTGGGAGAAACCCATCATCAGGTTATTGGTTACATTGAAACAGTTATTCGGTCTGGATCAAATGTGACGTATGATCTGTATCAGCATGTTCTTCAGCTTGTCTCATATTGTTTGCAGCAGAGTTTATCGTTTATTAGACTGTGTGAGCAAATTAAAACAGAGAGTGCGGCCGTTAGCAGCAACGCAACAGCAAAGGTCGTTTTAAATCATATAATTAGGGAGTCAGAGTATTTTACTGGAATTGCCCAAGCCTTGTTATATAGTAATCAAAGAAGAGAAATTTAATATCCCAACCTCTGCTTTGCATGAAAAGAATCTTTTTGGTGACTTTACTTATTGTGGAGTCGCCTTTTTACTTTTGGAAAGGTTCTGTAAGTTGATATTGTTGTTTTCAGATTCCTTTCAGTTTAAAAAAAGAGCATTTTCCTTAATACAAAAAGGGTCTACGTGACCGAAAACTGAATAAAAGGAGAAATAGGGTAACCTAGAACGGGTCTATGTGACTGTAACCGAGATGAATGAGGGATTAGGGTAACCTAGATTCCAAAACAACATGAATCAATATCAAAGCCTTAAAAAAACGATTGACATGAAACCAAATGGTGTTATATTATTTTAATTGTGAAACCAGATGGTTTCGTATTTGGCTTGTTTAAGAAATTTGAGGAGGATTTACAAGTGGCAAATGATACACAACAAACATTAGAGGATATTAAGTATACGTTGATTTATAATGCTCCCATTAATAAAGTTTGGGAAGCCGTAGCTACCTCAGAAGGTCTTACAGCGTGGTTCATGCCCAATGATATGAAACCGGTAGAAGGTCATGAATTTCATTTAAATGCTGGTCAGTTCGGAATGTCACCTTGTAAAGTCACAGAAGTCGATCCACCTAACCGTCTTTCTTTCAATTGGGGTAAAGATTGGACTTTAACGTTTGAATTAAAAGAACTTGACGGAAAAACAGAGTTTACCTTAATCCATGGCGGCTGGGATATTAATAAAGCAACCGAATTTGGTGCACCGCATGCTCCAATTCGCGAAAACATGAACCAAGGCTGGGCAGGACTTGTTAAAAAATTGCAAGGATATGTTGAGGCGTAAATGGTTGCTTCTTCAGCAAAGCATGATGTCTTTCAAGCCATTGCTGATCCGACCCGCAGGAGCTTATTAAAACTTTTAAGCAATCAAGAATTGCCTGTTACAGCTATCAGTGAACATTATCCGATAAGCCGGACAGCTGTTTCTAAGCACCTTAGGGTTCTAGCAGATGCGGGACTGGTTAAAGAACGGAAAGTCGGCAGGGAAACAAGGTACAAGCTAGAACCTGAGCCACTATTTGAACTAAAAGATTGGCTCCAATATTTTGAACTATTTTGGGAAAATAAGCTTACAGCACTTAGATTATTTGTTGAAGCAGATTCCGATATCGAGAATCAAAAGAAAAAGTGAATCATTTAAATTTTTAGGAGGCAAAAAAAATGGACAAGCAAGGACAAGAAATGTTTTTAAATTTTATTTTACAAAGAGTGCAAGAAGGCAAAGAGGATGAAGCAAAAGCAGTACTTACAGAAAACTTCAGGAAACAAAACGAAGGCACTTTTTCTCAAGATGATATTCAACAGTTTATCCCGAAGATGATTAGCCTTTTGAAACCAGAAAAATTAGAGGAAGTACAAGCAGTGGTAAAGCAATTTTCAGGGGATTTCGGCAATAAGTAAAGCTGCTGATTTTTGGGAGTAGTGCGATTTCTGTCGTGAAATCGCACTGCTTTTTTGCTTGTTTTGATATTTTTAATGTGCGGCATCGACCGTAGATTTGGAATGCTGCACATGGCTCGTGATCCAAGTAACTCCGCCAGCAATAACTAAATAAAAGATTAAGATCATGATTTGGTGCCCGAGCTGTGCCCAATCTCCTAATGTAATGACATCCTGGAATCCCCGTAAAGAGTGTGCCATAGGCAGAACACTTCCTATCTTACTAAGAACAGGGTTGCCTAATTCACCAGGGAAAGTGCCGCCGCAGGTGGCCAACTGAAGCACTAAAAATGTGACAGCTAAGAACTTTCCTGCTACTCCGAATAACGTCACTAGCATTAATATAAAGGTCATAAATGTAAAGGAAACAATAATACTTGATAATAAAAACATCGGAATGCTCGCCACATGTACTTTAAATCCAAACAAGATAACCAAATCAACAATGATGGCTTGAATTAGCCCAATAGAGTACTTAAGGGCAAGTTTATTGATAAAGTGTACAGTTCCATTAACCTTTAGGTCCTGCCTGCGTCCTAATGGCAGAATATTGGCGGCCATGATTCCGCCGACATAAAAGGCAAGCGAAAGAAAATAAGGAGTAATCCCTATACCATAGTTTGGAACATTGGATAATTTTGATTCTACTAATTTAACAGGCTCAGAGAACATCGATGTTAATTGGTCATTACTGTGCACATTGGATGTTTTTTGAGCTGCATCATTTAATTTGGTCGATAATTCATTCGAACCAGCTGTTAATTGGCCGAGGCCGTTAAGCAATTGATTGGAACCATCACCTAACCGAGAACCGCCTTTTGATAGATCAGCAATCCCTTGATTTAAGGATGAGAAGCCTTTCTCCCATTGAGCAAATCCGCTCGTAAATTGAACCGTTCCATCGGAAATTTGTTTGGCACCAACAGCAGCTTCTTGCATTTTTGGACCAAATTGCTTCATTCCAGCATTAAGCTTGGATGCTCCCAAGGCAATTTCTTCAGCACCTGCCGCAAGCTGAGTTTGCCCAGTGTTAAGTGAGTCTGATTCTTGGGCTAAACTGTTTGCTGTTCCGATGATTTGCTGGAAATCTGGGTCATCTTTTGCTTCAGGATGATTTTGCATGAACTCTTCAAGCTTTGTTTTAAGACTATAGGCTGTGCTTTTCGCTTGTGTCAGTCCTTGAGCCTGCTTCTTACTTCCATCAGCCCAGGTATTTGTACCATCAAGTAAATGAGCCGCACCTGCTTCTAAGGATGCATGTCCATCTGTCAGTTTCGTTAATCCGGTGGACAATTGTTGGGTACTGTCCTGAATTCTTTCTAACCCTTGTGCTAATTTCTGCTGGCCGCTGGATAGTTTACTGCTTCCTTCCTTTAGTTGCTCAGAGCCATCGTATAAACGCTCAATTCCATCCGATAATGTAACCATTCCATTTTTGGCATCGCTGGTCCCTTGATATAATTCAGTTGCCCCTTCACCGGCAGCACGTAATCCTTGTGCTACCTCTTGGAATTTAGCAAAAACGCCATCTGCATAGGATTTTGTGATACTGGCCGCAATTTTTGTTTTCATTTTTTCCGTTGCGGTCGTGCTAATCTGTGAGGCAACAAAGTTATTACCAGGATTCGTTTTATACATCAGTTTGGCAGGCTTGGGATGTTCATCCATTAAGGTACTTACATTTTGTGAAAAATCCTTCGGAATGGTCAGGACCATGTAGTAATCTCCGTCTTTAAGTCCTTGATTTGCCTTTTTTTCTGATACAAACTGGAAGTTCAAATCCTTGTTTTCTTTTAGGTTATTAACAAATTCTTCTCCCGCGTCAATGGTGCGGTTATCCATCATACCCCCTTTATCTAAATTCACTACAGCTACTGGAAGCTGGTCTAATCGGCCATATGGATTCCAATATCCAGCGATAAAAAAGCTGGAATAAATTAATGGCACGATTAGAAGAAAAATTAACGCGATTCGGCCATGCTTATGATGCCACATCGCTTTTAGATCTCTGAATACTAAATTGATCCCCTTCATATTTCCCCCTAATATCGTAATTTTTTAACATAACCAATATGATAAATACTTTTTGATATAATGTATAATATATAATTATCTATAAATTAATAGTCTTTAATCTATGTGAGAAGGTGGACTAAGCATGGAGCTGTTGCAGCTAAAGTATTTCCAAACTGTTGCCAGGCTTGAGCATATGACTCGGGCAGCAGAAGAACTTAAGATTGCCCAGCCATCTTTAAGTAAAACGATATCCCGTTTAGAAGAAGATCTCGGTGTGCCGTTATTCGATCGGGCTAATAGGCAAATCAGTTTAAATGCTTTTGGTAAACTGTTTCTAGAACGAGTGGACCGGGCCTTTCTGGAGTTGAATGAAGGAAAAAGAGAAATTGTGGAATTAGCAGATAGGAGCCAAAATCAAATAACATTGGCCGTCAGCATTCCAAGAGTTTTGCCGGATTTGTTAAGTTCGTTTTTAAAGCAATCGCCAGATGTTAAATTTCAGCAGGTTTTAGAATCTACTTCCTCCATGAAACGCCAGCTTGAAAAGGCAGAAATTGACTTTTGTATTTCTTCCGTTCCAATAGAAGGGGATGAGCTTGTTTGGGAACCGCTAATCACCGAAGAAATTTATTTAATTGTTCCGCCGCAACATCGACTGGCCAATCGGGAAAAGGTTTATCTTTCTGAAGTAAAGGAGGAGCCGTTTATCAGTATGAATACAGGTTATGGATTCCGGAATCTAACCGATGAATTTTGCCGGCAAGCCGGGTTTGTTCCAAATATTGCCTTCGAAGGGGATGAACCAGGGGTAATAGGTGATCTTGTTAGACAAGGCCTTGGAATTGCCTTTGTGTCAGAATTGTCGTGGGTGCATAACTTAAATCCTTTTTCACACAAGCTCCAAATCATTGAACCAAATTGTCAAAGAACAATTGGTTTAGGCTGGTCAAAAAGGCGATTTCACTCTGATGCGGCCAAGCAATTTCGGCAATTTGTTATCGATTACTTTTCAAAAATATCTCTTTCTTAAAATAGAAAAAAGTCAGCAATATTTGGTGACTCAATCCGTTATAACATTATTAATTTATTACGCTTTCAATAGGTCTGTTGATTTGTACTCCAGGCGCTTCGCTTTCCGCGGGCGTGCCGGGGAGCCTCCTCGTCGCTTTGCTCCTGCGGGGTCTCCCCAGCCCCGCACTCCCGCAGGAGTCTTCGCGCCTTCCGTTCCAATCAACAGAGTGTTTTTTATTAAAGACCTTCAACTAACTAATAAATTTTTTAAATAAGCCATTATGAATATGAATTCGTTTTTATTGATGAATTAGTTCCAGACGACTACCTTCTACGATTAATTGACAAAATATATAGGTTTTACAATTCTTCTAGAAAAAGTGTGTTGCAATTCCTTAGGTTAGTTTGTCTCCCTGTTGATTGGAGCGGAGGGCACTTGACTCCTGCGGGATATAGAGGTCACTGGAGACCCCACAGGCGCCATAGCGCCGAGGAGGCTCCAGGACCTCCCCGCGGAAAGCGAGTGCCCGGAGCGGAAATCAACAGGCCATATAGCAGAAACAATCAATTCATAAAAAATCGATCATTTATATTCAGAGCAAATAAAAATTGCCGAGAAAAACACCCTTCCTCGACAATCTGACCTTACTTATGAAGTGAGGCTATTTTACATTTTAATAACCTTATGGGTGCCGTCAAATACAAAATAGCCTGTCATGAGGTCATTAATAAAGTTCATTCCATACCGATTTAAATAATAAAAGACATTCCAAACTCGTTCTTGCGGATGGCCATCTGGTCTTAATGCAAGATCAACACGAGTAAATTTACTTAATTTAACTTCATGCTTTAATTTAATGGCGTCTTCGAGTCTAGCTTGCATAAAACCAATTTCTTTTAATAAGTAATTTTCATTTTTCTTTAGAAGCGGGAGAAGGCCGCGATCCAGCTCACCTGTTTTCGCTTCAATTATCTGATATTGAATTCTCAGCTGCTCCTTAGTTTGTAAAAACAATTCATCTATTTCTTTGTCTTTAATGGAAGTTAGAAAATAATCTCTTTCAAGATCCGTTCCACGCTGTAATATGTCCATTAAATTTAACTTTAAATCCGCCATATCAGTTTCAACTGAACGATCTAAAAAGGTTAAATTTAATCTTGGTACAATTGGCGGCAATTTAATATTAAAGTGCTCGAAAACAAGCTTCAATTCTGCCCAATAAGAAATTTCACCAGGACCCGCAATGAATGCAAGGGTTGGAAAAAGCCATTCCTGCATCAGGGGCCTCGTCACCACGTTATTGCTTAATTTTTCAGGATTTTGAGCAGCAATCTCTAATAATTCTTCTCTTGAGAAAGAAATACCGCCACTTTTACCCACAAACCGGTCTCGTGCACGATCAAATTCAAGCAAAATCCGTTCCATTAATTTTTGATCATAGAAAAACAGATTAGCGTTATCTTCACCAGCTTCAATGGTAATCGGATACCCCTTTTTTCCAATTTCTCTTTGCTGTTCCAGTAAAGAGAAATTGATCGAGTCATGATGAACGATTTGATTTTTAAAAAATTCTTTCTGCAGCATGCGAAAATCCTTATCACCGGAATCGACTATGAGCAGTCCGAAATCCTTAAACAATTCCATGATAATTTGAGCAAACAAATCGACAAAAGTTGTTGACTTCCTAATTTTTTCTTCCGCAAAGGCCAATAAATCATTACTATGATCCGTTTCACCGAAGTTCTCAATTAAATTTTTAACCCATTTAAGACAAGTATCCCTGTTTAATTGAATATCAGAAACCATTTTCTTTTGAATAACTTTTTCTGGGTAGGTCCATTTATCCACTTTTTGGTTAACTTGAACATTTACATGGTTTACTTCTTGGAAGTCATGGTCCTCTCCAGCAATCCAAAATACAGGAATAACAGGAATGCCAAGCTGCCTTTCCTTTTGCTCAGCCAATTTGATGATGGAAATGACTTTATGTATTGAATAGAGCGGTCCTGTAAGGATACCGGCTTGCTGGCCTCCAATAACCACTACACTTTCATTCTGCTTCAGCTTTTCAATAGAGCTTTTAACCGCATTTGAAGATGGAAAACGCTCCATAAAGCTCTCAATATGAGCAGCAACCTGGATACGGGGAAACGACCTGTTCCTTAATTCTTCTACCCTTCTCTCATCTTCGCCTGTTTCATTATACCGATAATGGAAGAATGGCTGAATTTCAGCAGATTGTTCCAAATAATTTGAAGCAAAGCGATTGGTTGCTGGTAAAGAGAGATTTAAAATCTCCATTTATGTACTCCCTTTCTGATCATCCAAATTCATTCTTTAACGAGTATACCACTACCTACCCCAATAAAAAAAAATATTTGCTCCATCTTTAGGTAGAAAAAGTAAAAGTGAAGGCGCGATGAATTAATCCATATAATGTTAAGCTTATATAAACTAAGAAAAATAAAATAAAATTAAATCGCCAAAAACCCTTCATTACTTTTTTAATGATAATTTCTTCCTTCACCTTCCAATGGACTAGAACAAACATCATCGCAATAACTATCATTATCAGTATTATTAACCAAAACAGAGATTTATCCCAAATTGTTAAGATTAAAAAGTGGACTGAAAAGATAAATAAAACCGTTGTATAATCTAACGCTTTATGTACTGATTTACGGGTGTTCTTTGTCACCAATTTAAAAATTAAAAAAATTACCAATAAACCTAAAAACGGCAGAGTAATGAAAAGGGTTAATATTGTTGAAATGATGCTGCTCAAATTAACACTCTCCTTTTTCCAATTCTTTGCCTTTAATCAAATAATATAGATTTTCTAATTGTGGGGCGTTTTTATTTTGTCTTTTTGCTTCCTCTAATAGATACCCTAAAATAGCATCAATTTCTGTCGGCCTGCCGGCTTCTATGTCTTTTAACATCGAAGAACGATTATTGGCGGTATTCTTACAAATGTTAATGATTTGCTCAAAATAAGGTTCTTGTTTTTCAATATTCAAAATAGAAGTGATTTCGTTAAAAAGGTTTTTCAAAGCCTTACTAAAAAAATGATTTTGAATTAATTCTCCGTTTTTGACTCGCAAGATGGCTGTTAATGGATTGACCACCGCGTTTACAATTAATTTTTTTAAGAGCATTTCGTAGTAATTTTCCTTCATGACTAAAGGAAAATCTTCTGGGGCAGTCTTTATTAATAAACGTAATAGTTCTGAATTCCCTTTAAATACAGCAACATTTGTTACACCTTCTCCGTTTTGTATGACAGTATGTGAATTATCTCTTAAGGCCCCATGCTCAATAGAGCCGACAAAAATATTATGTGCACGAACTTGATCAAGGAGTTTCAAATGACCCATCCCATTTTGAAGGAATAAAAGGCTTTTGGGAGTTTCAGGTAATTGGTTAACATTCAAGATAAGCTCTGGAAGCTGATATTGTTTCACAGTAATAATGGTAAAATCCTCTAATCCGCTCCATTCAGTAATAGGAAATGCTTGTACGAAAGATACCTCCTGTTCAAATCCCTTTTGAACCTCAATGCCAAATTTATTTATCTCAACTGCTTGCTCGGGCGTTCTTGTGTAAATCTTGACCTCAAAACTTTTGTTTAAGCATGCAGCAAATAACAATCCAATTGATCCAGCACCGATAATTCCAATTTTCATAAGAATCCCTCTTTTTATCTTCTTTATCCAATTTTATCAGATACTGTTGTTAATTTGTTACTATGATTTTTTTAAAAAATAAACCCTTTTCGACAGGAGTCAAAAAGGGTTTTACTTTTTTCTTATACAGGGTATACCGGATGCTTACGCACACTAAAGGTTAATTCTTTGGTTTCATAGTAGGCAAAGCGTTGAATCAGAATGTTTCTTAATTCTGACGGCGCAACAATTTCATCTACAATCAATTCGGAAGCTAGCTTATAAATATCAATATGTTCTTTATATTCTTTGTGTTTCTCTTGAACGTAAGCGATTCTTTCTTTCGGATCTGCAATTTCATTTATTTTATTGGAGAAAACAGCATTAACGGCAGCTTCAGGCCCCATGACAGCAATTTGAGCCGTCGGCAAAGCGATACAGCAATCTGGTTCAAACGCCGGGCCCGCCATCGCATAAAGGCCTGCACCGTAAGCCTTACGAACAATAACTGAGATTTTTGGAACAGTGGCAGAGCTCATTGCAGCAATCAATTTAGCGCCATGGCGGATAATACCTGCACGTTCTACTTTTGTACCAATCATAAATCCAGGCACATCTGCCAGGAACAAAAGCGGAATATGAAAAGCATCGCAAAGCTGGATGAATTTTGCCGCTTTATCCGCAGAATCGACAAATAGAACGCCGCCCTTAACCTTCGGCTGATTGGCAATAATCCCAACAGCTCTTCCATCAATTCTAGCTAATCCAGTTATTAGCTCAGGTGCAAATAACTTTTTAATTTCATAAAAACTAGCATTATCAACTAGTCTATCAATACACTCGTACATATCAAACGGGGCATTCTGGTTTTCCGGAATAATCGCTTCAAGTTCACGGCCTTCCTTTGCTTCCATTCCATTTACCAATTTTGTTTTTTCTTTGAAACTTGCCGGGAAATAGCTGATGTATTTCTTGGCAGATTCAATCGCTTCTTCTTCGCTATAAGCGAGGACATCACCGCAGCCGCTTACAGAACAGTGCATTCGGGCTCCGCCCATTTCCTCCAGTGTAACCTTTTCCCCAATAACCTTTTCCGCCATTCTAGGTGAACCAAGGTACATGGAAGCATTTTGATCGACCATGATGACGATATCGCAAAAGGCGGGAATGTACGCTCCACCCGCAGCAGAGGGTCCAAACAAAATACAAACCTGAGGAATCATTCCAGAGAGTTTGACTTGATTATAAAAAATCCTTCCAGCGCCGCGGCGGTTCGGGAACATTTCTAATTGATCAGTGATTCTTGCCCCAGCCGAATCGACAAGATAGAATAGTGGAACCTTCAATTTTTCTGCTGTTTCTTGAATCCGAATAATTTTTTCTACTGTACGCGCTCCCCAAGAACCTGCCTTGATGGTAGAATCATTGGCCATAACACAAACAGTCTGTCCATGTATTTTTCCGATTGCAGTAACAACACCGTCTGCCGGAAGATCTCCTGCTTTAAAATTAGCGAACTTTCCATCTTCTTCATACTTTCCGTCATCAAACAATAAAGCCAAGCGATCGCGGACAAAAAGCTTTTTTTGCTCCTTCGCTTTCTCATGATATTTTGGATGGCCGCCAGCTTCAATTTTTTTACGATTTTCATTTAATTGCTCATTTAAAGTATTCGTTGTTGCCATTTTCGCTCCCCCCTTAGAACCCTATTCTAGGACGATTAAAACGTCGCCTTCATTGACAAAGTCACCGATATTTACCTTTAATTCCTGAACAGTACCAGCTGATTCGCTCTCAATTGGAATTTCCATTTTCATCGATTCAAGCATTAATACCTCCTGGCCAGCATGAACTTGATCTCCTGCAGAGACAAAAACATTTAATACTGTACCTGCCATTGATGCTGTGATTTCTTTCATACTCAAACACTCCTTATTTGACTAATTTTTTTGTTAAAAAATCCGTAGTATAAGACCCATTTTGAAAATCTTCATTTGCGAGGATATTTAAAAATAAAGGGGCATTTGTTTTAATCCCTTCAATCTGTACTTTATTAAAAAAGTTTTCTGCTGTAGCTAATGCTGCTTGACGGGTTTCTCCATGGAAAATACATTTTGCAATCATTGGATCGTAAAATGGGGTTACCGTCCCGCCTTCTTCGTATCCGGCATCAATCCTTACGCTTTCAGTCTGATTCCAGTTTAACGTGGTGATTTTCCCTGGCGAAGGTAAAAAGCGTACAGGGTCTTCTGCATACAAACGGAATTCAATCGCATTTCCTGACGAGTTAATCTCATTTTGCATTAGCGGCAAAGTCTCACCTCTTGCGACAAGAATTTGCCATTTAACTAAATCAAGTCCTGTGATCATTTCGGTAACAGGATGCTCGACCTGAAGACGGGTATTCATTTCAAGAAAGTAGAAATTTTCCTTCTCATCAACAATGAATTCAATCGTTCCTGCATTAACATAGTCTACAGCACGAGCAGCTTTTACTGCGGTTTCAAACATTTTATTACGCACCTCTTCGGAAAGGAATGGCGATGGTGACTCCTCGACAACCTTTTGGTGCCTTCTTTGAATCGAACAATCCCTTTCAAAAAGATGGACAATGTTGCCAGCCTGGTCGCCAAACACCTGTACCTCAACATGCCGGCTCTCTGCAATATATTTTTCGATAAATACTTCTTCTGATCCAAAATAGGCCATAGCCCTTGATTTTGTCGAATCATAGGACCTAATGAGCGCTTGCTCATTTTCACACATCACCATGCCTATTCCACCGCCGCCGCCGCTTGCTTTAAGCATAATAGGGTAGCCAATTTCATCAGCCAGTTTACATGCTTCCCCAACCGTCTTAAGACCAAAACTGCTTCCAGGGACGACAGGAACACCTGCCTTCTCCATCGTTTGACGGGAAACAATTTTATCCCCCATTAAT
The DNA here is from genome assembly GCF_036965425.1 of Neobacillus drentensis. Lineage (GTDB taxonomy): Bacteria > Bacillota > Bacilli > Bacillales > Cytobacillaceae > Neobacillus > Neobacillus drentensis_F. Next base: position 47,066 of record NZ_JBALPP010000085.1, on the reverse strand, counting down.
TCAATTGTCTTTGACTTAGGTCCAATAAAAATAATTCCTTCATTAATTGCCTGTTCTGCAAATTTGGCATTTTCAGACAAAAAACCATAACCAGGATGGATCGCATCTACTTTTTCACTTTTCGCGATTTCTAATATTTTATCAGCCTGTAAATAGGATTTGTTGACAGGTGGTTCTCCAACACATACTGCTTTAGTTGCTGCTTTTACGAAAGGCATATCTTTATCGGCATCGGAATAGATTGCTATCGTTTCAATGCCCATCTCATGGCAGGTTTTAATAATGCGAAGTGCAATTTCTCCCCTATTAGCAATTAATATTTTTCGCACATTTTTTCCCCTTTCATACCCCTTTTCTTCCTCCAGTTATAAATTTCTACATCATTCTCTGATTTTCCTGCAAATTATGAAAACGGTTTCTTATGTTTCCTAGAAGAAATTTTTTGATTTTTGTTATATAATGAAAATAACTCATTTGAATAATGCAAAAATTATTACCTTTTTGTTTTCAGCTTATATTAAAGGTATACGAAAATAGAAGGTATCATTTTAGGAGGTACGACAATGGCAGCAAAAGTGGAAAGACTAAAAGTTAATTTTAAAACGCTAGAAGAGTTTAAAAAATTTAAAGAGTATGGAATTCAAGAGTTATCCATGTTTGAAGATCTTGAAGCGAATATGGTTGATAATGATAGTGACTCACCATTTTACGGTATATATTATGGGGACAAACTAGTAGCCCGAATGAGCTTATATCAAATTGATGCTAAATTTGACCGCTATTTCTATCCTCCGCAGAATTATTTAGAATTATGGAAGCTTGAGGTCTTACCTGATTATCAAAGTAAAGGCTATGGAAAACTTTTAGTTGAGTTTGCCAAAAGCTTCGGTTTACCAATTAAAACGAATCCAAGAGTAAAATCAAGCGGATTTTGGGAAAAAATGAACTTCAAAAATGTAGAATACGATATGGAACGTGACCGTGGAGAAAATCCATTAGTATGGTACCCGGAAGGCGTTGAAGCACAACATTAATAAAAGCGGACGAGTAGTCCGCTTTCTCTATTTTTCAATTCTCTCCAGATTACCGTTTTTGTCCATTTGAAATTTCACTTTTTGCTGCCGATCCTCATCCTGTAAAACAACCATTTTCCGGGCTCTTTCCATAATTTCAATTAAAGAGCGGTAGTCCTCTTCAATCGCCTTTAAATTTTTTGACAGTCTTTCATTTTCCGCAGCCAAATAATAAGTTTTCTTTTCCAACTCTTTGATTTTTTCAATAGATTTGTTTCTATCCTCTTCTATAGAGGATGTTTGCTCCACTTTATTATTGAGTACCTCTAAGAAATGAATCACTGCTGACAAGGTAATTGGACTTTCTTGTTCGTTACTAGGTGCTGATAATACGCTTTCGATTTGACCGAGTTCTTGAATCAGCGTATCTTCACTTTCGACAGCTTGTTTTTTCAATTCTTTTCTCTGTTTCTTCGCTAGCTCAATACCAGTTTTATATTGCTTTCGAACATACGAATTCCAGCGGAAACCACAGGCTGCTGAGGTCCTTGTTAGCTGTTTTCCTACCTCTTCAAACGCTTGCAGCTGTGTACCGCCTTCGCGAATATGTCTTAACACCACTTCTGCTAGCAGCAAATCCTCGTCCTGAGACCAAGCATCTTGTCGAGTTGGTGACATCAGAATATCCCTCCTAGTGTTTTTATAATACATATGCATCTACTAGAAAAGATAGACTTAACAAGACTGGTGTTTTATTCTTTATTTATTATTTTTTGTTTAAAAATTTTTGTACATATTCAAGATGGGCTTCACTTTCCCAAAGTATGGCACAATTTTTAACTTCTTCCTCTATTCTTTCTCGAAGGTTAGTTTCCTCCCACTTTCGAATCCATACTCTTTTATACGATTGTAATACATTCACCTGGTTGGATAATAGCTTATCTAGGAATTCTTCACAAGCCTTTAGAGGATTATTTTCAAAAAGAGCATCTATAAAACCACGATCGTTAAGAAATTCTGCTGTTTGGAGCTCTGCCTCCATTAATAATTTCATGGCAAAAGAAGCTGGAAGCTTTTCCGCAAGAATAGAGCCACCTCCCCAACCAGTGGTTATGGCCTGCTTTCCTTGAACAAACCCTGCTTTAACCCCGTTACGTGCCAAGCGAAAATCACAGGCTGTTGCAAGCTCCATACCGCCGCCTACAGTAGCCCCACTCATTAGAGCGACTGTCGGAATCGGTAAACATAACAATGAATAAAGAATGTTGGACATTTTAGAAAGCATTAAATAAGCTTCCTCCTTCGTATGAAGGGAATGAAAGACCGATAAATCTCCGCCAGAACAAAAAGCACGTTCCCCATCACCAGTGATAACTAATGCCTTTATGTCGCCCTGCATGGATTTTCTTATTGCTTCAGCCAACCCATCCATTACTTCATAATTTATGGCATTTCTTTTTTCGCTTCTTGTAATGGTAAATAACAAATAACCCTTTTCCTGTTTTTCAATTATGTATGACAATCTACAACATCCCTTCTTTGGAGGTTCGCTTGAAATGACAAAAGCACAAGGGCATGAACGCTCCTTGTGCTTTTTATCGAAGTTGAAATTAGTCGTTAACTACGTCTTTTCCTTTGTATGTTCCGCAAGCTTTACATACGCGGTGAGCAAGTTTCATTTCACCACAGTTTGGGCAAGCTACCATACCAGGTACGTTTAATTTAAAATGAGTACGACGCTTTCTTTTTGCAGTTTTAGAAGTTCTTCTAAAAGGTACAGCCATTCTTCCCACCTCCTTAAAGAGTTATAAGAAAGTAATGAAGGCCAGGAATGCTGGTTCTTCACTTTGCTTCTTGTTTTGCCGAATTATGATTCGGAAGAATTGTTTTCGTCAAAAAACTTAGCAAGCCCTGCTAGCCGCGGGTCAATCCTTTTTGATCGGTCCTCTTCGTGAATAACTTCCCAATCCTTGCCGAATTGCGGAGCAGCATCTTCACTAACGACATCATCGCAAAAAACTTGCATTGGAACCTCAAGTAACAGGATTTCGCGAATGATTGGTTTTAAATCAATCACATCACCCTTTACTTGATGTGATTCCTCTTCAGTTTCATATTCTGAACCTTGTAAGAGGAACGTTTCAGTTGTTTCGACATTAATCGGAAGTTTTACATCCACTAAAGTACGAGAACAAGGAAGGATAAGGTAACCATCTATTTTTAAATGGAATGCCACTTTCGTTGAATCAATATCACCCCGACCAGTTATATGCATCGGAGAAACTTCTCGGATGGATGGATCTGTTTCTTTAATCTCATCAACCCGAATAATATCATCAATCAGAAAATCCTTGTTTCGATATTTTTGTAACTGACTTAATGTCCATTTCAATTGAATCACCCCAAGGCAACAAAGGTAATTATAGCCTTCGATAATATTTTTGTCAATGTTTTTTCTTTACACCTTATTAGGTGAGTTTTACTAATAAGAAATTATCAATACTAGTGTGTCCATTAGAGCTTTTTACAAACGTCTTCCCCATCTTATCATAATATTTGATTGGATTCCTTATAATTTTGCTATAATGATAATAAATTTGTTATTTAAGAATTTAGGTGGAATCAGATGAAAGCTGTTGGCTTAATTGTCGAGTATAATCCTTTCCATAATGGGCACGCCTTTCATTTACAGGCTGCTAAGGAAGCTGCAGAGGCGGATGTGGTGATTGCCGTTATGAGCGGGGATTTTTTACAAAGAGGAGAACCTGCTCTTATATCTAAATGGCACCGGGCACGAATGGCTCTCTTAAATGGGGTTGATCTCGTTTTTGAACTTCCTTACCGTTTTGCCGTCCAAAAGGCAGAAACCTTTGCAAATGGCGCAGTCTCTATTTTGGATGCAGCTGGCTGTGAGTCACTATGCTTTGGAAGTGAAAGCGGAGATATTTCTTTATTTCATCAAACAGTTGATTTCCTTGAAGAAAATCAAAAGATCTTTGATGAAAATATTAAACGTTTTATCAATACTGGTGTTAGTTATCCAAAGGCGATAGCAATGGCATTTGGACATTTATCAGATTCAGGAAGGTATTTAGATTTGGCAAAGCCAAATAATATTCTCGGATTTCAATACATAAAAGCGATTCATAAACAAAAGAGTTCGATTAAGCCGTTAACTGTGGCTCGAAAAAATGCCGACTATCATGACGAACATTTTGCTTCTGAAACAATCGCCAGTGCCACGAGTATTAGAAAGGCGATTTTTTCAGAAGATGACCATAAGGCGGATATCAGTCAATATGTACCCTTACCCACAAAACAGCTGTTAATCGACTATTTTCAAAAATATCATATGTTTCATCAATGGGAGAATTACTGGAGCTATCTGCAATTCCAGCTTATACAAGTTACCCCTGAACAGCTAAAAGAAATCTACGAGATAGAGGAAGGGCTAGAAAACCGACTAATTTCTGCAGCGATAGAATCAAATAGTTTCCATGAATTCATGCAAAAAATAAAAACTAAGCGTTATACATGGACAAGACTCCAAAGGCTTTGCGTCCATATTTTAACCAATTCAAAAAAGACAGATATCGCGGGACTATCAGAAAAAGCCCAATATTTAAGGCTCTTAGGCATGACGGAAAAAGGAAAAGAATATTTAAATAGGATGAAAAAACAATTCAGCCTTCCTGTTGTTTCTAAACTGTCTTCACATAAAGATAAAAACATAATTCATGATATTAAAGCGGCTCGTATTTACTCCATGGTGATTCCTAATTCCTCCAAAAGTGAACTGTTCCACGAAGAATTTAAAAAGCCGCCAATCTACATTAAATAAGGTGTTGATTTGCGCTCCAATCAACAGTGTTTAATATCAACAAAAGCCATTATAATGGCGTAATATAAAAAAGATGGTTTTCACCATCTTTTTTACTTTTCTGGAAGCTTTTCTAAATAAGCTACGGCTTGATCAAATGAATCAATTGGAATTATTTTCATTTTGGTATGAATATCATGCGCTGTTTTTACTGCTGCTTTATAATTAGAACCCTTTGCTCCTTTTTCATTCGGGGCTAAAAAGATTTCAGCACCAGCCTTGTCAGCAGCAACAATTTTTTGTTCAATACCACCGATTGGGCCAACAGTTCCATCAACATCAATGGTCCCTGTTCCAGCTATTTGGTACCCTTTGGTTAAGTCTTCTTTCGTTAACTGGTTATAGATTTCCAATGAAAACATCAATCCTGCAGATGGACCGCCAATTTCGTCCGTTCTTACCTTTACATTTGGATTGACCTTAATTTCTTTATCATCCACAAGAGAAATTCCAATGCCTATTTTTTTCGGATCCTCTTTAAATGGCTGCAGACCCACCTTTGCTGTTTTCGCTTCTTTGTTTCTTAGAAAGGTTACGGTAATCTCTTCCCCAGCCTCTTTTTTCCCCACATAATCAATAAATTTTTCAGAAGATGAGAACTCGTGCCCATCCACCTTAAATATCCGATCACCAGCCTGCAATTTTCCTTCGGCAGGCATACCAGGCAGGACTTGCATGACATAAATCCCTTTATATTTGTAATTTACTGGTAATTTAGCTTTACGGTAAGCCACTTCAATGGCATTCAATTTCGAACCTGCCATTAAATGAAGCTGTCTGGCATTATATTCGTCCTCTGTTTCTTTTTTGTTTAAAATCAAATCCACAGGATAAATTTCTTCATATTTTCTGATTTTCGCCTCTAAATATGAGTAAATATTAGCCCTGCCCATCCTAACTGTAGTCAGCATGAAGTTTCCTTCATCCTTATAACCATTTTCAACCGATATGATTGGAGCAAGTTCTTTTGCCATCCCAGGCTTTGAAACATAATAAGGTAATGAATAATACATACCACCAATTAGTATAAAAATTAGCAAAAAGAACGATCCAATATATATTTTTTTACGCAAGCCAAATTCACCCCTTCCATTGTTCAATTTCAGTTTTTATTTGTTGTATATGCTTTTTTGTTTCTTCTTCTCCCATTTTAATAATCTCTTCGATGTTGGTAAATGCACGGGAACTGTAAATTTCGACAGGCGGGCGAATCATAATGGTCGCAGCAATCTCTCGACTGCTGAGAATTTCGGCCTGCATAATATCAATACTTTGCATGATTACATCATAAATCGAGGTAATTTCAGCGTTACGCTTCACTCTCGAAACATCGACAGCAATGACGATATCTGCCCCCATTTCTTTAGCTACAGAAACGGGAACACGGTCAGAAACTCCGCCATCAACAAAGATTCTTCCATTATATTTTTCAGGAACGAAGATTCCCGGAATAGAAATGCTGGCTCTGACGGCTTCAGCGACAGCTCCCTCTTTGAAAACAACTTTTTCGCCAGTTAATAAATCAGTTGCTACAATACCAATCGGTATCGATAAATCCTCTATATTTTTTCCATGAGTAAATAGCCTGATAAATTCCTTTACTTTCTTTCCAGAGATTAATCCCATTTTCGGAACGGTAAAATCTAAAAAATATTTCCGCTTGAATGCAGTTGATAATTTAAATAATCGGTCCAGGTCAATTCCAGCCCCATAAAAACTGGCGACAAGAGCCCCCATACTGCTTCCTGCAATCAAATGGATGGGAATGCCAGCTTCTGTTAATGCCATGATGACACCTAAATGAGCAAACCCACGTGCTCCACCTGAACCCAGTGCCAAGCCTATTTTCGGGTGCTCCATATCCGTACCTCCTAGATAAAAAAATGAATAATATCAAAAGCCATAAAATTAAAACTCGTTCAATCTTATGGTCTAAATTAGCGTTCTATGAGTATATTTGAGTTATATGGGACAAGGCATTTAAGCAAGAAGTATTCTTATTTTATCATTCAAATCATGGATTGGACAGTATGAGCATAAACAAACTCAGGGAAGGAGGACCATACCATTGTTTCGTTCGAAACTTAAAACGGTCTTTTTATCAGTTTCAGTTACTATATTAGCAGCTTCACTTATTTCTTTCCCACAAGAATCCTTTGACGCCTCCATTCGTGGGCTTAATATGTGGTGGGAAATCGTCTTCCCTTCCCTTTTACCTTTTTTTATTGTCTCTGAAATGTTGATTGGTTTTGGCGTTGTAAAATTTATTGGGGTACTGCTAGAGCCCCTGATGAGACCTCTTTTTAAGGTACCAGGTGTTGGCGGTTTTGTCTGGGCAATGGGTATGGCCTCAGGTTTTCCTGCGGGGGCAAAATTTACGGCGAGGTTACGCCAGGAAGGGCAGTTAACACAAATTGAAGCAGAAAGACTTGTTAGTTTCACAAATTCCTCTAATCCATTATTTATCTTTGGAGCTGTTTCAATCGGATTTTTTCATAACACCCATTTGGGAATTCTCCTTGCACTCGCTCATTATTTAGGAAATATTTGCGTCGGGCTTATCATGCGTTTCTACGGGAATGAAACACCTGAGAAGGAAGCGAAGAAACGAAATAGCTCTAAAATAAGATCAGCTCTTTCCGCCCTGCATCAAACAAGGTTAAAAGATAATCGGCCTATTGGTAAACTTCTTGGTGATGCCGTCAATTCTTCCATTCAAACCCTTTTAATGGTGGGTGGCTTTATTATTTTATTTTCCGTGGTCAATAAACTGCTTTATCATTTACATATTACTGCGGCACTGGCAAAAACGGTTGAGCTTCTACTTTCCTCCTTTTCTTTCCCGGAAATGCTAAGCATCCCGTTTATCTCAGGATTATTTGAAATCACTTTAGGAAGTCAGCTTACCAGTCTAGTTCATGAGTCAACATTATTGCAAAAGGCCATGATAACTAGCTTTATTCTAGCTTTTAGCGGTTTTAGTGTGCAGGCACAGGTTGCCAGTATTCTTGCTCAAACCGATATCAGATTTAAACCATTTTTTTTGGCTCGAATCCTTCAAGGAGTATTCGCAAGTCTGTTTGCACTCATTTTATGGAAACCCATCTATATCCGTTTTACAAATAACGAGCAGCCCTCCAACGCATTACCAGTAGGTTTCTTTGGTGAAGGTACATGGACGAATCATTTTTACAATCGGTTAATAGAAATTGGACCATTAATTACGATCTTTTCCCTTTTATTATACGTTTTTCTATTGTTTTCCAGATTGAAGAAAAATTAATAAATAAGAGCTAGGCAAAGCCCAGCTCTTATTTATGTCATTAAGCATTAAATTTTTTGTGCAATTCTTTTTCAACAATTGGCGGAACTAGCTCGGTAATCTTGCCATTATATTTGGCGACCTCTTTCACAATACTCGAGCTTAAAAATGAATATTGGTTGTTCGTCATAACAAAAAAAGTTTCAATATCTTCATTCAATACCCGGTTCATCGAGGTTATTTGCATCTCATATTCAAAGTCTGAAACTGCCCGAAGTCCGCGAAGAATGGCGTTTGCATTTACGCTTTTTGCATAGTCTATGAGTAATCCCGAAAATTCTTCTACTTGTACGTTTGGAATATCCTTTGTAACTTCACGGATTAGCTCAATCCGTTCCTGAACCGTAAATAGCGGATGTTTTGCTATGTTATTTAATACCACTACATAAACTTTGTCAAAAACCTTGGCCCCTCTGCGAATAATATCTAAATGGCCATATGTAATTGGATCAAAACTTCCTGGGCAAACAGCAATACTTGCCAAAATGAATCCCCCTTCACTCTTCATTGATTTTTGAATAAATCGTCACTGCAATAATCCCATATTTTTCGTGTTTAATTTGAGTAAACCTTCCCACATTATGTGGTAATTCTACGTCAAAACTATGTTCACAAATAATAATTCCATTCGTTTTGATTAATTCCTGCTCGTCCATTTTTTCCATTAGACTAACGAGCTGCTGTTTTTTATAGGGAGGGTCTAAAAATATATAATCAAAGCTTATTTCTCTTTTGATAAGAGCTTTTATTGCTCTTTCGGCATCATTACGAAAGACTTCAGCTTTATCTTCAAATTTACATGCTTTTATATTTTCGTAAATAACTTGGATTGCTTTCGACTCCCGGTCTATAAAGATAACCTTGTCCAATCCCCTGCTAAGCGCTTCCAGACCTAATCCGCCGCTCCCTGCAAAAAGATCCAAGCCGATACCGCCATCGAAATAAGGACCAATCATATTGAAAATTGCTTCTTTGACCTTATCCGTGGTTGGTCTGGTTGAATTACCTGGAACTGCCTTTAAAGGTCTACCTTTGCAACTGCCTGAAACTACTCTCACTAATATATCACCACATTTTTATCTGATAAATAATCTTTTTCCATCCTATCATATTTTTTGCCTGAATTGAAATTTTATAAAAAAATACGTATAAGCTTTTTGGTGTTGGAAATAATGATATTAACAACATCAATTCGAGGATGTTGTTGCCAACCGCGGAGAAGACTTACGTTTCCCCATAAGTTCTTCCTCCGGTTTCTCCTCTCCCTTTGCCTTCTATCCTTTTGTTAGGATGTAGAAGGACCCTGTAGAATTAATTCTGCAGGGTTTTTTTCTTTTTTACCTTCAAAATAGAGACAAGAAGTGATAAAGTATTGATGAAATTAACAATTTAAAAGGGGAGTTTTTTTTGATCCAGCGCTTTATAGAACTTGGAGAAGGTTATTCTGATTTATATGAACTGATTGAACTAGCCAAATCAAATCAGCATCGCCTGCAGCTTATGATGGCTCTCCACACTAAAATTGAAGATAAGGAAGTTTCCTCCTTGGTTGTTGGTTTAAAACCTACAGACCCAGGAAAATTTCAAGCACTTTATATTTGCCGAGAAGGGATTCCAAATCCCAATTATACAGAAAACAAACGATATAATCTTTTTGCCCAAACCGCCAGTGAACTTGGTAAAGAAATTTATCAATTGTCAGTAAAACCTTCCTCTCTTTTTCATGAAAAAGATTTATTCTATCAGTATTTAATTGGAATCCTAAGATTGAATCATTATATCGTTCCACTTCAATAAAGGCTATTAGAGCATAAATAAGAAAGGTGAGGCAAACGAATGCCCCACCTTTTTATATGCCCATTTTATAATCATACTCTTTTGCTTTATCTGGCGCAGAATTCTCATATTCCATTTTTAAAAATGGCTTATAAGAAGGTTCTACCCGCTTTACAAATGAAAAAGAATTCAACTTTTCCATAATTCCTTCGACATCTTCGAGATTACAATATAAAACAACATATTTCAGTTTTTTTGAAACGTAATGTACATTTCCGAAGCGTCTTAGCATTTTAGCTTGTTTTAAAGAGTATAGCCAAACCACTAATCCTTGTCTTTGAACAAACATACTTTTTACCCCTTCAGATAAACCATCATTTTACATAAGTCTAGCATATTAAAACATTATATTTCAATTTAAACTTTTCTAAAAGCTTTGTAAAAGGGAAAAAAAATCAGCTTATACTAAGCTGATTTTTTCATCCGCATCCACAGCTTCCTCCGCCGCCGCAGCCGCTGCCATGGCCGCTGTCAAAAAACGGATTGCCTGTCGGTACCTTAATATGTTTGGACACTGCTCCTCCAATTAACAAGCTAATTTCATCCAAAAGCGCTTGCAAATCATTCTCGGCTAACTTGAATTCTGCCACCAGCGGATCTAAATCCATTTCCCTTTTATAGTCACGAATTTGGGACATCACCCTCTTATAGTCAGGATGATATTTCCCAAATCGCTGTACCTCTTCATAAAGCTCCTTTAAGTTTACAAAGCGATTAATTTTCCGCTGTGTCTCCTTATTGGTTTGCATTTTATATAAACATATCTGATAATGTTCTACAATTTCGGATTCTAATACCATTTTGGATAACTGGTCTGCTTGATCCAATAATTCAATTCTTTCTAATGTAGCAAGCAATTTGCGCTCACCTCCAAAGCTATTTTAACATGAAAGCCTGGAGAAAGACAAAATTTCCGTTTATTTAGGGATATTTACCACAAATTCCTTGTCCAAACCGTATGGCTCATTATTTAGTTTTACGACTTCAAGCTTTAATGTATGGCTGCCAGGAGAAAGATTTTTTATGATAAAAGCTGCAGAGGCGATTTCTAAATTCCTTTTTCCATCGACCCAAACCACCATTTTGCCTAGTTTGTGCTTGTTATGTTCTGATTCTCGAAAACTAATCCCTGTTACGATACATTCGACCATAACTTGATTTCCGTTTGTATGGTGCTTGACATAAAGGGAAGGAAATTCTTGTTTATTAAACCCAAATATAAATATGCCCAACAACATTATTAGACCCAGTGGAATAAATTTTTTCAACGCCCATCACTCCTTCTATTCCTGTATTTTTCGCCTCCTTAGCATTTTTTAGTCTTTAAGTAGAAAATAAAAAAAGCCACACCTTTTGCATGTGGTCTTTGTTAGTTTTGATTTTTCATTGCCTGAAACATGCTATACATCATGGAAGCCATTTGTACACTATTTGAAAACTTTTCAACCTGGTCAGGTATCGTCTTTCTATAATAATGTAATGAGGCCACCTCAAGAGATTGCAGATCAAATGGATTTCTTGACAGCTTTCGGTACCATAGCGGCTGCTCTCTAACAAATTGTTTTAAATCCTTTTGACTTTCTAAATATTCAAGAACATCTTTACGCATACTTATCGTCACTTCCTCTAATCTTTTCTAAATTGAAATGGATGTTTAGGTCCTTCTGAAGGCTTCGCTGAACCGCCTGCAGCACCATTCCCTTGGAATTGAGAAATTACTCCTTGTATTGCACCTAGTGCCTGACTGAGGTTATTAATGTGATTTTGCATTTGATTGGGATCCATTTTCTTCACCATACCGATAACACTGGACATCCAATCTCCCTTAGACTCCGTACTTACTTCCGGTTCTGTACTTTTTTCTATTCCAAGTGTTTCCCAGCGTTTATCCTCTTCCCCCAATAAGTACCAATCCTCATATAACTCCTGCCAGGTTGCTTTCCCATTCCTTACCTCTTGAATGAGATTTGGATTGTTTTTAACAAATTCTTTAAATTTTACTACGGATGGGTGCAAATTTTTTTGCGTCATATTTCTCACCTCTGCCCATAATCATCGCCAATAATACAATATGAAATATAATTTGAAATGTGAAACCTTTTATGAAGGTGAAAATATTTATAAATATTCTTGTAAATGGTAATATGACTTAAGAAAATGATTTGAAAGAGGTAAAAGTATGAAAGATGAACTGCGTCAGCTTTTAGAAAACTGCATCGAAACTGGATCAGAGGAAGATTTAAAAGCCTTATCTATCTTAATGGAAGGAGTTCAACGAAAGATTAATCGTAAAAACAATATCTATCTGGATGGGATTCTTCATATGGAAAAGAAAATAGACAATCATTCTTGTGAAATAATCATTCCACTTAATCCCACGCTTGATAATAACTTGGGGATCGTTCATGGCGGAATAACTGCCACTGTAATAGACACTGCAATGGGTACACTGGCAAATAACCTTCTCCCAGAAGGATATGGGGCTGTGACCAATCAACTTAACATCCACTATATTGCTCCAGGTGCCGGGGAGCAGCTTCGCTGCAGAGCCGAAATCGTTCATCAAGGAACAAAAACAATGGTGGTTTCTGGAGAGGCTTACCGCAGTGATGGAAAAAAAATTGCCCATGCAACAGGTACCTTTTTTATCATAAAAAAATAATTGTGTGGGGAGATTGATTTAAAATGGTTACCGCCATTCTCATTCCTATTATTTGCCTTTATTTTTTTGGACTTACACGGAAAGAAAGGAAAGAGCATGACAAAAAGTGGCTTTCCATGAGCCATGTCCATCCAGAAGCAATTTTAACGGGGGAAATTAAAAGCATCGTTGAGGAGAAACAGCGCTTTTATTACCATAGATACATTTTTGTACAGATCCTTCAAATCCAAACGGATGCAAAATTAATTACGGCCAAAAAAATAACTCCCATTATAGAAAGTGTCATTACGGAATCTTTTCAAATAGGAGAAAAGATTCGTGTATTTGGAAAATGGGAAGGGACAAAATTTTTATTTAGTCAGTATGAGAAACATGAAGAAAGGTGACAAGCGATTGTCACCTTTTTTTGGTAGTTTATTGTTCAGCCTTTTGAATAAAGTTTTGGGTATAGTATTTCTTATAAACACCTACTCCAAGATGTGTGTAGTCTTTATTTAATAATGAATCACGATGTCCCTTACTATTCAGCCAGCCTTCCACGACTGCAGGTCCATCTGTATAATTAGCAGCAATATTTTCTCCAGCCGATTGGTAGGCAACTTTTGCTGTTTTTAGCCGATTTGAAAGGTCTCCGAATTTTTTTGATGTATGGGAAAAATCATTGTTATCCGACATATCCTTACTATGCCCAAAAGCTACCTCTGCGGTCGGAGTATCCCATTTTAAAGGCTTTAATTTGTGTCTTATGCGCAATACATTGGTAAGATCAAAGATCTCTTGTTCATTTCCGCGTTCGATCTCTTTCCACTTGGTTTCATCAGGTGTCGGAGGTTCGATTAATTGTCCGCTGTATACAAGTTCATAAGGACGCTGCTTAATTAGCGTGTCCGCATTTAGAAATCTTACACTTGAAAGATTTCCTGTAAACTTATCGATATATAATTGCACATAGACATTCCCTAACTGAACAATAGGCCTAAGATTCAAATCTGTATCATTCAATTCGAAACGATATGAATTTCCATTTAAATCGATATTAATATTTGTATCAATAAATTGTGTATTAAATATTTCCTCTACTGGCTGGCCAATCTCAAAAGGAGCGACATCCAGATTTTCACCAATGGCATAGATGGTCACTACTTGCTGATTTTCAATGCCTATTTGTAAATATCGTTTATAATCCTGGTTATAAATATACCATTGATAGCCATATAGTGTTTCATCAATTCGAGCTGGTTTCCCTAATTCATTTTCAAGGGAAGCAATATCCTTGCCTATTAATAATGCTAATCCTTGTTTAGGCATTTCAGAAGCGGTTTTATTACTTGGCTTAGTATCAGGATTTTTTTGTAACCCCGATTGTTGCATTTCAGAAGTATGATCTTCTTTTATCAGAACCTTATCTTTAGGTTTATCATTAATACTGGCGTAGAATCCAATTGTTAAGAATACTGCTGACAGTACTAAGATTCTTAACAGAGCTTTCAGAGGCTTTCACCCTCTCTATTACTTTTTCTATCATTATATGTATTGATAAAATAATTATATCATCTATAACATGTTAAGTAATAGTCATTATCAAAAATGTCTGATAAATAAACATTTAAATAAATAAAACAGGTACTTTTGTACCTGTTTTATCATCGATTTCTATTTTTGAAAATAATATTTTTAATGCTGTACCCCGTTATAGTTTTGCTCAGAAATTTGCGTAAGAGCTTCTTTCGCTTGGTCATCCGTTAATTCACGAATAGCAAAATCCCCTAGTGAAACAATTCCGACCAGTTTTCCATCCTCAACCACTGGAAGACGGCGTATTTGATTCTCCGCCATTAACTTAGCAGCATCATTGCTGGAGGTGTCCGGGGATACAGTGATAAGCTTATCGCTCATGATATCTTCCACTTTTGTTGAACCAGGGTGCTTTTCTGCTACCCCCCGAATTACAATATCCCGATCTGTTATCATTCCGACAAGTTTTTCTTGTTCTACAATTGGGATGGCACCAACATTAAGTTCTTTCATTTTTACCGCAACTTCAAAGATGTTATCTAATAATGTACAGCATTCAATTTCATCTGTCATAATATCACGGATTGTTTCCATTTTCTCGCCCCCATGTTTTTTTGCTCGGAACATAATCTAGGTTGTCCAATAGAGAATGATTTATTCGTTGAATCTATCCATTGCAAGTTATGGCATTTTCATCTATTATTAAAAATGAATTAAACTTGCTATAATACCAATACTGAATCTATAGGACCATGGCATTGTTTTTTAGGAGGGATTTATTGTGAAATTTGAGAACATTGGAATTGAAAAATTTAAAGCTGAAATTAACCGATTGGATGAAGTAATGCATAATCACGGTTTAATTCGCGCTGGTCAATGGGACTACGACCGTGTTACATATGACCGTAAGTTTGAAATGAAGGAAGGTGTCTTTTACCTTCGTGTTCAAGGCTATGCGGTTGAAGGTGATGTCGATACTTTTAAAGCAACAATTCAATTAATGACACCACTATTAGGAAAGCATTATTATCCTCATGGGGTAGAATATGGCGAGGGTGAAAACTTCCCAGCTTCCCTTGTTAGCCAGTGCAAAAAAATTCTTGATGAAGTAAAGAATGAAGTTAGTAAATTTGCTGAGTAAATAAGAAAGACGCGTGAACATAATCACGCGTCTTTCTTATTTTAAAACCCAAGAATTGCTTTTATCATGGAAGTCGTTTCTCCACCGCGGTAAAATACGTAAAGTAACAAGTATACTGCTACACCGGTAATCGAAGTAAAGAACCAAACAATACTTGTAATGGGACCGATTCTGCGATGAAGAACAAGATTATTTTTATAACCTGATATTAAAGAAATTACACCCAATACTGCACCAATGGTGGCTAATGTGATATGAAATACTAAAAAAACGGTATAATATATTTTAATATTATCTGGTCCGCCAAATGAAGTATTTCCTATAAAAATCGTTCTAGAAGCATAAATAATAAAGAAAATTAGGGCAAATAAGCTTGCCATGAACATTGTCTTTTTGTGTGCCTCTATTTTTTTTTGCTTTATTTGCCACCAGCCGATAGCAACCGTAATCCCGCTTAAAACAATAAAAGTTGTACTTATTGTTGGTAAAATCGGTAAGGAATTCATTAATAAGTCCTCTCTTCTTACATTTTTCTATAATAATAGTAGTGTATTTTCCCCATGTTTTCAATCTAAATCCATTATAGACCACTTTTCCATGAAAAAATCTCCCAATTGTTTGGGAGATTATTTAATCAGCGATGGATTTAACGATTGCTTCAATTCCCTGTCAGATTCAGCTTGGTCTTTTCGATACCATTCAAAGAAAACATGTCCAAGCATTAAACCATAAATAATTTCTTGGATGATTTTCATTAGTACACCGCCAAGCTGCTGATCATGAATTAATGACATTGAACTAAACAGCTCAGGGCCGCTTAAATTTAAACTGTCAAAGTTGGCGGTCCCAACACATAAGCTCATGACCTGTCCCCAAACATGCGGATCAGAATAAGTGGCATAGATAGGTGTATCAGCAAAAATAATAAGCGCACATGCAGGGGTTAATAGAATACCATCCGCAAATATATAGCCGACCTTCTTCAAACCGCTTAAGGTTTGATGATCTGGCATTTGGTTTATTAATGGCCACCACATAAAAATGGCAACAACAAACAAAAGGATAGAATAACCCGCATGCAGCCAAATATTCTGCATCACGTGATCAAAAATAATCGGAACATGGTAAAACGAAAAGAGTCCATTAAATAGAATTAAAGCAATCAGTGGTCGTGTAAAAAGCTTAAACAAAGAGTTGATTGCTCTAACACTAAAAAGCTTTCTCCAAACCCAAGTCGGTACACCATAAATAAAAATAGGCGGCACGATTAATACTAGGGCAGCCATTTGAATCATGTGCACCCAAAACATAAGGTGGGCAAGTAAATCAATAGGAGATCCCTTGATGGCGTAGAGAAGAACCATCGATGTAAAAAATAATAAACCTTGTTTCTTTGTTAAAGGTTCACTTCCAGGAAATAAACTCCTAAATTTAGTAGTCAGGATAAAATATCCCGCCGTTAAAAAAGCCAATATTACTAAAAAATAAGGGCTCCAAAGTGCTTTAAAACCAAATATGTCTAAAGAAAGCACCGCATATCACCTCAGTATAAATTAAAAATAGCACAGCTTCATTATACCCTTGGCCTAAATGAGAAGCAAAGCGATGATATTTTCCAGTTTTAAAAAAGAAAATCGGCTAAAGCCGATTTTCTTTTTTGTTTATTTACCACCAAATAATCGTTGAAAAAGCTAATACAGCTATCGCTCCAACTAAAACACCAGAATAAAGGAAAAGCGATGGAGCTTCATGGCCTTTATGGCTCATATGCATGAAATAGTAAAGCTGAAAAATCACTTGAACAACAGCTAAAAGGATAATAAATGGAACTGTAAACCAAGAAGTAAATCCTTTAATAGCTACAGCCGCAAATGCAATTAAAGTCAAGAAGATCATTAGCGCAAATGAAACTACTTGATATCTCATCTCTTCCGCATTTTTTCGGCGTCGATATTCAATGTCAACTCTTGGATTACCAGAATTTAATTGTGGATTTGCCATCTTTTTATCCCACCATTCCCATTAAATATACTACGGTAAAGATAAAGACCCAAACAACGTCGATAAAGTGCCAGTATAAACTAAATACATAGAACTTTGGTGCATTGTAAAGGTTTAAACCGCGTTTTGCATTGCGCAGCATGAGGGTTATACACCATAACAAACCAAATGCAACGTGTCCTCCGTGAAAGCCAACTAATGTATAGAAGGCAGATCCAAACGCACTGCTTGTGAATTTATGGCCTTCATGAACATAATGGCTAAACTCATAAACCTCTAGGCCTAGGAATCCGGCACCTAATAAAGCCGTAATTCCAAGCCAAACCATCATTTTGCTAAAAGCAAAGTTCTTCATGTGATACATTGCGTAAACACTTGTTAATGAACTTGTTAATAACAGCATAGTGGCCACAAATGTTAGCGGCAATTCAAATAAATCTTTTGCTAAAGGCATGTTAGTATTCGGTACTTTATCCTTCAATGCAAGATAAGTTGCAAAGAGTGAGGCAAAAAGAACTGTCTCTCCCCCTAAGAAGAACCAAAAACCTAAAAATTTATTTTTTGCTTCAAGGGTTGATTTTTCCGGCGCAGCAGGCCATGTTTCATAAGTAAATTTTTCTTCAGCGTGCATTATGCCTTAACCCCCTTATCATCATCGTCCATAAGCTCTTCTTTGTGAATATGGAAACCATGGTCATCTTTGACTGAACGCGTGAACATTGCACCGAAAGTAATAAGTAAGCCTAAAATCATTACTGGCAATGCCCAAGATACCTTATCAACATGATACATTGCACCAAATGCGGCAATGAATAATCCTAAAGACATAATAAACGGTAAAAATGATGAATTAGGCATATGGATATCACCAAGCGGTTCAGCAGGTGTCATACCCTTTTTACCTTCCATTTTTTCAATCCAGTATGCATCTAAGCCACGAACAAGTGGCAGCTGCTTAAAGTTATAGAATGGCGGAGGTGATGGAATCGCCCATTCCAATGTTCTTCCGTCTCCCCATGGATCATTTCCAACTTTAACATTTTTAACTGAAGTCAGGATGATATTGATTAACATAACAATGACACCAACAGACATAAATGCTGCTCCAAATGAGCTAACCGCGTTGGCTGTCTCAAAACCTTGACCTGGAAGGTATGTGAATACACGGCGCGGCATCCCCCATAGACCTAAGAAGTGCTGGATAAAGAATGTCATATGGAATCCAATGAAGAAAGTCCAGAAGGTGATTTTACCTAATGTTTCATTCAACATTGTACCGAACATTTTTGGCCAATACAGGTGTGTACCAGCCAGTAATGCAAACACTACACCACCGACAATAACGTAGTGGAAGTGGGCGACAACAAAATAAGTATCATGATATTGATAGTCTGCTGCTGCAGCTGCAAGCATTACCCCAGTTACCCCACCAGCCACAAATGTTGGAATAAAGGCAAATGCGTAGTGCATTGGAGTTGTGAATTTCACACTGCCTCCCCACATCGTAAACAGCCAGTTAAAAATCTTAATACCAGTCGGTACACCAATTGCCATTGTTGCTACAGCGAAGATGGCATTGGCAACTGGTCCTAAACCTGTTGTGAACATATGGTGTGCCCATACCATGAAGCCTAAGAAACCGATTAACACGGTTGCAAACACCATTGAGGAATAACCGAATAATCGCTTTCGTGAAAACATCGAGAAGATTTCCGAGAAAATACCGAACGCTGGAAGTATTAAGATATAAACTTCAGGATGTCCGAAAATCCAGAAAAGATGTTCCCAAATAATTGTGTTACCGCCCATTGCAGCTTCAAAGAAATGAGCTCCAAACATACGGTCAAACATCATTAACACAAGGCCAACTGTTAATGGCGGGAAAGCAAATAAAATTAATGCTGAGGTTACAAATGTTGACCATGTGAACAAAGGCATCCTCATATACGTCATACCAGGTGCACGCATATTGATGATTGTAACAAGGAAGTTAATACCACCCATCAGCGTCCCAAAACCTGATATCTGCAATCCTAAAATATAGAAGTCAACACCATGTCCCTTTGAAGCAATGGCAAGTGATGCATATGAAGTCCATCCTGCATCAGGTGCGCCGCCTAAAAACCATGAAAGGTTTAGGAACACTCCTCCAAAGAAGAATAACCAAAAGCTCACAGCATTCACAAATGGAAACGCTACGTCACGTGCTCCTATTTGCAATGGCATTACCGCATTCATAAAGGCAAAAATCAGCGGCATTGCTGCAAGGAAAATCATAGTAGTTCCGTGCATGGTTATAATTTCATTGAATAATCCTGCACTTACAAAATCATTGTTAGGCACTGCAAGCTGGATGCGGATAAATACTGCCTCAAGTCCGCCAACTAAGAAGAATAATCCACCTGCAATAAGATATAGGATGGCAATTTTTTTATGGTCAACTGTTGTTAAAAAGTCCCATAAAGTTGCGCCAAATCCCTTTTTTTGAGCATAGGTACTCACAATTTTACCTCCCTTTCAACCAATTCCCCTTTTATTCCTGAACCTTTAATCCCATTAGATAATCTGCTAATGCATCAATTTGATCATCGGACAGGTTACCATATTTACCAGTCATCAAGTTACCTGGCTTATACGTTTCAGGATTTTCAATCCACTTTTTCACATTTTCTTTATTATGTTCCAGAATACCCGCTACGCGAGAACGGTCACCAAAGTTTGATAAGTTAGGTGCGATTCGTGCAGTATCAGGCATTTTGTTAGCTGGTGTAACGGCGTGACAGCCGATACAGCTCTTATTAAAAATTTCTTGTCCTTCTGAAGCTGCTGCAGTTGACGCTTTTAACGGTTCTTTTACATCTTGCATTGCCGTTACCCAAGCATCGAACTTATCCTTGCTAATTGCTTTTACTTTAAAGTCCATCAAAGCATGGGATGGACCGCAAAGCTCCGCACATTTACCATAGAAAAGGTTGCCTGCATCGTTTGCTTTTTTATCATCAAACTCAAGCCAGAATTTATTGACATTTTCAGTATTGACATCCATCTTTCCGCCAACAGCTGGAATCCAAAATGCGTGTTTAACATCTGCTGACTTTAAGTTGAAATATACTTTTTCATTAGTAGGAACAACAAGTTCATTACTTGTTACAATTTTCTGTCCTGGGTATTCAAAATCCCACCAGTATAAATGGGCACGAACGTTAACCACGAGTGCCTTAGAATTCTTCTTGTCCATCGGTGAAACATCTGCAAGCTTAAATGTTGCTGCCACAGTTGGAACAGCGAGAACTAAAAGTAAAAGAATCGGAATAACTGTCCAAATAATTTCTAATTTATGGCTACCTTCAACTTGTTTTGGAATTGTATCGTCTTTTCTTCTAAAACGGATAAACACCAAAACGAAAATAACCATTACTACAATGATTACCCCAACCATTATCAATGTACTAAGCTTCATTAAATCATATTGCGTGTCTGCAACTTCACCGGCAGGATTCAACGTAGAAAGGTACGGTTCACCACATCCGGAGAGTACAAGCGCTAAAATCGCAAATAACGATATCAAACGCCACTTTGCAAGCCTTTTCATAGCTTAATCAAACCCCTCTTTCGCTTATAAATTCTTAAGTTTTTTTGACCAAAGAAGTATGTAGGATGATTCTTCCCTATTTAATAAAAAAGTACTATTGTTCACAGGAAAGAATCGTTTAGCAAAACTAAATTAATGTAACTAAAACCATCGCTACAAAAATAATAGTTAAGTATTGCAATGAATAAACAAACATTAGTTTTGCCCACTTTATGTCATCTTTGATCCTATATCCATAAATCCCTAACACCAGCCATCCAATATTTAATATGGTAGCGAGAATTAGAAATGGGATTCCTAACTTAGTTAGAAAAATTGGGATTGGCAACAGAAGCGCCACCCAGATTAAAATATGAATTTTTGTTGTTTTAAATCCTTTAACCACAGGAAGCATTGGAATTCCAGCTGCCCTGTACTCCTCAACCCTTCTCATTGCAAGAGCATAAAAGTGAGGAGGCTGCCAAACAAACATAAGCACAAATAGGGCCCATGCCATCGGATCAAGATTTCCATCTACTGCAGCCCAGCCAATTAATGGCGGAACTGCTCCTGAAATACTCCCGATTATTGTGTTCGATACCAATTGGCGTTTTGACCACAGTGTATAGAGGCAAACATAACTAAAAACTCCAAGCAGTCCAATTACTGTTGCAGTCCAGGTAGTAAAGAATAAAAACAGTGTTCCCAGTCCAATAAGTAAAATACCCAAACCAAGAACTTTTACCGGAAGTACCTTCCCTGTTACTGTAGGTCTAGCCTTTGTTCTATCCATCAAATGATCAATATCCCGATCCACGTAATTATTAATTGCACATGAACCAGCAATAATGAGTGAGGAACCTGCTACTGTATAAAATACAATATCAAGGTTATTTAAAAAGCTTTGGCCTGAAAAATGCAGTGCGAGCCATAAACCCGAAAAAGTGGTAATAAGATTAGAATTCACAATTCCAATTTTTATTAGTGCCATAAAATCTTTCCAAACAGAAGTTTTTTCTATATCAGCATGAAGGCTTGAAGTACCATTCTCAAGGGTGGCATCTCCATAAGCCTTTGGGTTGGACATATTTTTTCCTCCTAATCCTTAATAACCAATATTCACTAACAGAAGTGTATCAAGACTACTTTTATTTTTTCAATTCCCATAAATTTCCGTGATTTTAACAACACTTTCTCTGTATATTAAATCACACTTTGCGATATTTTTGTGAACTTTTTTTGAATAATTTTTGACTAATTTGTGTCAATGACTATTCACTGCTTATTATACTGCATTTTTTAAAATCTAGTTGAAAAAATATGTATTTTCCAATCCTCCATAATAGTTCTAACAGACTCCAAATAGAGATTCAACGTTTTTCACTATAATAATAGTGTAAAATAAAAATTATTTATTAGGATATTTTGACTAAAAAATTTACCTCAAAAATCTTGACTGAAATTCTGTTCTTTTTCCAGTTTATTCGTTATGATGGGATAGGTACTTTTAATCTTTCTACTTTTTTCA
>NZ_JBALPP010000085.1:0-24556 GCF_036965425.1 Neobacillus drentensis | reverse complement strand
ATTATACTGTCAAGGAAATTCTTTGACAAATGATTGAACTTTTTAAGAGGTGAATTTTTTGCAACGCTCTTTGAAGTGGTTGGCTGTAGCCACTACAATCGTAATGATCTTTATATTAATTGGAGGGGCTTTAGTTACAAAAACTGGTTCTGGAATGGGATGCGGCCATACTTGGCCTTTATGTCATGGGAAGTTTCTACCCTTAGAAGTATCTCCCAAATTAATCATTGAACTCGCCCATAGGCTTGTCTCAGGTGTAGGTGGAATCATGGTGTTAGTTCTATCCATTTGGTCCTGGAAGGAAATTGGTCATATAAGGGAAACAAAATTTCTTTCTTTACTTTCCTTCTTTTTTTTACTTCTGCAGGGCTTAATTGGCGCTGCCGCTGTGAAATGGGGCCAATCTGATTTTGTGCTTGCTTTGCATTTTGGGATTTCCCTCATTTCGTTCGCATCTGTGTTTTTGTTAACCTTGCTTATTTTTGAGGTTGATAAAAAATTTGAAGCAGAAAAACTGGTTATCGATAAGCGAATGAGATTCCATATTGTAGCCGTATCTATTTATAGTTATTTGGTCATTTATTCCGGAGCTCTTGTGCGCCATACAAAATCAAGCCTTGTTTGCCGGGATTGGCCATTGTGTCTGAATGACGCGCCTGCCCTTCCGAGTAATATGTACGAATGGGTGCAAATGGGACATAGGGCTGCGGCAGGAATCATTTTTATCTGGATTGCCTACATTACTCTTTTAGCCGTTCGCCATTATAAGAACCAAAAAGTTCTATATTGGGGCTGGATTATTGCCTTCATCCTTGTCTGCTTACAAGTGATTGCAGGAGCTTTGATTATTTTTACCAGCTTAAATCTATATATCGCTCTGCTGCATGCCTTCTTTATAACATGCCTGTTTGGTGTTTTAAGTTACTTTATCCTTTTATATTCGAGGACAAAAAGGAATCACTAAAAAGAGCTGCCGAAATCTTTTCGGCAGCTCTTTTTTTAAGCCTTATTTAATTCAAGCAATAAATCCCCCGTCTGAATAGCATCTCCATTTACTACATAAATGTCCTTAATTATCCCTGTAAATGGTGCTTGAACGGTAGTTTCCATTTTCATCGCTTCCGTAATCATTAAATGATCTCCGCGTTCTACCCTTTCCCCTTTCTCTACCAGTACCTTTATTACTGTTCCTGGCATCGAGGCCGAAAGATGGAGTTCATTTTTTGGATCAGCTTTTAACCTGGATAATACCGTCGCTTTAATACTTTCATCTTTAATAACCACTTCACGAGACTGTCCATTTAATTCAAAATACACAATTCTTGTTCCATCAGCTTGGGCCTGACCTATGGAGACAAGCTTTACAATCAGTGTTTTCCCTGTTTCGATCTCTACTTCTATTTCTTCACCCAATCGCATTCCATATAAAAATGTTGGGGTGTCGAGTACTGAAATTTCTCCGAATTGTTCAACCGTCTTGATATATTCCAGGAATACCTTTGGATACAGTGCATAGGAGATAATTTCAAAGGTAGTAACCTGTCTGCCGAGTTCTTGATATAACTCTTTCTTTAGCTGTTCAAAATCAATGGATTCTAGCAGCTCTCCCGGTCTTACCTCCAATGGTTTTTTTCCTTTTAAAATCACTTTTTGCAGTTCCTCAGGAAAACCTCCATGAGGCTGTCCAAGATATCCTTCAAATAATTCAATAACAGAATCAGGAAAATCAAGTGACTGCCCCTTTTGTAACACATCCTCCTCTGACAGCTCATTTTGCACCATAAATAATGCCATATCGCCGACTACCTTTGAGGAAGGGGTAACCTTAACAATGTCTCCAAACATCTTATTTACACGGGAATACATATCTTTAACTTCATCCCACTGTTCTCCCAGCCCGACTGCTTTAGCCTGCTGCTGAAGATTACTGTATTGTCCCCCAGGCATCTCATGCTGATAAACCTCGGAATGAGGTGATAAAATGCCACTTTCAAAATCCTGATAATACTTTCGGACATCCTCCCAGTAATAGGATAACTTTTCAAGTGAAGCGATATTAACGGCCGGTTTCCTGTTTGATCCTTCAAGAGCGTAATGTAAAGAATTAGCACTTGGCTGGGAGGTTAAGCCCGCCATTGTACTTAGGGCCGTATCCACGATATCTACACCACCATCTATGGCACGTGCATAAGTGAAAATTCCATTTCCACTGGTATCATGTGTGTGGAGATGGATTGGAATATCAACCGCTTCTTTTAATTCGGATACTAGCCTATAGGCTGCTTCCGGCTTCAATAAGCCTGCCATATCCTTTATTCCTAAAATATGAGCCCCTTGTTTCTCAAGTTCTTTAGCCAATGATTTATAATAGGCCAGATTATATTTGGTTCTTGTTGGGTCTAAAATATCACCGGTGTAACAAATGGATGCCTCTGCAATTTTTCCTGTTTGTCTAACGGCATCTATGGCCGTCTCCATTCCTTTAACCCAGTTTAAGCTGTCGAAAATTCGAAACACATCAATTCCGGCAGAGGCCGATTGCTGAACAAACTCTTTAATTAGATTGTCAGGGTAGTTTTTATATCCGACGGCATTCGCACCGCGTATCAACATCTGAAACAAAACATTTGGAATTTTTTCACGTAATGTTAATAAACGATTCCAAGGATCCTCTTTTAAGAAACGATAGGCCACATCAAATGTGGCACCACCCCACATTTCAAAAGAAAATAACTCTGGTAAAAGTTTTGCTGCAGGTTCGGCAATGTGAACAATATCTGTTGTCCTCATACGAGTTGCTAATAAGGACTGATGAGCGTCCCTGAATGTCGTATCCGTTAATAAAACTTGCTTTTGACTTTTAACCCAATCAATCAGTCCCTCAGCACCATACTTATCTAATATTTGCTTTGTTCCCTCTTGGTATGGCAGGTCATATGGTAAAGCTGGAATTCTTGGCTTTGAAAATACAGGTCTTTTCTTTTTTTCAATGCCAGGAAAGCCATTTACGGTAACTGTTCCAATATAGCTAAGCATTTTGGTTCCACGGTCTTTCCGTACAGGGAACATAAACAGCTCAGGGGTCGTGTCAATAAAAGACGTATCATATTCTCCATTTCTAAACTTCTCATGTTTAACTACATTTTCTAAAAAAGGAATATTTGTTTTAATTCCTCTTATTCTAAATTCCTGTAAATTTCGAACCATTTTAGAAGCAGCTTGTTCAAAAGATAATGCCCATGTTGAGAGCTTAACAAGCAATGAATCATAATATGGTGTAATCACCGCACCTTGAAAACCATTTCCAGCATCCAGCCTTACGCCAAATCCTCCGCCAGAGCGATAAGCCATGATTCTTCCTGTATCTGGCATAAAATTATTAAGGGGATCTTCTGTGGTAACACGCGACTGAATGGCGAACCCATTCAGCTGGATTTTATCCTGCTCAGGAATCCCAATAATCGGACCATGAAGGTCATGGCCCTCAGAAACTAAAACCTGCGTTTGCACGATATCAATTCCTGTTACCATTTCCGTTACGGTATGTTCAACTTGTACCCGCGGGTTTACCTCAATAAAATAAAAGTCATTTCCAGCGACAAGAAATTCAACAGTACCAGCATTTAGGTAGGATACATTTTTCATTAATTTTACTGCTGCATCGCATATCCTGCCCCGCAATTCATTAGAAATAGAGACACTTGGAGCAACCTCGACTACTTTTTGGTGCCGCCTTTGTACAGAGCAATCCCTGTCAAACAGATGGACTATATTCCCCTGCTTGTCACCGATGATTTGCACTTCAATATGCTTTGGCTTTTCAATAAGCTTTTCCACATACACTTCGTCATTCCCAAATGCCGCTTTCGCTTCAGACTTCGCACGGTTAAATGCTTCCTTAACCTCTTCACGGCTTCTGACGATTCTCATCCCACGGCCCCCACCGCCCAGTGAAGCTTTAATAATGATCGGGTATCCATGCTTCTCTGTAAAATCCTCTACTTCGGCTAGATTATTTACAGGACCATCACTTCCAGGAATAACGGGAATATCCGCTAACTCGGCCTGCTGTCTTGCTTTTACCTTATCTCCAAACATATCAAGGTGTTTCGAGGTCGGACCAATAAAAATTATCCCTTCTTCTTCACATCGTTTTGCAAAATGAATATTTTCAGACAAAAATCCATATCCCGGATGGATGGCATTGGCTCCGCTTTTTTTAGCAATAGCAATAATGCCATTAATATCCAAATAGGCGTCAATTGGTTTTTTGCCTTCCCCAACTAAATAAGCTTCATCTGCCTTATAACGATGATAGGCTCCAGAATCTTCCTTGGAATAAATCGCAACAGTCCGAATATTCAGTTCTGTGCAGGCGCGAAAAACCCTAATCGCTATTTCTCCCCTGTTGGCAACCAACACCTTATTGATTTGTCTAGTCACTAGTAGCACCTCAAATTCTATGTATTTTCAAAAACGCGAGGATCTTAAAAGGCCCCCGCGTTTTGATTAAAGATAAAAAACATTTCCATCACGATTTTGTTGTTTTTTTTCAATTTGTTCCTGATTATTTTTATATTTTTTTTCATATTTGACAAACATCGAAACATTAACAAGAATTCCAGTTGCGGCAGCAAGCATTAATAGGGATGAACCACCGTAGCTAATATATGGAAGTGGTACACCAGTTAGTGGAATAATTCCTGATACACCAGCTAGATTGATAAAGGTTTGGATTCCAATCATGCTTGATATCCCAATTGCTAGCAGACTTCCAAATGGGTCTTTACATTGTACACCTATATAAATTCCTCTTAATACAACATAAGCCAATAATAGAATGACGAAGCCAACACCCCAAATTCCTAGTTCTTCTGCAATAATAGCCATAATAAAGTCAGTATGTGATTCAGGTAAATAGCCAAGTTTTTGAATACTTTTTCCTAAACCAAGTCCATTAACCCCTCCAGAGCCAATGGCTATATATGAGTTTACTAAGTGAAATCCAGCATCCTCAGCATCAGCAAAGGGATTTCTTAGAACGTGAAAACGGCTCATTTGCTCAGCAGAAAATAACTTTCCAGTTGCCCATAAGACTATAATTACCGGGATAAGAATGATTAGAGCCGATATTACTAATTTAGCAATACTTTTTGGATTCATCCCAGAGGATAAAATGATAGTAGCTGCAATAAGGGCAATGATGAATGCCGTACCAAAGTCTGGCTGAATAATAATAAGAAAACATACTACAAACAAATATACCAAGGGCGGCAGGACACCCTTATTAAATTGATTGATATAGGCTTGCTTTTTTGCATAAACAGACGCTAAATAAATAATCACAGCCAGCTTTACAAACTCAGCGGGTTGAAATAAAAAAGTGCCTATTTGATACCAACTCTGTGCATTATTCTTTGTTTGTCCAAAAACGAATAAACCAAGCAAGATAATAATTGATGCAAATACCATTGGGACCTGAAACCATTTAGTAAACTGCATCATTTTATATGGAATGATAGCTGAAATGATAAAGATCAAAGCAAAACCTAGCAAAAATATTTTTTGTCTTTGATAGAAAAAATCGCTGGCAACTTCATATCTTTGGACAGCATAAGCCATACTGGCACTATAAATCATTACCAGACCAAAAGCACATAATAGGATTATGGCAATTATTAATGTATAATCATAGGATTTTAATATTTTTTTAACCATTTTTTATTTCCTCATTTTCAAAATTAATTTACATGTATTATTATAATGGATTCCGCTGTTCATTACTTGAGGAAATGTTACCGTTAAGATATTCATTCAATAGAGAATATTCTGAATAAATTGATTAACAAAAAACCCAAACAATTCCATTCTATTGTTTGAGTTAATGACGTTTATTTTCTTAAAGATGCGTCATGCAAGGCGGATAATTCTCTTTCTAATTTATCTAAGATCGCCTTTCCATCTTTACCATCTATTAAGCCTAATCGAACAGCAAAGTCTATTTCTCTTGAAAGGCCAAACATTTGCGTATCCAACACCTCTTCATAAAGAGGACATTGAGGGGCCGTGAGATTGTCCATTTGCACTTTGATAAGCTTTAAAATTTTTTCAGCGTCAGCCTGCAATAAAGCAAAGGCTTTTTCCTGGTGATTCACGATCATTTCAGACGCCAACATTCATCCCCCCATTTCAGAGCGATTATTCAACTTATCTATAAATTTTACCTTTTACTATCAAAAATTGCAAGAACAATAAGGTTTACTGCATGGATTATGACATTCCTTTTAAAAAAAGCTATACTTATTATTGTGAACTTTAGGGGGTAAAACAATGGAAAATATTTTGATGATTACAGGAAAAGTGAAATATACGATAACTCTTGATCCAGGTGTCTGGATTTTCGACGACCGCCGCGTTGATTTAACCACTTATTTTTCGAAGGAAAAAGAGAATGTGAATGCATTGGAGGAGTATACAAAAGCTGTTTCAAAGCATTGGGATCGTGAGATTACTGAAGGAGCAATCTATCCGCCCACTTTAAAGACAGAGAAGAACTTTGAAAAAGTAAAAGTTTTGACTGGCACCTTTGGAATTCCTATTAAGCCATTTTTGCAAAATGCGGAACCAACCGATGATGCTAGTACTCTTGTCGTGCAATGTTCCGACAAGGATTATGAGTTTCCCCTTAATGAGGCCTATGAGTTAATACTGGGCTTTTCTAATAACGGCAAACCATTATCCCTTGATGGTCCTGTTCATGTTTATATGGGAAATGGTTCTAATCAGGAAAATCCTATTAAAAATGTAACAGGGTTCAAGCTTAAATAATAAGACGGGTGCCAAGCGGCGCCCGTTTTATTATTTACATTATAGTAAATCCGCGGCAAGTCTTGCCAAACCAGATCTTTCCCCTTTTAATAGTTTCACATGGCCTGAAATGACCTGGTCTTTGAACCGTTCCACGACATACGTCAGACCATTGTTATAGGCATCAAGATATGGATGATCAATTTGTTCCGGGTCACCCATTAATACAATTTTACTTCCCTCTCCTACACGAGTTAAAATCGTTTTAACTTCATGTTTTGTTAGGTTCTGCGCTTCGTCAATGATAATAAATTGTTTTGGTAAACTTCTGCCGCGAATATATGTTAATGCCTCAACCTCAATTGAGCCCATTCCAGCTAAAATAGCATCTAATTCACCTGGTTTTTTGGTATTAAATAGATATTCTAAATTGTCGTAGATAGGCTGCATCCACGGACGCAGCTTTTCCTGCTTTTCTCCCGGTAAAAACCCCAAATCCTTTCCAACAGGTACGATTGGCCTCGCGACCAAGAGCTTTTTATATTCCCGAAAATCCTCTGTCTGCATCAATCCAGCGGCAAGGGCTAGCAAGGTTTTCCCTGTTCCTGCTTTGCCAATTAAGGTGACAAGTGGTACATCCTTGCGCAGCAATAATTCAATTGCCATCGTTTGCTGGACATTCCTTGGATGAATCCCCCAAACATGTTCTTGATTTAACACCAATTTCTTCACTTTTTTACTTGTATTATCGACCATCCCTATTGCTGAAGCTGAACTGCCATTGGAATCTTTCATGATAAGAAACTGATTTGGATAAAAAGGATGATTCGCGATTTCTGAAAGAATTAATTCTCCTTTTTCATAAAAGCGGCCTAATAACTCAATTGCTATAAATACTTCATAAAAACCCGTATATATATGATCGATTTCCACAACACGGTCATTTAAAAAATCCTCTGCATCTAAGCCAATTGCATCAGCTTTTACTCTGACAAGAGCATCTTTACTGACAAGAATTACCGGTTTTCCATTTTCCTTTGTTTGCTCTTCTAAGTATAAATTTTTCGCCACCGCAAGGATGCGGTTGTCATTTGTTTTTTCAATAAAAATGTCTTGAAGTTCATGAAAGGTGCGATGATTTAACTCGATTCTGATTGTCCCCCCATTTTCGAGTGGAATCTTTTCATGAAGCTTGCCTGAGGCCCGAAGACCATCAATTAATCTTGATACATGTCTTGCATTTCTCCCGACTTCATCCATGTACCTCTTCTTTGAGTCCACTTCTTCGAGAACGACTGCCGGAATAACAACATCATTGTCTTCAAAGGAGAAAATGGAATACGGGTCTTGCAGCAAGACATTTGTATCTAACACGTATATTTTGCTCAAAGCGACGCCTCCGCTTCACTTGGTGTAAGGCTTGTTAAATATGGATTAAACAAACCTTTTGCTAGATTGGACTTTGGTAAAATATATGTTTATTGGAATAAAGATAGAAGACGTTCCGCACAATAAATGTTAACAAGACTTTCTTGAAGGTGGGGTTAAAATGAAGTATTTCTTGATGTCATTTACTATCTGTTTACTTCTTAGCGGCTGTAATATCAATAATAATAAAGAAATTGCCAAAAATGGAAATCAGTCGTTAGTGAATGTTAAAAACAGTTATATTGAAAATGTTGATCGCAAAACAGGACAGCAAATATCCAAGCGGTTAGTCAAATTGGCAACCAGTATACCAAGTGTTAATGATGCAACAGCCGTTGTTTTAGGTAAATATGCGATTGTCGGAATTGACGTAAATGCAAAAATTGATCGCTCCCAGGTAGGCTCCATTAAATATTCTGTAGCCGAGAGCTTAAAAAAGGATCCATATGGGGCCAATGCAGTTGTCGTGGCTGACGCTGATACAACCCAGCGTTTAAAAGAAATACAAGCAGATATTAATAAAGGAAGACCTGTTCAAGGGATTATGGAGGAGCTGGCAGATGTTGCAGGGCGCCTAATGCCTGAGATACCAGGAGACTTAATTACACCAAGTCCGAAAAACGCAACTGAAAAACCGGACAAAAAGCTGCCATCAGACGAAGAAAAAAAGCTTAAAAAGGAACAGGAAGACCAATCGAATCATTATAAATAAGGCTCTTTTTGTAACCTTTGTTGCATTTAGAACTTTTTAAGGGACATTTACAAAGTTAATGAAAAAAAGCTTAGGATTTCCTAAGCTTTTCTCATTGCTTCCATAACCTGTCGATCTAATTTTTCTGCTGCATTTTTATCATATGTTTTATCGTATTGTACTTCTGTCACAATTTTTGACCCGTAAAACATTACATCTCTAACTTCTTTAATAGTTATCTCCACCAAAGCCAATTTTAACGGAACTTCTGGAAGTCTTTCTTCTTTAATGATTGCTTCTCCCTGAATTGAATATGTAGATTCGTTTGCAATTAAATTTATGACGGCTTTATTATTATTTTTAATATTCTCGAGAATTCTCGAACGGTTATCGACTGCAAAGTAAAGCGTACTTTCATCTTTCGCTAGTACCCAGGAAATTGCACTAACATTAGGGCCTCCAGTTTCATGATCAATTGTGGCTAATGTAACGAATCTTTCCTTTTGCAGTTCATCATATAAAGGCTTTATTAGCCTTTCCTCTACCTGATTTGCCATTTTTACAACCCCTTTATTATTTCCAAATATCTATTTTAAAACAGACATTCTCATATTACTACTATCCCTTTTTTTTAACAACTTAAACACTTATTTTACGTAACGCCCATTGAACTGGTATAGTATAATAAAATTATTCCATTTTGATAAATAAATTAAGAGGTGCTTTAATGAGAGTGAAATGTGTAATTTGCGATAAAATTGAAGCGATTGAAGATGAGTCATTAGCAGCAAAGCGGCTCCGAAATCGCCCTATCCATACATATATGTGTAAAAGCTGCAGCGAGAGAATTGCTGAGAAAACAAATGCCAGAATAGACACGGGTAATTTTAAGTTTTATCGAGCAAAATCGGAGAAAGATGATTGGTAATAAAAAGGAAGGCATATCCCCTTTATGGAATATGCCTTCTTTTTTATTCTTCGATTGGGTAGTTCTCATACTTATCTGGCTCTTGATTAATTTGATTGAGCATTACCTCAATCAATTCACGGGGATACCGCGTTTTTTTGTTTTCCCCATTTTGTTGATAAGACAAATAATACATCATATCATCGGTAGTGATTTCTATGTTCAATACATGATGCTGCGAGGATAAAATATCATCAAAAAGATCAAGCGTTTCTTGAGCGGCTGTATCATCGGGACGAGCATCACAGACTATCTTAATCGTAAGCCAATTATAAAGTGCATCCTGTAAGGAATTCATTTTCCTGTTCCCCCGTTATTTTGCTTCCGTCTGCTGCTTCTTTGATTGGTGTAAGCGGATTTTATAAATTATTAAGATCAAAGCCGCAACGACAAGACCCTCGGCAACAGGCAAAAAGATTCCCAAAAAAGTAAGAATTGTACACCCTACAAATAAAAAGATGTAAATGATAATTGATTTTCCAAGCGGCAGCTTTTTGGCAAAACCTAGTTTATAAACAACAATTGATAATGCCACAATTGTTAAATATAAAAGCCACATACCGACTTTGGGTTGTTCGCTTACCTTATAGAGTGCAGCAAAGAATGAGAGCCGTTCTGCAACATCCACGACAAAACCTCCTAAATTAACTCATTTCAGCGTATTTCTTCTTTTTCGCCATTTTTTCACGTTCGTTTTTATCAAGAATCTTCTTTCGAAGACGGATTGATTCAGGAGTTACTTCGCAATATTCGTCATCATTTAAATACTCTAATGATTCCTCTAATGTCATGATTCGTGGTTTCTTAATGACAGATGTTTGGTCTTTATTAGCGGAACGAACATTCGTTGCTTGTTTCATCTTCGTAATATTGACAGTTAAGTCATTTTCACGAGTGTGCTCTCCGACGATCATGCCTTCGTAAATTTCTGTTCCTGGTTCAACAAATATCGTGCCACGATCTTCAACCTGCATGATACCATAGGTAGAAGCTTTTCCAGATTCCATGGAAACAAGTACACCTTGATGTCTGCCTCCAACATTCCCTTGCACCATCGGCTGATAGCTATCGAAAGTATGATTAATAATTCCATAACCACGAGTCATTGTTAAGAACTCTGTAGTATAGCCAATTAAGCCGCGAGCAGGAACATTAAAGATCAAACGAACCTGACCGGTTCCGTTGTTAATCATATCAAGCATTTCACCTTTACGGGCACCAATGGATTCCATTACAGAACCTGTATGCTCTTCTGGAACATCGATTTGAACTCTTTCAATCGGTTCACAACGAACACCATCAATTTCTTTTACGATAACTTCCGGCTTTGAAACTTGAAGTTCATAGCCTTCACGACGCATATTTTCAATCAAAATAGATAAATGGAGCTCTCCACGGCCAGATACAATCCAAGCATCAGGTGAGTCGGTATTTTCAACACGCAAGCTGACATCTGTTTGTAATTGAGCTCGAAGTCTTTCCTCAATTTTTCTCGAGGTTAAATACTTACCTTCTCTTCCAGCAAATGGACTGTTATTAACTACAAAAGTCATTTGAAGTGTTGGTTCATCGATTCTTAAAATTGGCAATGCTTCCTGATGTTCAACAGGACAAACCGTTTCACCAACATTAATATCTTCCATACCGGAAACAGCAATTAAATCTCCAGCTTTTGCTTCCTGAACTTCTTCCCGTTTTAATCCAAAGAAACCAAAAATTTTGGTAACACGGAATTGTTTTACAGATCCGTCTAATTTCATCAATGCAACTTGCTGTCCAACCTTCATTGTTCCACGGAAAACGCGGCCGATTCCGATTCTTCCGACATAATCATTATAATCAAGAAGTGCTACCTGGAATTGAAGCGGTTCTTCACGGTTATCAATCGGTGCAGGAATATGCTCAACAATGGCATCATACAAGGATTGCATGTTTTCGTCTTGCTTGTCTGGGTCAGTGCTGGCTGTACCATTTATAGCTGATGCATAGATAACTGGGAACTCAAGCTGGTCCTCTGTAGCATCAAGCTCGATAAATAAATCAATCACTTCATCGATTACTTCTGCAGGACGCGCAAAGTCACGGTCAATTTTATTGACCACAACAATTGGTGTTAAGTTTTGTTCTAATGCTTTCTTTAGAACAAAACGAGTTTGCGGCATACATCCTTCGTAGGCGTCAACCACAAGCAATACCCCATCAACCATTTTCATAATACGCTCTACTTCTCCACCAAAGTCAGCGTGTCCAGGTGTATCCAAAATATTGATTCGAGTATCTTTATACTGAATCGCTGTATTTTTTGCAAGGATAGTAATTCCGCGTTCTCTTTCCAAATCATTCGAGTCCATCGCACGCTCTTCCACGTGTTCGTTCGAACGGAATGTACCTGATTGTTTTAACAATTGGTCAACCAACGTTGTTTTTCCATGGTCAACGTGGGCGATTATCGCTATATTACGAATATCTTCTCTAATTTTCAAAAATTTCCACTCCTGCCTTTATTCTATAAAAAATAAAACTATTTATAGTTTCCCATTTACAACTAAAACATTATACCATAATTAAAGTGGAAACCTAAAAGCATTTTATGTAGAATAAAAATAAATATAAATTTGAGGGGCAAAAATAATGAAAAACATTAAATGGCCATTACTGATTTATGCAATTTTAGCAGCAGCAAGCATTATGGGGATAGGCGTTGCCATAAGTGAAAAAAGCGTTCTTGGTATTATCGGCTGTATACTAGCTGTGATTGTTATAATGGGACTAGGTTTTTCCGCAAAAAAAAGAATGCGTGAAAACGGAAAACTATAAAAAAGAAGCCAATTGTTTTGGCTTCTTTTACCATCTTCCATCCTTTAAATATTCCTTCAGTATCGTCTGGTGAAGACCTGGTTTGGCAGCAAAAAGGGAGTCCTGGGTTAGAAAATCCAGCTTTTCTCCTCTTAAATTTGTAACAATCCCGCCTAGTTCCTCTATTATAACCACCCCAGCAGCATAATCCCATGGCGATAACCTCATGGAGATATATGAATCCACTCTTCCCGTAGCCACGAACACCATTTCAAGGGCAGCTGTTCCATACGACCTTGTTCCTCTAGCAGCCCGTACTAATGGTATCATTAAATTATGATCGATTCGACGATTCTCCATTACCCATGTGGCATTCAAGGCAATTATCGATTCCTGTACGGTCGTTTCCTCTAGGCGAGGAATAGGATTTTCATTTAAATATGCCCCTTTCCCACTAAATGCATGATATAACTCATCATGTACCACATCATAAATAATCCCAATTTTTCCTACACCGTTTTCATACACTCCAAGGGAAATCGCGAAATTCCTTTGTTGATGGATAAAGTTCATCGTTCCATCAATTGGGTCAATTATCCAAACGATGCCTTCAAGGCTTGTCAGTTTGTCTCCAAACCCCTCTTCCCCCATGATTTTATCCTCAGGATAAACCTCTTTTATTTTCGCAATAAAAAATTGTTCAATTTCCTTGTCCATATTCGTGACTAGATCATTAGGGTTTGATTTCGTCTGAATATTTAATGTTTTATCAAAGGAGGAACGGATCCTGTCACCAGCTTCTATTACCCATTCCTTTGCATTGGCATAAATACTTTCCCAATTCATGATTCCCCTCCAAATATAAATGGATTATTTCTCGAAATTCCTATGTAGTAGTATTTATAGCTTAATCAAAATAATCATCCATATCAACTTTTGGCCGACATTTATTTATCGCTGCACAATAACAAACGAACTCCCCTCACTGTTTGGAGTTCGTTTTAGATAAGTAGTATATCAATCTTCATTCTAACTTGTTACCCCTTAGAAACATCTCAATTAAAATGCTTTTAATCGTAATAATTCTTGGCGGATTTTTTCTAACTTTTGTTTGCATTCTTTCATTTTCTTTTCATTTTTTTCTTCAATCGCCTCAAATAATACTGCTAATTCATAATCCATTTCCAATCTTAAAACCGCGGTTCTTTCCTTATCACTTGCTTTTTTTAATGAAGTATTCATCAATTGTTTCACACTTCTCCTCCCCTTTCGAATATTTTTCCCATTTTTCAGATTATTTTTTTTACTGTATAATATGAGTCAAATTGTTATCTTGCAACAAATATGTGCTCTAACCTAGAAAAGCTTCAAACTTCTTGTCTTTTCCCTGATATGCTACAATATATGACAAATGGCTGGTTGGGGGTAAAGAAATGGTGGATTTCAAAGGATTTACGAATGAAGATTTTGATGTCTTTTTAATAGATGGATTAGAGGCTAGAATGGAGGCACTAAAAGAAACAATTCGTCCTAAATTAGAAAACTTAGGTGAATATTTCGCACCAACGTTATCACAGATAACAGGGGACGAAATGTTTGTCCATGTTGCAAAGCATGCCAGAAGGACAATCAATCCGCCAAAGGACACATGGGTAGCCTTCGCAAATAATTCCCGAGGTTATAAGATGCTGCCTCATTTTCAAATAGGCTTATGGAACACCCATTTATTCATTTGGTTTGCCGTTATTTATGAAGCTCCGCAAAAAGAAGTGATTGGGGCAAGGCTGGTTAAAAAGATAAATAAACTTTTCAAAGAAACGCCAAAAGACTATGTATGGTCTGGTGATCATATGAAGCCTGATGTTTTTATACACGGGGATATGACAAAAAAGGATTTACAATCTCTATTTGATCGGTTTCAAAACATAAAAAAAGCAGAATTATTATGTGGGTATACGATTGGCAGAGAAACCGTAATTGAAATGGGGGCAGATGGACTCTTACAAAAAATTGATGAAGTTTTTAATCAAGTAACCCCGCTTTATAAAATCGCTCAAAACATAAAATAAGAAAAAGCTCCTGAACAAAATTCGGGAGCTTTTTCTTTTTACCTCATAAATATGCGTTCTCCTGATGATGCTTCTTTTGCCTTTTTTATAGTATGGTATGATGAATAGCCGCTTATTTCCTCAAATTCTCCACAAAGCGTTTTCTCCTGCGCTTTACTTGGGACAATTTCTTTAAAACGGCGGTAAATCTTCATTACCTCATCGCGTTCAATTCCTTTTTCATAAGCCCTCTCAATTGCTTCAAAAAAGTTAATGACATCAACGATTTCATCAGTTGTCCAGCTATAATCAATCGGGTATTGGTACTCCATTTCTTCACCTCTTACTAATCATTCAAGAGTATCATACCTTATTTTCCCCATTTGGCACGAATTTGTTCCGCATCGTTAATCATTCTCTCGAATAGTTCTGCAACTGTTGGTACATCTTTAATAAGGCCCATTACCTGTCCAGCCCATGCGAAGCCTTCATCAACAGTTCCCTCATATATGTACCGTTTATTAGCCATACCACTAATAAAATCTTTTAAATTATCATAATCACCCTTATTTTTTTCAATTTCAATGATTTTTTCAGTCCAGCTGTTTGCTATCGCCCGGGCTGGTGCGCCTATAGAACGTTTAATAACCACCGTATCGGTTTCTGTACCTGCTACTAATGCTTGTTTATATACCTCATTTGCATGAACACATTCTTTTGTGGCAATAAACCTTGTTCCCATTTCAATTCCTTCAGCCCCTAAACTTAGTGCTGCCATCAACCCTCTGCCGTCACCTATTCCCCCTGAAGCAATGACCGGGATTGAAACACTATCAACAACTTGTGGAATGAGCACCATTGTACCGATATCGTCACGGCCAAGATGCCCTCCGCCCTCCTGACCCACTACCATCACTGCATCGGCTCCCAGTTCCTCCGCTTTAACCGCCTGTCTTCTTGCGGCCACGAGTACGAGTGTTTTTATTGATGTTCCTTTTAATTGTTCAAAAATAGGGGCTGGATTGCCGCCTGTCATCGAAACAACCGGTACTTCTTCATCAATGGCTACCTGCAGCATGTCAGAGAATGGCCTGCCGTGCTGACCAATGGCAAAATTAACACCAAATGGATGATTAGTTAATTGCTTTACCTTCCTTATTTCTTCTCTCAGCTGCTCTGGATTAGCTAAAGACATCGCGGTTATTTGACCAAGGCCGCCGGCATTAGAAACCGCTGCTGCCAATTCGGAATAGGCTAAATAGGCAAGTCCCCCTTGAATAATGGGATAGCGAATGTTAAGAATATCTGTTACCCTTGTTTGCCACTTCAATTTAAATTCCTCCTAAAAATTTTCATGCTTTCTTATTTCGTTCTAAAAGGGTAATTTTCCTGTTAAAAAGGAAAACTAAACAATAAATCTATGCAATGTAAACGATTAGTGCTATAATGCTTTTGTTTTATGTTTATTAAATGAAAAAATGTGTATTTTTTTGATAAAGAGGTGTGGTTATAAATTGTCGCAAAATCAAACACCGTTATTTAGCGGGTTATTAAAGCATGCAAAAAGAAATCCGATACAATTCCATATTCCTGGCCATAAAAAAGGGGCTGGAATTGATCCGGAATTTCGAAATTTTATCGGTGACAATGCCCTGTCTATTGACTTAATTAATATTGGACCGCTTGATGATTTGCATTCCCCAAAGGGGATGATTAAGGAGGCTCAAGATTTAGCCGCAAAAGCCTTTGGTGCCGATCATACTTTTTTCTCAGTACAAGGCACAAGCGGAGCTATCATGACGATGGTTATGGCCGTATGTGGTCCTGGAGAAAAAATCATCGTACCAAGAAACGTCCATAAATCCGTCATGTCGGCTATCGTTTTTTCTGGAGCAATTCCTGTATTTATTCATCCAGAAATCGATATAGAACTAGGGATCTCCCATGGAATAACAACTGAGTCTGTTGAAAAGGCTCTCGAGCAGCACCCTGATGCAAAAGGGGTTCTCGTTATCAATCCGACCTACTTCGGCATCTCTGCTGACCTAAAGAAAATAGTTGAGATAGCCCATTCTTATAATGTTCCTGTCCTTGTTGATGAAGCACATGGAGTTCATATTCATTTCCATGATGATCTGCCGCTTTCTGCTATGCAGGCTGGTGCGGATATGGCAGCTACTAGTGTTCATAAGCTGGGCGGTTCAATGACACAAAGCTCCATCCTAAATGTAAAAGAAGGTCTTGTTTCTGTTAAACATGTTCAATCCATTTTAAGCATGTTGACAACAACCTCAACATCCTATCTATTGCTTGCTTCACTTGACGTAGCAAGAAAGCAGCTAGCAACGAAAGGAAAAGAATTAATTGATAGAACGATAA
This sequence comes from Neobacillus drentensis, assembly GCF_036965425.1. Classification (GTDB taxonomy): domain Bacteria; phylum Bacillota; class Bacilli; order Bacillales; family Cytobacillaceae; genus Neobacillus; species Neobacillus drentensis_F. Next base: position 7,440 of record NZ_JBALPP010000085.1, on the reverse strand, counting down.
GGCTAGCCCAGTCAATCCGAAAAAGAATTAACGAAATTGACCATATATATTGCGTCGGCGAAGAAATATTAGGTTCAAAAGCCACCTATGATTTTGATCCGACTAAGTTGATCATTTCTGTTAAAGATTTAGGATTAACCGGTTATGATGTTGAAAAATGGCTTAGAGAAAAACATAATATTGAAGTTGAATTATCAGACTTATATAATATACTTTGCATCATTACATTAGGGGATACCGAATATGAGGCAGATCTTCTAGTTACTGCCTTAAAAGATTTAGCTGAAGAATGCTCACACCGTGCAGAAAAAGTAGAACCCTTAGAAGTCTTGCTTCCTGAGATCCCTGTGCTTGCATTAACACCAAGAGATGCCTTTTATGCGGATACGGAAGTGATTCCATTTGCCAAATCAGAAGGAAGGATCATTGCGGAATTTGTTATGGTCTACCCGCCTGGTATCCCAATTTTTATTCCTGGTGAAATCATTACAAAAGAAAACCTTTATTATATAACGAAAAACCTGGAAGTTGGCCTGCCTGTTCAAGGACCAGAAGATGATGAACTGAAAATGATTCACGTTATTAAAGAATATAAAGCCATAAAATAAAAAGACAGGATTCCAATTACGGAATCCTGTTTTAATTTTATAATGACAATTATTTATACTTCTTCGTGACTATGCTGGTCTTGGCAACAATTGCACTTAGAATAAAGCACTGTTACTTTTTCATCTTCAAAATGATCAATTGTAGAGTTACAAGTTTGGCATACAAGAGTACCCATCTGTCCAATCCCCTTTTCATTAATTGAATGATCAATACTTTGAAAGCGTTTAAATATCCCTTAAGACAATAATAATATATCACATTTAATTTTTCAAGCCTAATTTGTATGTCACATTTAAAAAAATAAGCATAAAAAAAGACCCTTTGGGCCTTTTTTAAATCATTATTCATATTGGGTGACGAAGGGTGCAGCCGGTATTGCTTCACTAAAGAATTCAGCCAAATCAGAAGCCTGCTGTTTATCAGGGATACGGAATACGGTTTGAAGGTAATCAATATCTTCAATATCTTTGGGGTCGAGGAGAGTTGAACGGCCAGTTTGCATGCAGATGACAAGAGGTTTTCCGAAAAACATATTTGTGTAAATAATACCAAAGTCATAGCGGGTATGTTCAGTTGTAAAGCCGATAAACCTCACTTTTGCATTTTCGTGCTCATCATAGAGCTTATCAAATAATTCCATTTGACTCCTCCTTTTATTTAAATATTTAGAATATTATTATAATTTATTTTTGGAAAAATGACAAGAAATCTTGACATTTTATTTGTAATTGTTGTCATCACTTTTTGTTCAGTGCTAGAATAGAAGGGCATCTATTAACGGACTAGTGAGGGGGAATGATGATGGCTGAAAATGCATTTATTAAACTTGTGCCTTCATCTGCGAAACAAACTATATCTATTGAAGAGGTAAAGGAACTATTTCATTTTTATAAAGACATTACATCTAAAACAGGTGATCAACTTAACTGGCAGTATGGAGAATCTGCTTTCCCTTATGAAATTAAGGAAACCAATGAAGGAAAAGGCTCCTGGTTTTATTTATATTCTGGCCATGACCGTTACCGGGCTATTTTATTGGGGATAGACAAAGAAACCATTCGAGAGGAAAATGGGCAAGAACGAGAACAGTCTTACATACAAGTGACCCTGCCTGAACAATCCACCTTCGGAGATAAAGGGAAGGCTAATGAATTTTGTAAATTCCTCGCAAAGAAATTACAAGGTGAACTGCATCTTTTTAATGAAAGAGTCATGTATTATTATCCAAGAAAATAAACAATGAAAGCACCCTTAAGGGGGCTTTTTTTAATGGGTAAAAAGGGCCATTGTATAGTGAATGGAGGTATAAATAATTAAGCTTAAGGATGTAATGAAGAGCGTTTTCCGAGCTGATTTTGTAACTTGATTGCCAATTAAATATGCTAAATAAAAAAATACAAAGAACATAATAACCTTATAAATTAATTGATCATGTTTTGATAACCATTCAATAAAAGTATATCCACTCCAAATGATAAATTGCAGCATCATGACAATATAGACCCTCATATTTATCACCACACAAATACATTTATCTATATATTTATTCGCTAAAAAAAAATAAAGTCCTTTCCTTTATGACAAGGAAAAGGACTTTATTTATACTATTACTTCATAATATGGATTGGGCTTCCTAGTGCAACCTCAGCTGCTTCCATTGTTATTTCACCAAGAGTTGGATGCGCATGAATGGTCATAGCAAGGTCTTCAGCAGTCATTCCTGCTTCAATTGCTAGACCAAGTTCGGCAATCATATCTGACGCACTTGCACCTGCAATTTGTGCACCAATTACTAAACCATCTTCTTTACGGGTAATTAATTTTAAGAAGCCATCACCACTGTCAAGAGATAGGGCACGGCCATTTGCTGCAAATGGGAATTTAGCAGAAATCACTTCAATACCTTCCTCTTTTGCCTGTGATTCTGTGTATCCAACAGAAGCCAACTCTGGCTCAGAGAAAACAACGGCTGGAATTCCTAAATAATCAATTTCAGAAGGGTGGCCGGCAATCGCTTCAGCCGCAATTTTTGCTTCATAGGATGCCTTATGTGCCAGTTGTGGTCCAGCAACAACATCACCAATCGCATAGATATTACTAATATTTGTCCGGCATTGCTTATCAATTTCAATAAGACCGCGGTCAGATAATTTTACACCAACTTGTTCAAGTCCCATTTCATCCGTGTTAGGACGACGCCCAACCATGACAAAAACGTAATCAGCTTCAATTTTCTTTTCTTCACCTTTTGTTTCAAAAGTGACAATCACACCAGTTTCAGTTTCTTCTACACCCTTGGCTAACGCTTTTGTATAGAATTCCGCGCCTTTTTTCTTCATGGTGCGCTTAACAAGTGCTGCCATTTGCTTATCAAATGTGCCAAGACCTAGAATTTCCTCAGCACCTTCTAGTATTGTTACTTGACTGCCAAAGTTTGCATAGGCTCCACCGAGTTCGATTCCAATGACACCGCCGCCAATGACAACGATTTTTTCAGGAATTTCATTTAAATTTAATGCACCCGTTGAATTAAGAACTCGTTTTGAATATTTAAATGTTGGCAGCTCAATAGGACGGGATCCAGTTGCAATAATTGCATTCTTAAAGGTATATGTTTGAGCTGAATCATCATTAATTACCCTTAATGTAGTAGCATCAACAAAATACGCTTCACCACGTACAATGTCTACTTTATTACCTTTTAATAGTCCTTCTACACCACCAGTTAACTTATTCACGATTCCAGCTTTAAATTCTTGAACCTTTGTAAAGTCAACTTTTACATTTTCAGCAGTAATACCAAAGCTTTCTGAATGTTTGGCTGTTTCATAACGATGTCCTGCAGCTATTAAAGCTTTAGAAGGAATACATCCTACATTCAGGCATACACCGCCGACATATTCTTTTTCAACTATCGTTACTTTTTGTCCTAGCTGGGCAGCACGAATGGCTGCAACATATCCACCAGGACCTGCTCCAATGACTATAGTATCTGTTTCAATTGGGAAATCTCCAACTACCATTTATTACGCCTCCATTAACAATAGTTCTGGATCGTTTAACAATCGCTTGATGTGATTTAATGCATTTTGTGCTGTTGCACCGTCAATCATACGGTGATCGAAACTTAATGAAAGTGCCAATACCGGAGCAGCGACAATTTCACCGTCTCTTACAATTGGTTTTTCAGCAATTCTGCCTACACCCAAAATCGCTACTTCAGGATGGTTGATTACCGGAGTAAACCATTGTCCTCCTGCAGAACCAATATTGGAAATTGTACATGAAGCACCCTTCATTTCATTAGGTGCAAGCTTACCATCACGTGCTTTTGTAGCCAGTTCATTTATTTCATTAGAGATTGAGAAAACTGACTTTCGATCTGCATCTTTTACAACTGGAACTAATAAGCCTTTTTCTGTGTCGGCAGCAATTCCAATATTATAGTAATGCTTATGAATAATTTCACTTGTTGAATCATCTAGAGATGTATTAAGCGCAGGGAACTCACGTAACGCACTTGTTAATGCTTTTACGATGTACGGCAAGAAAGTCAGCTTGATGCCTTTTGCAGCGGCAACTTCTTTGAATTTCTTACGATGTGACACAAGCTTTGTAACATCCACTTCATCCATTAGAGTTACGTGCGGAGCTGTATGCTTGGAATTCACCATTGCTTTGGCAATTGCTTTGCGGATTCCGCTCATTTTTTCACGAGTTTCAGGGTATTCTCCCTGTGGTACTGGAGCAGCTGCTTTTGGAGCTTCTGCTGCCTGAGTTTCTGCTTGAACAGGAGCTTCAGCGGCAGCTTGTGGTGCTGCTGCTTGTGCGCCGCCAGATAGGAATGCATCAATATCAGCTTTCATAATCCGGCCATTTTTTCCTGTTCCTGCAACTAAAGCAATTTCCACACCTTTATCGCGTGCATATTTTCGAACAGATGGCATTGCAATGATACGGCGGTTTGGATCAACTTCTGCTTGCGGCTGAGCAGGGACTGGTGCCGGAGCAGGAGCTGCCTCTGTCTTTGCTTCTGGCGCAGGGACTGGTGCTGGTGCTGCCGGTGTTTCCGCCGGAGCTGGAGCTTCGTCACCATGGTCGCCCTTAAATTGTAAATTTTCATATCCTGGTGCATCAAAGGTTACAAGGACCTGCCCAACAGTTGCTACAGTTCCCTCTCCAACTAATACTTCTAAAACAGTTCCTTCTACGGGTGAAGGAATTTCAACGACTGCTTTATCATTTTGGATTTCACAAAGAACATCATCTTCCTGAACTTTATCGCCTGGTTTGATGAACCATTTGACAATTTCACCTTCGTGAATACCCTCACCAATGTCAGGCATTTTAAATTGAAATGTGGTTGCGGTTGCGCTCACTTGGATTCATCCTCCTATTTTAGTTAGATTTCTGTAGAAAAGAATTAGAATGATAATACTTTTTTCGCTGTCTCAATAACGTCTTTATAATTTGGCAGCCAAACAGATTCTGCTTGAGAGAAAGGATAAATCGTATCCGCTGCAGCAACACGTAAAACAGGAGCTTCTAAGCTTAAAATAGCTCGATCATTGATTTCGGCAACCACGTTTGCTGCTACTCCCGCTTGCTTTTGTGCTTCTTGAACTACAATTGCCCGTCCTGTTTTTTCAACTGACGCAATAATGGTGTCAATATCAAGAGGACTAATAGTTCTAAGGTCAATAACTTCGACGGAATGTCCCTCTTTTGCTAATTCATCCGCTGCCTTTAATGATTCATGAACCATGGCTCCGTAAGTAATAATGGATAGGTCTGTACCCTCACGCTTAACATCAGCTTTCCCAAGAGGAATAGTATATTCTTCTTCAGGAACCTCTTGGCGGAATGCACGGTATAATTTTAAATGCTCAAGGAAAATGACTGGGTCATTATCACGGATTGCAGACAACAATAATCCTTTAGCATCATATGGTGTGGATGGAACAACAACTTTTAAACCAGGCGTTTGAGCCATTAAACCTTCCAAACTGTCTGAATGAAGCTCAGGTGTATGAACACCTCCGCCAAATGGAGAACGAACAGTTATTGGCATTTTATAGCGGCCGCCGGAACGGTAGCGCATACGAGACATTTGACCAGCAATGGAATCCATAACTTCAAAAACAAATCCAAAGAATTGAATTTCAGGGATTGGGCGGAATCCAGTCAACGCCAAACCAATCGCCAATCCTCCAATTCCCGATTCAGCAAGAGGAGTGTCAAACACACGGTCCTCTGTAAATTCTTTCTGTAAGCCTTCAGTGGCACGGAATACACCACCGTTTACACCAACGTCTTCACCGAAAACCAATGTATTTGGATCTTTCCGAAGCTCTGTACGCAGTGCATCGGTAATAGCTTGAATCATTGTCATTTGAGCCATGACTTACTTCGACTCCTTTGCTTTATAGATTTCATACTGTTCTTTCAAGTTATAAGGCATTTCCTCAAACATGTTGGACATAAGGTCAGTAACCTTTTGCTTTGGTGCAGCATCCGCTTTTTTGATTGCCTCTTTAATATCATCTTTGGCTTGTTCGATTACTTGATTTTCCTTCTCTTCATTCCATAGACCTTTCTTTTCAAGGAACTTACGGAAACGTACTAAAGGATCTTTCTTTTCCCATTCATTATCAAGATCAGCCGTACGATAACGGGTAGGATCATCACCAGCCATAGTATGTGGACCATATCGGTAAGTTAAAGTCTCGATTAACGTTGGCCCTTCACCGTTGACAGCACGTTCACGTGCATCACGAACTGCTGCATAGACAGCTAATGGATCCATCCCGTCAACTTGAATTCCAGGGATACCTGCCGCAACCGCTTTTTGAGCAATTGTTTTTGCAGCTGATTGTTTTTCAACTGGAGTAGAAATCGCAAATCGATTATTTTGCACAATAAAAATCGCTGGTGCTTTAAACGCGCCTGCAAAGTTAATTCCTTCATAGAAATCCCCTTGAGAAGCACCGCCGTCACCAGTGTAGGTAATAGCAACAGCTTTCTTGCCACTCTTTTTATACCCTAAGGCAACTCCGGCAGCTTGAATATACTGTGCACCAATAATAATTTGTGGTGATAGGACATTTACACCTTCAGGAATTTGGTTACCTTGGAAGTGTCCGCGTGAGAATAAAAATGCTTGATATAAAGGCAGTCCATGCCAAATTAATTGTGGTACATCACGGTACCCAGGTAATATAAAATCTTCTTTTTCAAGAGCGAATTGGGAAGCTAATTGTGATGCCTCCTGCCCTGCAGTTGGTGCATAAAATCCTAGTCTGCCTTGACGGTTTAAGGAAATTGAACGTTGATCTAGGATACGTGTATAAACCATGCGGCGCATAAGTTCCTGAAGCTGGTCATCCGTTAGTTCCGGCATTGCTGCTTCGTTAACAACTTCGCCTTCTTCATTTAAAATTTGAAGAGTTTCAAATTGATTTTCGACAGCCTCAAGTGCGTTCTTCGCATTGAGCTCTGCATTCTTAAGTTTTGAAGCCATTTGATCACATCTTCCTTTCTAATCAAAAGATAAAATAAAAATAAAATCCACTAAGTTAGATTACCCCAAAAACATGAATAAAAGCCTGATGTGTATTTGACATCATTTTTTTATTCTCTAACATCTTATTCTGTATCAGTTTTTTATGTAACTACATTGATACAACAACTCAACCCATATTCGAGTTTACACCATTCATCTAAACGCGTCAAATCCTTTGCGTAATAATTTTTCACTATAATGATAATACAAATTACAATTGTTTCAATCACCACTGTACTAATATATTTTTATTTCTGTTATATAAAATT
>NZ_JBALPP010000084.1:5949-22692 GCF_036965425.1 Neobacillus drentensis | reverse complement strand
ATGAATATACTACACAAAGATATATAAGATTGATGAATTCTTACTCCGGCTTTCATGATATAGATAAAGATAAGCAGAAGGCTATTTTAGATAGTGCTGTAGATTATATTGACAGTAACGGAGGCAAAATAGTTGTCCCACAAGAAGTAAGATTATATATGGCAAAAAAGTGATTCGAAAGTTGTAAAAAGAGCAAAAATACGCAGGTAGAGCCTAAAATTTTAGGCTCTTTTCTTTTTTTAAAATAGAGACGTTAAGAAAACCTTAAGATTTACATCGTGTTTTTGTTAAGATTTGCTTGATAAGATTCTTTTTGTAGTCATACTAAAGGGTGATAGTAAAGGTAACCGTCATAGTTGGGAGTGAATATCCATGAATTTGTTGGTTTGTGATGATGATAAGGAGATCGTCGATGCGATCGGTATTTATTTAGAAAATGAAGGATATCAAATATTTAAGGCGTTTAATGGGTTGGAAGCCATAGATATCATCAAAGATCATGAGATTCATCTTATTATCATGGATATTATGATGCCCATGATGGATGGGTTAAGGGCTACGATGAAAATTAGAGAAGAAAATAATATACCATTGATTATGCTCTCTGCTAAATCGGAGGATTCGGATAAAATTATCGGATTGAATTTAGGGGCAGATGACTACATAACCAAACCGTTTAATCCGCTGGAGCTGATTGCAAGGGTCAAGTCCCAGTTGAGGAGATATACCACATTGGGAAGTCTAGAAACGAAGAAGAATGTCTTTCGGACAGGGGGACTGGTCATTGATGATGAAAGTAAAATCATCTCGGTCGATGGAGAAGTGGTCCATCTTACACCGGTGCAATATAAGATTTTGAAATTGCTGACGGCCAACGCCGGAAGAGTCTTTTCGATTGAGGACATCTATGAAAGGGTATGGAATGAAACGGCGTTTAGTCCGGAAAATACCGTATCCGTACATATTAGAAAAATAAGAGAGAAAATCGAAATCAATCCGAAGGAGCCAAAATATTTAAAGGTGGTGTGGGGAGTTGGATATAAAGTTGAAAAAATATAGCCACTTATTAACAACGAAAATCATTGTATTTATGATCGCGGTCGGTTGTTTTACGGGTATCATCAAAGCGATTGTCCAGGTTGAAGTTGTCAAAGATGGTTATTTTAGCATGGTTATGGAAGATGACTACATTCTCAGTCATGCATTTATCAGAGAAAATCAAAAGGTCGTGGACAATCTCGCTACCCTGCTTCGAGACTATAAGAGTGAGGACAAAATTTTAAAGGGCGGGGCGATTAGAGAAGAAAGCTTGAGGGTGGAAGAACAGAATTTATATTCCGATTTTCAGCAATTTTCTAAGAGCTATCGGCCTGATTTAAGCGAGGCGGAGAACTATTCCACTTTTAAAAAAGAGTATTCCGACAAGATTGCCCAGGCTCGTGAAAAGTTGATAAAGGATGATTTAAGGAATTATCATGCCGTATTGCAAGAGCTCTCAGATCAGAAAAATCCGTTGTATTATGCCAGTGATGGTGTAAATGTCTATACGAACACAACGAAGTCAGAAAAAAGCCAGTTTAAAGAGTATCCTGCTTATTTGGTGTTTGGGAATTATAAGAGAGAGGTTTATCCGAAAAAAATCGAAGAGAATGAGCAATTTCAATTTATTAGGGATCCAATTGAGGAATTGAACCAGGACAAAACGGTGGTTTATATAGCATTTGCAGACGACTTTTTAAACCAGAAAATAAACGAGTGGAAAGAAGATAAAGCCGTTGTCACAAAAAATCTTTATATTTTAGCTGCATTTTTGCTAGGTTTCATTCTATCATTTGGCTATCTCATCCTAGTCGCGGGAAGAAGGTCATTTAAAGATGATCAGGTGCACCTTTATCCTCTGAACAAACTATACAATGATATCAATATCCTTCTATGTATGAGCCTAATCGCCATTTGGATTACAATGATGGATAATGTGGCACACACAAGCATTGATAGAATAGCCATTCCTATCACCATCCCGATCTTAGCAGCCGTGCTTGTTTTGATTCTCTCACTGGTTAAACATTTTAAAAATAAAACATTGCTGAAACATACCTTGATTTTTACCATCATTCGTAAGCTCATAACAATTGTAAGAAATGTCTATGAGACAGGGAATGTCGGGGTCAAGACGGTATTAATCGTCATTGGTTACCCTGTATTGATTGCGTTAACGTTTTTTATGTTCCCGGTTACTATTGGTCTGGCAGCCTGGTTTGCTTATAAAAAGGTTAAGAGTTTTCAAGCCATCCAGGATGGAGTGGAAAGAATTAAGGCGGGAAGTCTTCATCATCGAATCGAAGTGCCAAACCGCGGGGAGTTTAAAACACTTGCGAACAATATCAACAGCATCACGGATGGACTGAAAGAGGCTGTTGACAGTGAGCTCAAAAGTGAGCGGTTAAAAACGGAGTTAATCACCAATGTTTCTCATGATATAAGAACTCCATTAACATCGATCATCACCTATGTGGATTTATTAAAAGCCGAAGAGGTTACGCCAAGGGCTGCCGAATATATCAATATCTTAGATCAAAAATCGAAAAGACTAAAACTATTAACCGATGATTTATTTGAAGCCGCCAAAGCGACGAGTGGAACTATTTCAGTTGATTTTGAGAAAATTGATATCGTGTCTTTAGTTACCCAGGGACTTGGCGAAGTGAATGATAAGATTGAAGACTTGAGTTTGCAATTCAAGCTGAATCATCCCAAGGATAAGGTGTATATTAGCGCGGATGGAAAATTACTATGGAGGTCCATTGAAAACTTATTATCGAATATCTTTAAATATGCGCTCAGTGGTTCTAGAGTATATATCGATATCGAGGATGCGGGGAATGAAATTCAGCTTTCCTTTAAGAACATTTCCGCCTATGAGTTAAATATTTCAGCAGACGAATTAATGGAACGCTTTAAGCGTGGCGATGAATCCAGATCCAGCCAAGGCAGCGGGCTTGGGTTATCGATTGCGAAAAGCCTGATTGAAGTTCAAAAGGGGAAATTTAACATCCACGTCGACGGAGATTTATTTAAGGCGGTTATTACTTTTCCTAAGATGATAGATTCGCAATCGAAAGTTGTGGAAGAAAGTTAATGTAAATGACGTTCAGTCTTTTATAAAAACAAGCATAAAGCAGTGGATTTCACACCTGAAATCGCACTGCTTTTAGCATTTTTAAGAGAGATTAATTAATAAGCTTAGTACCATGCCATGGGTGATTACATATAATAAGTGAATTTATTAAAATTTATACGAGGAGAAAATTTTATGCTTACAGAAGCTGATGCAACTAGAACAGACGGTTTTATTACGGTAATGCTCTTTGGTCAATTGCCCACACGATGTGATGAAATAGAAGAACTCGGACATTATCCGGGTGATGGAATTAGGTCTGCTCGAATTTTTCTTAGAGAGGGGAGAAAACCCGGACTGGAAAATATGTACTGTACACAGGGATTAGGTAAAATATGGAGTATAAATAGAGTGATTCTTGACAATTTTTCTACAACTGTAGAGATTTTTATAAATAACTATCTTGTTAGGAAAATTCGGGTCATAGAAGCCTTAGGGCATGGATGGTATAATATGCATTGACAAAAGCCGATATGATTTATATCATATCGGCTTTTACTTTAAGAAGTTAATGAATATAATCATAAATATTTTTCGCAAGCAATAAGCAGGTTACGGCAATAAACAGGGCACGAACATAACCGCTTCCTCTTTTAATCGCAAATTTTGAGCCGCAAATCGCACCAACAAGTTGGGCTACCCCCATTATGAGTCCATACGTGTAATGGACTTGTCCTAAAAACATAAACATCAATAGTCCAGCAATATTACTGCCAAAATTTAAAAACTTCGCGTTTCCTGCCGCCTTTAAAAAATCAAATCCGATCAATAAAAAAGAAAAAATTAAGAATGAACCTGTTCCAGGACCAATAAATCCATCATAGAAACCAATTGCAAAAATCGCCAGCATAAACATAATATAGCGGCGGAGGGACAATTCTTTAGGCGCTGATATGCTGCCCCAATCTTTCTTGAAAATAGTATAAATAGTGACCGCTGCGAGCATGACCAGCATTAATGGCTTAAGCACTTCAGGGTTCATTAAATGAACAGTCCAAGCTCCAATCATCGAGCCAATGAAAGTAAGTGGAAATAATTTCAACACTGATTTTATCTCGAGTTTACCAGAACGATAAAACATAATAGTACTCGTTAAAGAACCTATCGTTCCTGCCAATTTATTCGTAGCAACTGCTGTCGCCGGATTCAGTCCTGTAAATAGTAACGCAGGCAGTGCAATTAGCCCGCCACCCCCTACAACTGAATCAATAAATGAAGCTAAAAATCCAAAAACAATCAAAATCATTAATAACGAAGGTTCTATGTCTAGATGCATACAATCAGCCTTTCCTTTGGTGACTACTAGTATAGTACCTGATTATTGACTAATTGTCATTCTCTCCCATTGTCCTCAAGGCCCGCCACGAGAATCATTAAATAGTGATACCGCTTTTAAAATCCAGCATTTGAAAGAGTTTTTCGGTATCGACCGTGTCGCTGCTATTATCAAAAGATATCATTTTAATATTTTCCCATAAACACTGTTTTTCCTGGATGCTTTGAACATACGTCTCCCAGTTGGCCAGTTTCCAGGTATCTCTTTCAAGAGCTCTGGCCTCCATCCTTTGTTTAAGGGTGGCAAAATCAACCGTTACCTTAAGGACGATTGGGTTGATCGTTTGCCAGTTATATTTTTTGATCAATTCATTTATGTAATTTTTATTAGAAAAATAGCCAAGGAAAGGGGCATCCAGAATGACGGAATTGCCTAATTGAAGGTTGTCATTCGCAATGTCGAGTAAGGTTTGATACTCGAGGTCCATGACCACATCTGTATAAAAAGAGCAGCCATCGCGGTCATAAGGAGAATACCCATTGGTTTCTAGTAATTTACCAGTGAATTTATTACAAATCATGTCTTTATCTAAGTAGCCAAAATTGTACTTAGAAACGAGCAGTTTTCCGACAGTTGACTTCCCGGAAGATGCAGGACCTATTAAAAATATGACAGTGGGCTTCATAATCAAATCCTCCTCGTTTTATATTAAAAACGGTTACATTTTAATTCGCATATGTGAACTACATTCCGTATGTCGAATTCTATTTTTAGATTATCTCAACTTTCCTCTCATTTCAATCTCAATTTTTTAAAAAAATTCCATTAAATTAATTTTCAAAAAACTATTGAATTTATTTTTTGAGATAACTATACTTAAGGCATAAATTCGCAATGCTGAATCAAGTTCGCATATGTGAACTTAATAAGGAGCAAACCAAATGGAAAAAATCCGTATCAATAAATCAGCTGAACGTGCATTAGACCTGCTCGTCCTGCTGGCAAAAACGGGGACAGCTTTAACATTAAATGAAATTTGTACCGAGATGGGCATGCCCAAAAGCAGCGGCTTCGAATTGGTGCAGACATTACTTTACAAAGGTTTTATAGAGTTAGAGGATCCTAGATTAAAAACATACCGATTAGGATTGGCCGCTTTTGAAACGGGAATGGCTTATCAAGCGAATATGGAGATTACGCAATTAGCCAGACCGCTTCTGCTGGAATTGAACAAGCAAACGGGCAGCACTGTTTTCTTGGGCGTCGAGGACAAAGGGAAAGTGGTTTACCTTGATAAGGCGGAAAATTTCTCCGTAATGCGTCCGACAGCAAAGCTTGGTTCGCGCCGGTACCTTCATACGACAGGTGTTGGAAAAGCCTTGCTGGCCGCCATGCCAGATGAAAAAATTGAATATCTTTATGGCGATGGTGAAATTCCGAGAAAGACATCCTTTTCAAAAGTAACCTTGCCGGAAATTTTGCAGGATATGAAGGAGATTCGGGAACGGGGCTATTCGATTGATGACCGCGAGGACAATGTAGAAATGTATTGTATGGGATCCGCTATCTTTGACCAGTCGAATCAGCCGGTCGCCGCCATTAGTATTGCAAGCGTGCTATCCAGTATGACACCTGAGCGAAAGGAGATGGTAAGTAATTTAATTTCCGAAACAGCGATCAAGTTGTCCAACCAGCTTGGCTACAGTGCCAAACGGTTGTATCAAAATATTTAGAGGAGGTTATGGTTTTGCCTAGAAAACTAGAAAACTTAAACAAGATTTATGAAAGCGGTATAGTCCTGATTATCCGTTCCGAAAGCGAAGAGGAGGCTTTGGCCGTTGCCGAAGCAGCGATTCAGGGAGGAATTAAAGCGTTAGAAATTACGATGAGCGTACCCAATGCCCTAAATGTAATTCGCACGCTAGCCAAGCAATATAAGGACAAAGGTATCTTAATTGGTGCCGGTACGATTTTGGATGCGGAAACAGCAAACGCGGCACTCCTTGCTGGGGCAGAACTATTAGTCAGCCCGCAGTTGAATCCGGAAATGATTAAAATGGCAAACCGCTACCAGGCCGTTACAATCAGCGGGGCTTTTACTCCAAAGGAAGTCATCGAGACGCTCGAAGCGGGTGCAGACATCGTGAAGTTATTCCCGGCTGAAGTAGTGGCTCCCAAATATGTAAGCGCCATTATGGCACCGGTTCCGCAAGCACCAATTGTGCCGACAGGCGGCGTTACCCCGCAGAATGTACATGAGTGGCTGCAGGCCGGCTGTGTCGCTGTAGGTGTGGGAAGCTTTATCTCGAAAGCTGCCCGTAAGGATGGTGATTATCAAAAGGTTACGGCTGCCGCAAGAGAATTTCTACAAGCCGTTTCTAAAGCAAAGTATTCCTTGGCTTAAGAAGAAGCAAGAGTGGATTCTTGCTCTTTAAAAAGAAATGCAAAGGTTTTCATGATGACTTCAGGGATCTACATAACGAGTTTAATCGATTTTAAAAAAGAGGGGAGTTTTAAGAATGGCTAAATTGCAGCAAGAAGTCATGCAAAATGTTCAACAGGCAAAGAGTATCAATAAAACGCGCTGGGCGATGGTCATGATTATTTTGGTTGGTGCGGTCGTTAACTATTTGGACCGTTCTAATTTAAGTGTCGCAAACCCTTTAATCTCGAAGGAATTTGGTTTATCTCCTTTGCAAATGGGGGTCTTATTGTCCGCTTTCCTTTGGCCGTATGCACTGGCGAATCTTCCAGCAGGCTGGCTGGTTGACAAAATTGGTCCGAAGAAAATGTTTACAGGCGCGATTGTTTCCTGGTCGATTGTTTCCTTGTTAACGGCTTTTACAAACAGCTATTCGCTTTTTTATACGCTGCGTGTTTTACTGGGTATTTCGGAATCGCCGTTTTTCCCAGCGGCTACAAAGGCAATCAATACTTGGTTTTCTAAAAAAGACCGTGGAACACCGCTTGCTATTGTCAATACTGGTTCCCAAATAGCGAACGGGATTGCTCCTCCATTATTAACGGCACTTATGCTTGCTTACTCTTGGAAAATCATGTTTGTGATCATTGGGGCAGCAGGTCTTGTCGTAATGGCTATTTGGTGGGCAGTGTATCGTAATCCTACTAAATTCGAACTTATTGAAATTAATAAAGATGAAGAAGAAGTTAAGGTTGACGCCGCTGAGAAGCAGATTGGCTGGGGCGGACTATTTAAATACAAATCTACTTGGTTTATGATCATTGGTAACTTTGGACTTGTTTATACAATGTGGACATTCTTAACATGGCTGCCTGGTTACTTGGTGGCAGACCGCGGTTTGACGGTTTTGAAAACGGGCTGGGTGGCTTCGATTCCGTTCTTGATGGGGATCATTGGCGTGCCTCTTGGAGGTATCATTTCTGACTACTTTATCCGCAAAGGCTATCAGCCGATTAAGGCACGGAAAATCCCGCTTGTTTGCGGAGCGATCGTTGCCGCATGTGCGGTCATACCAATTCCGTATGTATCAGGTGTTACTGGTGCGATCACATTAATAACAATTGCTTATTTTGCTTCTTCAGTACCAACTGGTGTCATTTGGACGCTTGCGACTGACGTAGCACCGAAAAACATGGTGGCATCACTAGGTTCAATTCAAAATTTTGGCGGCTTTGTTGGAGCATCACTAGCACCTATCGTGACAGGTGCAATCGTGCAGGCAACTGGATCGTTTGAACATGTCTTCCTTGTTGGAGCGGTATTGCTGGTTGTTTCGGCTGTCAGCTACGGTATCTTCTTGAAAAAGCCAATTACGGTGAATTAGTATGAGTAATAAGTTGAAATCTTTCAATAAAAATAGAAAACCATCCTAGCTGTGGCAAGCAACAGGATGGCCTCAGAGAAATAATAATATTACCCTACTTGGCGGTAGGGATGAAGAGAGAAGTGTTCTTAGCACTTCTCTTTTATTATACTTTAAATTCATTCGGGAGACCATATAACGGTTCCAGTGGCGGCATCCTTATTATTTCTTTTCAAAAGCAAACAATTTAAGCTCTTCAGTGTCTGGTGGAAGTACAACCAACCTCTCAAAATTCATTCCAATTTTCTCTAGTAGATTGGAGGAAAGGTCATTATCCTTAGAGGTGATCGCCACAAGTCGATGGAGTCCCAATTTTTCAATCCCATGCTCCAATGTAGCAGAGGCTGCCTCGTATCCATAGCCTTTGGATTGAAATTTTGATAAAAAGGCAAAGCCAATATCAACATCTTCTAAAGAATCCCTTTTAATCAAGCCGCAAATGCCAATCGGAATTCCACCGTCTTTTAGCTCCGTTAAGTAAAGACCAAATCCCTTTCGAGTGTACATATCCATTGGTCCTGTTAAAATATAGTTTCTAGCATCCTCCAGCGTTCTCACACCTTTATCTCCGATAAAACGGATCCAAGATGGTTCATTCAAAAGTTCAAGGATAAAGGCATCATCATCAGGCGTTAACCAGCGGAGGATTAATTGATTGGTTTCCATTACTTTCATATTAAATACACCTCATTATCATTTTAGCACAGAAAGACATGGGGACGGTTATTGCGAAATTAGAAATTATTATAATATTAAAAAAATATTGACTATTCTAAATAATGTCCTTAAACTACCATTATATAGTAATAGAGGAGGTGGCTGTTTGTCACACTCAAAAATGGGAGAACAGCAGATTTATCAAATCTTGCGAAGCGCCATTTTTAATGCGGAGCTTCCTCCGGGCACGCAATTAGTCGAGTCATCGCTTGCAGAAGCATTTGGAGTGAGTCGAACCCCTATTCGATCAGTTCTTTCACGGCTCAAGTATGAATCACTGGTTCGTTTTATTCCCAATCGGGGAGCTTTTGTTCATTGTCCAACACCTGAAGAAGCGGAACAAATCTTCTTTGTTCGGCAGTTATTGGAACCTGAAGCCGCTTATTTAGCAGCGCTTAACGCAAGTCCTTCCGATTTAGAAAAGATGAACTTTTTTATTGAGGAAGAGGAAAAATTTTACCAGCAAAGTCAACCACATCATGCATTACAGGCCATTCAGTCCTTTCATATGACAGTGATTGAGGCGAGTCAGAATGCCTACCTAATTCAATACTTGCGCGAGACTCTTTCTCTTACACATATCATCCTCACATTCTATGATGTTACAGAATCCAATACCACCCACTCTCATCATGAGCATCGAGCCTTGTATAACGCCATCCATCAACGAGACGCCAACCACTCCAAGCAGCTTGCAGAAGAGCACATTCCATACATCGTAAAAGATATTGACTTCACGAAAAAACTAAATCACGCATTAACCATTGATCAAATCATTACTCGGTACACCCCCTAGTAATTTTTTAATAGGGTTGATTGTATACAATTATTGTACACGTTTAGGAGGATACAATATGCCGTCTACAGATAAACAGCTGGCTGATGGATTGGATGGGAGCCTCCATTAAGGAAGTGCTGGTTCAACAAGCAAATAGTTAGAAGGGAGAACAGTTCATGGAAATGTTAAAACAGGAGCAGCTGCAGGGAGGCGAAAAAATTCAGGTAGAAGAAGCCGTTTCTTCTATTATTCAACGCGTTCGTGAAGAAGGGGATGCCGCCCTAAAAGCCTATCTGAGGCAGTTTGACGGGGTGGATATCGAGGATCTGCGAGTCCAAGAGAAGGATATCCAGGAAGCCTTATCTCAATTACCGCAGACGTTGATTGAGGACATTCAATTTTCGGTAGAGCGGATAAAAGCCTTTGCTGAGGCACAGCGCCGAACACTCACAGAATTTGAGCAAGAAATGATTCCGGGAGTTTATTTGGGACAAAGGGTCATTCCAATCGAAACCGTTGGAGCCTATGTTCCTGGCGGACGATATCCGCTGTTATCTTCGGCGCAGATGGCAATCATCCCCGCCAAAGTCGCGGGTGTATCAAACGTGAAAGTATGTACACCTCCAACCAAAACGGGAGAGGTCCATCCAGCGGTACTTGCTGCGGCCCACTTATCTGGAGCGAATGAAATCTACCGTGTTGGAGGAGCTCAAGCGATTGCGGCTCTTGCCTATGGAACAGAATCAATTGGTCCGGTTCATAAAATAACGGGTCCGGGCAATGTGTTTGTAACCGAAGCAAAACGCCAGGTTCATGGTCAAGTCGGCATTGATTTGTTAGCCGGCCCTAGTGAAGTGCTGGTTGTTGCCGATCAATTTGCCAATCCGGTCTATGTCGCTTCCGATTTGCTCGCCCAAGCGGAACACGATGTTAATGCCCGGGTTGCCTTAGTCACAACCGATCGAAATCTAGGAATGGCCGTTCTTCGTGAAATCGAAGAACAGCTTAAAACACTAACGACTGCCGAAGTGGCCCGTGTCTCATGGGATCGATGGGGACAAGTATTCCTTGCGGATAGCTTAGAGGAAGCCATCTCGATTGTGAATGATTGGGCACCGGAACATCTTCATGTCCAAACGACTAATGCGTATGAGATTAAAGATCGATTCATCAATTATGGATCTCTATTTTTAGGGGGACTTTCCTCTGTTGTCTATGCGGACAAAGTATGTGGAACCAACCATATCCTACCTACTCGTGCCGCGGCCAAATATACAGGTGGTGTATGGGTGGGGACGTTTTTAAAAGTCGTAACCTATCAATCTATCAAAAAAGAAGGTGTAGAAGTGCTTGCACCTCATTGTGTTCGGCAATCAGGCCAAGAAGGGCTGATTGGTCATCTTCGCTCAGCCAATATCAGATGGAGCGGAAAACTGGATATTGAATAAAAAAATACATTTTATGGGGGAATTATGATGAAAAAATTCACAAAAATGTTTTTGCTCACTCTTCTTTCTCTTATTCTATTAGCCGGCTGCGGCGGTGAAAAGACGACAAACGGAAATGCCAGTGATTCAAAAGGTGACAGCAAATCTGCCACAAGTACATTAGAAAAAGCAAAAGAAAAGGGTGTACTAGTTGTGGCATCATCGAACGATGTTCCATTTGCTTATATCAATAAGGATACAAAGAAATTTGAAGGTATTGATGCTGAAATTATTGCAGAAGTGGCCAAACGCTTAGGAATCCCGAAGGTTGAAATGAAAGAAGTAAAGTTTGAAAACTTGCTGCTTGAGCTTAACAACAAAGGTGTTGATATGGTAACAGATGGGATGTATATCAAGCCGGAACGTCAGAAAATCGCGAACTTCACTAATATTTGGTATACCGAAGGGGAAGCGCTGGTTGTTTTAAAAGATTCTACTATCAAAGGATTGGATGATTTGAAGGACAAGGTTGTTGGCGGTCAAAAAGGAACAGCATTCCTTGAATTTGCTCAAAAGCTTCAAAAAGAAGGCAAAATTAAAGAAGTAAAGGTGTTTAATTCTCAATCAGAACTGCTTCTTGCTGTAAATACAAAAAAAATTGATGCTTGTATCACTGATAGTGCAGTAGCTGGCTATAGTATCACTAATGACAAAACGTTGAATTTAAAATTAGTTTCTCCTTATAAAGCTGAGGCCGCTGGAAATATTGGAGCAGCTGTCCGCAAGTCAGATAAAGATCTATTAGAAGCCGTGAATAAAGAATTAGATAAGCTTAAGGAAGAAGGGTTCATCCTTGACGTTTTGAAAAAGTATGGATTAAACGAAGATAACTTCGTGCCTGCTGGTAAGTAAGCAGTTTTTCATGGAGAGCTCTTTCCTTAGGCTCTCCTATCTTTTTTAAAAAGGGGGATACATATGGACATCTTAAAAAGTTTAGATTTTGCGACAGCCTTTAAAGACTTGTATCCAGAATTGTTACGGGCGATGGGGACCGTTCTTGGAGCTACTATATGCGGTTTTATCCTGGCGTTGGTACTGGGCACGTTGATTGCATTAGGGCGATTATCGAAGCTTAAATGGCTGAATCGATTATTGGTCATCTTTCTTGAAGTTATTCGAGGAACTCCTTTGCTGGTCCAGGTCGTGTATATGTACTATGTCGTTCCATTGCTCGTCTCTTTGGTGGTTCAATTTTGGAGTCCTGGATACCAACTAAATTTTAATGCATTCATTGCCGGGACTCTTGCCTTGGGAGTGAATTATGGGGCTTATTTATCGGAAGTCATCCGCTCGGCTATTACCGCCATTGACCGTGGACAAACAGAAGCGGCTTTGGCCCTTGGCTATACGAACAAGCAGGCAATGTGGTCCATCATTATTCCACAGGCCAGCCGAATTGCGTTACCGACCTTCGGCAACTACATCATCATGATGGTGAAGGATACCTCACTTCTTGCCTTTATTACGGTGAGTGAACTATTGCTAAGAACACAAACTTATGCCTCTCAAACATTCTTAACCATTGAATCCTACACGCTTTTAGCAATAGCCTATTTAATTTTAAGCTTGCCAATGGCTCAAATAGTTAGATTAATGGAGAGGAGATTACGTCGTCATGTCTAATGCAATCATTGAAGTGAACCAGCTGCGAAAATCTTTTGGCTCCAATGAAATTTTAAAAGGAATTGATGTGGAAATCAGACAGGGGGAAAAGCTTGTTGTCATCGGTCCATCGGGATCGGGGAAATCCACCTTTCTTCGCTGTCTTAATTTCTTGGAAATCCCAACAAGCGGGACTGTAAAGGTGCATGGCGATTATTTTATCAAACCTGGCGGAAAATTTGATGAGAAACATGTTGCCTCCCTTCGAACTGAAGTCGGGATGGTGTTTCAACGATTTAACTTATTCCCAACCATGACGGCACTCGAAAATGTGATGGCGGCGCAAATCAAAATTCGAAAAAAGTCTAAAGAAGCTGCACGAGAAACAGCTGAAAAATATCTGCGCAAAGTCGGATTAGCAGATCGGATGAATCATTATCCGAGTCAATTATCAGGCGGGCAGCAGCAACGTGTTGCGATTGCAAGAGCACTGGCGATGGAACCGAAAGCGATGCTGTTTGACGAGGCAACCTCTGCCCTCGATCCTGAGCTAATTGGTGAGGTTTTAAATGTCATTCGTGAATTAGCAAACGAAGGAATGACGATGGTATTAGTCACACATGAAATGAAATTTGCCGAAGAGGTTGGCGATCGGGTTATTTTTATGGACGGGGGAGTCATCGTGGAGGAAGGGCCTCCGAAAGAGTTTTTCCATAACCCGAAACATAACCGAACCCGGGAATTTCTTCAAAAAGTAGAGCATTAGGGAGTGGATGATCGGGCTATCTGATTCTTTGAAGTTCTAGAAACCGGTGGGGTATGGATCAATGAAATCTCGACGGTTTGGCAGGACAATTATCCGTATGGCGGGGTAAAGATGCGCGGCATTGGCCGGGAAGCGGATGCATCTGCGACTGCAGAAATGATTGATGTGAAATTTATGGTTATTAAATTGACTTGAGACAATGGGGACGATTCTTTAAGGGGACAATCGGAATTTTCACCCGCAAAAAGGCACAACTAGTGGATTTTTACTAGTTGTGCCTTTGTTTCTTTCCAAAGGGCAAGACTAATTTCAAAGTTATTGATTGCCCGAGAAGAATGAAGTCACCGTCCCTAACCTATGTGATTTCATTCTTTTTGTTTCCTGTACAAAAATTAGATAGCGGATATCGTTAAATGGTCATTGTATATTTATTGTTAGACCCAAAATATAGCTTTTTGAGTGTAAGCAGCATTCCTTTATGCTCCGAGTAGGTACCGCCTTCATGCCACTGAAACCCTTCACCGTAATCGCCTTTGTTAGAAAGCATATTCATGCTAGATTCAACGTAAAAGTCTTCATCGCAAATGAATAGCTTGTAGTGTGAATTGATTCTATCAATACGCAGTTGACCCGGGTACTTTTTCTTGGTAAGGGAGTTTTTTAACATCTGAACATATTTTTCGGTTGCTTCGCCTCTATTATCATGTTTTATAGATGAGGAGTTTCCCTCGATGCCATATAAAATGGTTAAATTAACTCCTCTAGCCAGTAAGCTTTTAAAACGAGAGATCATTTCGGTCTCAGTCACCCATTTGGAAATCCAAGGACTAATAATGCATACCTCATGTTTGGCTTCATCTAATGCCTTGTATAAATAATTCTTTATTTGATAGTTTTGTATATGCTGCAATTGAAATGAATGACTGTTCTCCTGAATGGTCTCTTTTATTACCTCACGAATCATATCGATGGTCACTAATTCCTCTGATTTATGTTTCATCATGTCAATAGCTGCTTGGATGTCACTTTGTGTTTTATTGTTTTTAATCATAGTAGACACAAGAATTTCAATTGAGTTTTCTACCATTTTTATTTCGTAATCCAGGGCATTATACATTAGATTCATATTTTTATCCATTTGTTCCTGATTCTTTTTCCAATACTGCATCATCTCAAATGTCATACTTGTTTTAAGTCTTTCAACAAGTGAATCTTGAACAGCGTTATCAATTGAAAAGTCCTTATCCTCAATTCTTTGCAGCCGGGTAATAATGTCTGAAAACGATTGATCAATTTTTTTTGTAATAGCTAGCAGTAATTCTGTTTGATTATCCCTATCTTGGACCTGGCTATCTTGAGTCAGGGCTTTTTGATTCACTAGATCACCTGGTTTTATTTCGATTGCCACAGTTTTACTTGAAGGGGCAGTCCCAGTTTTCAATAATACTTTTATTAACGAACTAAGGAAGAAGAAGGCAGCTAATGTTAAAGCTGGTGTAGATAGAAGGTTAAAAAAGATGGCTATTATAGCAAAAACGGCACCTATACCACTAAGTAAATATGGATTTATTTGCTGATTGTTAACATTCCTTTGTTTGTATACAAGTACCAATAAAATAAGTAAAACGGGTATGCAAATAAAATAAAACCAGAAGGAGGGTAGAAGCATTGAAACAATAACAGTTAATCCCGCAATGATAAAAATAAATAATTCAGACATGTGTGTCGCTCCTACAAATTAATCAACAAGGACCTTATCAATAATTACTTCTAATTCCCCGTCATAAACATCAACCATACCAAGAATTTTGACTTCAAATTGTGCTTTTTCTGCATTAAAAATCCGTTTTTTTCTGCCTTCTATTTCTTGTGCGTCAGCCTTAAATAGTACGGTTTTAATTTCTTTTCCATTGTCAGAAAGTTTGAAAAACAGGTGGCCGTCTTTTTCGACTACTTCTTTTACAAATCCTTTTGTGATGACCATTTTGCCTCTGTTAGATGTATTTATATCGGACAGTTTTACATTTTGAACGGCAGAATCGTCACCTTTTTTTAAAATAGCTACATCATCCAGTCCATTCGGAATAAGCTGCAGTTTGCCTTTGTAAATGCTAACCTTGCCTTTAATAGATACCACTGAATTAATAGGATAATCATCAGGGTTTGGTTGAAGTGTGTTAAACAATGGGATATCTAGCTCTTGCCCGGTACCGTCTGTCTTAACAACTAAAAAAGTATGACCTTGAGGGTGTGCGTATTTAGAAATAATCGTCCCGTTAATTGATTTAATTTGACCTTCATCCTTTTCTTCAATCCTAGTAGATGAAATAACTGGGACTATATCTGTTTGACTAGTAGGAATGATTTCAACTTCTCCATTATATTGGTCTACATTCCCTGAAAACAGATATTGCTTTCCAACAACAAAATCATCACTATTGATATTTTTATCGGAAAAAATTGGTATAAGAATTTCACCGCTAGAATCTTTTACGGTAAGGAAGACGTGTCCATTCTTATGGTCACGGCGATTACTAATCTCACCAATAATACTTACGTGATCGTTGACCATGCTCTTATTAATTTCACCAATGCTGATAGTTTTGGATTTTTGATTGGTGCTAACATTTGAAGCTGTTTTTACCTCAACAGGCAGTTTATCTTTGTCTGAGCCTTCTTTAGTAAAAAGGCCATTTTTATACATTGCTACTGCTCCAATAATAATGACTAAACAAATTGCATAAATAATAAATTTCAACTGAGTCTTCATGGTGGCCTCCTAAATCATATCCAATATATAAAATATTCTACCATTTGAAATGGTTGGAATAATAGAAAATTATTAATATAGAATGCTACTTTTCTCTATGAATTCTTTCATTTGTATAGATATTTTTTCAAAATGTATCTTATAAAGATACGATAAATTCATAACAGAAGGTACTTTATGGATAGAATTCTACATACTAGAAACATTGGGAGCGGTTCTTGTGGAAGGTAATAACCTCATTAAAGAGCATGAGAAAGGTCCCTGTGGAGTTTGTGAAAAAATATATACAAAAATAGATTAATTTGGAAATACATAGGATGATAT
>NZ_JBALPP010000084.1:0-5916 GCF_036965425.1 Neobacillus drentensis | reverse complement strand
ATATAATGATAATAATTAACAGCATCTACTCAAAAAGTCATAATATTTCAAGGAGAGGAAAGTATGTCGATTTATAAAAATGTACTCAAAGAATCATCGTTTTTATCTAGCAATGCAAAGATAGATTTTCCCGAAACCCAAATTAAAGATAAAAATATCCAAGAAATAGAGTCGTCTTTTTCATCAAAAATTGACACTGATTTGGATATAAAGGGACTATTCAATAGTGATATACAGTCGCTTTTGACTGAAAAACAAAATCTGCTTATAAAAATTAAAGAAATTGAAGAAACATTTGAAGGTATTGATAGCGAAAACAATGCCAAAAGAATTAGTGAGCTGAATGGAAAACAGGCTAAGTTAAATGGGGAACTTGTTCATTTGAAGAGTAAGATTGATAGTATCGAAGAAGAATTAAACAAAGTTCGATTTGAAATTCGCAACCTATCCAGTAGAGGGATCGAAAGGATTCTAGAAGCCATCAAGAAACAACGCTGGTATTTTTTTAAAAATAGACCAAAAGTGTTGATGGACCGGGATACCGGATTGCTTTGGGCAAATTTGGACTACTTTTCTTTTTTTAAAGGTGATAATCCAGATCAAAAATATGTATGGAATGAGGGGATAAATTCTTTTCATAAATTAGTCATTGATGGTTACAAAAATTGGGATTTACCGACGGAGTTACAGTTTAGCAAAATGTATAATGATAAATCTTTTCCTTTTATTACCGATAGATATCTTATCAAAGGGAGGCAATTTTGGCGCTTAAAAAATAGCAGCACGTCTAGTCCTAGTGTAGGTTTATTTTCAGATGGTATAAAATTTAATTCATGGGATTCTTATTGGCTGCCATGTAGTACATCTATAACCTATGAAGACTATGAAAAAAACATATCACCATCCAATAAGGTATATTCCGAACAGGAACGCTTGCGATTTACATTGGAACTTTTTGTGAAGAATGGTTTACAGCCCATTTTTAAAGAGGATGATATTACAAAACTATATCATCAAATTTATTTTGAAAAACCTGCATTGATCCACAAATTGAACAAGCTTGAAACCCATTTAAATAGTCTCCAACAAGTGGAACTATTATCTTCTTCCTTCGATTATCAATCCATCTTGTTGAAATATGAGTGGAAGGCTATTGAAGGCTCGATTATTAAATACTATGAATCTGTTAAGTCTGTCATGGATGAGTTTATGGAAAAGCTTGAGTATTATGAGGAAGTTAAAGAAGATATTATTCGGGACTTCCATGTGATTGGGTTAAAGCTTACAAAAAAATATGAGCATAATCCCAATTTAACGGAAGAAGAAAATCACCTATTGAAGGCTCGGCAATCCTTTTTCAAAAAGAACTTTGAACTGGGCATGAATCATGTAAATGCCAAACTATTGTCTATGAAAAGCCAAGCTGAAAAAATGGAAAAGAGAATCGAAATCATTAATGATGGTGACAACGCATTGCAACAACTCTCCAAAATAGAAAATGAAGAGCGGGCAAGCTTTTCTTTTATTGTTGAAAACGCTGCGAAAATCATTAAAGATGCACTTGTAAAGATTGAGTTTTTTGAGGCCAATAGACCCTTTGTTATTAGTGCCGTTTTTTTATGGGAAAAGTGGACAGAAGATTATCAAATTTTTAAAACAACATTAAAAGATCAACTTAAACATAAAGCTGAAGATGATGGAATTGAAAGCGAAGTATATAGAGCTTGGTACGAAGATTGGCAAAAGAAACGAATGAAGATTGAGGAAAGATTCTTGCCTCTTATTCAAAGAGGCTTAAAAGATAGTTTACTAGAATTTACGGATGACGGGACTACGGTCATTGAAAGGGTATTACAACTGTTAAAAGAGTACAAAGATGAAATCAACAAATTTTATCTGGAGGAAAGAAAAAGTATCTATATCGAAAATGCCTTAAATATTGGCGGAGATTTGCAAGAAAAACTTGTAACGGAAAGTAAGCTTTATAAACTTACCGCTCATTTTCAAAGAGAATTGCAAACGATTATTTTTAAGATTGAAAAATCGGAAGATCGCCTTTTCTTACTAAGATGGGCTGTTGTTCTAATCGACTTACAAATTGATGAGGTTCTTTCATTTATTCAAAATCAGGAGTTAACCAACATTTCTCTTGAAGTTCTAAATGAATTTGCTGATTTGAAACAAAAGAATTTCGATATTTATATTTCTGACAGCCAGGCCTTCACTGAAGAGTTACAAAGACGTGAAAAGGAATATAATTCACTTATCTTTCGAATGAGAAAGGATTTGATGAAGCGGTGAGTTTAAGAAGAGAGTCAAATCTTGGACTCATTTTTGATATTGAAGCGGAAGAGGAATGGAACTATTCCGCGCCGAAGCGTGGAGATCATATTCGCGTTTCCAGGACTTTCTATTATCATCATGGTGTCTATATTTCAGACGATGATGTGATTCATTTTACCGGACAAGATAGTGATAATGTGTTGGATTGGTCCCAAAATGAAGTAATTCAAACCAGTTTGGACGACTTTTTGCGTGGAGGAAGGCTTGAAGTAAAGGAATATACGGAGTTTGAATTAGAGGACCTCTATCCTGTAGAGCATATCGTTCATTATGCAAAAGGATGTTTAGGAGACCAGGGGTACCATTTAATTATTAATAACTGTGAGCATTTTGCAAATATGTGTACGCTTGGCAGATTTCGAAGCAGGCAAGTAGAGCGATTTTTTAAGTTGCTTTTACCTGCAAAAACACTGCCAATGACAAGGAGGAATAGACATATGGGATTTTTAGGGAGAATTGGTGATGCGTGGAATGCGCTATGGGGAAAAGGCAGTTCTGGCGGAGGTAGCAGAACCTCTACTAATAATACATATACGTATGAACCAGATAAGGTAAAAATCGCAGAAATTGAAGCAGATACCAAAATAAGACTGGCAAACTATGAAAATGAAAGAATAGAAATACTGAAGAATGCTCGGCTTGATTTAATGGAATTCGAAGTAAAAAGTACTATGGCTATTGAAGAGGCAAAAGCAAAGGGTTTAGATTTAATGGCTCAAACGCTTGTAGCCATGCAGGCAAAATTAAATGAAGTGGCAGAAAAAAGAATCGAAATCATTGAAAGAGGTTCTTTACAAATCGTTCATGATATTGAGTCGTTTTATGAAGAACTAACCGAAAAGGTAGAAACAAATAGAAGTACTTATAATAGAGAAAAGCTCCCTGAGCTTCTTTCGTTGCTAAATCAATATAAAGAAGGAACTCCAGCGTTTAATTTATACTATGATCAAATTCAAAAAGACAAGCTGTTGCAAGAAAAATTTCTTGAAAAACAGATTGATTCTATTCAAGAACGTCAGAAACAGGTAATTAGTGGATTTTTAAACATAAGGGAAAGAATCATTGAGCAAAACGATAAAATAACTGCTGGGGTACTTGAAAGTATAAAACATGGTAATGAACAATTAAGAACATTGGGGCATGAAAATGCTGACCAACTAAAGTTAGAGAGCAAGTCAGTAACTATGATAGAAGGGAAGTAGAAACATAGGGACCTTACTCACGCTTTTTTTGAGTCATGATAACCTTATTTGAGATTTTATTACCTCAGAATATTCTTAAGATCCGGGTATTGCCTGTTCGGAATAGAATGATATAATTCTTGTAATTTATTTTAACGTTATCGGTAAAAATAACCGTTTTAGAGTTATTAATGATTCATCACTTATTTACACAACAAAAAAACTAATAACTCAAGTGTAATAAAGGAGTAGCAGGACAAAATTTACAAGAATTTTGAATCTAAAACAAATTTAAATAAGGTAAAAAATTTTTTCATAATAGCTTTTGAGATTTGTAAGGGGGAAAACTAGTGACTACAGTTGAAAAATTAGATCAAAGTATAATAATGAAAACGCTGGATTGGGCCTATGATAAGGCTGTGAATGGAATCCCAGGATTAGATTCTGCTGAAGATATGGCTAATGATTATTTAAAGAGAGATGGAACACTAATTGAAAAGGTAAATTCCCTAATTCGCTGGCAAAATACCAAAGCTGCTACAACGGGCTTTTTAACTGGATTAGGGGGAGTTATTGTTTTGCCAGTTGCAATACCTGCTAATATCGCAACAGTAATGTACGTTCAAATACGTATGATTGCTGCAATCGCTCATATGGGAGGGTATGACCTTCGCGACGATCGGGTAAAAACGTTGGTTTATACTTGTTTATGCGGTAATGCAGCAAAGGATATTGCAAAGGATTTTGGAATTAAGTTTGGCACAAAGTTAACTGAAACTGCAATAAAGAATATTTCACGTGAAGTAATCACGAAGATTAATCAAGCGGTTGGGTTTAGATTATTAACTAAATTTGGAGAAAAAGGTGTAATTAATTTGGGGAAAGCAATACCCTTGGTCGGAGGCGTCATTGGGGGTACTGTAGATGGAATTTCTACAAATATTATTGGGAATGTTGCAAGAGATGCATTTATTAAATAATCAATAGATGGAAAATTCCTAGGCCCCATTATTGTCACAGATTGAGGCTGAGCTGCATTATAAGTACTGAATAGTTGATAATGGAATTTAGAGTCTTTGAAAAAATAGTTTCAAAGACTCTTTTAAACTTAATATAGAAATGTAATAAAATATTTATGCAACTATCATACCTTCGTTCGGTCGATCTGAGTCGGAACGATTATCTTTTTCAGCTGCATAAGTTGATTCTCTTGATGAAGTAGATTTACCTGATGCATATATTCGATAAACATCATTACTATATGGTTTCCAATTCCACTCCATTGATGTCGAAACTTCATCTTGTTGTGGTAACTCTAAGAATTTTGATGCAAAAACTTTCATTCTAACACCCCCTTTCACGATACTTGCTGGTTAACCAAGAACATATTAATTCTGAAATTGGTAGTCCAGTTAAATCCTCTATCCAGAGCCATTGTCCCATCGAATTTACTTCTAGAAAAATCCATTCATCTTTTTCTGTTACTATAAAATCTAATGCACCATATTCCAAATCCATATCGCTCATGAACTTCCTAACATTTTCTTTCACCTCGGTTGGCGGCTCAATTGCAAAATGAGGAGTATTTGCAATATCATACCTTCTCCAATCAATATTAGCTATCTTTGATTTTTGTGATTCAATTTTACAAACAAAATGTTTATCTCCTACAACTGTATATCTAACCTCATATTTTTTGGGGATATATTGTTGTAAAACGATAGGATTCTCTGAATATTCCTCGAATTGAAGTAAATCATCATAAGAAACTTTGTTTACATAAATTCCTTTAAAGGTGTTTTCAGAGGTTTGATAAAAGTCCTGAGACATCATTTTTAACACAACAGGATTATTAATTTCATAGAATTGTAATAGCTTTTGTTTCTCGTTGGTTACAATCATTTTAGGAGTAGTAAATCCTACTTTTTGTGCAATCTGGAATTGTAGATATTTATTTTCAGCTTTATGACTTTTCCTAATAGGATTTAACCATGGAACTTCAATTAAAGATAAATATAGTCCAAGTAGGGTTTTATTCCATTCATTTTTCCATATTTTAAAATCAGCTGAATTATCAACTTGCTCTTCAAGTGTCATTTCAACAAATGATCGTCTATGCCATACACAGGAAATTTCACTGGGAGAAATTGACTTTCCATTAACTGTAATGAACCATTCAGTCCCATTAAAAGATAGGAAGGTTTTTTTTAATGAATTTACATCTAAGTTAAATCTAAAAAACTTCGCATTTTCTTTTGATATTAATTCAATAACTGCATCAGCATGTTTATCATATTGGTCCGTTAAAATAAGTATCATAGTGCCACCTTCAAATATTTTCATATTCCATCAAAATTTTACATATTAAATATAATATAACATATGAATAAAT
>NZ_JBALPP010000083.1:343-6261 GCF_036965425.1 Neobacillus drentensis | reverse complement strand
TGGTACTGGTCGGGGCACTGGCCGTCGCGGCACTGGCCGTCGCGGCACCGGTCGCCGTTCCTAAAGTCATCGGTCAATCCACGTTGCATCAAATTGTGAGGTTCATACACTTTTTATTAATTTCAAGAACACAACCATGAACACGATGTTGAGTCAAGTTCTGATTAGGATCATCATCACTACTCCCATGATCACCAATTTTAATAATATGGGTAGTATAAAGACTAGCTTAAAGTTTAAATAAGCTAGTCTTATTTTTTTGTACTAACCTGCCCCGTTAGTACAATAAAAATGGAGAGCGCCACAGCCATCCCACTCTTTACCTCTTGCCCCCATTAGTTTTGTGCATTATTTCACAAACATGTTTCAAAAATAATAAAAGGTTGCCTTAACAACTTTTTAAATAAAAAACTGTATGCATTTCTTTATGCTAATACCTACAATAACACCAGGGATTACACATAGTATTGGAAGCCGAATAAGACAAATCCTCTACTAGGTTCACTACATTTTCTTCACCCTTTAAAAAAGTAAAATTATTCAATTAACAGGTAATTCTTTACGGTCATCAGCTTCGGGAAGTTTTTCAACCCAACCATTGTTTATGACAACACTTCCAAATTTGGTTAATTGTTTTAGTATCCCTATTATTGCTTTCTCGTTTTGACCTATTAAATCAATCCTCAAACTTGCAGCTAAAGCAGTACCGTAATACGAAATTGCAGCTGATGTTAGAAAACCAGTTAGTAATGCCATTAATCTATCTGAAAAGGGTGAGACTATTGAATTTGTTACATATGTATCCAATAGTTTGGGAACGTGAAGATTTTCCGCCTGTAATAATGATGAAAAAGCAGAATAATTCTTATTAATATCACTTATGTTCGTTTCAAGATATTTCCGAAGTTCATTATTTTTAGTAACTTGACTAAAACCTACAGAGATTGCCTTTGCTAAACTGGTCTTTTTTAAATTAAAAAAGATGTTACCAGCCTCTGCTGTATTTAATGGTCTTTTCTTACCAATTACATCTAATGAATATCCTAAGTTTGAGATATATTCAACCTCTTTAGGATTGGAAAAATAAGGAGGTTTCTCATAAAGCCCTTTTGATAAAAGAATTTCAACGCATTTATTGTCTATTTCCATTGCATCAATATTACATTGAAAATAAAAATCCCGAATATCTGGGCGTATTGAGGTAGCTAAAGTAAGACTATAACTAGATAATCCAATATTGCTCATTGTATGTAAATAGTGTAACCAGAAATTATCTACAAATAAGGGGGGAGCTTCTTGGTTTACATCTTTATCTGTAAAACCGTCTGGTACAGGGAAATTTTCTTTATCGAAAAACTCATTTAATTTTTTTACGTGTTTTATAGATAATTGCAAAGAAAATTCGAACAGTGAAAGAACCTCGGAATCCCTAACTGTGTCTAACACATATTTACTAACACAAATAGACATCGTTTCCTGAATATATTGTGTGAATAAATTTGTGATTTCCGTAGATGTCAATCTGTTATTATTGGTGTCCATTTTAGTTCCTCCATTATTAAAACAACCTTGTTTTATCAGTTATAATTCCCTAATTCTCTAAAGAAATATTCGACTCATTATTGCACTAAACAGCCCCGTTAGCTGAATAAGAAAAAGCCACCAAAACTGGCAGCCGGATCTTCAACTCTTGCACAAGTTAGTGTAAGTACAATGTTTCACAAGTTCCCCTCATGCACACTATCCTGTCTAAAAGCACCTTATAAAATTATCGTAACCTTGCAAATCTGGCATGCTCTTCTTTTACCAAACTTATGAATTTCTCCTTCTCCACATCCATACTTATAATCATTTTTACATTTTTTACTGCTTCTTTTTTATGATGTCAAGCTTAATATCAAATTTTTGTTATTTTAATCATTTTATTTTTAGAAAATTTACTCTTTTAAAATGAATTCCCACTAAACTTTGCCTTTTTAGGTCAAAAAGAAAAGCAGAAAAAAGCAGCGTAAACCATTAGATAAATTAATGAAATCAAAAACTTTTTTATAAACTCCAAATTAGATAACTAATCAAAAAAGCGATAATTTCAATGCATCTAGATTTTTTTTCATAACACCAATATAGTCTAATCCTTGTTGTTGCTCTTCTTTCGTTAATCCTTCTAAGGGATTGAATACTTCTGTTTTAGCACCTATTTCTTTAGCTAACGTTTCTGCCACTTTTGAAGATGTCATCTCCTCAAAATAAATAACTTTGATATTTTTCTTCTTTGTCAGCTCTGTTAATTCAGTTAATTTTCCTAATGTTGGTTCAACATCGGGTGACAATCCTGCGATAGGAATTTGTGTCAGTCCATATTGTTTTGCCAAGTATCCAAATGCAGCATGTTGTGTAACAAATTCTTTCCTCTTAGCTTTATCGATAGTCTCCTTATATAAGTGATCCAAATCAGCTAGATCCCCATTTAAAGCCTCTGCATTTTTTTGAAACTGGTCTTTATTTTGGGGATCTGCCTGTTCTAAAGCCTTAGCAATATTGTTTACTTCTTGCTGAGCTAGAACTGGAGAAAGCCAGACATGAGGATCTTTAGACGATGAATGTTCCGAATGACCATGTTCCTCCTCATCCTCTGATTCGAGTGCATCCATCAATTTAATCCCATTGGAAGCCTCAACAACCTTTAAATTGGTATCGTTAATACTTTTCAATACCTTTTCAGTCCAAAGTTCAAAGTATTGGCTATTGTAAATAAAAACATCAGCGTCTTGAATTTTTGCCATATCCTTTGCTGTCGGTTCCCAATCATGTGGTTCTACACCATTTGGTATTAATAGTTCCACGTTTGCTGAGTTGCCTGCTACCTTTTTTGCAAAATAGTACATTGGATAAAAAGTAGTGACAATTTGCAGTTTTTTAGATCCTTCACTTGTTTTTTCACTTTTCGTTGAAGCTGTGTTTGAGCATCCACTTACCATTAATAGAAAAATAACTAATAGGACTAACAGTCTTTTCATGTTCATTTACCTCCAAGGTATCTTTAATTAGGAATTATTACGATTTATGAAGCATAATTATATTGTATATTTAAATATTAGTAGCAATATTTAAATCGTAATTATTACGAATTAAATCTTATAACGATTATTTATTTATGTCAATTATCAAATTTTAATGACATAGTTAACTAGAATTTCATATCCATATGATAGGAATGATAGATTTGAGGAGGTAGAATGGTTGTGAGCTTTATAAATAAGATGGTAAGAGATAGCCTCGTTTTACTATTATTTTGTTTATTCCTTTTGCTATTTCTTTTTGCGGAGGAATTAGCAAACCTTTCTTTTTTTACTAGACTCCCTAGTACGTTTTTTAATGTAAATACCATTTTTCTTAGTATTATTTTAGAAGCCATTCCATTTATTTTTATGGGTGTATTTGTATCAGCCATTATCCAATCATTTGTTTTCGAAAATGTAATCCGAATGATCGTGCCCCGTAATGCCTATTTAGGCCTTATACCAAACAGCAGCCAGATATTACATACTGGCTGCTGTTTCGTTTCTTCATTGAAGATTTTCTTCATGATGACCCTTCATTAATATATCAAGTGCAATTAATATATCAAGTGCATTTTCCTTTGAAACAAAGCCGAGCTCTTTCCAGGTTGATTCAGTGGACCATGGTTTTCCTGGATTATCAGAAACACCATAATACGTTCCATATTTGACTGTGGATTCGAGGGCTAAATCAAACAACTGGACGGTATCTTTATGGGATAATAGAGTCCGGTGCAATCGCTTCTTTTCCCTGACTGCCTTCTTTTCCTCTTTTGGAACACTGCCAATTCGTATATTGATGACAGATAGCGGTTGATCAGGGTTACGAGCTAAGATATGTCCAATATTTTCTGAGGCAAGCTTCAGCACCCCATAAAGACTATTGGAGAATGGATAATCCCCGGTTGTATTTCCCTTCCTAATTTTGAAATCCCTTCAGCTTCGTAGTAATCCGTTGTATGATTGCTGCTGGCAAAAATTACTTTTGGAATCCCTAATTGGAGTGCCGCATGCATGATGTAGAAAGAGGACATTAAGTGAATCTCAATCATCTTATGAAATTCGGCTATATTTTTTAACTCATTTTTGGTTTTAATGTTGAGTAAATTGATAAGGACATCTGAATCCTTTGGAATGCTTTTTAGTAACTGTTCAACATCCGTGACATCGACCTGAATAAAATTCTTTTGTTCATTAGGTTTTATTTTATCAAGGATGACAATGTCATATTTAGTCCGAAATCCATTTCGTAAAATGGTTCCAATGGTTCCAGCCCCACCGATTATGGCAACTTTCTTCTTCATTTTTGCTCCTCCATATTCATCAGAGATGCTTTAAGGTCTCTTTCTTTCATTAAAATTTAAGCCCAAAGAGAATATCCACAGCAATCAGTCTTTAACCATAAGCTAAATTCACCATAGTTCTCTGAACCGATACTAACAACATGTATAGAACGCGTTATACCACACTTTTCACAAAACAACCGCCACCCTAGGTCGTAAGGATGATCAATTATCTTAGCATACGATGACAGCGAGGGCATTCAACAAGTACACAATCAAGAAAATAATTAATTCCTTTTCCTGGAAAAGGAACTTCAAGCTTTTTTTCAGAATTGGCACAAAAGCAATGGTCTAACCAAAACAAAACTGAGGTGGAGGCTTTTACGGTGATGTTAAGCTGGGCACTTTATGGAGCTGCGATATATTGAATGCAAAATCAAACTACCCAACCAGAAGATTACGTAAAGCAATTAATGCCATTTATAAAAAATAGAATAAACATGGATAAAGAGAATGAGTGGAAGCTGTAAAAGAAGTTGCAGAAAATCATGGAGTGCCTCAAGCACAAATTGCATTGGCGTGGCTACTACAAAAACAGCCTGTTACAGCACCTATCGTCGGCGCGACAAAAATTCATCAATTAACAGATGCCGTTTCTGCCATAGATATCAAACTAATACCAGATGAGATTAATAAACTTGAAGCACCTTATATCCCACACCAAGTTTTAGGATTTCTTTAAGAAGTAACAGAGAGATGAACTCAGTTTATCTCTCTTTTTTACTTAAGTTGGTTCCATTTTTCTTATTCAACTATTCTACTTTGTTAGCACAAAAAGAAAATGAGATCGCCATCCCATTCTTTAACTCTTGCACCCTATAGTTGAAGTACAATTCTTCACAAACTTTTATGATATGGTTTAACAGCATCAATAATCAGCGAAGGAAAAACAAGGTTATCACCTTGGTTTCGAGGATCATATTTCTTGGAACGAAAAATAACACCATCAACTCCATCCCAGTAATTCTGATAAAAATTCCCTTCCTCATCACAATACTCCAGTAATTGAACTTGATAACCAGCTGTTTCAAACATTTTTTTCAAAGTTTTATAATTGTAAACGATTTTATGACTAAATGCCGGGTGGTCTATTGGTCCTGGTCCTCCAACCTGTACAATATTTTGGTAAGACTCATCTCGAAAATAACCATCAGGTACTGCACAACGAATATAGCCTGAAGGCTTTAAATATTTAAAACACATTTTCGCTGACTGTATACCTTCTTCATAGGTAAGGTGTTCCCATACGTGTTCAGCAAGTATAGCTGTTATTGAACTTTTATGGAACCTGTTTTGCCAAGTAGTTTCGTCTAATAAATCTAATTCTTCTTTCTGTGTATGTAGCCAACCAGGATTATTATTATATTCCCCTGCACCAATAACCAACTTAATTTCATTTTGTTTTACAGTCAACTTTTCACCCACTTAGGAAGTTAATGATTACTATTTTCTTTCTAAACTATCAATTTTCCTACTTAAACAAACCTGCCCCGTTACTTCAATAAGAAAAGCCGCC
>NZ_JBALPP010000083.1:0-289 GCF_036965425.1 Neobacillus drentensis | reverse complement strand
GCACCCTATAGTTTAAGTATAGTTCTTCACAAATCAATTTTTATTTGGACATTATTCATAAATGAGTTGGGAATATTAGTGAAGAAATAATCAAAATAAAGAGGGCAAAAAATAATATATTGGCAGTAATCTCAATGACGATTTCAATTATAGCAGTGTTATTTTCCACTAAAAAATTAAGTAATATTGAAATATACTCTACTACTTTTTTTGCCTTATATTTAGATCTAATTACAGATGTTTATTTAGTTCTTAAATATGACCTATTTGGGTACTTTGGGGAAGGCGT
>NZ_JBALPP010000082.1:0-36236 GCF_036965425.1 Neobacillus drentensis | reverse complement strand
GGGTCTTTTTCCATGGTTTTAATTTAGGGAATCATAAACGTCAGTATATGACTCTGTAAAGAGGTCATGATTCCTACTAGTATGACCAGGCTGAAACTGTGTTTATCGGTAAAGCGGAATAAATCTGATATGATAAATATAAAATTTAACATTCTTTTTTTATCAGTCATCAGATGACCAGTTAATCAGTTGTACGTTGGCACCCAATATATTAGATAATAAGAAGGGGAGAAACACATGAAGGTTACTCTTTTTGCAACTTGTTTAGTTGACTTATTTCAAAGCAATGTAGGTAAAGCAACAGTAGAATTACTTGAAAGGCTGGGATGTGAAATTCAGTTTCCGGAATCACAGGTCTGCTGTGGACAGCCAGCATATAATAGCGGTTATGTTAAAGAATCAAAGGAAGCTATGAAACGAATGATCGAAACATTTATGGATGCGGAATACGTCGTGTCTCCTTCCGGATCATGCGCATTCATGTTCCATGAATATCCTCATATTTTTAAAGGTGACCCTGTCTGGGAACCAAAAGCAAAAAAACTGGCTGAAAAGACATTTGAGTTAACACAATTTATTGTTGAAGTTTTAAAAATAGAGGATGTCGGTGCTAAATTTGAAGCGAGTGTAACTTACCATAATTCATGTCATATGATGAGATTATTAGGTGTAAAAGAGGCACCTATGATTCTTTTAAAAAATGTTAAGGGGTTAAAGTTTACAGAATTGCCAGGCAAGGAACAATGCTGTGGCTTTGGAGGAACCTTTTCAGTTAAAATGGCGCAAATATCCGAGCAAATGGTCGATGAAAAGGTGCGCCATGTAGAAGAAACCGAGGCTGAGTATTTAATCGGTGCAGATGCAGGCTGTCTTATGAATATTGGCGGCCGAATTGAAAGAAAAGGAAAGCCAATCAAGGTGTTGCATATAGCAGAAGTATTAAATAGCCTGTAAATCAAACGTTTGAGAGAATGTGAATTCAATTGAAGGGTGGAGGAGTATTCAAATGGCAATGAAGATTGGCACGGATCAATTTAAGGAACGTGTTGATAAAGGTATACATAATTCCTTTATGCGTGGTGCGGTGGCTGGTGCACAGGATGGAATGGGTATAAAAAGACGTGTAGCTACTGAAGAACTGGGAAACTGGGAAGATTGGCGTTCACATGGTGAAGAAATCCGACAGCATGTTCTAAAGCATTTAGATTATTATTTAGAACAATTAAGCGAGAATGTCGCAAAACGGGGGGGCCATGTTTTTTTCGCTCTGACAAAAGAAGAGGCCAATGAGTATATTCGCGGCATTGTTCAAAAGAAAAACGCAAAAAAAATCGTTAAATCTAAATCGATGGTCACCGAAGAAATTAGTTTAAATGCAGTACTGGAGCAAGAGGGATGTGAGGTTATTGAAACGGACCTTGGGGAATACATTCTTCAAGTCGATGATCATGACCCGCCATCCCATATTGTGGTTCCAGCGCTGCATAAAAATAAAGAGCAAATTCGCGATGTGTTTAAAGAAAAATTAGGTTATACAAAAACATCGAAGCCAGAAGAGCTGGCCGCACATGCACGTGAGATGCTTCGTAAGGAATACTTGGCAGCCGATATCGGAATAACGGGCTGTAACTTTGCTGTTGCTGAAACGGGTTCTTTTAGTTTAGTAACAAATGAAGGGAATGCTGATTTAGTAACAGCATTACCGAAAACGCAGATTACTGTCATGGGAATGGAAAGAATTGTTCCTACATTTGAAGAAATGGAGGTTCTCATCAGCCTCTTAACAAGAAGCGCAGTAGGCCAAAAATTGACGAGCTATATTACGGTTTTAACAGGACCAAGAGAGGAATTAGACGTTGATGGTCCGGAGGAATTTCACCTCGTCATCGTCGATAATGGCCGTTCCAATATTTTAGGTGGAGAATTCCAGGAAGTCTTGCAATGTATCCGCTGTGCCGCGTGTATTAATGTCTGCCCAGTTTATCGTCATGTAGGGGGCCATTCATATGGTTCCATTTATTCCGGTCCGATTGGAGCTGTTTTATCTCCATTGCTTGGAGGATATGACGAATATAAAGAATTACCTTATGCCTCCACACTTTGTGGGGCTTGTACGGAGGTTTGTCCTGTAAAAATACCTTTACACAATTTTCTTCATAAACACAGGGAAATCATAGTTGAAAAAGAAGGGAAAGCTCCAATATCTGAAAAGCTTGCGATGAAAGCATTTGGTTTAGGAGCATCCTCTCCGACATTGTATAAGCTAGGAACTAAAATGGCACCGGCAGCCATGAATCCGTTCACCGTAGGGGATAAAATCTCAAAAGGTCCCGGTCCCCTCAAGGCATGGACGGAAATTCGAGAATTTCCGGCTCCAAATAAAGAAAGATTTAGAGATTGGTTTAAAAATCGCGATAAGGGTGGTAAGTGAAATGTCATGCATGATACAAAATCGGGAGAAATTTTTAAATCAAATTGCCAGCCGACTAGACCGTCCGCGAATTACTGGTTTGATAGAAAGGCCCAAATGGGCATTCCAGCCGCAGCAGGAGGTTTTAAAGGATGCGTCACAGGATGAATTGTTAGAAGTCTTGAGAGAGCAGTGTAAAAAAATTCATACGAAGCTATACACAACTAACCTAGAGGAATTACCTGCAACTCTTGATGAAGTTGTAACCTCCTATGGCGGGGGACCGATTGTGGCTTGGAAAGACGCTCGTTTTTCTAAGTGGGGGCTAGATCAACTGATGAAAACAGACTGGCCTAAACAGTACATTGATGTATACGAATGGGATTATAAAAATGGGGAAGAAAACATCACCAAAGCGGAACAGGCGAATGTGGGTATTACTATCAGTGAAATAACATTAGCCGAATCTGGAACGGTTGTTTTGTTCAGTGATGAGAATAAAGGAAGAACGATCAGTTTTTTACCGGCGACCTATATTGCCTTAATTCCGAAAAGCAGTTTAGTTCCGCGTATCACCCAAGCAGCACAAAAGATGCGTGAAATTCATCAGAAAACTGGACATGTGGCATCATGCATCAATTTTATAACTGGACCAAGTAATTCAGCAGATATTGAGTTAAATCTTGTCGTAGGAGTACATGGTCCCATTAAAGCATCTTATATTGTCATTAATGATTTATAAATTAAAAAAAGGACTGCCTTTACATTCTAAAGGCAGTCTTTTTTGGGAATGAAGAACTGTTATAATACAAAAATACCCCTGTTTTATAAAAAGGTAAACCTTTTAAAGTCATACGTATTAACGGTTTGTGTGAAATGAATAAATGTGTTATAAAATTTTTTCTCCTATGTTTGACTTTTGTCACAGCTAAAAAATAAGTGATGCTCTACAATAACTTTTGGGGAAGTTAATTTTTTATGTCTTTTTCTTGTTAAATTTTTGAACGAAAAAATTGTCTAGCTGCAGCGCCTAGGGGCTCGGGGTCATAAGCCAATCCGACGAGAAGGTTAAAGAACAACCTTCCCGCCGGCTTGTCTTATGCCTGTCGCCCCTGGACAAGGCGCTTCCGCATTTCTAAGATGGGAGGGACATTATGTCTATTTTACCAAAGAAAAATGAATTAGGATTTTTTGAAATTCGTCTTGAATCAATCGGCGGGCTGGGTGCAAACCTAGCTGGAAAAATGTTAGCGGAAGCTGGCGTTTTAAGTCTTGGCTTAAAAGGTTCCAATTTTTCATCATATGGATCTGAAAAGAAGGGGTCCCCGGTTAAGAGTTTTATCCGTTTTTGTGATCCCGATGTTGAAATTAGAGATCATAGCCCAATCGAACAGCCTCATGTCGTTGGTGTTTTCCATGAAGCTTTATATAGAACGATTAATGTTGTCAGCGGATTGAATGCTGATGGAATTGTTTTAGTAAACACAGCAAGAGAATTTGATGATGTTAAAACGGATTTACAGCTAGAATATGGCACACTTGCCATTGTAGATGCTTTATCTATTGCTGTAGAGGAAAAAACAAAGGTCAATACAGCGATGCTAGGTGCATTATATCATATTTGCGATTTTCTTGATCCTGATTCAATGAGAGATGTGATTCGGAAAACATTTACTAAGAAATATCCTCATCTAGTTGAACCCAATATTCGAACATTTGACCGTGGCTATACTGAAGTTCAATTTAAAAAATATGAAGTGCCGGAAGGAGCTGAAGGCAAGGCCTTCACACGTCCGCTTCCACAGCTTGGCTACATGACTCAGGAAATTGGCGGGGTTATGGTTGCGCAAGCAAATAGTATATTTAAAGATTTATGCGGTTCACGCCAAGGATTTCTTCCAGAGTTCCAACAAGAAAAATGCATTCATTGTGCTGCCTGTGATAATGTTTGTCCTGATTTTTGTTTTGTCTGGGAGGAAGGAGAAGATAAGCGCGGCAGAAAGCAAATGTTTCTTAAAGGAATTGACTATCAATATTGTAAAGGCTGCTTAAAATGTGTGGAAGCATGTCCAACAGATGCCCTTGGTGACCTTCGTGAAATGCTTGGATATGCAGACGAAAACCACGTAAAGCAAAACTTTCCTTATATTGCAGGGGGGATTCTCTAATGGCCATTTTAGAAGATAAGTTAACTACACAAGGGACCGCAGAACAGATTTCTACATTTGAGTCGGGTAATGAAATGGCTGCCATGGCGGCAGCGCAAATTAATTATCATATTATGGGATACTTCCCAATTACCCCTTCAACAGAGGTCGCCCAATTCTTAGACCAGATGAAAACACGTGGCGAGCATGATATTAAGCTGATTCCTGCTGATGGAGAACATGGTTCTGCTGGAATTTGTTACGGTGCTGCTGCGACAGGAGCCCGAGTTATTAATGCAACAAGTGCCAATGGCTTTTTATACATGCTTGAACAAATGCCGGTCCAATCAGGTACTCGTTTCCCTATGGTTATGAATTTAGTTACTCGTGCAGTCAGCGGGCCGCTTGATATTCGCGGTGATCATTCCGATCTTTATTATGCATTGAATACTGGCTGGGTGATCTTAACGGCTAAAACGCCGCAAGCCGTTTATGATATGAATATTATGGCAATAAAGATTGCCGAACACTCAAAAGTGCGTCTACCCGTTATTGTAGCTTATGACGGATTCTTTACATCCCACCAAAAACGCAGAGTTGAATTCTTTAAGGATCGTCGTGTTGTGCAGCAATTTGTTGGCGAATGTCCAACTGATTACAATTTTGTCAGGGATCTAAGCAAGCCAGTAACAATTGGGGCACATATGAGCGGTGATGATTTCATCAACAATCACTTCCAGCAATCTGAAGCCATATACAATGCTGGAGAGGTATTTAAAGAAGTGGCTGCTGAATATGCGAAACTTTCAGGCAGAGAATATCCTGTACTGGATTTATATAAAATGGAAGATGCAGAAGTGGCATTATTCCTATTAAACTCCGCTGCAGAGTCAGCCAAGGATGTTGTCGATCAACTTCGAGAAAAAGGAATCAAGGCTGGTGTCATCAGCCTGAATATAATCCGTCCATTCCCTGCGAAGGAGATACGCGAAGCCCTTAAGAATGTAAAAACATTATTAGTGGGTGAACGAGCTGATTCATACGGCGCATATGGGCCAAACTTAACACATGAAGTGAAATCAGCGCTTCAAGATGACAAGAATAATAAAACAATCGTTTTAAGTCGTGTTTTCGGTCTAGGCGGTAAGGATTTCTATGCAAGTGATGCCCAGGCTTTATTTGATATGGCGATCGACGCGATGGAAAAAGGATATGCTGAAAAACCGTTTGATTACTATGGCCATATTCCAGGCAGCCCTGAAAAAATTCTTAAGCCTGTCATTTTGCCTCAGCATGGAGATGTATTTAAAACAGGTTTAATCGATGTCAAAATGGATGAAGAGACCAATAAATTAAAGGTGAAAATCCCTCCACTAAGGGCTCTTACCGGAAAGCCAAAACGGATTGCATCTGGTCACGGGGCATGTCCAGGCTGCGGAATCTTTGCTGGATTAGAACTTTTCTTTAAAGGAATTGAGGGCGATATTGTTACTCTATTCCAAACGGGCTGTGCTTATGTAACGACAACGGGTTATCCAAGCACATCACATAAGCAAACGATGATACACAATCTTTTCCAAAACGGTGCAGCAACTCTATCAGGTACGCTAGAAGCGTTCATGGAATTAAAACGACGCGGGGAAATTAATGTATCAGACGATGCTACCTTTGTCATGATTACGGGTGATGGCGGTATGGACATTGGTATGGGGTCAGCAATTGGTACA
Organism: Neobacillus drentensis; assembly: GCF_036965425.1. Taxonomy (GTDB): domain Bacteria; phylum Bacillota; class Bacilli; order Bacillales; family Cytobacillaceae; genus Neobacillus; species Neobacillus drentensis_F. The sequence continues at coordinate 29,952 of NZ_JBALPP010000082.1, read as the reverse complement.
GCGCTTCGCGGACATAAACTAATCATGCTTGAGTATGATAATGAAGGGTATATGAATACCGGTTCGCAAATGTCGTATTCCACTCCAATTGGACATATGACTAGTACTTCTGGTGTTGGTAAAGCCCAACGAGGAAAAGCTTTCCATCATAAGGATACCACACAAATCATGGCGGCAACCAACATTCCATATGTGTTTACAGGAACAGAGGCATTCCCGCAGGATTTAGTGAAAAAAGGTACAAAGGCCCAGTGGTATGCTCAAAATGTTGGCACTGTTTACGGAAAAATACTCATCACATGCCCGCTAAACTGGAAATCAGATGACCGCTACGGTACAAAAATTGTTGAAGCAGCGGTTGATTCTTGCTTCTTCCCGCTTTATGAAGTGGAACAAGGAATTACCACGATTACCTACAATCCCGAAGATAAGAACAAACGGATTCCACTTTCTGACTGGTTGAAATACATGGGTAAAACCAAGCATCTTCTTAAAGAAGAAAATAAACCATTATTAGAAGAATTTGAAGCAGAAGTTGAAAAGAGATGGCAGCGCCTGAAAACTAAGAATGATAACCCAATTTTATAATATAAAAGCCACTTTCTAATCAGGAAGTGGTTTATTTGTTTGACAGTATTGAATAAATTCGATATATTTCTAATTAGATAAATGTCGAATCTAAAAAAGGTGTGATCTTTGATGCAGCTAAACCGCTTAGTCGAGTTCTATAAAACGATGGGCGACCCAACAAGGGTTAGAATTGTTTCTCTTTTAGCAAAAGGACCTCTGCACGGTCAGGCCATTGCAGGAAAGCTTGGCTTAACCGCGCCAACAATTACCCATCACTTAAAGAAATTAAGAGAGGTTCATCTGGTTTATGAAAGAAGAGATAAAAATACGATTTACTTATATTTAAATAGTTCTTTAATCAAACAGCAGGCAGAAGTACTCTCGCAGCTATTGGATAAAAGGGGGGAGGAGCTGGAAAATATGGTGGAAGATAGTCTTGAAAGGCAAAAAATAATCGAGAATTTCTATACTAAAGACGGAAAATTAAAAAATATTCCTTCACAGCGGAAAAAGAAATTAATCGTGTTTGAGCATATGGTACAGGGGTTAAAAAAAGGAAAGAAATATGAAGAAAAAGAAATAAATGAGTTTATTAAACAATTTCACGAGGATTATGCCACCATTCGCCGGGAATTTATCATTAATCATTATATGTATCGGGAAAATGGAATATATGAGCTAAATCCTGAAGAAATGTGGGCGAAGCCTGAATGAAAAAGCAATCCGAAGCTTCGGATTGCTTTTTCATTTCTAAAATACCGTTTTAACTACATGGATAAACTCTTGCAGGTTTTGGATTTCGTTTCGAAGTTTAATAAGGGTTTTACCAAGTTCCAATGTCTTTTGTTTTGCCGCTAATCGTATTTCTTTATTTTCAATTGTATCCAAATCGGCAACATGTGCAAGACCGATGGTTCTTCTAATTAATTCACAGCCGGCAAAACCAATAGAGTCTTCGAAAAATTTAGATAAATTATATTTCAAGAATGCCGATGTTTTTGCTTGAGGTTCCTTATTCTCTCGTTCCCACAAATGAGAAAATTGACTTTCAAATACATTCCAGACTGTTTCAATATGTTTGATAAAGATATCACGGTTTTTATCGTTCACAATGACCTGGAAGAGAAGGTTAGCAAATACCTGGCCGATATCAAATCCGGCAGGACCATAGAAGGCAAATTCAGGATCAATAACTTTTGTTTCCCAATCATTAGCAAAAACACTTCCAGTATGGAGGTCGCCATGAAGAAGAACTTCTGCATCGGTTAAAAAGTTTTTTTTCAAAATATTAACATGATGCTTTAATTCCTCATCCTGCCAAAGTTCTTCAACAGCCGGCCTTAAATCAGCTTCAAAATTATTTGTCTCTGCATCATAAAATGGGTCGGTGAAGATTAAATCCTCTGTAATTTTGCACAGTTCAGGATTGATAAACTGCTGTACCCTTTCTTTCTTAACAGCAGGACCTAAACCATAATCTGAGGTAAAAAATAAAGTATTGGCGAGATACTCTCCAAGATGCTGTGATATTAATGGGTAGGTTCTTCCTTTGATAAAGCCTGCTCTCGCAATCAAAAGATGAGATAAATCCTCCATGACTGTTACTGCGAGTATATCATCTGTGTGATAAACCTTGGGTACATAATCAGGAGCAATTTGGCCAAAAATTTTTAAGGCGTCTGCTTCAATCTTGGCTCTTTTTAGGGTTAGAGGCCAGCTTTCCCCAACCACCTTTGCGTAAGGAAGAGCTTGCTTAATAATAATGCTTTTATCATGCTGTTTATCGACAATATGAAAAACAAGGTTTAAGTTGCCATCACCAATTTCCTTACAAGTGAGATCAGTATTATCAGTAACTAGATTTAAGCGTAATGCTAGATCAATGGCAGCGGCTTCGGTTAATGGTTGATAGGTTTGTTGTTTTAATAGACTCATTATTTTATTCTCCTTTTATCGGAGGCTAAGTTGTGGATAGGGGCACAAAAAAGCCTCTTTCTTTTTTGAAAGAGGCTCTGAAGACATTCATGTCTGTCGCACCTCTTATCTTTCAGAAAGACAATCCTTCTGTTGGAATTAGCACCGTGCCTTATTCGGGTTTCCCCCGGCGAAAAATTCGCCCCATTTTACAATGGAATTATGGTCGGTTGCTGGGCTTCAAAGGGCCAAATCCCTCAGCCAGCTCGTGATAAGAGTATCTGATTTTAAAATTTATAATCTGATAAGTACTATAACAGGATAAAAAGATTAGTGTCAATATTTTTTGAAAATTATTTTTATTGTCGTCTGAAAAGTTCAGAATTTTTACTTTACAAGTAAATGTAAAAGTTATATCATTTGTGACTAGAATTTCAACCAAAAATGAAATAGTTAGAGCAGGTGAGAGTATTGAAACAATTTCCGCCATCAAATCTTTTAAACAGTCTGCCAAAACAATTTTTTGCCTCCCTTGTTAAAAAGGTGGGTCAATATCTTGAACAAGGCTATGATGTCATTAATTTAGGACAGGGTAATCCTGACCAGCCAACACCTGGGCATATTGTTGCCAAGCTTCAGGAAGCAGCAGCCAATCCCGTCAACCATAAATATTCGCCCTTTCAAGGACATCAATATTTAAAACAGGCTGCCGCGGAATATTATTTGAGGGAATATGGAGTTACCATTGATCCCAAAAAAGAAGTCGCCATTCTTTTTGGCGGCAAAGCAGGCCTGGTAGAAATACCTCAGTGCTTATTAAACCCTGGTGATACTATTCTGGTTCCAGATCCCGGCTATCCCGATTATTGGTCTGGTGTCGCCCTGGCCCAAGCTGAAATGGCAATAATGCCATTAAGAGAGAAGAATCATTTCTTACCAGATTATCAGGAACTGTCACCGGAAATTTTATCTAAGGCTAAATTAATGTTCCTCAATTATCCTAATAATCCAACAGGAGCAACTGCTACAACCGAATTCTTTGAGGATACAGTCAAGCTTGCTAGTAAAAATGATATTTGCGTTGTCCATGACTTTGCCTACGGGGCAATAGGTTTTGACGGAAAAAAACCAATCAGCTTCCTGCAGGTGGAAGGGGCAAAAGATGTGGGTATCGAAATTTATACACTTTCCAAATCCTATAATATGGCCGGCTGGCGCATAGGATTTGCTGTTGGAAATGAAAGTGTTATTTCGGCAATTGAGCTTTTGCAGGATCATCTTTATGTTAGTTTATTTGGTGCTGTCCAGGAGGCTGCAGCTGAAGCGTTAACTGCCTCACAAGAATGTGTGAAGGAATTAAATCAGCTTTATGAGCGAAGAAGAAATGTCCTAATTGACGGCTTGCGGTCGTTAGGCTGGGATGTTACAGCTCCTAAAGGATCCTTTTTTGCATGGTTAAAGGTCCCCAATGGTCTAACTTCAGAGGAATTTGCTAATATTCTTCTCGAACAAGCACACATCATGGTTGCTCCAGGTATTGGCTTTGGTCAATATGGAGAAGGTTTTGTCCGTGTTGGACTTTTATCTTCTGAGGAGCGGCTAAGGGAAGCTGTCAGAAGAATTAGTTGTTTAGAAATTTTTGAAAAATAGGTTGACATTTTAATTCTTTCTTGGGATAATCCAAACTAAAGTAAACCAATACGAAAATAATGAATACTACGAATCGTTTTCTTATCAAGAGCAGGCGGAGGGACCAGCCCAATGAAGCCCGGCAACCGACTTAAATCATTTTTAAGCACGGTGCTAAATCTTGCAGCGAACAGCTGATAGATGAGAAGATGTTAGTTTGTAACGCTAACCTCTTCTTTTCGAAGAGGTTTTTTTATGTTTTTACGAAAGGAAGTGTAAAAATGTCTGAATTAATCGCTACATATTTACTGCATGATGAAAAAAATCCAGACAAAAAAGCAGAGGAAATTGCCCTGGGACTTACAGTGGGTTCATGGACAAATTTGCCCGAACTCGAACAAAACCAATTACGAAAGCATAAAGGAAGGGTCGTTTCAATCGAGGGAATTCACTCTGAAAGAGAAAATCAATCCTTGATTAGGATTGCCTATCCGACTCTTAATTTTTCAAATGATATACCGGCGATTTTAACAACTGTTTTTGGAAAACTTTCTTTGGATGGGAAAATAAAATTACTTGATTTGGATTTTGACGAAAATTTAAAGAGGTTATTCCCAGGTCCGAAATTTGGGATTGAAGGCATTAGAGGGAAATTAAACGTATATGATAGACCGCTTTTAATGAGCATCTTTAAAGGAGTGCTTGGTAAAAATCTTTCCTTTTTAGCCGAACAGCTAAAGCAGCAGGCACTTGGTGGTGTTGATCTTGTTAAAGATGACGAAATTCTTTTTGAAAATGAACTAACACCATTTGAAAAAAGAATCGCTGCAGGTAAAGAGGTATTAAAAGAGGTTTATGACAAGACGGGTCATAGAACGGTTTACGCTGTTAATTTGACTGGCAGAACTTCTCAGCTAAGGGATAAAGCAAGAAAGGCTGCGGAACTAGGAGCAGACCTTTTACTTTTTAATGTGTTTTCATACGGGCTAGATGTTCTTCAAGAATTAAGAGAGGACGATGAAATTGGTCTTCCGCTTATGGCCCATCCGGCAGTCAGCGGAGCTTTAACATCATCGCTTGAATATGGATTTTCCCATTCCTTGCTGCTTGGTAAGCTGCTAAGGTATGCTGGTGCAGATTTATCATTGTTTCCATCTCCATATGGAACAGTAGCTTTGGAAAAAAACTCTGCGCTCGCGATTGCCAGCGAATTAACGAAGGCGGATACCTTCCTAAAGGCATTCCCGGTTCCTTCCGCTGGAATTCACCCAGGACTCGTTCCACTATTAATTCGGGACTTTGGAATCGATTCAGTCATTAACGCAGGCGGCGGCGTCCATGGACATCCAGATGGTGCCCGTGGCGGCGGTTTAGCATTCCGTCAGGCAATCGAAACAAACCTCCAAGGGAACACGCTAGCCCAAGGCGCTGAACAGTTCCCTGAACTCAAAAAGGCATTGCAGTTATGGGGGAATGCTGAGGTGACAGCATAAATGGCCCGGCCTGTAATTTACTGCGATTTTGATGGGACGATAACGGAAAGTGATAATATCATTGCCATCATGAAAAAATTTGCACCTCCAGGGTGGGAGGAAATTAAAGATCAGATTCTCTCCCGTCAGATTTCAATTAAGAATGGTGTAGGAAAGTTATTTTCTCTGTTACCAAGTAATAGAAAAGATGAAATAACAAAATTTGCGATTGAAAATGCGAAAATTCGTTCAGGTTTCAAAGAGTTTGTTGCGTTTGCACATGAGGAAGGAATTCCCTTTTATATTATAAGCGGTGGAATCGACTTCTTTGTTTATCCAATTCTAGCTGATTATGGGCCATTTGCAGACATTTATTGCAACGAATCTAATTTTTCTGAATCAGGTATTCGGATTCTTTGGCCGCATTCCTGTGATCCTTTATGTAAAAATGATTGCGGCTGCTGTAAACCGAGCATCATTCGCCATTTGAATCATAAAAATAGCTTTAAGATTGTCATTGGAGACTCCGTAACGGATCTTGAAGTTGCAAAGCATGCCGACTTCGTATTGGCAAGAGATTTGTTACAGGAGAAATGCCTGGAGTGGGGGATAAACCACCGGGAATTTCATACATTCTATGATTGTATTGAGGAGATAAAAAAGAGAATTGAGGTGGGTGAACGATCATGCTAAAGGAAAGATGGAATGAATTAGCGGATATAAAGGATGAATTGGCTGAGCGGGATTGGTTTATGGGGACAAGTGGAAACCTGGCAATTAAAGTAAGTGATCACCCGCTTCAATTTTTGGTAACAGCAAGTGGGAAAGATAAGCGCAAGCGAACAGCCGAGGATTTCATTCTCGTTGACGAATTTGGCGATGCTGTAGAAGAAACCCATTTAAAGCCTTCAGCTGAAACCTTGCTTCATGTCGAGATATACCGTAAGACAAATGCAGGCTGCAGTCTGCATGTCCATACGATTGATAATAATGTCATTTCAGAAGTATATGGTGACAATGGCGAAGTAACCTTTAAAGGGCAAGAACTGATAAAGGCATTTGATAAATGGGAAGAGGATGCTGTCCTAAAAATACCGATTATTCGTAATTATGCCCATATCCCAACACTTGCAAATAAATTTTCCGAACATGTTTCGGGCGATACTGGCGCGGTCTTAATCCGAAACCATGGCATAACAGTTTGGGGCAGAAATGCATTTGAAGCAAAAAAAATACTCGAAGCCTCAGAATTCTTGTTTCGCTATCAATTACGCTTGCTAGAACATAAACCAAATCAATTAATTAAAGTCGTTTAATACTCTAAAGGGAGAGATGAAAAATGGCGTATATTACTTTTCAAAACAAACAGGATCAACTTAGGAAACATGAGGAGGTTTCCAGCTTTCTTGCGTCGCAGGAAGTAATTTATGAAAATTGGGATATTAGCAAACTTCCTGCATCACTAGTAGAAAAGTACTTATTAAGTGATGAAGAAAAAGAAGAAATATTAAATACCTTTGCCGGAGAAATTGCTGACATTTCCAAGAGAAGAGGCTATAAAGCACAGGATGTCATCTCCTTATCAGAACATACACCTAATCTGGATGTATTACTGACAAACTTTAAGAACGAGCATCATCATACAGATGATGAGGTTCGTTTTATTGTTAGCGGACATGGTGTGTTTGTCATCCAAGGAAAAGATGGTGAATTTTTTGAGGTCCATTTGAATCCAGGAGACTTGATTTCAGTTCCCGAAAATACAAGACATTATTTTACTTTAGAGGCAGACCGTAAAGTTGTCGCGGTGCGTATCTTTGTGACAACTGAAGGCTGGGTGCCGATTTATGAAAAATTAGAAGTAAATCAATAATAAAAAAAACTGGCTGCAGCGAAAAGCCAGTTTTTTTTTGAAATAAAATAGGAATTTTGTACTAAGAAGTATCTTAATAAAATAATGAAAGCCCTTTCAATATTAAATAAATAGGAAATGTTAATAAAATTTATATTGACTTTTTGGAATAAACTGAATTATTGGACCGACCGTCAATAAAGAAAAATGTCGAAAAAAAGAGAAATCAAACAAGAATCATGTCGAAAAGCAAGATATATAGAATGTTTTGTCTACTTTTGCGAATGTATTTACTTTTATAAAAATTCTTGTCATAATTCTCAAGTAATCTACTTTTTTAGCAGTTTACAGTAAGAATGTAAGAGGCAGGGGGATAACATTGTACAAGTATAGTAATAATCAATCGGACATGATTGAGGAGATCAAAGCAAAAAGGGAATTAATGATAAATAGTGCCAATACACAGGGATTTACTAGTGAAGAAACAATAAAATACAGCCAGGAACTTGATGAATTGATCAATGAGTACCAAAAAATCATGGGAAAAGCTCCAAGGCAAAATGAAGAGGTTAAATTTGCCTTTCAACAAATGATCATGATTTGGCCAAGAGTATTAGTATAAAGAATCTTTATTTTAAAAAATATCAATAATGAATACCATGAGAAGCATCCCCACGATAAAAGCATAAGTTGAAACCCGCTCATTTCCATCTCCATGGCTTTCTGGTATTAATTCTTTATATATAATAAAAAGCATAGCTCCAGCGGCAAATGATAAACCATATGGGACAAGCCCCTTAACAATAGAAGTCAATAAATATCCTAATAAGGAAGTAACAATTTCAATGGCACCTGTTAAGGTTGCTATAATGAAGGCCTTCAGTTTACTAATTCGCTGATTGATTAAAAATAATGCGACAAGGAGGCCTTCGGGCGCATTTTGGGCCCCAATTGCCAATGCAATCAAATTCCCGGTATCTCTTTCCTGAGAGGCGTAGCTTACGCCAACTGATAAACCTTCAGGTATATTATGAAGTGTAATCGCCGAAATGATTAAAAGAGCTTTCTCATCAAATTGAATTCCTTTTTGATTATGCTCCAGATCAATATGTGGAATATTCTTCTCCAATATGGTTAAAGCCGCAACCCCCAAGCAAACTCCAATAAAAAGCTCCAAATAGCCGCCATATTTTAATGCCTCAGGTATAAGGCCAATAGTAGAGGCTGCCATCATTATTCCCGCACTAAAAGCTAGTAAAACATCCTTCCAGCGATGTGTAATGGAATCATGAATAAATAAAATCACCAAGGCCCCAGCCCCGGTGGATAAGGCTGAAAGAACGCTGCCAAAAATAACTTCAAACATAAAACCCTCCTAACAAAATCCCATAAAAAAGAAAACATTTTTTTCTACAATATTAGACAGTTACTGTGATTTTTATCATTGTTTATATCTCAATATTTCTTATAGTTAAATTAGTACTATTTTGTAATAAACACTTACAACATGACTCGCTACATACATTGCTGCATCTATAATTCTTCATCTGCTTTTGTTATGGCTCCTTAGAAAAACTGTCCAAATGTCTTTAACATTTAGTTTAAACAATTACGGAAAAAAAAGAAAACTATCAAACTTGGGTAATATGCTTATATTTCGATACATATATCGTTAATAAAAGCATTTTTAATAACCAAAGAAGGCAAACGCTTTCAACATTCTTAGACTATATGGAGGAGGGAAAGTCCTACATGCACATTGTCGTATGTGTCAAACAAGTACCCGATACAAAAATCATTAAAATTAATCCAAAAACAAACACACTCGACCGGCGCAGTGCCCCGGCAATCTTAAACCCATACGATGCACATGCGGTTCAAGAAGCAGTGAAAATTAAGGAAATAACTGGTGGTTCGATTTCAGTGTTGTCAATGGGGCCGCCTCAAGCAACTGCAGTGATAAAAAAGAGCATTGAAATAGGTGCAGATAGAGGGTATTTAATTACTGACCGTGCCTTTGCAGGAGCAGATACGCTGGCGACCAGTTATGCCTTATCAAAAGCATTAAAAAGAATCAACAAGGATCACCCTGTAAATATGATTATTTGTGGTAAACATGCTATCGATGGTGATACAGGACAAGTTGGGCCCGGGATTGCCAGAAGAATGGATATCCCGCCTGTAACAAATGTAATTGAAGTTACAGAGGTCAATCAGAAGGAAAAAACTGTTTTGATAAAACGGAAACTGACAAACGGTTATGAATTAATTCAGTCGCAGCTTCCTTGCCTGTTAACAGTTGAAAAGGAAATTAATGATATCGAATATTCGCCAATGCCTAACATGATTGAAGCAGCTAGGTATGAGCCAATTATTTGGGCTGTTAATGACCTAGAAAATGTTGACCGGGCACAGCTGGGACTGAAGGGTTCTCCAACAATCGTTGGAAAAATGTTTACACCCCCACGACCTGAAGGTGGAAAAAAACTTGAAGGTTCAACTGATAATCAAGTTAGCCAGCTCATGGAAGTATTAATGGAAAAAAAAGACCTGTTTACATTACAACCATCTAAATAACAAAGACGAAATCTTTTTGCCGCAGGGAGGGGTTTTCATGAATCTGGACGATTATCGTGGTGTCTGGGTATTTATTGAACAAAATGACGAAAAAATTGAAGGTGTATCACTTGAACTGCTTGGTGCCGGGCGAAAGCTTGCTGATAAATTGCAAGTTCCATTGGCGGGATTCCTGCTTGGCCATGAAGTTAAGCCTTTAGCGAAGGAGGTTATAGCTTACGGTGCAGACATCGTTTATCTTATTGAGCATGCAGTCTTAAAACATTACCGAACAGAGTCATATATGAAAGGTGTTATGCATTTAGCTAAAAAATATAAGCCTGAAATCATTCTTTATGGCGCGACACCAAACGGTAAAGACTTAGCAAGTGCGGTTGCAACTGACTTAAGCACCGGCTTAACAGCAGATACTACCATGCTGGATGTGGATATTGACAGCAGATTACTAGAAGCAAGCCGGCCAGCGTTTGGCGGTAATATTATGGCAACCATTCTTTGTAAAAAGCATCGCCCACAAATGGCAACAGTGAGGCCTAAGGTCATGAAGGCATTAGAGCCAGATGCAATCAGACTTGGTAAAATTATCGAAGAGAAAATTTCCGTCGAAGAAGAAGACATTAGGACAAAAGTCCTTCAAATTGTGAATGATGTAACAAAAAAGGCAAATTTAGCCGATGCGCATGTTATCGTTTGCGGCGGAAAAGGAATGGGGGATTTGCAAAATTACCAGCTCATTCATGAATTAGCTGACACGATAGGTGCAAGTGTTGGCGGTACACGTGACGTGGTTGAAGCCGGATGGCTAAGGCACGAACAGCAGGTTGGTCAAACAGGGGAAACGGTTACACCGAAAATTTATTTTGCAATCGGAATATCAGGGGCCATTCAGCATGTGGTTGGTATGAAAAATTCTGAGTTTATCATCGCTATCAATAAGGATCCGAATGCACCGATATTTGATGTCGCAACCTATGGGATTGTTGGGGACGCAATGGAAATTGTCCCTAAACTAATCGCACAATTTAAGAAGCTTAAAGCTGAAAAAGGCGGTGAAATGATCTATGTCTGAAAAATTTGATGTTATCGTTGTCGGAGCAGGTCCAGCAGGTACTTCTTGCGCCTATACTTGTGCAAAAAGCGGCTTAAATGTTTTGCTAATTGAAAGAGGGGAATACCCAGGAGCTAAAAACGTCATGGGCGGAGTATTATATCGTAAGCAAATGGAAGAGCTCATCCCTGAATTTTGGAAGGAAGCACCACTTGAAAGGCCTGTAATTGAACAGCGCTTTTGGATGATGGATAAGGAATCTGTTGTTTCCTTCGGCTATAAAGGTCTTGAATGGGCAGTAGAGCCATATAACAACTTTACCGTACTTCGAGCCCAATTTGACCAATGGTTTGCTGGAAAGGCAGTAGAAGCAGGTGCACTGCTTATCAACGAAACCGTTGTAACCGAATGTATTGTTGAAAATGGGAAGGTGATCGGAGTTCGCACCGACCGTCCGAACGGAGAGGTCTACGCAGATGTCGTTGTACTTGCGGATGGTGTAAACTCGCTGTTATCCAAACAGTTGGGGTTCCATAAAGAGTTCCGTCCTGATGAAGTAGCTTTAACAGTCATGGAAGTTATTAATCTGCCAAAAGAAAAAATTAATGACCGTTTTAATTTAGAAGATAATCAAGGCTGTACGATTGAAATATTTGGTGACTCCACTAAGGGGAACCTAGGAACTGCATTCCTTTATACCAATAAGGAGAGCTTAAATATTGGAGTAGGTACGACCCTCTCAAGTATGATTAATGCGAAAATGAAGCCATATGAGCTGCTTGATTACCTTAAAAATCATCCAATGGTGAAACCATTGATTAGCGGTGGTGAATCAGCAGAATATCTTGCACATCTTATTCCTGAGGGTGGCTATCGTTCTGTACCAAAGGTGGCAGGTAATGGTGTTATAGTTATAGGGGATGCAGCACAGCTTGTTAATGCCATCCATCGTGAAGGTTCGAACATGGCGATGCATTCAGGATTACTAGCAGCTGAATCCATTATCGAGGCTAAACATCGGGGAGACTATTCTGAAGCCAGTTTAAATCTTTATCGTGAAAAGCTTTATGATAGTTTTATCATTAAAGATTTAGAGAAATACAAAGACGCTGCCCACACATTTGAAAAATATCCACAATACTTTAAAGAGTATGTACCAATGATGAACAAAGCAATGAGCAAATTCTTTACCGTAGATGGAACACCAAAACGCGATAAACAGAAACAAATCATGAAGAGTGTGACATCAGAAAGAGGAACGCTTCGGGTAATTCAAGATATTTATCGAGCATGGAAGGCTGTGAAATAATGTCAACTAAAAATATCGAAGAAAAACAGTATCTTCTCCGTTTTAAGTGTGACACGAAATCTCATTTGACCGTACTTGATCATGATATTTGCATGACGAAATGTCCGGATAAACTATGTACCGTCTTTTGCCCGGCAGAGGTATATAAATGGGAAGGGACCAGGATGCAGGTGGGCTATGAAGGCTGCCATGAGTGCGGAAGTTGCCGTATCGGCTGTCCATACCAGAACATTAAATGGGAATATCCGAAGGGCGGACACGGTATTGTCTTCCGTTTAGCCTAATAAAAAAGTGCTGTATGCAATCATTGCAAACAGCACTTTTTTATTTTGAAAGGCTATTTTCACAAAGAGTGTTGTTTGAATAGGTTCATCACCCCGTATAACATGATTCTTCGTGGCATCTTTTCGTAAGAACATTTGCGAAAATTGCCTGGGAACATTGTAAACGACTCTTAATAAATCCCAAGAGCAACAAAGTTTACGAAAAGAGCCTTTTGAAAAGCTTTAGAAAAACACTATATGTATGTTATTTCACAAGTAGGGATAAAAAGAAGGTGAAGCTGAGGAAAAATTTTTATGAGGATTAGCTGATTTTCTCTAGTTTCGTGGAGGAGGTAAGTTCATCTCTTTTGCTCGAACTTACGAGTGAGCTGGCAAAAGCTATTGCAGAGTCGATGGACTCCATGTTTGCAGAACAATAATAAGGCGTTTTCCAATTGAAATCCCCTTCGCAGTCAGCTGGATAAACACTTACTTTCCAATGATAATATATCTTTTCCTGTGCCAGCTGCACTCCTTCTACGGCAATAAGCCAGTGAGTTGGGGGAGAAACAGGGCAATGTGCTTCCGTATCCTTTAGGAAGTTAAGGTCATTCAAACCAATCGGGATTAATGCCTTTTCGTAAAAATCGTGATAATTTGGCGTTTTCATGGGATTTTGCCCTCCTTTATCTGTCTTAACTATATTATATGAAACTATTAACGTTTTTTGATTGATAAATGTTAAAATTTTTAAAAAATATAAAGCGTTTTCATAAAATCGACAAATAAACGACGGACCAACTTGAAAAAATTATTAGATGTGACCCCAGTCACTACATAAAGGGTTATTTCTTTTTATACTTAAGGCAATAAAAAAGTTAGAGGTGAAAGAAATTATGAGTGGATGTATGAGTGCTTTCGGAGGAATGCCGCATGCTGAATTAAGTGAAGGACTTAAACAATTAAAGGGTGAGCATCCCCCATTATTAGCACAATTAGAGGAATTATATACCTTAACGCAAAAAATTGATCAAGAAATAGAGCTTGAAATGAATTTTAATGAATTAATAACGAAAGTAAATGAATTTAATGCAGCACTAGATCCTCATTCAGAAAGGGAAGAAGGGGTTCTTTTCCCGATGATGGGTGCTTATATAGGTACGACATCCGGTCCAATTGCGGTAATGGAATATGAGCATGATCAGGCGAAAGCAAATATTAAAGCATTTCTTGAAAAATCGTTTAACGTGCCGTCAACATTTTCTGAAATGAAAACATTGGCCGAACTAATACAAAACGCATACTTCATTTTAACAGAACATTTTGCGAAAGAGGAAAATGTACTCTTCCCAATGGCTGAGAGAATGCTTTCTGATGAAGAAAAATTAGAATTTTTCCATAAAATCCAAGAAATTTACTAATAGGAAAAATAAGACAAAAAAACGAGACGGATTAGTCTCGTTTTTCTTTTGCTATTGGCAATGTTATTTTAACCGTAGTGCCTATTTTTTCTGTGCTGGTTATCTCGATCGTGCCACCGAAAGAGTTAATGATTCGTTTGCAGATAACGAGGCCAAGACCAGTCCCCGTTTCTTTGGAAGTATAAAACGGACGAAATATTTTTTCTAATTCAGCCTTCGGAATTCCCTTACCATTATCAATGATCTCAATTTTGCAAACATCTGCCAAGGTGTGTAGGATAATTTCAAGCGTCCCAGTGCTTTCAAAAGATTCTAAGGCATTTTTAATAATATTTAAGATTACCTGTTTAATTTGGTCTTTTCCACAATTTACAATCACTGGCTGCAATGAAATATGCCATACACACTCTACATTATGAGAATTTGCTTCAGATACTATTAATGGACTCAGTTCATGAAGAATTTCATTTATATTTACATTATCTGTAAGCTGTGCCGTTGGCTTACCTAAGATTAAAAACTCGCTGACGATTTCATTAATTCGTTTGAGCTCAGAGTTAATCACATCAAAATAATAGTGGTCATCAGGTTCCGTATATTTTTCGCTGAGCAGTTGTATTAGCCCTTTAACTCCTGTAAGCGGATTCCGGATTTCATGTGCAGTACTAGCAGCCAATGTACCCACTAATTCAAGCTTCTGAAGCTCATTTTGTTTTCTTTCTCTACCGGTATGAATTCGTAACAAAATATATTTGATTAGTATGAAGAGAATATGTGTGATGATAAGAATGAAAAATAAATTTTCACCCATTTCATTGACAATTTGTTTTCCATCTCTGTCGGCCATTTTCACTTTTATGCTCCAAGGCAAACGATCCATTGGTGTAGTGACCCAGTTTGTTTCATCAATCATATCTTTTCGCTTCACATTAATTTCAAGAAGGGGATTTTCGGCACCATTTACAACATAAAGTTTGGTATCCGGAGTAAGAACCTTCATCAGGTTCCTCATATAATCAATCCTAAGGTCAGCAACAAGAATGGCCTTTAAATTGTGATCTTCATCAAGAACTGGTGTTGCCAGCCCAATAACTCTTTGGTTATTTTTAAGGATTTCCTCATGTTCAGAAATAACAATATCCTTCGTTTTGATTACTTCTTGGATAAAGTGTAATTTGGAAAAATCAGCTTCATTTCTCAATGGAACCGTACCTGATAAGATTTTTCCAGTCGTATCAAGTAAGTAGAGTCCACCATACCTTGGATCGTTTTGGTTCACTTTATTGAGGAGCGGTTCCATTTTCTGTGGTGTGAGCAGACTATCCTCAGCCGAAAGCGACAATATGTTTAAGCTAGTCACGGTTTCGCTAATGAATTGGTCCCAATTTTTCTGGTAAATAGAGGCAATCCAACTAGCATCCTCTTTTCTGCTGCTATCAATTTCTTTTAATATATCATTATAAAAATATATACATAAAAGAAAAACTGGTATAACCACAACGATTAAATAAGTAAGTAAATTGCTTTTGCGAATTTTCATGAATGTACCTCAATTAATTCAGTTATCTTTCTTAACGAAATCATTATACCATTAAAAGGGAATTTGACAGTACCTCAAAAATTTTTTATAATAATTTTGAAATCGAGATAATTTAAAAGGATGAGTTTCTATGGAAAACAATTCAGTTTCTACTTCATTAAAATTATTTATTGTTCTTTCAAGAGCCTATAAAGCTATAAATGAGCATGTTAATAAGGTTATACATGCCAACGGTTTAAATCCAACAGAATTTGCTGTTTTAGAGCTTCTTTATCATAAAGGCGATCAGCCTATGCAGCAAATTGGCGGGAAAATTCTGCTTGCCAGCGGAAGCATTACCTATGTAGTGGATAAACTTGAACAAAAAGGATTGCTGAAAAGAATTGCTTGTCCAAAGGACAGACGTGTCACGTATGCACAAATTACAGATGAAGGGAAAAAATTCATTCAAGATATTTTTCCTGAGCATGCACAGCAAATTGATAAGCTTATGTCCAGTCTTTCTGGTGAAGAAAAGCTTCAAGCAATTGAACTCTTGAAAAAATTAGGAATTCCTGCAGGGAAATTTTAATACGGCTAAGGCCGTATTTTTTTTATATAAAGGAATATTATTGAATAGTGTCGAATTGATTAATGCTGAAAATAAGTACAAAGGGGATGTTTCAATGAGTTTTGAAAATTATACATATGTTCGTCCGAATTTAGAAGAAGTAACAGCAAAATTTGATACTGTGCTGGAACGCTTCAAAAATGCTGTGTCTGTCGAAGATCAAATCAAGGAAATGAACAATATTAATCAATTAAGAAATGACCTGGGAACGATGTTCAATCTTTGTTATATCCGCCATTCGATTGATACGGATGACGAATACTATAAGGCAGAACAAGATTTTATGGATGAAATTCAGCCTGAGGTTGAAGGTTTGGTATCCAAGTATTATCAATCATTAGTGGATTCTAAATTCCGTACAGAGCTTGAAGAAAAACTTGGTAAACAGCTTTTTGCACTTGCTGAAGGCCAGCTTAAGACTTTCAAACCTGAAATTGTTTCACTGCTTCAGAAAGAAAATCGACTTTCAACTGAATATACGAAGCTGATCGCTTCTGCAAAAATTGTTTTTGATGGGGAAGAAAGAACACTTGCTCAGCTGGAGCCGTTTACTCAGGTTACGGATCGAGAGACGAGAAAACAGGCCAATGAAGCGAAATTTAATTTTTTAGCTGAACATGAAGCAGAATTAGACCGCATTTTTGATGATCTTGTAAAGGTAAGGACAGAAATTGCCCAATCACTTGGCTATAAGAACTTTGTTGAACTTGGTTATTATCGAATGATGAGAACCGATTATAACGCGGAGATGGTTGCAAATTTTCGTGATCAAGTGAAAGATTTTATTGTTCCAATCGCTACTAAATTGAAAAAACGACAGCAGGAGCGTCTTGGCCTTGAACAATTAAAATATTATGATGAAAATTTCATTTATCAAACAGGAAATGCAACTCCAAAGGGAAGCCCGGAATGGATTATCGAAACCGGGCAAAAAATGTATGAAGACCTTTCGATAGAAACAGGAGAATTTTTCAGTTTTATGCAGGAAAATAATTTAATGGACCTTGTTGCCAAGAAAGGGAAAGCAGGCGGGGGTTATTGCACGTATATAGAAAATTATAAGGCCCCGTTTATCTTTTCTAATTTCAATGGTACCTCCGGGGATATTGATGTTCTAACACATGAAGCAGGCCATGCTTTTCAGGTTTATTCAAGCCGTCATTTTGAAATACCTGAATATTATTGGCCAACCTATGAAGCTTGTGAAATTCATTCGATGAGTATGGAATTTTTCACCTGGCCGTGGATGGAGCTATTCTTTAAAGAAGATACCGATAAGTACAAGTTTTCTCATTTAAGTGACGCATTATTATTCCTGCCATATGGTGTTTCTGTGGATGAATTCCAGCATTGGGTATATGAAAATCCGACAGCTTCACCAGAGGAAAGGAAGCAGGCTTGGCGGGAAATTGAGAAAAAATATACACCGCATAAAGATTATGATGGAAATGATTATTTAGAAAAGGGCGGCTTCTGGCAGCGTCAGAGTCATATTTATAATTCACCTTTCTATTATATCGATTATACTTTAGCACAAATTTGTGCTTTCCAATTCTGGAAGCGGTCTAGAGAAAATCAAGAAGAAGCCTGGGATGATTATGTGAATCTTTGTAAGCTTGGCGGAAGCATGTCCTTTACAAAGCTTGTCAAGGCTGCTCATTTAATTTCTCCATTTGAAAACGGCTGCGTTGAATCTGTCGTTAGTGAGATTGAAAAATGGTTAAATTCTATTGAAGATAAAAAGCTGTAATTTTTCATGACAAAAGCGAAGCCGTGTTAGGGCTTCGCTTTTGTCATTGGCACTTTTAACTTTATCTGTTGATTTCCGCTTCAGGAGCTCGCTTTCCGCGGGCGTGCCGGGGAGCCTCCTCGGCGCTGAAAGCGCCTGTGGGGTCTCCCCAGCCCCGTACTCCCGCAGGAGTCGAGCACCTTCCGCTCCAATCAACAGAGTATAAAAAACAACAATATCGTTTAACACAGCCTTGTCATTAAGAACGTGCAACCACTGTTGACACAACCCGTAATTCCTCGCCTTCGATTACTGCCATTAACTTTTTCGCATCAGGCTGTTCAAGAATATAATCTGCAATTTTATCCTCGAGCTGTTCTTGAATGACCCGACGAAGTGGACGAGCGCCAAAAGTAGGGTGGTAGCCCAACTCAGCTAATTTTTCTTTAACTTCAGTGGTAATTGTTAATTCCATGTTTTGTTCTTTTAGTGTTTCTTGTAATTCATTAATCATTAGGTCAACGATAGTCAAAATGTGTTGTCTTCCCAATGAATTAAATTCAATGATCCCGTCAAAACGATTTAAGAATTCAGGCTTAAAGAAGCTTCCAAGTGAATCAAGAATACTTGCCTCTTCAATCGCTTCATTTGTACCAAAGCCGACATGAACCGTTTTGTGGCCGACCCCAGCATTACTAGTCATAATAATTACTGTGTCCTTAAAGCTTACAATTCTGCCCTGACTGTCGGTTAAACGGCCGTCCTCAAGAATTTGGAGAAACATATGCTGGACATCCGGATGCGCCTTTTCGATTTCATCCAATAAAATGATACTATACGGATTCCTGCGAACCTTTTCGGTGAGTTGTCCTGCTTCATCATGACCTACATATCCAGGTGGTGAACCAATTAATTTTGAGACACTGTGTTTTTCCATGTACTCACTCATGTCAAGACGGATCATCGAATCCTTCGTGCCGAATAATTCCTCGGCTAGTGTTTTGGTTAATTCTGTTTTACCTACTCCTGTTGGACCGACAAATAGGAAAGAGCCAATAGGGCGATGTTTTGACTTTAAGCCAGCGCGGCTGCGTCTAATTGCTTTTGCTACCTTTTGAACCGCTTTTTCTTGGCCTATGACTTTTTGATTCAAGTTTTCTTCTAATTTTTTCATCTTTAGGTGCTCATCTTCATGAAGTTTTCCAACAGGAATACCTGTTTTTTGTTCGATGATTTCCTGGATATTTGAAACAGTGACAACGGGTCTTTCTGTAGTTGCTGCTGAATTTGATGCCTTTTCTAGTTTTGCTTCTTCATCACGAAGCTTGGCTGCTGTTTCATAATCTTCATTTTTTAAAGCATTTTTTTTCTCAGCAACAATCTCTTTTAGACGTGCTTCAATTTGGTCGTTGCTTTTGTAATCAGAAGCAAGATTTAATTTTGAACCGGCTTCATCCATTAAGTCAATCGCTTTATCAGGTAAAAAGCGGTCTTGAATATAGCGCTGAGATAATTGGACACAAGCATGGATTGCTTCATTAGTATAGGTTACTTCATGGTAGTCTTCGTATTTCTTTTGGATTCCTTTTAGGATTTCAATAGCGGCTTCTTTATCAGGCTCAAGAACATGGACTGGCTGAAGGCGGCGCTCTAATGCGGAATCCTTTTCGATTTGACGATATTCTTTTAATGTTGTAGCACCGACCACTTGCAGCTCACCTCGGGCAAGGGCAGGCTTTAATATGTTACCGGCATCCATTGAACCTTCAGCAGAACCGGCGCCAACAAGCAGGTGAATTTCATCAATAAACAGGATAATATTTTTTCTTTCTTGTAATTCTGTAATTAACTGTTTCATTCGTTCCTCGAATTGACCACGAATACCTGTATTAGCTACAAGGGAAGCGACATCAAGTAAATAAACCTCTTTATTTTGTAACTTTCCTGGTACATTTCCCTCGGCAATCTTAAGGGCAAGACCTTCAGCTATGGCCGTTTTACCAACACCGGGCTCCCCGATTAATACAGGATTATTTTTATTTCTTCTGTTTAAAATTTCAATCACGCGTTTCACTTCGTCATTACGGCCGATTACTGGATCAATTAAACCGGCTTTAGCCATTTGCGTTAAATTTCTGCCAAATTGATCAATAAAACCGTCATGTTTCCTTGTACTTTGGGGCGCAAATTGACCATTTGAGTTTGCATTTTGTGAGAAGTTTTTCGCTGTAAACAAATCTTCAAACGGAAAACCAGGGAAAGCATTCATATTTGGCCCAAATGTTCCAATTGCTTTTTTCTCAGTCGCATAACACTCGTGACAGAGCTTCATATCCCTACGTTGTCCATTAATATTAAGAGATAATTGTACGTTTGCGTTGTTTTGATTGCATCGTTGACAAAGCATAAGTAATAACCTCCTTGTTATTAAGCTTTTATTAATTTGACTTTGACTATCTTTGACTTTATGAGCATAGTATACTCTGACCATTTTTGACTTTCAAGATGTTTGCTTATAGTAAATCTTAACAATTGAGGAAAAAGCTCGTCTTAGTTCGTCCCTCCATACATATATTGTTGATAAGGGGGGGATGGTGTGAAGCGGAATTGGGCAGCTGCCTTTCAAATTGCAGCAGTCTATGTGGGGACTGTTGTTGGTGCAGGTTTCGCCACAGGAAAAGAAATCGTAGAATTTTTTTCTCGATTTGGTTTCTTTGGCTTTATAAGTATATTAATGAGCGGGTATTTCTTTGTGGCAATTGGCTCTAAGATGATGCGAATGGCTGCTCAGATTGAGGCAAAATCCTACCAGGAGTTTAATGAATACCTATTTGGTAAATGGCCGAGCAGGATCATCAATGTTTTTATGCTATTGATGCTGCTTGGGGTAAGTGCAGTTATGCTCTCAGGGGCTGGGGCAGTATTTGAGGAGCAGCTGGGGATTCCTAAAACTGTTGGGGTATTTCTTACGATATTTCTCTCCTTTATTGTCATGTTAATTGGCACAAAGGGTCTTTTTGCTGTGAATACATTTGTTGTACCTCTAATGATTTCCTTCAGCTTAATATTAATGGTTTATTCATTACGAATGCCGCATTTTTTGGGACAATTTTTATTTATTCCCCATGCTGACGATGGCTGGAAGAGTGTCGTGGCACCATTTTCGTATGTGGCTTTGAATCTGGGGTTAGCACAGGCTGTGTTAGTGCCAGTAGCAACTGAGATAAAAGATGATTGGACGATTAAGTGGGGAGGAATTCTTGGTGGACTTGCGCTAACTCTTATATTAATAGCAAGCCATTTAACGTTGATTATGCTGCCAAACCTGGAATTGTATGACATTCCGATGGCGATTATTATGAAAAATTTAGCCCCGTTTTTTTATTGGATTTTTGTGGTCGTTATCTACGGAGAAATTTTTACTTCGGTCATTGGAAATGTCTTTGGTCTTGACCGTCAGCTGAAACAGTATATGAATATTTCCACAATTGGATCTGTAACGGGGATTTTTGCCATTTCCTACCTCATAAGTCTGGTAAATTATAGTACGCTGTTATCATATTTATATCCATTGTTTGGGTATATTTGTATGACTTTCTTTGTATTACTTTGGATGAAGCCATTTACTGCAAATGAAAGAAAATAGACAGCTATTCGACATTGAATAGCTGTCTTCCTATTGGAGGGGAAAAATAATGAATATCATTATATCAAAAATGATATGGGATACAATGACTAGTGGCATGCTTTTTTTCCAAAAATATAAGCAGCCCCACACAAATCCAGATACAAATGCGGCAAACACTAATAAAAAGGACCCTGAATAAATATGTACCGAGGCATACAATAAAGAGGCAGCTAATATACTGACAATCGCCCCTAAATGCTTCGATAACCTTTTTTGAACAAATCCACGCCAGAAAAATTCTTCGCCTGGTGCTGCAACGAAAACCAAGGCCAGATACTGCCAAAATAATGAAGGGGCAAACCATTTATAGAGTTTATTCAATCCTTTTTTAAAAGGAAGATGTAAGAAGTCAAGGGTGTGATAACCCAGCCAAAAAACAACATATAATAGAAGCCCGGATATGGCGCCAAAAAAGATATATTTAATAAAGGATGCTTTATCATCAACATCTCCTTGAAACATTGCATAAACAATTAAAATTAGTAAAGACCCAGAAAAGATATACCAAAATATGGCTTTATCGTGGAAAGAAAAGAGAATAAGTAAATGGGCGATTAATATCCCAATCACGAGGCGCATGTCCAGGAAGATGTTCTTAATCATAGTTAACTCCTTTGAACTTCAATAAATTTATTATCATTAAACATTTTATCCAATTCCGTTAATAAGAACATAAAAAATTGAAAAAAATAATTAGGAAAGGAGTGAGAGATATGAGTAAATCGCAAAGTCAGCAGGAGAGGGAATGGACTGTTAGAAAACAGGATCAAAATCCTCACGGAAAAGTAAAATCATTAAAGCAATTATCGAAAGAAACAGGGCAGAGTAAATAGTCCAAAAAAGAAAAGGCAGTGGGTAGACTGCCTTTTCTACTAAATTATCAAATTAAAAAGCGCTTTCTTTTACAACTTTATAATTTTTATGATTGACAACAGTACGTTGGTCTAATTCTAAATCACGGTAATTATCCATATATGTTAGGTCGACTATAACAGAATTTTCATTTACTTTTTCTACTATTCCTTGTAGGCCACCACGGAATTCAATAATATTCCCTACTTCTGCTTTCTTCATTTAGTCTCTCTCCTTTGCCTAAAAGCGTTATATGAAATCCATTTAAATAACAGTTTGCACTACTTTTATTAATTCGTAAAGCCCTTTATTTGACAATTTCGTTAATTCTTTGTAAGTATTTGATTATATGTAGGAAAATTTGAAAAAGGAATAGAAAACGCTCTCAATTTTGACTTAATCAATTCCAGATACGATAAAATAGATAGTGATAAAGGGTGGTGTATTTTGAAATGAGTGATGAAATGATTACTGAAATTTTAGATCGCTTGATGACAGGAGATTTATCAGAGTACTACGTCAAAAATGAAGATTTTATGGAATTTCGCGAAGTCCTAGTAAAACGGAAAGATTTTAAACATTTCCGCGGCATTGGCCAAAGAGGTGGCGATGTTTTATATCAATATTTAAAAGAACCAAGAAGTTAAGCAGAGATTCAAAAAAACAGAGATTTTTTAGGGGAGACAGGGATGGCTTTAACTGAAAAAATAGTTCAATTAAAAAATGAAATCAGCAAAGTGATTGTTGGAAAGGATATGGAGGTAGAATTAATGGCCATATCTTTATTATTTAATGGGCATATTTTGCTTGAAAGTGTGCCTGGGACTGGTAAAACATTGCTTGCTAAGAGTTTCGCTACTGCAATTGGCGGGGAATTTTCACGAATTCAATTTACACCGGATGTTTTACCGAGTGATGTAACTGGGATTCAATTTTTTAATCCGAAGGTGCAAGAGTTTGAATTGCGACCTGGCCCAATAAAGGCAAATATCGTCTTGGCCGATGAAATAAATCGGGCAACACCAAGAACCCAGTCCAGTTTATTAGAAGTAATGGAAGAGAGACAAGTAACAATCGATGGTGAAACGCTCCCATTACCGGAACCCTTCATGGTCATTGCTACACAAAATCCAGTCGAATCACAACAAGGAACCTTTGCATTGCCGGTGGCACAAATGGATCGGTTTTTTATCAAAATAAGAATTGGTTACCCTGTCTATGAAGATGAAAAAAGAATCATGCACATTCATCGGGGCGATAAGGAAATAAACGCTATTGAACAAGTTTTTTCTAATGAAGAAATAGGAGAATTAAAGGATTCCATCAAAAAAATCCATTTATCAAGTGAAATGGAGGATTATGTGCTTAAAATTATTCGAAAAACGAGAGAGAATAATAGTATTGAATTAGGCGTGAGCCCAAGAGGAACTTTAGCCTTAATGAGGGCATCACAGGGAAAAGCATTGTTGAACGGCCGTACATTTGTTACCCCTAAGGATGTGAAACAAGTCGCACCGTTTGTGTTAAGTCATCGGATTTACTTGTCCATTGAAGGGGCATTAACCAAAACACCTGTAACTATTATTGCGGAAATTCTTGATTCAACTCCTGTTCCAGTTGAAGCGGGGGCTAATGGATGATTTGGAACAAGTATTTAGTGGAAGAACGGAAGATTCAGGGGATAAACGGGGCAGCCATTTTATTAATCTTTGCAAGCCTTTATATGCAGTCAAAATTAGTTTTATATTTAGCAGTCTTTTTTTTAGCCGTCAGCATTGCAAATCAGCTTTATTTAAAAAGAGTTGGGGAAGGGGTTTCAATAGATAATATACCCGATAAAAAACGCCTTTTTGTTAATGGAAAGAGCGAATGGACTATAACCATTCAAAACGGCGGGTTTCCCATTTTAAAAGGGGAGTTAAAGGTTTTCTTCGATCACTTTGTTGCACCGGAGAGCAGCCAGATAGAATCCAATCTTTTTATGTATGAAATTTCTGTCCCTTTTTCCATTTACACGCAGAAGACAAAACAAATTTGGATCCCTTATACCGCGAAAATGAGAGGTATAGCAAAAATTCGCAAACTTGAAATACATATCCCCAGCCTTTTTGGTTTTGGGGAAACCGTCCTGGAATCCAAGCATTTTCTCAAACAGCTGGCCATTGTTTATCCGGAACCATTACCAGTAAAGGGCTTAACTGAGCAAATGTCAATTCTTCAAGGGACCAATGCTGTACCTCAATCACTTTATGAGGACCGCCTAGGACCGGTCGGAACAAGGGATTATGTGCCAACAGACAGCTTTAACAAGGTCCATTGGAAAGCCAGTGCTAAAAGCCAAACGTTACAAACTAAAATCTATGAAACCATCTCGGAAATAGGTTGGAATATAGCCTTAAATGTTTCCAATGGTCATTCCATTACAGGCAGCCTTGAAAAATTAATAAGTGGTTTAACGGAGTTTGCCTATTTTGCCCATAAAAGGAATATCCCCTATTCCTTATGCATTAACGTTCGAACCGCTGGAAACACCTCTTTCCTATATCTTGCAAAAGGAGCAGGTAAAGAGCATTTGCAAAAGGTATTAGAAACACTTTCTTCGATAAGTTTGCAAAATACTAGCATCCCATATGACCAAATGCTTTCGTTCTTTAAAAACCATTTACCGGAACAACCATTCTTTATCCATGCAGGAATTCGGAAGGATACAACGAATAAATTGTTATTTGATATGGGCAAAAGAGGGATCCGATTGTTTGAACTATTTATTGAGGATGAGCAAGGTGTTCTAAGAGGATTGGAAAATCGGAATGAGAGAAGGATTTCACTATGATCAATCGTGTAGTGGCTGTTTCTTATCATTTTATGTTGGAATTAATGCTTGGAATGCTTTTAGTATTTTTATACTTTATTAATAAACAAGAGTTACCTCCAATGTTCTTTTTGTTTCCAATCTGTTTAGGAGGCTTAATCCTTTTTATTATTCTTCTGCATCAATACCAAAATAAAGGGAAATGGCTTTATTTTTTAACGGTTTTTCCATTATTGTTATTCGCTGGCTATCAAACAGACCAGCCTATTTCTCTATGGATGTTTATTGGTGTGTTAATTTTTTGGCGCGGGCTTATCTTATATGATGATTTTTCTAGTCGTTCAGAAGTTCTTATGTTACTCCTGTCATTTTTTATCGGAATGGCTGCTATAATCTACTCAGCAATGGAACACTATATTTATCAAAATCAAATTATCATTTTACTTATTGTTAAGTTTTTTTTAGTGCTTGCTGCTAATTTTTTTAAGAAATGGAATGCTATTCATGGGGATAAAACGAGGTTTGCATTATACTATATCAAAATTCTCGCCGGGCTTTCTTTAGTAGGGCTTATATTTACTTTTTTACTAAAATATATCCAAAAAGCTTACTTTGGTATTTTTCATATATTCATTTTTGCGTTTAGCAAAATAGCAGAACCTTTGTTAAATATGTTCCAATATCTTTTTAGTTTATCAGAAAATAAAGAGTATAAACCAAATAGTAAAGGAACCAAAATCGAGCTTGATTCAGGTAAATATCATGATCAGACATTTGGCATGACTCAAAATATATTGTATCTCATTCTCATATTAGCTTTACTAGGGTTTATTATTTATTTCATTTATAAAAAAAAATTAAAATTACAAACTTTTTCAGGAAATTCCTTAAATATAGTAAAAGTTTCTGAAGGTGTGTTTTCGGGAAAGCTGACTTCTTTTCTACGCAAGAAGGTAAAACCGCCAGAGGATAGTATAAGAAAGGAAATATTTGAATTAGAGATATTTGCCCAAAAGCTTCAGTTAGGAAGGTTTCCTTTTGAAAACTTACAGGAATGGTTTAATAGAGTGGGCATAATAGAATTAAATGAAACAATTGAAATCTATGAGAAAGTCCGATATGGGGGGCTTTTATCTTCAATGGATGATCAAAACATGATAAAAAAAGATGTTTTCCTCATAAAACAGAAACTGAAAGAAATCCATAAAAATAGGCAGAAAGCATAATAAAGAGCCGGAGGCAATGGATCAGAATATATTACCTGATTCTGTTATAATATTTAGTGAATGCGCTTTCTAGGGGGAAATATAAATGGAAAAGTATATTTTATCTTTAGACCAAGGAACAACCAGCTCTCGAGCCATTCTTTTTAATAAAAGCGGGGAAATTGTCCATACTGCACAAAAGGAATTTACGCAGCATTTTCCGAATCCAGGCTGGGTTGAGCATAATGCAAATGAAATATGGGGGTCCATTTTATCAGTCATTGCCGTGGTGCTATCGGAATCGGGCATAAAAGCAGACCAAATTGCAGGGATTGGAATCACTAACCAAAGAGAAACAACTGTAGTTTGGGATAAAGAAACAGGTATTCCAGTGTACAATGCCATTGTTTGGCAGTCAAGACAAACTAGCGAAATTTGTGATGCCCTCAAAGATAAAGGCTATGATCCTTTATTTCGTGAAAAAACTGGATTACTGATTGATGCTTACTTTTCTGGAACAAAAGTGAAATGGATTTTGGATCATGTAGAAGGGGCGCGCGCGAAAGCCGATCAGGGGAAACTATTGTTTGGTACGATTGATACTTGGTTAATATGGAAGCTTTCTGGGGGACGTTCCCATATTACTGATTATTCAAATGCTTCCCGTACATTAATGTTTAATATTCATGAGCTTAAATGGGATGAAGAATTATTAGAAATCCTGGGAGTACCAAAATCAATGCTCCCTGACGTTCGTCCTTCGTCAGAAGTATATGCCAATACAATAGATTATCATTTCTTTGGCAAGGAAGTGCCTATTGCCGGTGCTGCTGGCGATCAGCAGGCGGCATTATTCGGTCAGGCATGTTTTGAAAAAGGGATGGCGAAAAATACTTATGGCACTGGGTGCTTTATGCTAATGAATACAGGTGAAAAAGCAGTCCGATCGGAACATGGCTTGCTTACAACGATTGCCTGGGGTTTTAATGGTAAGATTGAATACGCATTAGAGGGCAGCATCTTCGTAGCTGGTTCAGCAATTCAATGGCTTCGTGACGGCTTAAGAATGTTGAAGGACGCGAAGGACAGTGAAGGATATGCGGAAAAAGTTGAATCTACAGATGGTGTATATGTTGTTCCCGCCTTTGTCGGATTGGGTACACCATACTGGGATAGTGAGGTTCGCGGGGCTGTTTTTGGTTTAACACGCGGAACTTCAAAGGAACATTTTGTACGGGCAACGCTAGAATCACTAGCCTATCAAACAAAAGATGTTTTATCTGCCATGGAGGCCGATTCCCGTATTAACCTGAAAACACTACGAGTCGATGGCGGGGCAGTCAAAAATAATTTCTTAATGAATTTCCAAAGCGATATTTTAAATGTCCCGGTTGAAAGACCTATTATTAATGAAACAACTGCTTTGGGCGCCGCCTATTTAGCGGGGCTGGCCGTAGGATATTGGAAAAACCAAGAAGAAATTTCAAAGCAATGGGCGATAGAACAGCAATTTAATGCGACAATGACCGAAGAAACCCGCTCTAAGTTGTATGATGGCTGGAAAAAAGCAGTTAATGCGGCAATCGCTTTTAAATAAAACTCATAGAGACCACAAAAAACCTATCCTTAAAGATAATGGTTTTTGGAGTCTCTTTTTATTTCCCCTTAAAGCCTTGTTGCATATTTAATAATATGGCTCTTTTTTAGGGGGTATTTCAAATGAAATTTTCAAATTTATTTCGTAACGGAATTGTTAACAAGCTAAAAAACGACCAATATGACATATTAATTATCGGCGGGGGAATCACTGGTGCTGGTATTGCCTTTGATGCTGCAGTCCGCGGGATGAGTACAGCACTTGTTGAAATGCAGGATTTTGCGGCTGGGACTTCAAGTAGATCGACTAAATTAGTCCATGGCGGACTGCGTTATTTAAAACAGTTCGAAGTGAAAATGGTAGCCGAGGTTGGAAAAGAGAGGGCTATTCTTTTTGAGAATGGACCGCACGTAACAACACCGGAGTGGATGCTGCTTCCAATGCACACAGGAGGAACCTTTGGTAAATTTAGTACTTCAATTGGGTTATGGATATATGACTTTTTGGCCGGTGTAAAGAAATCCGAACGGCGCACAATGCTATCCAAAGAAGAGACGTTAGCAAAGGAACCTCTAGTGAAAAAAGATGGTTTATTAGGAGCGGGCTATTATGTGGAATACCGGACAGATGATGCCCGTTTATCGATTGAAGTCATGAAGGCGGCTGTCGAAAAAGGAGCAATCGCATTAAATTATACAAAAGCCAAAAAACTTATTTACGAAAATGGCAGAGTGGTTGGTATTCTTGCCGAAGATCAGTTAACGGGAGAAAACTTTGAGGTGCGTGCGAAAAAAATTGTTAATGCCGCAGGCCCGTGGGTTGATAGGATTCGTGAGTTGGATAAATCAAAAAAAGGAAAAACTCTGCAGCTATCAAAAGGGGTCCATTTAGTCATCGACCAATCCCGATTTCCTTTGAAGCAAGCCATATATTTTGATACTCCAGATGGACGTATGGTTTTTGCAATCCCACGGGACCAAAAAACTTATGTAGGAACAACAGATACCTTCTACAATGAAGATGCTGTCAATCCTACCATGACAGTTAGTGATAGAAATTATATTATTAGTGCAATCAATTATATGTTCCCCGATGTTCAAATTACGGAAAAAGACATTGAATCCAGCTGGGCAGGGATTCGGCCGCTTATTTACGAAGAAGGGAAAGACCCTTCAGAAATTTCCCGGAAGGATGAAATTTGGGAGTCCCATTCGGGTTTAATTACCATTGCGGGTGGCAAATTAACAGGATATCGAAAAATGGCAGAAACCATTGTTGATTTACTGGCAGAAAAATTTCGAATTGAAGAAAATCGAAGCTTTCCTTCCTCACAAACGAAATATTTACCGATTTCAGGTGGTAACGTAGGGGGTTCAAGGAAATTCACTGACTTTGTAACAAATCAGATTAACAAGGGAGAAGAAGCTGGATTAACCCATATGGAAGCAGAACAGTTAGCAAAAATGTACGGGTCAAACATAAATTCTATTTACGAACTTTTAAAAAAGAACAAGGAAGATTTACTGAAATATAAACTCCCAATAGATATATTTGCCAAATTGGTGTATGCAATTGAGGACGAGATGGCAGCAACACCAATTGATTTTTTTAATCGTAGAACCAGTGCAATTTTATTTAATATTAGATTAGTCGAAATGTGGAAAAACCAAGTAATCGACTATATGGCAGACAAATTTTCCTGGACAGAGGAACAAAAGATAAAATATCAAATCTCTTTAGATGATTCATTAAGAAATACCGTTATTCCTGTTGACGATCAAGAAGAATATCCACATGCAGTAAATGGAAATAAATCATGAAAGCTGTCTATTTAGACGGCTTTTTATGTCTATTTTATTAAATT
>NZ_JBALPP010000081.1:981-2393 GCF_036965425.1 Neobacillus drentensis | reverse complement strand
TTTAAGCTTTGACCTTTTAGTATTTGTTATTCTGCTAATACACTTTAAATCCCCAGTCATCGCTTGTTTAATTTCTTTAATTTTTATCATTATTTCATGGAATATATTTCATATCCCCATTGAACGAATGAATTAATTCTATTTACGTAACATGGGTTAAGATTGTCACATAAAGGGTGACTCTTTTCCTAAACTATTCTTCCCATTTAGCTTAATAAAAACAGAATCGCAGCAGCCCTCCCATCTTTAACATAAGCACCTTTTAGTACAATAAGAATTTTTCATTAAGAGAACACCCTAACTAAAAGGCTAAATATTTGACAAAAAAATTGATTTATGTTATAATTTACTTTTATTGAAATCTTGTGTAAAATAGGATTCTCCTGGTCAGGGGAATCCTATTTTTTTGTTTGGAGGGTTAAGATGTGAAGCAAAATGAATCCAGTATAACCGCTTTAATTTCATCTTTTTCTCGGGCTTATCACAGTCAGAATGATTTACCAATAATATTTGATGACTATCTTGCAAAAGATCTCCTTTCACAAAGAGAATTTTCAGAGATTAGAGAGAATATGATTAATGGTATACAATTCTTCAACAAAGGCATTGCTGAAAGGTTTAAAGACCATCCAGAAGAAATTTTAAAATGGATTACACAGGTGCAACTCTCCCCTACACCTCTTGCCCGTGCAGCCTTTTGTGAAAAAGTTTTGCTCAATGAAGTGTTTTTGGGATTAGAACAATACGTGATTCTCGGAGCCGGTTTAGATACTTTTTGCTTTCGACATCTTGAATTAGGGAACAAATTAGAAATATTTGAAGTTGACCATCCGGCTACACAGGAATTCAAAATAAAAAGATTAACTTATGCAGGGTTAAAAATACCAAATCATCTTCATTTTGTCCCTATGGATTTCACCAAGAATTTCTCTTATCAAACTCTAATAAATAAAGGATTTGATGAGAACAAAAAAACTTTCTTTAGTCTTTTGGGTGTTTCGTATTATTTAACAAAAGAGGAAAATTCAAGCCTGATCAAACATTTATTTGCCAAAGTCCCATCTGGAAGCTCTATAGTTTTTGACTATGCAGATGAAACACTCTTTGAAGAAAAGTGTATGTCTAATAGAGTTGAAAATATGGTGAAAATGGCTTTGGCAAGTGGTGAACCAATGAAATCAAGTTTTGCTTATAATGAACTTGAGAAAACGTTAGAAAAATCAGGTTTACTAATTTATGAACTTTTATCACCAACTACGATAAATGAGCAATACTTTAGAAATAGGACGGATTATTTATCTGCATTCGAGACAATTCATTTTATCCACGCTGTTAAGAAATAATTTTCTAATACAAGATCCTCTTAATGATTTTGATGATTGAGAGGATCTTTATTATTTCAATACTAATAA
>NZ_JBALPP010000081.1:557-899 GCF_036965425.1 Neobacillus drentensis | reverse complement strand
ATCTTTAACTCTTGCACCCCGTAGTTTAATAAGAAAGACAAAAGTTTTTTATGGATGTTCTCTTGTCTGAGCATACAAATCAATCAAATAATCTTTATTATTTTCTGCACCTTCTTCATCTAGTTCAAGGTTATCAACCAATTGATAATAATGCCCCAACTCGTGAGCGACAGAACCAAGAATTGCCGCAAGTGCATTATCTTTCCCATTCTTCTCAAGTAATTCTAAATAGTCACTGGTTGCTACTCTTATATAAGGCTCGACACATTTGTCAAAAGGAGCAAAGAAAGTAGCCGACACTAATTCTTTTGAGAATCTGTTTTTAATTTGATAATCTTTTTT
>NZ_JBALPP010000081.1:0-350 GCF_036965425.1 Neobacillus drentensis | reverse complement strand
GTTAG
This sequence comes from Neobacillus drentensis, assembly GCF_036965425.1. Classification (GTDB taxonomy): domain Bacteria; phylum Bacillota; class Bacilli; order Bacillales; family Cytobacillaceae; genus Neobacillus; species Neobacillus drentensis_F. The sequence goes on along the minus strand of NZ_JBALPP010000081.1, from coordinate 345 downwards.
CACAATAAGAAAAAAGCTGCCGCAGCAACCCGATTTTAAAGTAAAGCCCCTGTTAGTTGAACAAGAAGTACATAATATCCTGGTATTACGACATTGTTGTTCTTCATCTTACAGGTTCAACTTCAAATATCTTACTCCCATTCACATTGCATAATTTTCTCCATCTGTTTAACATCTTTATGTTAATTTTTGTGGCAAAATTTACTTTGTAATTTTCAACCAGAGCTATATAATTAGGTTATTAAACGAGAGGAGAATAAAAATGAAACAAGTTGCTCTCCATCAATGGCATAAAGAACATAATAAACGAATAGAAGAATTTCATAAGTACCACGAAATGAAAAT
>NZ_JBALPP010000080.1:2253-16610 GCF_036965425.1 Neobacillus drentensis | reverse complement strand
CTTATATTTTTTATGATGATGCTATTATTATTAGCCTTATCTGGATGTTCAACAAAAGAACAATCTAAAAAACCAGAAGAACAGAAACAAGCAGCTTCTGAAAAGAAAGTGGAATTAACCATTTCAGCAGCTGCAAGTTTACAGAATGCCTTAACTGATATTAAAGCAGATTTTGAAAAAAAACATCCTAATGTCACTATAAATTATAACTTAGGAGCTTCAGGGGCCCTTCAGCAGCAAATTTCCCAGGGAGCACCTGTCGATCTGTTCTTTTCTGCTGCTGAGGACAAATTTCAGAAATTAATTCAGGATGGACTTATTGAAAAGAAAAACGGAACAGATTTAGTAGGAAACGAACTTGTCCTGGTAGTACCAAAGGGTTCAAATAAAGGAATTAACACATTCGAAGATTTAACAAAATCTGATAAGGTAGCACTTGGAACCCCTGAGTCCGTTCCTGCAGGGCAATATGGTAAGCAGACCTTGGATAAGCTAAATGTTTGGAAGTCTATTGAAGGAAAAATAGTATATGGAAAAGATGTTCGACAAGTGCTTACTTATGTCGAATCTAACAATGTCGACGCTGGACTTGTATATAAGACAGATGCATTAACTTCTCAAAAAGTTGAAATAGTGGCTACTGCTAAGGATGACACACACGATCCGATTATTTATCCAGTAGGGGTAATTAAGAATAGTACCCATCAAAAAGAAGCCCAGCTATTCTACGACTATCTTCAAAATGATCAATCAATGAAGACGTTAGAAAAGTATGGATTTAAGAAACTGAAATAGGTAAAAATGGCAACAAGCTTTTGGTCTCCTGTCGAACTATCTATTGAAATTGCTTCTGTTTCGGCAATATCGGTCATCATTTTAGGACTGTTTTTTGGAAAGATAATGGCTAATAGAAAATTTAAAGGAAAAGTCTTAGTTGATACCATTTTCCTTTTACCGTTAGTTTTACCTCCGACAGTCGTAGGTTTCCTATTAATTATGTTTTTTGGTCGGAATAGTCCAGTAGGGAAATTGATTGAGTGGATTTTTAATCAACCTGCAATGTTTACTTGGTGGGCTGCTGTGATTGCTTCGACTGTAGTCGCATTTCCTCTTATGTATCAATCTTCTAGGACAGGATTTGAAGCAGTAGATGAGGATATCGAGAATGCTGCTCGTGTGGACGGAGCAAATGAATTCAGTTTATTTATGTTTATTTCAATTCCGCTTGCACTTAAAGCAATCATTGCAGGTGCAATATTGAGTTTTGCGAGAGCATTAGGTGAATTTGGAGCCACATTAATGTTCGCAGGAAACATCCCTGGGAAAACCCAAACAATTCCTACCGCTATATATGTAGCAATTGATTCAGGCAACATGGAATTGGCGTGGCTTTGGGTAACAAGTATGATAGCTATTTCATTTTTGATGTTAATATGCGTACATTTTATTAAATCCTGATGAAGATAAAACTTTTTCCAATAATTAAGGCATTCCTTTATGGGATGTCTTTTCTTATTTCAAATAGATTTGGACAAAATTCCCATATTAAGTTCATAAAATTTTTTGCCAGAGTCCAAAAAGATATGATATATCAATAACATAGAAGTTTAAAAATATACATAAACAGGGGGAGTTCTAAAGACATGACAGTTCTACAAATTTTAAGTTTAATAGGAATCGATATTTTGTTATCGGGTGATAATGCGGTGGTTATTGCATTAGCTGCTAGTAAAGTCCCCCAGCATTTGAGAAATCGGGCAATTTTTGGCGGGACATTAATGGCTATTGTATTAAGGATTCTAGCAGCAACTGTTTTAATTCAGTTTCTAGGAATCCCCTTCGTGCAATTAGTGGGCGGTTTAATCTTGTTACGAATCAGCTACAATTTAATCGCACATAAAGAAGAAGAGAACGCAAATATCAAACCATCAGATCAAGTTCTAGCAGCAATCAAAACGATTGCGATTGCCGATTTCGCAATGTCTATTGATAATGTTATTGCGTTATCAAGCGTTGCGGAAGGAATTCTGCCGATTGCAATTGGAATTCTCATCTCAATCCCAATCATTATTTTTGGCAGCAAATTATTAACGAGCTTAATGGAGAGATTTCCTATTATCGTTTATGCAGGTGCAGGTTTATTAACCTTTGCTGCAGGTAAAATGATGGTTGAAGATAAAGGCTTAGAAAAGGTCCACATCTTAATTCCAGAATCACTTCATTTAGTTATTCCAATTGCTATGGCTATCATTTTGGTGGTAGCAGTGTTTGTAAAGAACAACATGGGAAAAGAAGCAAAAGCTACAATTTAATTATGGGAAAGCACCGTTTAAAATGCACTGTATTGCAAATGGGGCTAAATAATTAATAAAAGCAGCCGTTCCATTTCGGCTGCTCTTCTTTTACTCTTTTTTCTTTTTATTTACTATCAGTTTACTCACCTACAGCTGTCTCCTGGATTCCGGAAAAGGCGAAAGTTGTTGTGGCACTGCATCAATTGATGTTACATGTACACCTGGCCGCCGCCCGTGGTTCCATTTTCCATTTAGTGCGCGCTCGATTTGGGCTCCCAGCTGCAGTAGCAATCCATCGTCCCCTTGCCGTGTGAGTGCGTGAATTCCAAGGGGCAGCCCGTTCTCAAGTTCAGCCATCGGCAACGAGATACCCGGAAGGCCACAAAGGTTGGCGATCGGAGTATATGAGAATATCCCCCAGAGGTTTTGGAACCAATCATAGACAGAAGGATTATCGCTGATTGTCAAATACTCCTTCGTTCCAACCAATGGCGTAGGCAGGGCAATCGTCGGGGTCAGCATGATATCCCAGTCTTCAAAGAAGGAGGCTACCCTGCGGGAAGTGTCGTTGAACTTCGCTTGCATCTTGGCACGTTGCGTATACGAGGCGGAGCGGCCTTCTTCCCAGACCCGAATGCACATCGGTTCAATAAGATTGGCAGGTGGCTTTTCCAAGCCTTTTTGCTCCAATAGACCTTGAATAGTTTGTGTAAAATTCATGATATAGCATTCGGTTTGTGCCTCGTAGGCAGTATGAAAGTCAATGTCCGGAATTACCCACTCGACGTGATGGCCAAGTGCTTCGAGGAAGCGGGCCGTCCGTTCCAATTCAGCAACTATGTGTGGTGTGGCCGCGTAATCTCCCCACTGATGTGAAACGGCGATACGAAGTTTTTTCGGATCCCGGCGAATCAGCTCGGAGTAAGGCTCGGAAGGCAACCAATATGGCATGAACTCGCCAGGTGCTCCCCCCCTGCAACTGTCCACAAAGGCAGCGGTGTCACGTATGGTGCGTGAGTGACAACCCTGAGCTGATACTACACCCATCAAGTCCGAACTGTAGGGACCAACCGAAAAGACGCCGCGGGACGGCTTCAAACCGATGTTGCCATTTACACCTGCAGGAATTCGAATCGAGCCGCCGCCATCAGTCGCATGGCCGATGGGAATGATTCCGGCCGCAACCGAAGCTGCCGTGCCCGCAGAAGATCCGCAGGTTGTATAGTCAAGATTCCACGGATTTCGCGTAACATAGACTTCTGGATTCTCGGCTGAACTGCAGAGCCCAAACTCAGGTGTTGTCGTCCGCCCGATGATGTTAAGACCTGCTTGGCGAATGCGACTGGTAAGGAAGCTGTCTGCTGAAGCACGATTTCCTCGCATAAACAGAGATCCCATTTCCTGTAGACGCCCTTTAACAGTGGGTCCTAGATCCTTCATCAGGAATGGTACTCCTGCAAAAACCCCATCAGCTTTCGTTCCGTCTTTCATAGGGTTATTGACCGCATCATCGAAGACCTCGATGACCGCGTTGACCGAAGGATTTAAGGTGTCGATGGCGAGTGAAACCTGTTGGGCCACCTCTCGCGGGGTAATCTCTCCTTTTCGTACCAAATCGGCGAGGCCAATGGCATCAAGGTTAGACCATTCATTCCAGCTCATAGCAAATGTCACAAAGTTTCACTCCTTCTTATTTGTTCGGATTGGATATTTATCACTGCAATCTTATCTTTCCAATGTAAAACACTAAATTAATTTCGTATCATCCCAATGGTTATTTACAGCCACTTATTACAGCTTATATTTATCTTAAATTAAATAAATCTTTATGAGCGATAATTCCTTCAATACTTTCTGCTGATTTAACCGCGTTAATGATCGCCATCTCCATGACCTTTGCAGCAAGGCCGCCAATCACATCTACCGGAACCCTGTCTCCTCCGGTAGCCACAGCAAAAATGGTGTCCCCATCAAACAGAGTATGAGCTGGATAAATCGTTCTTGCATACCCGTCTTGAGCCATTTGGGCTACCTTCGTTGCCTCCGCCTTCGTTAAATCGGCATTGACCGCAATAACCCCAATGGTGGTATTAGACCCAACAGGAATAGTAGGTTGATAGTTTTTTTCAAGAAGCTTGATACTATCAACAAGCTTCCCATCTTTATAAGGTCCTGCCAAAATTTCTCCCGAGGAAGAGTCGCGGACATCACCGGCAGGATTGACAGCTACTATCGCCCCTATCACCACGCCATTTTCTAAGCGGAGTGACGCACTACCGAGGCCGCCCTTCATACAAAAGTCTGGACCAGCCAATTTTCCAACGGTAGCACCACAGCCGGCTCCGTAATTTCCTGTGCTAAACATTTCTGTAGTTGCCGTTTTTGCAGCCTCGTAACCCATCTGTTTATCGGGTCGAATTTTGGGGTCACCGTATGGCAGATCAAACAACACAGCTGCTGGAACTATAGGAACCTTAGCTACACCCACATCTAAGCCGATCCCCTCATTCTCTAAAAATTGCATTACGCCAGAAGCGGCATCCAAACCAAACGCACTTCCACCGCTTAAACAGATGGCATGAACTTTATCAACTAAATTAACCGGGTCTAAAAGATCGGTTTCCCGGGTTCCGGGAGCGGACCCTCTTACATCCACTCCAGCTACCGCACCCCTTTCAAAAAGAATAGCGGTACAACCAGTCAATGCCTGTTGATTTTCTTTATTTCCAACTTTTACTCCCGGTACATCTGTAATTTGATTATGCATCCCTTATAAATCCTTAGAAATCTTTGATTTTTGTGTTTTGCCAATCTGTTTCCAGGCTAATACAACCGCTAATGTAACAATAGTACCGACAATGGCTTCAGGAATTCCGTTTGTGATTCCGACTGTCCAGGCTACTCCCGCGGTTAAATAATGGCGGACTACAGCCATCGTTAACACAAGTACAGTATTCGCTAATGTCCCGATAAATGCAGCAGCACCAACCGCTATGTATTCATTTTTGCGGCGGAGTCCAACATATATTAGCCATGCAACCACACCGATAAAAAGACGCGGTAAAATCGCTACTAATGGATCTTTAAAGAGAGGGACCGTTGCGTTTAGGAAAGAGGATATTCCAAAAATCGCGCCAACAATTAAGCCAACCAATGGTCCCTGCATAATCCCCCCAATAATAGCGGGAATGTGCATGATTGTGGCATTCCCAGCTGCTGTTGGAACTGGAATATACCCCAATCGTGTTACCCCTAATAAAATGGCAACTGCACCTAACACCCCAGCGATGACAATATCGCGAACTGTTAAAGATTTTTTCATTCAAATACTCCCCTTTTGTTTTTGGATTTTTTAAACAGGCCCTTTATTTGCTAAGAGATTGTGTTTTTTGGGATACTCCGATAAACTTTCGAAAACAGCCTTTAATTAAAAAGGAAACGGATAAAAAAGTAATAGTAATGAGAAAAATAATCCAACCAGTAAGACAAGATAATCCTTCGCTATTGCTTTATAAACGGAGTAGGAACTCCTTTCGCCTCCTGGCGTATAGCAGCGTGATTCCATTGCAAGAATCAAATCCTCCGCCCTTGATAAGGCGATATTAAATAAAGGGATAATAATCGGAAACATTTCTTTTGTTCTTTGAACAATTCTCCACCAGCCGCCGGTACCAAAGTCGGCTCCCCTTGAGGCTTGTGCTTTCATCATTTTTTCCATCTCGATGGCAAAGGTTGGGACGAATCGAATCGCAATCGTTGTAATCAAAGAGATTTCGTGGACAGGGAACTTAATTTTCTTTAACGGGCTTAATAAGCTTTGAATGGAATGTGTTAATTCTGTGGTGGAAGTTGATAAGGTAAGTACACTGCTTAAGAAGATGATTTCAATAAATCGAACGGCTGATACAACTACCAATCGAATGCTTTCACTGGTGATTAAGACAAAGCCATAATCCACATACACTCTTCCATCTGAAAAGAGCTGTCCTTGAAAAAGCAGCTGTAAAACGGCTAAGATGACAATAAATGGAATGGCTGGTTTCACACCAGATAACCCGTAGCTGATTGGGATTTTGGAGGCCCAGAATAAATAAAGAGATAAAACTAGACCAATGGCATTTCCGAAATAACTCGTATTAAAGGCAATCGCCACAACGAGAATAACAAAAACAAGAAGCTTTATTCTTGGGTCTAATCGATGAATAAATGAGCCTGTTGGTACGTATTGACCAATTGTAATACTACGGGATATTTCAAATTCGCTGGACATGTTCTGAACCCTCCTTCTTGCCGGCAAGAACCTTCATAATTTCCTCTGCTGCTTCCGTGACGGAAAAAGCCTCCGTATTTACCTGGTATCCAAGATCCGTTAATTTATAAAGAACCTGCACTGTTTCAGGGGTCCCTATTTGATGATGTTGCAGTTTTTCTTTATCTGTAAAAATTTCTTTCGGGCTGCCAGTTAACACGTCAGTTCCTCCAGCCATCACATATACGCGGTCTGCCAGCATGGCGACCTCTTCCATATTGTGTGACACAAAAACGACCGTTAATTTTTCTTCCTTGTTTAACCGTTTAATTTTATCCAGCAATTCCTTTCTTGACTTCGGATCCAAACCAGCTGTCGGTTCATCAAGAACTAATATCTTCGGTTTTAAGGCAAGAATTCCTGCTAAGGCTACCTTCCGTTTCTGTCCGCCACTTAACGCAAAGGTTTGTCTGTCCTTCATTTCCTCAAAATCTAAACCAACCACGTCCATCGCCCATTTGACCCGCTCCCTCACCTCCTTAAGTGGAAGGCCTAATTTAAAGGGCCCATATGCAATGTCATCACCTATAAGTTTTTCAAAAATCTGATCCTCCGGGTTTTGAAAAACAAGTCCCACTTTCTGCCTCAATGTTTTCAAATCCACCTTTTTCTTCGATAAATCTTCCCCATCAATGATTACTTTTCCGGATTCTGGACGCATCAGTCCATTAAAATGCTGGATTAGAGTCGACTTTCCCGACCCTGTATGGCCAATGATGGCTATGCATTCACCTTCTTCTGCATAAAGGTTGGCTCCTTTTAAGGCAACATGCTCCATCGGTGTCCCCTTCATATACGTATGGGATAGGTTTTCTATTTCAATGATTGGCCTGCCTGTCATGTTCCCACCTCCGCTTTGTGAAATTTCTCCACTTCTTCAATAAACTCACTTTCTTGAATAATGTCCTTTGAAAAAGTGGTAAATTTTCTGTGAATCACTTCGGCCATTTGGCTCACTGAAGGCACTTCTAATTGCAGGTTCTCTAATTCCAGCTTATGTTTAAAAATTTCACGCGGCGGACCATCCATGACAATCTGCCCACCTTCAATGACGATAATCCGATCAGCTTCCGCTGCTTCCGACATATGATGTGTAACGGTAATAATCGTCATCCCCATATTGTTCATTTTCCTCATCACCTGAAGAACTTCTTTCCGGCCAAAACTGTCTAGCATACTTGTTGCTTCATCAAAAACAATGCAATCTGGCTTCATCGCCAGCACCCCGGCAATCGCAACCCTTTGCTTCTGTCCTCCCGAGAGGTGATGCGGCGGTCTGTGGCGGAACTGAGACATTTTGACAACATTTAAAGCTTCATCTACTCTCTTTTTCATTTCTTCTCTTGGTACTCCAATATTCTCCAGGCCAAATGCTACATCTTCCTCCACAATCGTCGCAACAATTTGGTTATCTGGATGTTGGAATACCGTGCCAACCGCTTGACGAATAGATCGCTTCTTGTTGACATCCTTCGTGTTATGCCCGTGAACCCAGACATCCCCGCTGTCTGGAGTCAAGATCCCGTTAAGGTGTTTGGATAAGGTAGATTTTCCTGATCCATTGTGGCCAATTATTGCTACATATTCTCCAGGGAAGATGGAAAAGGAGATATTCTTAAGAACGGATACTTTCGTTTTTTCATTGATTTTGTATGAAAAAGAAACATTTTCTAATCGAATAATGGACTCCATTTCATTCTCCTTTCATTTTTTCCAATATTTAGAAATATCGGCTGTTCGAATTGTTTAGTGATTGCTAGCATTCTACTGAAACAGTATTCTGTTATTACTGTCAAACCTACGCCCTCTATTGCCTTAATATTTCAGCGCCACGTTTTTTACTTGCGTATAATTCCGGAGTGCCTCTAGCCCTTTCTCCCGCCCAAATCCGCTTTTTTTGTAACCGCCGAATGGCTGGGCGATACCTCCACCTGCACCATAGTGGTTGATGAATACTTGGCCGCATTGAAGCTGGCTGGCAACACGGTGAGCTCGCCCGCCGTTTTCAGTCCATACGCCAGCAACAAGTCCATATGGTGTGCCATTTGCTATTTCGATTGCTTCTTCTTCTGTTTGGAAAGTGGTAACTGTCAATACAGGGCCAAAGATTTCCTCCTGAGCAAGATAATGACCTGCAGGAACGTTATCCAAGATGGTTGCCTGAAGGTAGTAGCCTAATTCGTAACCTTCAAGCAACTTCCGTTCTCCTCCTGTTACGATCCTAATACCGTCTTGCTTGGCAAGATAAAGAAAACTTTGAATACGCTCAAATTGCTTTTTAGAAAGCACTGGCCCTAGATCGTGATTTTCCATTCCTGGTCCGATTGAAAGCTCCTCCATTGCTGCAGCAAGCTTCCGAATGAAATTTTCTTTTATGGATTTTTCAATTACCAAACGCGAGCCAGCAGAACAAGTCTGCCCTGCATTTTGCACAATAGATTTAAGCACCCACTTAAGAGCTTCCTTTTCATAACAATCTGCAAAGACAATATTTGGAGATTTTCCTCCAAGTTCTAGGGTAACCGGAACGATATTTTGTGCCGCTGACTCCATAACCCTTTTCCCCGTCTCTACCGAACCCGTAAAAGTAATATGGTTTATATCAGGGTGACCTGATAGGGCGGCACCTGCCTCATAGCCGTATCCAGTTACAACATTCAAAATACCTTTTGGCAGCCCTAAAGGCTCCATTAATTCAACTAGTTTAAGAGTCGTTAGCGGTGTATCCTCGGCTGGCTTCAGAACAGCCGCGTTCCCGGTTGCAATGGAAATAGAAATGCTTCTTGCTGCAATTTGCAAAGGATAATTCCACGGAATAATATGTCCGACAATCCCAATCGGTTCTCGAACAGTATAATCGATGATTCCTGGCTCAACGGGAATCGTTTCTCCGAGAATTTTATCTGCGATTCCAGCGTAATATTCAAAATAACGTGCGGCAACCTCCACATCCACAGCAGATTGAGTCAGCGGCTTTCCAACATCTAATGTCTCTAATCTTGCTAATTCTTCCTTATTTCCACGAATGATTTCCGCTGCCTGATAAAGAAGCTTACCCCGATTATAAGGACTAAAAGTCTTCCATTCAGTTGAATGAAATGCCTTTTTGGCTCCTTTTACTGCAAGGTCAATTTCTTCCTTGTCCCCTCTTGGAACAAAAGCTAATAATGAACCGTCACCTGGGTTTTTCACTTCTATTAATCTCTCATTGTTAGGTACTATCCATTCCCCGTTTATGTAGCATCCTCGAACTTGAACTTCGACTGCCTTCACTGGTTAAATCCCCCTTCCGCCATCTACGTTTAAAACAGCACCCGTAACAATAGACGCTTCCTTTGAACATAAATAAACAAGAGAATTGGCAATATCAATAGGACGAATCAACCTTCCTAATGGAACACTTTTCTTAAAAACACTTTCCTTTGCTGCCTCAATATCTGTATTCTTCGCTGCAAATTCCCCAAGCATATTTGTATCTGCTGGACCTGGGTTCACCGCATTGACCCGAATTCCGTACTCAGCTAATTCAATAGCCAATGCTTGCGAAAATGAAACGGCGGCTCCCTTTGAAGCGATATAGGCATTTAAGCCGGGCCTAGGTCTCACCATGGAAATAGAAGCGATATTGACAATCACTCCACCACCATTTTTTTTCATATAAGGTACAGCAGCACGGCAAGTTAAAAAGGGAGCTGTTGCGTTTACACGCATAATTTTCTCCCAATCTGCCAGGCTCACTTCTTCAATAGGTGTTGCTGGCTGGGCGATACCTGCAATATTAACTAAACCGTCGATACGCTCAAATTTCTTAAATGCAGATGAAAAAACAATCGCCACTTCCTCTTCCTTGGTTAAATCTGCAGCAATTGGCAGGAGATGTTCGTTTTCCTCTACTCCGTCCACATTGAGATCAACAGCGACAACTAAAGCTCCTTCTTCTAAAAATCTTGAAACCGTTTCTTTCCCCATTCCGCCCTGTGCACCTGTTACAACAAACACTTCATTTTCTAATCTCATCAATATCGACCCTCTCTAACTAAAAGTAAGTGTTGTAAAGCATCACATATTGCTGAACCCATTTCACTTGTCGTTGAACTGCCGCCTAAGTCAGGTGTTTGCACTTCATTTTGTACAATAACCTGTTCAATAGATTCTAAAATGACTGCCGCTAAGTCCCTTCTCCCCAAATGCTCTAGCATTAGTGCTACCGACCAAATCTGCGCAATGGGATTAGCGATTCCTTTGCCCGCAATATCAGGAGCAGAGCCATGGACTGGCTCGAACATGGAAGGGAAATCTCCTTCCGGATTTAAGTTTGCAGATGGGGAAAGCCCAAGCCCTCCTACAACGGCGGAGCCTAAATCACTTAGTATATCTCCAAACAAATTGGAAGCAACCACTACTTCGAAATCCTCTGGCCTAGAAACAAAATACGCTGCTAGAGCATCAATATAATAGCTTTGGAGATTTATAGCCGGATAATCCATTCCCACCTCATTTACAACCTCATCCCACAGTTTCATTGAATGGATGATCGCATTCGATTTTGTCGCGCTTGTAACCGTCCTTTTATCATGTTTTTTAGCATATTCAAAAGCAAATCTTGCCACTTTTTTCGTACCAGTGCGCGTTATTATAGTATTTTGGACGGCGATCTCCTGTTCCGTGCCTAAATATAATCTGCCGCCGCTATTGGAGTACTCACCTTCAGCGTTTTCTCTGACAATGACAAAATCGATAGTTTCACCTGAATACCGGCTAGATACTCCCTTCAATAATTTAACCGGACGTAAATTAATGTACTGCTTGAAATTCTTCCGTATAGGCATGATTAGCTCCCATACCGTCACATCATCAGGCACCCTCTTATCGCCAATAGCACCGAATAAAATAGCATCATATTTTTTTAAAGTATCAAGGGCGTCGTCTGGCATCATTTTTCCATTCCTAAGATAATACTCGCTGTTCCAATCAAATGTATCAAATTCGATTTGAAATGAAGGGTCCAGTTTTTTGAGCAGTTCAAGGACTTTAACTGCTTCATTCATTACCTCCGGGCCGATTCCATCCCCTGGGATTACAGCAATCTGATAGTTAGTCATATTTTCCACCTCTTATTAATTAATATAATCTTTCATTTAAATGAGTGTGCCATGCTCCTATCAAACTAAAATAAAACGCTTACACAAAAAAAGAACATTTCCATTTTTAATTTACGGATTCATCTATTTTTGCGGAAAAGACCTTTTCAGGTAATTCAAGATGGTTTCGCATAATTAAAGAAGCCTTCCTGCTATCTCCATTTAAAATTTGATAATAGATGCTTTCATGCTCCATTAAAATCTTTTCAATAACGCCTGGAACTTGAAAAAACTTTGATATCTCCGAACGATAACTATCAATGAGAAGCGTAGTAATTTTTTGCAGTACTTGATTATTTGAAGCTTTTGCTACAGCAATGTGAAATTCAACATCCCACTTAGCAAAATGTTCATAATCGTTTAAGCTTTTCTTCATTCCATCGATCGTTTTTTCAATTTCTAAAAGATTATTATTTGTTCTTCGTTTTGCCGCTAAGGAGCTTGTTTCACTCTCAACGATTTGTCTCGCTTCCACTATTTCAAGAAGGTTATTGATATTATGGAAGATTAATGATGAAAATTCTGGAGCAACAAACGTTCCTTTTTCTGATTTATTTAGGTAAGTACCTTTTCCTTGATGAAAACTTATAATCCCTACTGCAGATAATTTAGTCAGAGCTTCTCTAATAACGATTAAGCTGACCTGATAACGGTTTGCCAATTCCTTCTGAGAAGGCAATTTATCACCATATGTATACACACCGTTTTCCACATCTTTTAAAAAGACATCAACCACATCATCGACGAGGGATTTACGTTTTAATGCCATGTTTTTCCACTCCCCTAACTCTTCATATGATATGATAACTTAAGAGTATTTTATAAACACAATTCAGAATTGTCAATATATTTGAAATTATTTTATTAATTGAATAATTAACTATTTTGATATAGAAAAGTGAGTTCAAGTGGTCTGTATTTGTATTTTCTCAAAGAAAAAAGCCCCAAACAGGACTTCATGTATGACTCATTATTACAAACTTGACTTGAATTATTTTGGACACTAAAATTTAACAGATAACAGACATATAGGAATAGAAAATTGATATCAGAGGGAAGTGGAGTCCTAAAATGAAGCAATACAATACGCGTGCCATTATGGCGTCGCTGCTCATCTGCGGTTTCGTTGGCATGTTCAGTGAAACAGCTCTCAACATTGCGATTAGTAATTTAATGGTCGTGTTCCAAATTTCGGCCGCGACCGCACAGTGGTTGACGACAGGATTCCTGCTTACTCTCGGCATTTTGATGCCGATGACTGGGCTCCTTCTGCAATGGTTTACGACGAGACAATTGTTTATCTGTTCGTTGGCGAGCTCGATCGCAGGCACATTGATTGCGGCGCTCGCGTTCAATTTCGAAATGCTTATGGTCGCTCGTGTTCTTCAGGCGGCCGGCATGGGCCTGTTGATTCCGCTTATGTTCAATACGATCCTCGTCGTTTATCCACCGGAGAAGCGCGGAGCGGCAATGGGTTTCGTCGGACTTGTGATTATGTTCGCACCAGCGACTGGTCCGACAGTGGCAGGTCTTTTAATTGAATATTTCACATGGCACTACATCTTCTGGCTCTCTCTGCCGTTTTTAGTGATAGGGCTGTTTGTAGGGCTGAAGTATTTGGAAAATGTTACTGAAGTTACGAGGCCTCGCATCGATTTACTTTCTGTTGTATTATCAACGATTGGCTTCGGAGGCGTAGTTTTTGGCTTTAGCAAAGCGGGCGAAGGTGTAGAAAGTTGGACCAGTTCAGCCGTTCTCTTTTCCATCGGCATCGGGCTGGTTGCACTTGTGTTATTTACACTTAGGCAGATGATCATGCGTGAGCCGATGATGGACCTTGGCGTCTTTAAATACCCAATGTATAACGTAGGGCTGCTTATGGTTCTGGCTTGTATGATGATTATCTTGTCCAGCATGATTATTCTGCCAATGTTTCTTCAAAACGGTATGAAACTTTCCGCTTTCACTGCTGGGCTTATGCTGTTGCCAGGCAGCGCGCTGAACGGCATCCTTTCGCCGCGCATGGGCCGTTTGTTCGACAAATATGGACCAAAGTGGCTTGTTATTTCCGGCCTCGCCGTCGTGGCGATCATGTTGTGGTGTCTCTCCGGCATATCGTCCTCATCCTCGATTGCATTTATCGTCGCCTTGCATATCGGACTAATGGTAGGGATCTCCATGGTCTGGATGCCGGCGCAGACGAATGGCCTGAACCAGCTTCCGCCAGAGCTTTACCCACATGGTACGGCAGTCATGAACACGCTGCAGCAGGTTGCGGGTGCGATTGGAACATCAATTGCGATCATCATACTAACGAGCGGCATGGAGAAGTATATGCACCAATCTCCTGCTCCAACGGTGGCTAATGCGATGACGCTCGGCTCACAGCACGTGTTCTTGTTCGCCATGATTGTGACGCTGATCAGTCTTGTCCTAGCGTTCTTTATCCGTCGGGTCATCGTTAAACATGCTGAAATGAATCCAATGCATTAATGTTTTCAAAGGGAGCCCGCGACGGGCCCCCTTTTTTCTTACAGCAGATTATACTCAAAGCAATGCTTTATAAGTATATGATCCTTTGTATAGCTGATCCCACTGTTCATGTAGCCTTTC
>NZ_JBALPP010000080.1:1960-2228 GCF_036965425.1 Neobacillus drentensis | reverse complement strand
GTCATCGAAGTCCACTTTTGAATCTGCCTGTAATTTCTCTTTTAAATGGCGGCAGGATTCTTCCCATTCCTCTAAACTTTTAATATCAATAAGTTTTGCAAACCTTGGTCTCATACTTTCCCAATTAGAAAACATGTTATTACACCATTCAAGCAAATATTCTTGGTATTGCTGTTGTTCCTCTATATCCAACCATTTATCTAATTCAACCTTATTCTCCTCTTGTAAAGGTTCCGTTACCAAAAAATCTTCATGGAGTTGTTTTTGC
>NZ_JBALPP010000080.1:0-1685 GCF_036965425.1 Neobacillus drentensis | reverse complement strand
TTGTTTTTGCTCTTCCAATTCCAAACGTTGATCAGGATTGTCTTTAATCTCGTCTTTATTAGCTTCTGTTTCCAAAAATTCTTCATGGGATTGTTTTTGCCCTTCCAATTCCAAACGTTGATCAGAATTGTCTTCAATCTCTTCCTGATAAGGATTTGATTCTTTGAATAGCTGTTCCCACTGTTGATATAGCCTTTCAGCTGACTGATGGTTCCCGACTTCCACTTTTAAATCTGCCAGTAATTTCTCTTTTAATTGACGGCAATATCCTTCCCATTCCTCTAAAATTATTATATCAACAAGTTTTGAAAACCTTGGTCTCATACTATTCCAGTAAGAATAAATGTTATTACACCCTTCTAGCAAATCTTCACGGTATTGATTTTTTTCTTCCATTTTGCTGCATTCCCCTCACAAAGGTTAATTATTTTTTTATTATCCTGAATATAATGACACCAAATTTAAGTTAATCTTCCACAATTGTCCTAGGCATAGGTATTCATGGATATATAAAAACAATATGACGTTACTAATAAATCGGAGAGGGCTATTTCACCATTTCTAAAAAGAATTAATCATAATCAAAAATAATTGCTTCTCTAAAACAACATTGTATTCCCTGTCTTCAAAATCCTTACGTTATTATATAAGTAGTACAAGGAGGTGCTTATCATTGATAAACCCATTTGAAAACAATGAAATTCCTATTCTTGAAACAGAACAGTATCTTTTAAGAGGTCTATCACTTGAGGATGCCCCGGCATTATTCGAATTTATGAGCGATGCTGAGACAATGAAATATGTCACTCCTCACCCCATCAAAACACTTAGGGAAATGGAAGAGAAAATAAAGAATCATCTTGCAAACTTTCAAATGGAGAAAGAAATTCCTTGGGTGATAATCGAAAAAAGCAGCAGTGAAGTGATTGGCATGTTTCGCCTTCATAAACTCCATATGTGGCATAGAAAAGCAGAAATGGGTGCCTATTTGCACCAAGGCTATCACAAAAAAGGCGTTATGACCGAAGTCTTAAAGACCATTTTACCTTTCGTATTTAATGAACTTGGACTAAATCGCATTGTCGGAGATTTATATGCAGAAAATCAAGGTTCAAAAAAGCTTCTTGAAAAATTCGGTTTTCATCAAGACGGAATCCTTAGGCAAACAGACTTTGATGGTTCCAAATTTCACGACACCATCGTCTACTCATTATTAAAAAAAGAATTCAACCAATGAGCCCAGTTGAAGGGTTCTTTTGGCTTTTTTTACAAGTACAGAAGAAGAACGAAATCGCTCTCCGCAATGATAGAAAAATAGTAAGTCAATTCCTTATTTAGGTCATGTTTTTTATGTTATCTATTGTTAAAAGATCACAGAAAAAAATTTACTATTTTACCAAAAAAAAACCGCTAATAGCGGCTGTGAATTATCTTATTTTCCCAAGGCACTTCTCCTATCTATATTAATTTCCCATTACATATTTTTCATTTATTTATCATTTACTATTAAACTACATAAACCGACCTGTATATTTCGAAAATTTTGTTGAGGAGTATTACAAAAAGGTTCTGAAGAAAAGTTAGAAGAATTAGTGGATTACATTGCCGTTTTGAAGGATTACTATATGACTGTATTATCACAAGAAAAGGAGGATTACAACAAAGCGTTTATTAAAGGTAAGATA
>NZ_JBALPP010000079.1:0-73334 GCF_036965425.1 Neobacillus drentensis | reverse complement strand
TTAGTTTTCAAAGAACAAGCCATCGCTCAAAGGCGACCTTATTAATATATCATCTGCATTTCGTAATGTCAACAACTTTTTTAAAAGTTGTTTTATTACGTCAGCAGCGACGTTTATTAATATACCAAGATATTTTATAGTTGTCAACGGAATTTGAAAAAAAGTTATCCTTTTTTTCTGTCCCTCTTACCTCTTCTCATGTATCTTAAACAATCGTTCGGTGATGCGACCCTTCTAAATAAAGTAAAGAGTACCTTATATCTCTCTTCCATAGCTCTTTTTACTATATGATCAATGCGTTCATCCCTTAAATCAAATAATATTTCATCCATTTCTCTTTTAATTAGATATTCCATTTCTTTTACTTCTTTTTCATTGATGAGAAGCCCAAACATTGAATTACCTCCAGTGGAATTTCTAGTTATTGTAGTATTTTCCAATTAATGAAATTTTATAATAAAAATTCTTTAATCATATATTTAAAAAAACAAGCATAGGTTGAAGACAAGGATGGTATTGGACGAGGTGGTCATGATGAATTTCTTTGTTGTGCTAAATGGAAAGGCCTTAAAGAGTGTTGTTCTCATTTTAATAGCCGCATTTTTTACTGCATGGTTTCTCTATATGGAGAACCTTGCACAAATACCTGTCTTTTCAACGAAGGAGGGTCCAAAAGCCGTTTATCGCGGTGAAAAAGACCTTGCTCTAACCTTTAATATTGGCTGGGGTGATGAAAAGGCAGAACCTATTCTAGATACATTAAAAAAGGAAAATGTGAAATCAGCTACGTTTTTTTTGTCTGGATCATGGGCTGAAAGACACCCTGATCTTGTCAGCAGGATTGTCAAAGATGGGTTTGAGATTGGTATTCTTGGGTATGATTATGTTGACTATCGTGATTTAGAGGATGTAAAGATCGGCAAGGATATTGCCAAAGCCCAGGAAGTTTTTGCAAAATTAAATGTGAAGGATATTAAATTATTACGTTCGCCAACAGGGCATTTTGACGAGCGGGCATTAAAAATCGCGAAAAGATATGGATACACCATGGTTCATTGGCGTGTTGATTCAAAGGACTGGACCAATCCTGGGGTTGGCAAGATCGTCGCAAATGTAAAAAAAGCCGATAAGGGAGATATTGTTCTACTTCATGCCTCTGACTCGGCTAAACAAACTGCTAAAGCCTTGCCGCTTATTCTTCAGAATATTCGTCAAAAAGGCTTAAAACTCGTCTCCGTTTCCGAAATGATTACTAACGGGGAAGTTCAGTCGAAGATAATCAACTAAAAAGAAAACCGTCCATTTATACGGACGGTTTTTTTGTTAATTTTTTAGGGCTATTTGCTTTTCGTTTAAGTCTTTCCTGTCTTTCCTTTTCTGATTGTGTATTTAATTTATGGAGAATTAACAATTGATAGGCATTACAGGCTATCAATGCAAACATCATCAAAAAAAGCCAGTTTTTAGAGTTTGTCCTTAGAACAGGAACCCACTCTACTATCGTTACCACAACCATGAAGAATAGTGCCGGGATAAACGCCTGCTTATTGGTCTGTTTCACCTTATACCACGCAGCCACAGCACCGACTGCTAAAAGGATTATGGCCGGTACCAAAAAAGGAACTATCGATTGTCCAGATTTAGCAAAATTTTCATATCGTAAATATACCAAATCAAACAGAGCAAATAAAATTAGGACAACCTGAACAGCATTCCAGAGGGAAACAGATTTAAATATTCCTATTCCAAACCGGTGAATCGTTAAATATGCAAAAAAGCCCATTTGGCTGATAGCACTAAATAAAAACCCCATGACAATAAACCAGATTAACGCCGACAATATATCGCCAATTTGAAATCCAACAAAAAATGGCTGCATTTCATTCCAGCGGACAATCAATCCCACAATAGCCGTCGTAAGCCCGCCAACTACTAAAGTGGTCATAAACAACCTTACCAAATTTCGGCTTGTCACCTTATAAACCTCCAGCGTACAAAAATAAATTCCATTATGATTGTACCAATCAACATTTGAAAAATCCATATTTTAAAGTTCCAACGAATAATCTTTCCGAGTTTTCTTCATTATAAAATTAAGGATTCTTATGTGAAAGGAGCTTGAAAATGAAAACGAAAAGTATGTTGCTCCTCCTACCCATCATGGTGCTCTTAACGAGCTGTTCTTCTAGTGATACAAGCAGCGGAGGGCAAGTGGATTATGACGAAACAAAAAAAATGGTTGTGGATATTCTTAAAACCGATGATGGCAAGAAAGCAATTGAAGAAGTTATGTCCAAAGATGGCATAAAAGAAAAACTAGTGATGGATCAAAAGGTTGTTTCCGACACCATTTCACAAACCCTGACTTCAGATAAAGCGACTGAATTTTGGAAAAAGACTTTTAGTGACCCAAAATTTGCTCAAGGCGTTGCGAAAAATATGAGATCCGAAAATGAAAAACTATTGAAGGATTTGATGAATGATCCTGAATATAGAGGTATGATGATTGAGGTTTTTAAGGAACCTGAGATTCAAAAAGAAATGGCAGATGCCTTAAAAAGTAAAGAATATCGCGAACATCTTCAAAAAGTTATTACTGAAACAGTAGATAGTCCATTGTTTAAGGCTAAAATTCAAGAATTGCTTCTGAAGGCTGCTGAAGAAGCGAATACCAAAGCCAGCAGTAAAAGCGGGTCATCTGAAAAATCCAGCGGCAATCAAAGTTCTGGTGGTCAGGGCGGCTCTTAAATAACCAAATAAAAAAAGAAGCCTCTTCGTTAAACCGAAGGGGCTTTTTTGACCTTATTTTTTAAGAAGGCTTACTACTTTATCGGCAATTTCTAGATAAATTTTTCCGATTTGATGATCTTCTTGGTAGATAGACGGAGCAAAGTCTTCATCGTTCCAATCCGGCTGATTAAGAGGCAGGCGGCCTAGAACCTTGGTATTTAATTCTTCAGCAAGCTTATCGCCGCCGCCCTGACCGAACACATACTCTTTTTCACCGGTTAATTTACTTTCAAAATATGCCATGTTTTCAATGACCCCAAGGACTTCATGCTCAGTACGAAGAGCCATCGCCCCAGCGCGTGCAGCAACAAAAGCTGCTGTTGGATGTGGAGTGGTTACGATAATTTCTTTACATGCCGGAAGCATGGTGTGAACATCAAGCGCAACATCTCCTGTTCCTGGCGGCAGGTCTAATAGTAAATAATCAATTTCTCCCCACTCTACTTCATTGAAGAAGCTATTTAACATCTTGCCAAGCATCGGGCCGCGCCAAATGATTGGGGAGTTGTCTTCTACAAAAAAGCCCATAGAAATAACTTGAACGCCAAAGCGCTCAACTGGAATAATCTTTTCTCCTCGAACAACAGGGCGCTTCGTAATGCCCATCATATCTGGTACGCTGAATCCATAAATATCGGCGTCAATTAGTCCTACCTTTTTACCTAGGCGTGCTAAAGCAACAGCAAGGTTGACGGATACTGTTGATTTCCCTACGCCGCCTTTACCGCTGGCAATAGCAATGAACGTAGTATCGGCAGCATTGAGAAGATTTTTCTCTTTTTCAGGCTCTGCATGTCGGTGAGCAGCTAAAACTTCTTCCGGCAGTTCGCTAAAGCGAATGCCTACGGTTTCTGCCCCGGCTTCTTTTATTAAATTCACGATTTGTGTTTGCAGCTGCAATTGCTCGCTCGTTCCCGTCCGGGCAATCCCCAACTTAACACTCACATGATTTTTTTCTTCTTTAATCTTAATTTCCTCGATTGCATTCAATTCAGCTAAACTTTTATGTAAAAATGGCTCTTTAAGGCTGCCAATGGCCTCACGGATTCTTGCTTCTGTTAACATTGAGTAAACACCTCACCAATTGAATTCGTTTCCATCTTTCAGTATATCATACATGTCCAAAGAATCAGTTAATTGAATCACAGGTAAACAATAATCAATGAAAAAAGCCAAAATAAACGGAAGGTGTTTCCCACCTTCCTTTAATCTGTTTCTTTTAATTCTTTTTCATTCGTGAAATAACGGATGACCCCACGGTATATGGATTCCGCTATTTTTTCCTGATACGATTTCTTTTTCAAGTTTTCCTTTTCTGCTGGATTTGAGAGAAAGCCTACCTCAACCAGCACCCCTGGTTTTTTGGCATTTTTTAAAATATATACCTGGCTTATTGGCTTCGCCTTACGATTGGTATTCCCTAGATTTTTGCGAAGTTCCTCTTGGATAAATTTAGCCGCTTTTGCATTTTCTTTGTGATGCGGGGCATAAAAGGTTTGGGCACCGCTCCATCTTGAGGAAGGAATCGCATTTAAATGGATACTGACAAAAAAATCATTATCGGAATCATTAATCATTTTTAATCGTTTCTTAAGGTCTTCTACTTTTCTGCGGCTATAGCCCTTTGTATCATCATCTGCTAAATCCGTATCTGTATCTCTTGTCATTACCACAAGAGCGCCCTGCTGCTGCAAAAGATCCCTAACTTTTAACGTAATATCTAAGGCAATATCTTTCTCGAGTGTTTTCCCGGTACCCGCGCCCCCATCAGGACCGCCATGGCCTGGATCAAGTAGGATGATTTTCCCCGATAAAGGAAGATTCCAGGATTTCCATGAGTTATTTTCCGAAAAGTCGTGCTGTAAGATGAGGAATAATACCAGTAAACCCACCGAAAAACCGATTATTTTCAATCTGCGCTTTGACAACCAAATCATTCCTTCCCGCTCGTCCCTGTTCAATAAACTATATGGGACAAGGGGGAAAAATATTACAAGAAAAGCGGAAGCGCCTTGATCAGGGAAAAATGCAGTTCATTTTTCCTAGGGGCTATAGACCATAGATCCCCTAGGCGCTGAAGCTGGACAATTTAATGAAGTCGCAGCTTATGGCGCCTTTGGCCTTTTTCGTAGCCCTCTCTCCACCAAACATGGATGTATTGTTCACATAAATAATAAAGGGACTCACTCATGGCTCCTTCTTGGCCATTACCCCAGTACAGTAAAAAATTATATAACGTATCAATTAAATGATGTTCTTCGCGGAAGCAGCGGATCCTTACGTCTTCCATACTCTCTCCATGGTAGCCAAATTTGCTGAACTTTGCCCCTAATAAAAAAGCTTCAAGGGCGACATCATAGCAGGCTTCCTCTATTCCCGTATTCATGATCATGCTTGAGGCAATATTTGTTGTACCAAAATACTGTCTTACTCTCTCTTTCAGTGTATTAATCGATAAATCCCGCAGAACGGAACGTTCGTATTTTATTTGTTTTTCACGTCGTTTTTCTTTAAAGGTAGTTATTACAGTCACTTCATTTTCACCTCTTAGAACTATTCTTTATCCCTCGTTCATAAGAAATGCAAAGACGATATTTCCAATTTTTATTTTAAAATTTTAACAACTGGCGATCATCTTGAATATTTTTATAAAGACTATAAATGAACGGAGGCCAAGAACTTGTGCTAGAAGTAAAAGAATCGAAGTACGGTAGAGGCGTTTTTGCAACCAGGGATATCCAAAAAGGTGAACTCTTAGATGCTTCGCCAATCATTGTCGTCCCTCATGAAGAGTATAAATATTTGAAAAAAACAGTGCTGTCAAACTATGTATTTTGGTGGGGGAAAAATGATAAAGCCCGAGCTGTCGCATTAGGCTATGGCTCGTTATTTAACCATTCTTACACACCTAATGCCAAATATAAATTTAAAAGGAAAACAGATACGATTNNATATTAAAGCAGGCGAAGAAATATTGATTAATTATAATGGAGACCCTGATGACCAATCGCCCGTATGGTTTGAGGTGCTATAAATGATGATTCCCCCAAATTGGGGGATTTTCTTTTGAATTCATAATCCTTCCACTTAAGGAAAAGATAAAAGTAATGCTGTATACGGAGGTGATTCGACTAATGGGTTGGTTTTCAAAAAAACACGAGCAACAAGTTGATAGAGAATCATTAGAACAATACCTGAAGCGTTCCAAAGACTATAAAAAGGTTTCTTATACTAATCAACCAACAAACAACCGGTTTACATTTTCATTTATTTCCACTCTCATAGACGAGAGCATCTTACAAAATAATGCTCTCCCATATTTGCTTGAAAAACCATTCGAAAAAATCGAGGACTTAAAAAAACTTGTTGCAATGACGGATGTGCAAATCAGCGATGACCCAAGTGTAATTGAGCAAAAGTTGTTTAATGGCTATGCTCTTTTAACACTTGAATCAGATCAAAAACATTTTGCCTTTCTGGCAGTCCAAAAAGAGATTGTCAGAAGTGTAACAACCCCAGAGGTGGAATTTAGTGTAATCGGTCCAAAAGAAGCCTTTGTCGAATCGATTGATCAAAATGTAAACCTTATTCGCAAACGGCTTCCAGTGAAAGAACTGATTTCGGAAGAACTAACAATTGGATCTCTTTCAAAAACGAAGGTTTCCATTCTATACCTAGATGGCATTGTCGACCCTGAAAACGTCAAAACGGTTATAGAGCGGCTGAAGAATATAGACTTTGATGCGATTACGGATAGTTCTTATATTGTTCAACTTATATGTGATAATAAAAATTCACCTTTCCCGCAGCTTCTCGATTCGGAGCGTCCAGACCGGGTTACGGCCATTTTGGCAGAAGGTAAAATCGCCATATTTGTTGATGGGTCTCCACATGCGTTGATCACTCCGACAACGCTAGTAGAATTTTTTGGTTCTTTTGAGGATTATTTTTTAAATTGGATGTTGTCCTCTTTTTTCCGACTCATCCGGCTTTTCGCTGTTGCCTTTTCTATTTTGATTACACCGGTCTATGTTGCAACATTATCTTACCATTACGAGCTCATCCCAAAAGATTTAATGAATACGTTAGTAACGTCCCGTCGGGAAATTCCGCTCCCTCCAATTTTGGAAGCCCTTTTTCTGGAGCTAACGATTGAATTGCTCCGCGAGGCTGGTGCCCGTCTTCCGACAAAAGTAGGTCAGACAATCGGTATCGTAGGCGGTATCGTGATTGGAACTGCCTCTGTTGAAGCAGGACTAACAAGTAACGTCCTTCTTATTATCGTGGCACTTGCCGCACTTGCATCTTTTACAACACCGGTTTATAAAATGGGCAATGCCATCCGTTTATTGCGGTTTCCATTTTTATTCTTCGCGGAGCTCTGGGGGCTGCTTGGAATTGTTTTTTGTTTTTGTCTCCTAATGACACACTTACTAAGGCTTACTTCCCTTAATAGGCCTTTTTTAGAACCAATCTATCCGCCAAGAGTTACGGACCTAAAGGATTCTCTTATTAGACTACCTTTTAGCAAACAATCCATGAGGCCGCAAACCTTAAGAACCCAAAATCCTGTTCGTTTTTCTCCTCCAGGTAAAAAAAGTAAAAAAAGTGATATTGACGAATAGGAGGCTGATATTGAGCAATGGAACAATTAGTGCCTGAAAAAGCAAAAATATCGCCTTTTTTAGTTTTTTTTCTCGTTCACACGATGCAGTTCGGAATCGGTGTGCTTGGCTATCAGCGAATTATTGCCATGACCGCGGGGTATGACGCATGGATTTCAGTCATCTTAGCCGGGTTAAGCATCCATATTATTGTATGGATGATGTACAAAATTCTTGAAACAACAGAGGGGGATATTATTACCGCTCAATCTTTCGTTTTTGGTAATAAAATAGGCAAACTCTTATCCGTACCATTTGTGATTTATTTTTTACTTATCGCTGATACAATACTGAGGACATATATTGAGGTCATTCAAGTATGGATGTTTCAGGATATGAGTACGTTTTGGTATTCTTTAGCCTTTTGTGTGTTAGCTATCTATATCATTTTCGGAGGATTCAGGACAGTAACAGGCGTGGCATTCTTTGGCGTCGTTCTTCCGGCATATTTACTATTCTCTTTTTTCTTCACTATCCCTTATGCGGATATTAAAAATTTACAGCCGATCTTTGACCATTCCATAAAGGATTTAGTCATGGCATCCTATCAGATGTCCCTTACCTATCTTGGCTATGAGATATTGTTATTTTTTTATCCATATATTAAAGATCCACAAAAATCAAAGAAGTGGGCCCATCTGGGTGTGCTTTTTACCACATTTCTTTATACATCTCTAACATTGTTAACTTTTGCCTATTTTTCAGAAGGGCAGCTTCAGAAGAGTATTTGGGCCACTTTAACAATGTGGAAAATTGTTGAGATGCCTTTTGTGGAACGGTTTGAATACATTGGAATTGCCAATTGGAATATCGTCATTCTTCCCAATTTTTGCATTGCCCTTTGGTGTGCCAGCAGGATCCTAAAAAGGGTAACAAAAATAAAACAAAAGCATGGCGTCATACTCACATCATTAATAGTTTTAATTACCATTAACCTATTTAAGTCTCGTGTTCAAATAAACACCCTTATCGACTATACGGGTAAAATTGCCTTTTATATTAACTATGGCTACATTCCACTGCTCTTTTTTCTTGTGTTGATAGTGAAGAAGGTGAAAAAAAAATGATTAAAAATGTGTTTGTAATTTTAATGGTCTTTACTGTTTTGATAGGATGTGTACAAAAAGAGATTTTGGATGATGTCAATCTAGAATCTGGGAGTGCCTATGATTATGTCGGTGGAAAAATAAAAGGCACTGCCTTAGTACCTATCTATTTGCCAAATAAAGAGGTTCAGAATAAAACCTTTTCTGCTTCTTCAAATTTAAGTAGAGACTTTCTAAGGGATGTACAGCGTCAATCATCAGATCCACTAGTCACGGGAAGCCTAAAAGTAGTTCTCTTTGGTGAAAGTCTTGCGAAAGAAAATGGAATTTTAGATTTGATTGATTCGTTTCAGCGGGACCCTAGTATAGGCGCTGGCTTATACCTTGCAACAGCAAAGGGTGAAGCAAAGGATATACTTGAAGGTCAGTACGGAAAAAGAGGAAATGCGATTTATTTATCGAATCTCATCCGCCATAATATGAAAAACAAAGATATACCGAAAACAAACCTTCATCGTTTTTTATTTGATTTTAATCAGTTAGGAAAGACACCATATCTTCCAGAATTAAGAAAAATCAGCAAGGATCAGATTGAAATAAGCGGTATTAGCTTTTTTAGATACGGACATGTTGTCGATACGATTCCCGCTTCGAAAATGTTTTACTTTAAGCTGCTCGTGGACAAATATAGTCGTGGAACGTTAAAGGTCACCCATAAAAAAGAAAGAGCGGCCATTGAAAGCATTCGTTCCAAATACAAAATGCAGCTTTCTACTAAAAAGCCATTTACTGTAAATGTAAAACTTAAGGTTAATGCTATTTTAAATGAATATTCGGGCAAACGTGTTACCCCTAAGGATATTAAGGAAATCGAAAAAATACTGCAAAAAAATATTGAAAAGGAATGTACCTTATTAACCAATAGGTTTCAGAAAAAAAATATCGATCCCGTCGGTTATGGCCATTTTGTAAAAAGCAAAACAAGAAAATTCAATTTTGAAAAGTGGAAAACAGATTATCCCCATTTAAAAGTAAATATCAAAGCGAATGTAATGATAACGGAATCTGGGGTAATTGAGTAATTTGTCGAATATATTCTCAGATATTGTAGATATTTCCCGGGAATTTGTTAAATTTGAAAAATAGAGACCTTAAAAGTCGAAACCAGAAAATTACTAGTTATATCGCCAAGCGATACAAAACAAAAAATGCCTTAATAGGCACTTTATTTTCGGAATATGGAGAGTAGCCCTCTCCATTTTTCTTTAGGTTTTTGTTTTTGTATCGCTTCTTCTAAACGTTTATTAAATTCATTTTGTGAAATCCATTCTTTACTCTGCTCGTCTCGCAAATTCTGTATTTCTATTTGTAAGAATTCACTTTTTTCTTTTTCTTGCTGTAGTAACGTTTCGTAATGAGTATTTTGTTGTTCAGATAATTTTTCAATTTTAGTAATGGTCTTCTGAGCCGAATTTGCAATATTAGAACTTATAACATGATGATCCTGCTGGAGACGGGATACATGGGTTTTAAGCTGAGACAAATCATTCGTTAATTGGGCATTTATTTCACGTGTAGCTGCGACTTCATTGACTAAAAACATTAAGATTTCTTTTAATTGATTGGGGTCTTGTGGTAAATTTTCGTATGGATCGGAAAGTGCAATCTCTGTTTCCGTGGACCCCTTTAATCTTTCCTTTTGTTGATTAACAATGTCTTTCGCTGTATCGTCCAGGGGCTTGTCCGTATCGCGTAACGCTATAAGCACCCCAATGTCAGATTGAACAAAGATGCGCCGATCGCCATCTTTTAAAAACTCATATCCATTCCGCTCTAAGATTTGGCCATATTTTCGAACAGTTGGTGTTGCAATACCCACTTCTTCTGCCGCTTCCTTGGTAGAAAAAGCTCGCTCATTTGGTTGAATATCACGTCGCATATCGGACCCCCTTTACTATTTAATATGAAGGTTTTTATGCATATTTGCAATATATATCGCCAGGCGATACAAAAAACAATGCTTTCTTCCCAAATGCTATCAAAAAAGTTTATGAACCATAAAAAAGACTCCCAGCATGATAGCAGGGAGTCTTTGATTTTGTACAAATAATGTGGTCAAGTATGTAAGCCGAATAATTTGATGTAAGAAGTTGCTTAGCTCTGAGACCTTCTGGAGGAAGCAAATTGTCGAAATGACCAACTACATGCAATCCTACCGATCAAGTACCATAACTCTCCTTCCTATACCCTTCTTACACATTAAGGATCATGTGATGTATTCCAGCTGTAAATATAATGAAATTATAAAATTAGCCTTGCATGGGCAATCAGTTTATTCAATTTATACAAACCTTAAATAAAATGAATTAAGTTGATTAAGGAGGTGTTTTTTTGAATGAAAGAAGGGAGAACTCAATTCATAAAGACAACCTTAAGAATAAAGAAGGGAATGGAAAAATGTCCTATCAAATTCCAAATTGTATTTTAGTTATTGAAGAAGCGGATTTACATGATCTGAGAAGTAATATTCGGAGCGATACTACTGTTCCAGCCTGTTTACAAGTGGGAGATACCGACTATGAGGTTGATATTTGCTACCGAGGTTCATATACCCGGAAATTCCGTAAAAAATCATATATGATTAAGTTCATTCAACCAAGAGCATTCTCCGGTGCCAATGTCATTCATCTTAATGCCGAATATAAGGATCCCTCACTCATCCGTAACAAACTATCCCTCGATTTTTTCCAGGACATTGGTGTCCTTTCGCCAGAAAGTCAACATGTCAATTTAATAAGGAATGGCTCATTAAAAGGGGTCTATTTGCTATTGGAATCTGTAGATGAAATGTTTTTGAGAAAAAGAGGACTCCCTTTAGGTCCGATTTATTATGCCGTAAGCGATAGGGCTAATTTTTCTAATAAGGGAAAGAAGAAAAATTCACTTACTTCGGGCTACAGAAGAGCGTTTGGGAACAAATCAGATGATGAATTCCTCGTTGAACTGGTAAAGCAAATTAATACAATCCACCTCTCCGATTTTCCTCAAACCATCTCCCAGTACATTGATATTATTAACTACGCACGTTGGATGGCAGGCGCTGTCTGTACCATGAATAATGATGGATTTACACGTAACTATGCCCTTTACCGTAACAGTGGAACAGGTCTTTTTGAGATTATTCCTTGGGATTATGATGCTACCTGGGGACGAAAAATAAACGGCAGTAACATGAGATATAATTATGTTCCTATTGGCGGAAAAAAAACCAACCATCTTTCTTTTCTACTTCTGCAAACACCTGAATTTCGTAAACTTTACAGAGAAATATTGGAGGAAATTTTGGAAACCAAGTTCACCGTTCAATATTTAGAAAATAAGGTTACTTCATTACATCAAGCTTTAAGGTCTCATTTCCTTCAAGATCCTTATAAAAACAAGGATATCGATAAATTTGATGAGGAACCGGAAGTGATATTTCAATTCATACGTGACAGAGCAGCCTATTTGAAAAGGAGACTCGTTTATTTAGACCTATAACTAGTTGACTGTTACTCGAAATTAATTAACATGGAACGTTTTTACTGATCTAAAATGTGAAAGGGGTTATACTTTGGTCCCAATCTGTGTAAAAAAATCCGACAAGTATGTAAGAGGAGTGTTTGCTGTAAGTGAGATAAAAAACGGGGAACTCATTGAGCAAGCACCAATTATTGTCTTCCCTCGAACAGACAGATATTTCTTAAAGAACATCGCACTTGTTGATTTCCTCTTCGATTGGGGTGAAAAACAGTATGCGCTTGCTCTGGGATACGGCTCAATATATAATCACTCATACAATCCCAATGCGAAATTTGAGTATAATAAAGATTACTTTTCAATTAACTTTTATGCGATTAAGGATATTTCCGCTGGTGAAGAAATCTTCATTAATCACAATAGCAAAAGGAAAGATAACTCCACTCCTTTATGGTTTCAGTGATTTTATTGAATATGTAAAGAAGGATAGACCGCCTAAAAATATAGGCGGTCTATCTCCGTAATTTTACTGCTGTTACTTCACTCGGTAGTTGGGAATCCGGAAATATCATCAAGAATTGCAGTAATTTGGTTAAGTGGAATGAACACTACAGGTTCAATAGCTGGAGCACCCGGGTAACCAGGAACAAAAGTGACTGTATTAGCCAATGTAAGAACACCGCCGTTAACTGCTACTACTCTACCTGATGTTGCTCCTCCCGAATATAAAACGATTATTTGGTCCCCCCTTTTATCTTCTAATATATCTTCTACTGTCAAAAGTACTTTTCAGCATAAAAAAAGACCCCCAACCAAATTGGTTGAGAGCCTTTGAAAACTTGATAATTAACGCTTTGAGAACTGAGGCGCACGACGAGCACCTTTAAGACCGTATTTCTTACGCTCTTTCATACGTGCATCACGAGTTAATAAACCAGCGCGCTTTAATGTTGGACGGAATTCAGGGTCAGCTTGTAGTAATGCGCGAGCAATACCGTGGCGGATTGCGCCAGCTTGACCAGTGTATCCACCGCCGCTTACGTTTACAAGAACATCGTAGCTGCCTACTGTTTCAGTAGCTACTAATGGTTGTCTTACAACAACACGTAAAGCTTCAAATGGGATATAATCTTCGATTTCACGACCGTTAACAACAATTTTACCTGTACCTGGAACTAAGCGCACACGTGCGACAGAGCTCTTACGACGACCAGTACCAATATATTGAACTTGTGCCAAGTTAATTCCCTCCCTCTTAATTAACCGCGAAGTTCGTAAACTTCAGGTTTTTGTGCTTGGTGTGGATGTTCTGCACCAGCATATACGTGTAATTTTTTGAACATTTGGCGGCCAAGAGAATTCTTTGGAAGCATACCTTTAACAGCAAGCTCGATCATTTTCTCAGCATAGTTTGTACGCATTTCAAGAGCCGTTCTTTGCTTTAAACCACCTGGGTGTAAGCTGTGACGGTAGTAGATCTTGTCAGTTAATTTCTTACCCGTTAATTCTACTTTAGAAGCGTTAAGAATGATAACATGATCACCAGTGTCAACATGTGGTGTAAAAGTTGGTTTGTTTTTACCACGTAAGATTGATGCTACTTCAGAAGCAAGACGACCAAGAGTTTTGCCTTCAGCATCAATTACGTACCATTTACGCTCGATATTGTTGGCATTTGCCATAAACGTTGTACGCATGAGTTTCCCTCCTAATTAAATCCGTTAAGTGTTATTATTTTCGCACTGTCAACGCCTTCGCGCGTTCCATTCTGTTCCGGGAATAAACGACCGAGGCCTGACGTGCGCTCAAGTTTCAAAAATCATATATTTTCAATCACGATGAAGACTTTCCGGGGCTTTATCGTGGGATTAAAAACACGCACATGTAATATATTAATCAATCACAGTCAAAATGTCAAGGGAATGTTACACCAGGTTAGGTTGTTTTATTATAAAAAACTTCCCAAAGATACAAACCATGTGCTGGTGCGGTTTTTCCGGATAGGCGTCGGTCTTGACCTGCTATGATTTCAGCCATATCCGACGGCGAGCGATTACCAGCTCCCACTTCTAGTAATGTTCCTACCAAAATCCTAACCATATTATATAAAAAGCCATTCCCCACGAATCGTATGACAAGCAAGTCGCCATCCACGACAAACTCAATGGTTTCAATCGTACGAACTTTGTCTATTACTTCTGTTTTTGAAGCACAAAAACTCGTAAAGTCATGGGTACCAAGGAAGTATTTACTAGCTTGCTTCATGTCATCGACACTTAAAAAATATGGATACTGATAGGAAAAATTCCGCTGGAACGGGTCCCGTTTAGAAGAAAGATGTATTAGATAACGGTATTCCTTTCCTATAGCATCAAAACGGGCATGAAAGGACTCGTTTACTTTCTCTACAGAAAGCACCGAAATATCCGACGGCAGCATGGAGTTTAACGCCATCTCCCATTTAGGTTCTGGAATCGGCAGGGCTGAATCAAAATGAATGACCTGACCTTTTGCGTGAACACCAGCATCCGTCCTGCCTGATCCTGACACCTTTACCGGCAAACCCTTATGCATTTTTGCTAAAACTGTTTCTAGCTCTAATTGCACAGTCCGCTTATTTGGCTGAACCTGGTAACCGGAAAAACCTGAGCCATCATAGGATAGAATGCATTTATACCTTTGCATGAATTCGCCCCATTATGAACGTAATAAAAATAATAAAACCGATAAAACGGCCAAGATCATAAGCTGCAAGGAATCTGCAATATGCCAGCTTAATTGGCGGTATTTCGTCCGTCCTTCGCCGCCGCGATAGCCCCTTGCCTCCATCGCAATCGCGAGCTCTTCTGCCCGCTTAAAAGAACTCACAAATAAAGGAATAAGCAGGGGAATAACCGCTTTGATTCTTTCTTTAAAGGGTCCACTGGCAAATTCCACACCACGGGCCATTTGCGCCTTCATTATCTTGTCAGTTTCCTGCATGAGTGTCGGAATAAACCGTAAAGAAATAGACATCATTAACGCCATTTCATGAACAGGAAACCGAACTTTTTTTAACGGATGCAGCAATGTTTCAAGCCCATCTGTAATTTCGATCGGCGTGGTTGTTAAGGTTAATAAGGACGTCATTAAAATTAAGAGGAAGAAACGTAAGGAAATAAAAATCCCCTGCCGTAAGCCTTCCTCATAAATTTTCAATGGACCTAATTCAAAAATGACTGCACCTTGCTTTGTAAATAACAGCTGCAGGACTAACGTAAATAAAACAAGCCACAGCACAGGTTTAAGACCACCATATAAAAAGCGAATCGGTATCCTTGATAAACCAAGCATTAAAAACGTATAAATTCCAATAAGTGCATAGGTTACAACGTTATTAGCGAGAAAAATGATACAAACAAATAAAAAAATAAGAATCAATTTTGAACGCGGATCCATCCTGTGAAGGACCGAATCTGCCGGAACATAGCGGCCAAAAATCATTTTTTCCATCATGAGCGGACACCTCTGCTTAAAAAGTCTGTAACTGCAGATGATAACTCGTCAATGGAAAGATAAATTTCATCTAATTTCATGCCCATTTTTTCCTCAACCTTAAGCTGGAAACGAACCACTTCCGGAACATCCAATCCCATTTGTACTAATTCCACAGGGCTAGAGAAAATCTCCTTTGGTGACCCTTTTTTGGCGACCTTGCCTTGCTGCATAATCACAATTTGGTCAGCATATCGTGCGGCATCCTCCATACTGTGGGTCACAAGGATCGTGGAAAGACCTCTATCCAGATGAAGTTGATAGAACATATCCATAATTTCTTTCCGGCCGCGAGGGTCTAAACCTGCGGTAGGCTCGTCCAAGACAATGACATCTGGTTCCATCGCCAGCACACCAGCAATGGCTACGCGGCGCATTTGACCGCCAGACAGGTCAAACGGTGACTTTTCTAAAATTTCTTCACTAAGGCCCACTTGCTTTAGAGCAACGCGTGCTCGTCTTTTAGCCTCTTCTTCGGTAACTCCAAAATTAAGCGGCCCAAAAATAATATCTTTTTCAACAGTTTCCTCAAACAATTGATGCTCCGGGAACTGAAAGACAATCCCAACTTTTTGCCGTACTGGTTTGAGATTTTTATTCTTTTGTTTCGCTTTTATTTCATTATCCCCAATTTTCACCATTCCGTCTGTTGGCTGCAGAAGAGCATTCAAGTGCTGTAACACAGTAGACTTCCCGGATCCAGTATGACCAATCAAGGCCAAATAAGTCCCGGAAGGAATATCGATTGAAACGTCTTGAATAGCTAATCTTTCAAATGGGGTGTTTGCTTGATAACGGTACTCTACATGTGAGAGCGAGATGTCCATAGCTCTTTCACCAACTCTTCTTCCGATAAATAGTGCTTGGATAAATCAATCCCTTTTTGACGGAATGCTTTGCTCATTTTAACTGAGAAGGGAATATCCAGCCCAAGTTGTATTAATTGTTCATCCATCGAAAAAATCTCTTCTGGCGAACCTTCTTTAAATACCTCACCTTTATTCATCACGATGATTCGGTCCGCTTTTGCCGCTTCCTCTAAATCATGTGTAATTGAGATAACGGTTAGCTCCTTTTCTTCTTTTAAACTTCTAACCGTCTCTAAAACTTCTTCCCTGCCCTTTGGGTCCAACATCGAGGTTGCCTCATCTAAAATAATAATCGAAGGTCTTAAGGCTAGTACTCCTGCGATTGCCACCCGCTGTTTTTGACCGCCTGATAGATGGTGGGGCTCTTGATATAGAAACTGATCCATTTTAACCTTTTTGAGTGAATCCTCAACTCTTAGGACCATTTCTTCTCTTGGTATTCCGTTATTTTCTAAACCAAAAGCCACATCATCCTGTACAGTTGTCCCAACAAACTGATTATCAGGGTTTTGAAATACCATTCCGATTTTTCTGCGAATGTCCCAGATTGATTCTTCGTTAAGATTTACATCGCCAACAGTAATTTCGCCTTCCTTAGGAAACTGCAGGCCATTTAAAAGTTTTGCCATTGTCGATTTTCCCGAACCATTATGACCGACGATGGCCAGCCATTCCCCTTCAAAAATGTCGAAGGAGACATTCTTAAGGGCATAGCGCTCTTGTGAATCGTATTGAAAAGATACTCCCTTTAGAGATACTATTGACTTTTTCATCAAGCAATCCCCCACTAAGCTAGACTATTCTCATCTCTTATATTCTTTTAAATACAAAAAAAGCCTGCACCTCGACCCAGTTGCAGCACTGCGCTTCAGAGACTGCAATAAAAGGGATTTCTATAATAGAAATGGGAGGAGGTGCATGAGCTAGACAAGACGCAAAAAGGAATAGAAGTAATCCTTCCGGGAAAAAATCATCGCTCCACTTTAGTGGAGTCACGCTCATCATAACACTCGTTTGGCTTGGTAAAACTATAAAATATTGAATTGCATTTTACAGAAAAAGGGCAAAGAACAAGTTTGTTTGTAAACTGTCCAGCGCCCTTGTTGTCTGTTAAAAGGTATTAAACTAACTCGATAATAACCATTGGCGCACCGTCACCGCGGCGAGGTCCAAGTTTCATAATACGAGTGTATCCACCTTGACGCTCTTGGTAACGTGGAGCGATATCAGTGAAAAGTTTTTGTACAGCATCTTGACCGTTTTCAGCGTTAGCAACTTCGTTACGAACGTAAGAAGATGCTTGACGACGAGCATGTAAATCGCCGCGCTTACCTAAAGTGATCATTTTTTCAACTGTCACACGAAGTTCTTTCGCGCGAGTTTCAGTTGTTTCGATGCGCTCGTTGATAATTAAATCTGTAGTTAAATCACGTAGCATAGCTTTACGCTGTGCACTTGTGCGTCCTAACTTTCTGTATGCCATGAAGGGTTCCCTCCTTTGTTGAAGTCATAAAACGGATTATCATAACGCACGACTAGTCGTCTTTGCGTAAGCCTAATCCAAGCTCTTCTAGTTTTGCCTTCACTTCTTCAAGTGATTTACGGCCTAAGTTACGAACTTTCATCATATCTTCTTCAGTCTTATTGGCTAATTCCTGAACAGTGTTGATGCCAGCACGCTTCAAGCAGTTATAAGAACGAACAGAAAGATCAAGTTCTTCAATAGTCATTTCTAGAACCTTTTCTTTTTGGTCTTCTTCTTTTTCGATCATGATTTCAGCATTTTGTGCTTCATCAGTTAAACCAACAAAGATGTTCAAATGCTCGGTCAAAATTTTCGAACCCAGAGCAATCGCTTCTTTTGGCCCAGTGCTTCCATCTGTCCAAACATCAAGCGTAAGCTTATCATAATTTGACATTTGGCCAACACGTGTATTTTCTACCTGGAAAGCCACACGAGCAACTGGCGTATAAATCGAGTCAATTGGAATTACACCAATTGGTTGATCTTCTCTCTTATTCTGATCAGCCGGTGTATAACCACGACCACGTTTAGCCGTTAAACGCATGCGAAGATGACCATTTGATGCTAATGTTGCAATATGAAGATCTGGATTTAAAATCTCAACATCACTATCATGGGTAATGTTGCTTGCTTTTACAGGTCCTTCACCTTGCACATCAATTTCAAGTGATTTTTCTTCATCAGAGTAGATTTTTAAAGCTAGCTTTTTAATGTTTAAAATGATGGATGTTACATCCTCTACGACGCCTTCAATTGTTGAGAACTCATGAAGTACCCCATCGATTTGAATCGATGTAACAGCGGCACCTGGGAGTGAAGATAATAGGATACGACGTAAGGAGTTACCCAAAGTAGTACCATATCCGCGCTCAAGTGGTTCTACGACGAACTTGCCATACTTGGCATCATCGTTGATCTCAACCGTTTCGATTTTTGGTTTTTCTATTTCGATCATCATTAACCCTCCTTCAAAACGTCGAAACTCGATTAGTTAGTAAGCTAACCGAAATTCCCCCATGTTTACGTTCCCGTTTTGTGCACAACAACTGGAATAAATCTTCTGTATGTTGCCAAAATTTAATATCATATCCCATTATAGACATATGATACAAAATCTATACAGAAAAATTAAACGCGACGACGTTTTGGTGGACGGCATCCATTATGAGGAACTGGTGTAACGTCTTTGATAGCAGTTACTTCAAGACCAGCAGCTTGAAGAGCACGGATTGCAGCTTCACGGCCTGCACCAGGTCCTTTAACAGTAACTTCTAAAGTTTTCATACCATGTTCAATGGAAGTCTTAGCTGCCGTTTCAGCTGCCATTTGTGCTGCGAATGGAGTAGATTTACGAGAACCTTTAAATCCAAGCGCACCAGCACTTGACCAAGAAATTGCATTACCATGAACATCAGTGATTGTTACGATCGTGTTGTTGAAAGTTGAACGGATATGAGCAATACCTGATTCAATATTCTTTTTAACACGACGCTTACGTGTATTAGTTTTACGTGCCATTTAAATAACCTCCTTTGCCGATTACTTCTTCTTGTTCGCAACAGTCTTACGAGGACCTTTGCGTGTACGAGCGTTGTTTTTCGTATTTTGTCCACGAACCGGTAAACCACGACGATGACGTAATCCGCGGTAGCAGCCGATTTCCATTAAACGCTTAATGTTAAGAGAAACTTCACGGCGAAGATCACCTTCGACTTTTAATTTGTCGATGATGTCACGGATTTTGTTTAATTCGTCTTCTGTTAAATCACGTACACGAGTATTTTCAGAAACACCAGCTTCTGCTAATACTTTTTGTGCAGTATTTTTACCAATACCATAAATGTAAGTTAAAGAGATAACTACACGCTTTTCACGTGGAATATCTACACCAGCAATACGTGCCATAATGAGCGCACCTCCTTCAATGATTAACCTTGTTTTTGTTTATGTTTAGGGTTTTCACAGATAACCATAACTTTTCCGCGTCTACGGATAACTTTGCACTTTTCGCAGATCGGTTTAACAGATGGTCTTACTTTCATTATCCTAACCTCCTTAGTAGTACGGAGTGCAAGCGAATTATTTGAAGCGGTAAGTAATTCTTCCGCGTGTCAAGTCATATGGAGAAAGCTCAACAGTAACCTTGTCTCCAGGAAGAATCCTGATGAAGTGCATGCGGATCTTACCAGAAACATGAGCCAGCACAGTATGACCATTTTCTAATTCTACCTTAAACATCGCATTTGGCAAAGTTTCAATGACTTTACCCTCAATTTCAATTACATCATCCTTGGCCATCAACTCGTCTCCCTTCTCTATTCAAAAATAGTATTCGAAAATGTAAAATTAATCTTCTAATAGGTACAACAATAGCAACCTTAAAATTTTAACATATTGTACAGCATCTGTCCGCAAGTAAATTCTACATTTTTAGGAATTTCTCAGTCCTCATGTAAGTCTTGCC
This sequence comes from Neobacillus drentensis, assembly GCF_036965425.1. Classification (GTDB taxonomy): domain Bacteria; phylum Bacillota; class Bacilli; order Bacillales; family Cytobacillaceae; genus Neobacillus; species Neobacillus drentensis_F. The sequence goes on along the minus strand of NZ_JBALPP010000079.1, from coordinate 52,923 downwards.
CAACTCTCGGTCGTACATACTAAGTACAATAGAAAAGCCATTTTCTCCCACATACTTTTGTTTTCTTTTGAAGAGATGTTCGAGAGTCGCCCGCTCGGTGTTGCCAATGATCATTAACGTACATCCTCAAGTAATTGCTCGATGTCAGCAAAAACTTTGCGAATATCCTGTTGACCATCAATCGTGCGGAGATAGCCTTTTGTTTCATAAAAAGTAAGTAATGGCTCTTGTTGCTTGATGTTGACGTCTAAACGGTTTTGAACTGTTTCCGCATTATCATCAGCTCTTTGATAAAGCTCGCCGCCACACTTGTCGCATTTGCCTTCGTTGGCAGGAGGATTAAATACTAGATGATAAGTGGACCCGCAGTCTTTACAAATCCGACGTCCAGTCAAACGTTCCATTAATATACTTTTATCAACGTTAATATTAATTACATAGTCAATTTTTTTATTTAAATCAACTAGTAAGTTTTCCAACGCATCTGCTTGAGGTACTGTTCTAGGAAAGCCATCTAGCAAAAAGCCTCTTTCACAGTCATCTTTGCCTAATCGTTCACGAACAATGCCGATTGTTACTTCATCAGGAACAAGTTCACCTTTGTCCATGAAGGATTTAGCTTGTAATCCTAGTTCAGTTCCTTCTTTCATCGCTGCACGGAACATATCTCCAGTTGAGATATGAGGGATGCCGTATTGCTCTACGATTCTTTCAGCCTGAGTACCCTTTCCGGCACCCGGAAGCCCCATTAATACTAAATTCACACGTGTTCCCCCCTCGTGCTATATTTGGTTTCAGGGGCCAATAGGTCCCCAAAACCTTTTACTTTATAAAACCTTTATAGTGACGTTTAACAAGTTGTGCTTCAAGTTGTTTCATCGTTTCAAGTGCAACACCAACAACGATGAGCAAGCTTGTTCCGCCAATTTGTGCCGATTGCGGCAGGTTCGCTAATTTAATGAATATAACAGGAAGAACCGCAATAACAGATAAGAAGATCGCACCAACAAATGTTAAACGATATAAGACGCGTGTTAAGTATTCTTGCGTGCTCTTACCAGGACGTATGCCAGGAATATAGCCGCTTTGCTTTTGTAAGTTTTCCGCTGCTTGTTCAGGGTTAACTTGGATAAAGGCATAGAAATAAGTAAACGCGATAATTAATGCTGCATAAAGAGTCATCCCAATTGGATGAGAATAGTCAAATACTTTTGTAATCCAAAGTGTAACATCATTCGTTGGAAAGAATGAGGCAACTGTTCTTGGCGTTACAATGAATGAAACGGCAAAGATGACAGGGATAACACCGGCTGCGTTAACTTTTAACGGCATATGAGTGGATTGGCCACCCACCGGATTGCGGCCTTCTACAACGCGTTTCGCATATTGAATAGGAATTTTACGTGTTGCTTGCTGGATGAAAATAACTCCAACAACAATGGCAATGACAGCAAGAACAATTAATGCAACTGTAACAATACGTAGGAACAAAGCTTCTCCTGCATTTTCGAACTGTTGAACATAAATTTGATTAACTGTGTTAGGAATCGCAGCAACAATACCAGCGAAGATGATGATCGAAATACCATTTCCGACACCCTTTGAGGTTATTTGCTCACCTAACCACATCAAGAAAGATGTACCAGCAGTTAAAACCGTAGCAATCAATAGATAAGTTCCGATTCCAGGGTTTTCAATTAGTTGGCCACTGGCTAAGTTATTAAAGCCATATGACATACCTAATGCTTGGATAAATCCAAGCACAACAGTGAAATAGCGAGTGAATTGAGCAATCTTACGACGTCCTGCTTCCCCTTGCTTGGACCATTCCGTAAATTTCGGAACAACATCCATCTGTAAAAGCTGAATGATAATCGAAGCAGTGATATACGGCATGATACCCATTGCAAAGATGGAGAATTGTTTCAATGCTCCACCGCCAAAGGTATTTAAAATCCCGAAGACACTTAGCTTATCCTGATTAGCAAGAACCTCAGCATTTACATTCGGTACAGGGATAAATGTACCTAGTCGAAAAACGACTAACATTAAAAGGGTGAAAATAATTTTATTCCTTATCTCACCCACGCGCATAAAATTGGAGATTGTCTGGAACATTAGATCACCTCAGTAGTTCCACCAGCAGCTTCGATAGCTTCCTTAGCAGCAGAGGAGAATTTGTGAGCTTTCACAGTCAGCTTTTTCTCTACGTTCCCTTTTGCAAGAACTTTAATTCCTGCTTTTTCGTTACTTACAACGCCTGTTTCGATAAGAAGTTCTGGAGTAACTTCTGTACCTTCTTCGAAGCGGTTTAATGCATCAAGATTCACAACTGCGTATTCTTTACGGCTAATGTTAGTGAAACCGCGTTTTGGTAAACGACGGAATAAAGGTGTTTGACCACCCTCAAAACCAACACGTACACCGCCGCCAGAACGAGCGTTTTGACCTTTATGACCTTTACCTGCAGTCTTTCCTTGGCCAGAACCGATCCCGCGTCCTAAACGTTTGCGCTCTTTACGAGAACCTTCGGCAGGTTTTAATTCATGAAGTTTCATATTGGCACCTCCTTATGAAAGAAAACAATGGATTATTGTTCTTTTACTGTTACAAGGTGAGCAACTTTGTTAATCATACCGCGAATCGCAGCGTTATCTTGGTGCTCAACTGTTTGATTTAATTTACGTAAACCTAGCGCTGTAACTGTTGCACGTTGGTCCTCAGGGCGACCTATAACGCTCTTGTTGAGGGTAATTAAAAGTTTCGCCATTTGATTTCCCCCCTTATCCTAACAGTTCTTCTACTGATTTACCACGTAATTTCGCTACGTCTTCAGCACGTTTTAATTGTTTTAAACCATCAACTGTAGCACGTACCATATTAATTGGAGTGTTTGTGCCTAATGATTTAGAAAGGATATCTGCTACCCCAGCTAATTCAAGAACCGCACGAACTGGACCACCAGCGATAACTCCTGTACCTTCAGAAGCAGGCTTAAGAAGAATTTCACCAGCACCAAAACGTCCAATTACTTGGTGAGGAACAGTAGTTCCAACCATTGGTACTTCCACTAAGTTTTTCTTTGCATCTTCGATAGCTTTACGAATTGCATCAGGTACCTCTTGGGCTTTACCAGTACCGAAGCCGACATGACCGTTTTTATCTCCCACTACGACAAGTGCAGAGAAACGGAAACGACGTCCACCTTTAACAACCTTCGCAACACGGTTAACTGTAACTACGCGTTCTTCAAGTTCAAGTTTGTTTGGATCAATACGACGCATCTTTAAGTGTCCCTCCTTTGTCTATTAAAATTGTAGGCCGTTTTCACGAGCAGCATCAGCTAATGCTTGAATACGTCCATGGTATAGGTATCCTCCACGGTCAAATACAACTGAAGAGATCCCTTTTTCAACCGCACGTTTAGCAACTAATTCTCCGACTTTTTGTGCAGCTTGAACGTTGCTTGTAGATTCAAGACCGAAGTCTTTTTCTATTGTAGAAGCACTTGCTAAAGTAACTCCATTCATGTCATCGATAATTTGAGCATAAATGTGTTGGTTTGAACGGAACACATTTAGACGTGGACGAGCTGAAGTTCCGCTAAGTTTCGCACGAACACGAGCATGTCTTTTCTTGCGAGTAGCGTTTTTATCAAGCTTCGTAATCATTTACGTCACTCCTTTCGTTTACCTATGCGGCATTACTTACCTGTTTTACCTTCTTTGCGACGAACAAATTCGCCTTCGTAACGAATTCCTTTGCCTTTATATGGCTCTGGAGGACGAACTCCGCGAATATTGGCAGCTAATGCACCAACACGTTCTTTATCAGTACCTTTAACAATGATCTTTGTGTTAGTAGGTACTTCAATCTCAAGACCTTTTTCAGGTTCCATTTCAACTGGATGAGAGTAACCAACGTTTAATACAAGCTTAGTACCTTGCTTTTGCGCACGGTAACCAACCCCGATTAATTCTAAACCTCTTTCGAAGCCTTTGGAAACACCTTCAACCATGTTCGCAATCACAGCACGAGTAGTACCATGTAATGCGCGGATTTCTTTTACATCAGATGGACGAGCCACTGTAATGATGTTCTCTTCAACAGTGATCGTAATCTCAGGATTAAAAGTACGAGTAAGTTCGCCTTTAGGGCCTTTTACTGTAACTGTATTGTTATTTAAAGTAACCGTAACTCCAGCTGGAATTTCGATAGGTTTTTTTCCTACGCGAGACATTTAGTGCACCTCCATTCATTCAAAAACTCGATTACCAAACGTATGCTAAAACTTCTCCACCGATTTGTTTTGCACGAGCTTCTTTATCTGTAATAACACCTTGTGATGTAGATACTAGTGCGATACCAAGACCGTTAAGAACACGTGGTACCTCAGTAGATTTTGCATAAACACGAAGACCAGGCTTACTTATGCGCTTAAGACCAGTAATAACACGCTCATTATTTGTACCGTACTTTAAGAAGATACGGATGATACCTTGTTTGTTGTCGTCGATAAACTCAACGTCACGTACGAAACCTTCACGCTTTAAGATTTCAGCGATTTCTTTTTTCATATTAGAAGCAGGCACTTCTAACTTTTCGTGACGTACCATGTTCGCATTACGAATGCGAGTAAGCATATCTGCAATTGGATCTGTCATGACCATTATTTTTACCTCCTTCCACAACTCTGGGTTTTACCAGCTAGCTTTTTTAACACCAGGAATTTGTCCTTTGTATGCTAATTCACGGAAACAAATACGGCAAAGCTTAAATTTACGGTATACAGAGTGCGGACGGCCGCATCGTTCGCAGCGAGTGTACTCCTGTACAGCATATTTAGGCGTGCGTTTTTGTTTCGCAATCATTGACTTCTTAGCCACGTTTTCGCCTCCCTTATTTAGCGATTACTTTTGGAATGGCATTCCAAATTGAGTTAAAAGTTCACGAGATTCTTCATCAGTGTTAGCAGTCGTTACGATAACGATATCCATACCACGAACTTTGCTTACTTTATCGTAATCAATTTCAGGGAAGATTAATTGTTCTTTAACACCCAAAGTATAGTTACCGCGACCGTCGAAAGCTTTCTTAGAAACACCACGGAAGTCACGTACACGAGGTAAAGAAACAGAAACTAATTTATCCAAGAATTCGTACATGCGCTCACCACGAAGAGTAACCTTTGCACCGATTGGCATACCTTCACGAAGACGGAAGCCAGCGATAGATTTTTTCGCACGAGTGATAAGTGGCTTTTGACCAGTGATCGTTGCTAATTCTTCAACAGCGTTATCAAGTGCTTTTGCGTTTGCAACTGCATCACCAACACCCATGTTTACAACGATCTTTTCAATCTTAGGAACTTGCATAACTGATTTATAGTTGAACTTGCTCATTAGAGCAGGAGTAACTTCTTTAACAAACTTTTCTTTTAGGCGGTTCATGTGTGTACCTCCCTTCTTAATTTAAACTATTTATCTAATACTTCACCGGATTTTGCTACGCGTACTTTTTTGCCATCAACCGTTGTGTAACCTACACGAGTTGGGTTACCTGATTTAGGATCGATAGGCATAACGTTTGATACATGAATTGGAGCCTCAAAGCTGATAATTCCGCCTTGTGGATTCACTTGAGAAGGCTTTGAGTGCTTTTTCACGATGTTTACGCCTTCTACTAGAACACGGCTGTCTTTAGGATAAGCAGCTAGGATAACACCTGTTTTGCCTTTATCCTTGCCAGAAATAACTCTGACTTTATCACCTTTTTTTACATGCATCTTGTCGCACCTCCTTAAAGGCAATTGATTTTAAAATTATAATACTTCTGGAGCAAGAGAAACGATTTTCATAAAGTTGCTATCGCGAAGTTCGCGGGCAACTGGTCCGAAGATACGTGTTCCACGTGGGCTCTTATCATCTTTAATGATTACACATGCGTTTTCATCGAAACGAATGTAAGAACCATCTGGACGGCGAGCGCCACTCTTTGTACGAACGATAACAGCCTTAACAACGTCACCTTTTTTAACAACGCCACCTGGTGTTGCTTGTTTTACTGTACAAACGATCACATCACCAATACCAGCAGTTTTACGACCAGAGCCACCAAGAACTTTAATCGTAAGTACTTCACGAGCACCAGAGTTGTCAGCAACTTTTAAACGTGATTCTTGTTGAATCATGTGTGTAACCTCCCTTCGGATTGAAGCTTATCCGAACAATTAAATAATAACGGCTTTTTCTACAACTTCGACTAAACGGAAGCGTTTAGTAGCTGAAAGTGGGCGAGTTTCCATAATGCGAACAACATCACCGATTTTTGCCTGATTTTGCTCATCATGAGCTTTATACTTTTTAGAGTACTTAACGCGTTTACCGTATAAAGGATGCTTTTTGTACGTTTCAACAAGAACTGTAACTGTTTTGTCCATCTTGTCAGAAACAACGCGTCCTGTGTAAACTTTGCGTTGGTTACGTTCACTCATCTGTGAACCTCCTCTCATTTATTACTTGTTAACGCTGATTTCTCTTTCGCGAACAACAGTTTTCATACGAGCGATCGCTTTGCGTACTTCACGAATGCGAGCAGTATTTTCTAGTTGTCCTGTCGCCAATTGAAAGCGTAGGTTGAAAAGCTCTTCTTTAAGAGATTTTACTTTTTGTTCAATTTCTGCAGTGGTAAGGTCACGAAGTTCATTAGCTTTCATTTGATTCACCACCAATTTCTTCACGTTTTACAAACTTACATTTTACTGGAAGTTTGTGCATAGCAAGTCGTAATGCTTCACGTGCGATTTCTTCAGAAACACCCGCGATTTCAAACATAACTTTCCCTGGTTTTACAACTGCTACCCAGCCTTCAGGTGAACCTTTACCGGAACCCATCCGCACTTCTAGAGGCTTTGCAGTGTAAGGCTTATGAGGGAAGATTTTAATCCATACTTTACCGCCACGTTTCATGTAACGTGTCATTGCAATACGGGCTGCTTCGATTTGACGGTTTGTAATCCAAGAAGCTTCCATTGCTTGAAGGCCAAATTCACCGAATGTTACTTCAGCTCCGCCTTTTGTTTGACCGCGCATATTTCCACGGTGTTGACGGCGATATTTTACGCGTTTTGGCAATAACATTATTATTTGCCTCCTTCCGCATTTTTCTTCTTAGTAGGAAGGACTTCTCCCTTATAGATCCACACTTTTACGCCAAGCTTACCGTAAGTAGTATCAGCTTCAGCTGTAGCATAGTCGATATCAGCGCGAAGAGTATGAAGAGGAACAGTTCCTTCGCTATAGTGTTCAGAACGAGCGATATCAGCGCCACCAAGACGACCGGATACCATTGTTTTAATACCTTTTGCACCTGCGCGCATTGCACGTTGAATAACTTGCTTTTGTGCACGACGGAAAGATACACGATTTTCTAATTGACGAGCAATATTTTCAGCAACTAGTTTCGCATCAAGATCAGCTCTTTTGATTTCAAGGATGTTGATGTGAACACGTTTGCCAGTAAGTTGATTTAATGCTTTACGAAGTGCTTCAACTTCTGTACCGCCTTTACCGATAACCATACCAGGCTTAGCTGTATGAACTGTTACGTTAACACGGTTAGCAGCACGTTCGATTTCTACTTTAGAAACAGAAGCATCTTTTAAACGCTTCGTGATATACTCACGAACTTTAAGGTCTTCGTGTAAAAGATCAGCGAAGTCTTTACCTGCGTACCATTTAGATTCCCAATCACGGATGATTCCGATACGCAAACCGACTGGATTTACTTTTTGACCCACAGCTTATCCCTCCTTCTTTTCTGTTAAAACGATTGTAATATGGCTTGTGCGTTTGTTAATTTGGCTTGCACGGCCCATTGCGCGAGGACGGAAACGTTTTAAAGTTGGTCCTTCGTCAACGAATGCTTGAGTAACAACTAGAGTGTTAACGTCCATTTCATAGTTGTGCTCAGCGTTTGCCATAGCAGATTTTAATACTTTTTCAACGATTGGAGAAGCAGCCTTAGGTGTGAGATTTAAAATCGCCACAGCTTCACCAACTTGCTTTCCTCGGATTAAATCAACGACTAAACGTGCTTTACGAGGAGCAATACGAACTGTTCTTGCAACAGCTTTAGCTTGCATTTGGATGCCCTCCTCTCTTAACGTCTTGTTTTCTTATCATCATTACCATGCCCTTTGTAAGCACGTGTTGGAGCGAATTCTCCAAGCTTGTGACCTACCATGTCTTCAGTAACATATACAGGCACATGTTTGCGACCATCATAAACTGCGATTGTGTGGCCGATAAATTGTGGGAAGATCGTAGAACGGCGAGACCAAGTCTTAATAACTTGTTTGCTCTCAGTTTCATTTAACTTTTCGACCTTAACCATTAAATGATCATCAACGAATGGTCCTTTTTTTAAGCTGCGACCCATGAAGGTACCTCCCTTCGTGACTGTTCTACGGTTCGTTCTGTGAACCGTAGGAAAGACACGTTATTTTTTACGACGACGTACGATAAATTTATCTGATTTGTTTTTCTTCTTACGAGTTTTGTATCCAAGAGTTGGTTTACCCCATGGAGTCATTGGTGACTTACGTCCGATTGGTGAACGTCCTTCACCACCACCGTGTGGGTGATCGTTAGGGTTCATTACAGATCCACGAACAGTTGGGCGTTTGCCTAACCAACGAGAACGACCTGCTTTACCAATTTTAATAAGTTCATGTTGTTCGTTACCAACTTGACCGATAGATGCACGGCACTCAGAAAGGATCATGCGAACTTCACCAGAAGTTAAACGAACTAGTACGTACTTTCCTTCTTTACCTAGAACTTGTGCGCTAGTTCCAGCAGAACGGACTAATTGTCCACCTTTACCAGGCTTTAGCTCGATGTTGTGTACCACAGTACCAACAGGGATGTTTGCTAGTGGAAGTGCGTTACCCACTTTAATGTCTGCCTCAGGGCCAGACATTACTTCCATGCCTACTTGAAGGTTTTTAGGAGCTAAGATATAACGCTTCTCTCCATCAACATAATTGATTAATGCAATATTTGCAGAACGGTTTGGATCATACTCGATAGTGGCAACGCGTCCTGGAATGCCATCTTTGTTACGTTTAAAGTCGATTAAACGATATTGACGCTTATGGCCGCCACCTTGATGACGAACAGTTAACTTACCTTGGTTATTACGGCCGCCTTTTCTCGTTAATGGAGCTAATAGAGACTTTTCTGGAGTGCTAGTTGTGATTTCAGCGAAATCAGAGCTAGTCATTCCGCGACGACCATTGGAGGTAGGTTTGTACTTTTTAATCGCCATTTTATTCCCTCCTCTTCTTGTTAGTTTTTAGCTTTCAAAGAATTCGATTTCTTTGCTGTCAGCTGTTAATTTTACGATTGCTTTACGACGCTTGTTTGTGTATCCGCCGAATTTACCCATACGCTTGAATTTACCTTTATAGTTCATGATGTTAACTTTCTCAACATCAACGCCAAAGATTGCTACAATAGCATCTTTAACTTGTGTTTTGTTAGCTCTCACATCAACTTCGAACGTATATTTCTTTTCAGCCATTAGGTCAGTAGAACGCTCAGTGATAACGGGGCGCTTAATGATATCGCGTGCATCCATTATGCAAGCACCTCCTCTACTTTTTCAACCGCTGCTTTAGTCATGATTAATTTATCATGGTTTACAACATCTAATACGTTGATTCCATCAGCTGTTACTACTGTTACACCAGGAATGTTGCGAGCAGAAAGCGCTACATTTTCATCTAGGTTTGCTGTAACAATAAGTGCTTTTTTCTCAACAGAAAGACCGTTTAAAACAGCTTTGAAATCTTTTGTTTTTGGAGTTTCAATCGCTAAGCTTTCTAGTACTAAGATATTTTCATCTAATACTTTAGAAGATAGCGCAGATTTGATCGCTAGGCGACGAACCTTCTTAGGTAATTTATAGCTGTAGCTGCGTGGTGTTGGACCAAATACAGTACCACCTCCGCGCCATTGTGGAGAACGGATTGACCCTTGACGAGCACGGCCAGTTCCTTTTTGACGCCATGGCTTGCGGCCACCGCCTGCAACTTCAGAACGAATTTTAGTTTTATGAGTTCCTTGACGTAATGAAGCACGTTGCATAACGATCGCTTCGAATAATACGTGTTGGTTAGGCTCAATACCAAAAACTGATTCATTAAGCTCGATATCACCAACTTGTGATCCGTTTTGGTTTAATAATGCTACCTTTGGCATTCCTTTGTTCCTCCTTTCTCAAAAAGTAACTATGCTTTTACCGCACCTTTGATTTTTAATAATGCTTTTCTCGCTCCTGGAACGTTGCCTTTGATCAATAGTAGGTTGCGCTCTACGTCAACCTTAACGATTTCAAGGTTTTGTACAGTAACTTGTTCTCCGCCCATACGTCCAGGTAATGCTTTACCTTTGAATACACGGTTTGGAGCAACAGGTCCCATTGAACCAGGACGACGGTGGTAACGTGAACCGTGAGCCATCGGGCCGCGTGATTGTCCGTGGCGCTTGATCGAGCCTTGGAAACCTTTACCCTTTGAGATTCCTGTTACATCTACAATATCGCCTGCAGCGAAAATATCAACTTTGACTTCTTGACCAACTTCAAGTGCTGCTAAGTCGTCTCCGCGGAATTCGCGAACGAAGCGCTTAGGAGCAGTATTTGCTTTAGCAACATGGCCTTTTTCTGGTTTGTTAGATAACTTCTCACGCTTGTCTTCAAAACCAACTTGAACTGCAGTATAACCGTCAGTTTCAACTGATTTCTTTTGAAGAACTACGTTAGCAGCCGCCTCAACTACAGTTACAGGGATTAAGTTGCCATTACTAGCGAATACTTGAGTCATACCAATCTTTCTTCCTAAGATTCCTTTGGTCATTTAAGTCACACCTCCTGTATATTTGTTCATTTATTTTGATTAAAGTTTAATTTCGATATCTACGCCAGATGGTAGATCTAAACGCATTAACGCATCAACTGTTTGTGGAGTTGGGTTAACGATGTCGATTAGACGCTTATGTGTCCGCATTTCGAACTGTTCACGAGAATCTTTGTACTTATGAACCGCACGAAGAATTGTGTAAACAGACTTTTCAGTTGGAAGCGGGATCGGACCAGAAACTGCCGCACCTGAACGTTTTGCTGTTTCAACGATTTTTTCTGCAGATTGATCTAGAATTCTGTGATCATATGCTTTTAAGCGGATACGAATTTTTTGTTTTGCCATTATTTTCCCTCCTTTATTCGCCTATTTTCGAAATAGACAGTTCTCAGTGAAAATTTCCCACACACTCGCCATGGCAAAGCGGCCGGGTGTGTCAGCAACCTTCCACCTCATCGCAGTCAAAGACCAACATTGTCTATTATACATAAAACATAAAGCAAACGCAACAGTTATTACGAATTTTTTTATGCTTTCTGCGCTGAACACTTTTTTAATTATAGCGGCTGACATTTTCAATTTCAATCCCTAAATGTAATCTCCAATATTCTCCTAATTTATTACTCTAAATATTTAATCAATTTATTATGTACATATATAATAGAAGAAACTGATTTCAGCTTAAAACAATAACACTTTACTCTGATATATTTGCTCGTGATTTATCAAAATAGGCTCGAACTAAAATCATTATTAGAGCAATGATGGGTATTCCCACTAATAGTGGGAACCCCACCAAATATGGCATTTTATTATAAAAAAAATCTTGATAGGCAATCTTATTTTTCGACCCAATCAATGAGTAAATAAAGATGAGAGATATTACGGGGATAATCAAAGGCTGATACCTTTTAAATTTGAAAATGTCCCTTAACCCAATCAAAACTGCATAGACATAAAGAATAATTTTTATGAAAAATCCTACTGCAAATGTCCCAACAACAATGGAGTCCATCCTCTGGATAATATGGCCAACGTTTATCTTTTCAACTGTAAGAAGCAATGGGATTTCAACAGCCTGAGCACCATTACCAATTACACTAATAATTAATAGAAAGGTCCAGGTAAGACCTAACCCACTTAACAAAATGGACAGTAAGCCCGTTCTTTTGACTAATTCGGGCTTATTCAAGTAAGGGAAAAACATGAGGAAAAGAAAAATTTCCCCAAAAGGGAAAAACAACGTTAGGGGTATAGCGTGTTTTAAAACCGGCAGCCAGCCAAATTCTAAAACAGGCTGTACATTCTTAATTTTGATAATTCCGGAAGCAAAAACCGTTAAATTACCAACTATTCCGAAAGCAGCCATTGCGCCAACGAGGATCTCTGCCGTTCTTCCCACCACTTCAATCCCTAAATAGCAGGCATAAGAAACCAATAACAGGCCGATAAAAATAATTACGGGAACCGGCGTTTCCGATAAAATATACGTGCCCATTGTATCTCCTAAATGCCGCGCATTAAATGCGGCTACAAAGGAAAAGTAGCAAATATATACTAGGCTTAATGGTAGTCCGATGTATTTGCTAAATACTTTAATTAAAATTCCGGTAAAAGGAAGGTTTGGATACCGTTTGAATATTTGGACGTATACAAAGAAAAAAAGAATGAGTGCGCCAAGCATGCCAAGCGTGATTGATATCCATGCATCTTGTTTCGCTTGCATCCCCATTCTTGTCACAATTCCGGTTCCTAATTGAAATAGAAACATAAGAGAAAACAATTGCTTTGAATCAATTTTCGCATTTTCCATTAATATAAATTCCTTCCCATTAGTACGAAAATTACCATTTTATATTTTTAACTTTTTATTGGTAAATTAAACCTCCTATTATCTCATCTAAACATGTATGGAATATGCCTGTTTTAAGTGGAAATAATAACCTTAAAAACAGCAGGAATATGAGGGGAAAACTTTGAATTTTTTCAAAACGAAAAACAAAAGATCAATTAAATTCAAGTGGGAAGACTTACAAAGAAGAGCTGCTGAACAAACGATTCAAACAAAGCCACATGAAGAAATAAGGGAACCTTTAGAACCGAGTTTAACTGATAACCTCCAGAAAATTAAAGAGTTGTTCGGAAACAGTGACGACATTATTATGCGTGAAATCAGGATTGGTAAGGAAGGCAGGATTAAAGCTTGTATCATTTTTACCGACGGTTTGATTGATAGTCAATCCGCTCAAAACTTCATCATGGAATCGTTAATGATTGATTGGCGTACAACTGGTATAGATTCAGAATCAGTCACTGGATATAACCTTTTACACCATTTAAAAGATATGGTTTTAACGGTCGGAGACATTCAGGATATAAATGATTTTACGAATCTGCTCGATTCTCTTCTAAATGGGAAAGTAATTCTTTTGTTTGAAGGATATTCCCAAGGCTTCGCAGTTGAGATGAAAGGCGGAAAAGAACGGTCAGTTGAGGAACCTACAACCGAAACAACAATCAGGGGCCCCCGTGAGGGATTTACAGAAAATATACGGGTCAACACTTCTTTACTAAGAAGAAAAATTAGAGATCACAACCTATGGATTGAATCTAGGAAAATTGGAAAAGTATCTAAAACCAACGTCTCCATTATGTATATCAATGGTATTGCAAATGATAAGATTGTAGAAGAGCTACGTAAAAGACTCGATCGAATTAAGATTGACAGTATTTTAGAAACCGGTTATATCGAAGAATTAATTCAGGATGCAAAATGGTCACCTTTTCCTACCATGTATCATTCAGAACGGCCAGATGCCATTGCTGCCGATTTGTTAGAGGGCCGCATTGCGATCCTTGTTGATGGTACACCCTTTGTCATTACAATACCAGTCATATTCGCCCAATTTTTACAGTCGCCCGAGGATTATTATAACCGGGCAGATATTACAACACTTCTTCGTTTCCTGCGATATGTCGGTTTTTTTATTGCATTGTTAGCACCTTCATTTTATATTGCGATTACAACCTTTCATCAAGAAATGCTGCCCACGCAATTACTTATTACCCTAGCTGCCCAGCGAGAAGGTGTTCCATTTCCAGCCTTTATCGAAGCCCTAGCGATGGAGGTCAGCTTTGAAATTTTACGTGAAGCAGGCTTAAGAATGCCAAAAGCGATTGGCCAGGCTGTATCCATCGTTGGAACACTAGTCATTGGGTCTGCAGCTGTTGAAGCCGGATTTGTGTCAGCAGCTATGGTAATCGTAGTCGCCATTACCGCCATTTCTAGCTTTATTGTTAGTAATTATGAATTAGCAATTTCTATCAGGATGTTACGCTTTCCTTTCATGGCGATTGCAGCATCATTTGGTTTATTCGGCATCATTGTAGGATTAATTGCGTTAATTCTTCATATGTGCAGTTTACGTTCATTTGGGATACCTTATATGGCTCCATTCGGCCCTTTTATTAAAGATGATCAAAAGGATGCTATTTTCCGTTTCCCAAGATGGGCCATGTTTTCACGACCTCGTTTAATTAGTCAGACGAATATAACACGCGAAGACACCCCTGCCCCAAAAGCGGATCCAAAATAAGTTCTAAAACGATTTGGTTTAATGATAATAAAATGAATAGAAGCTGCCTTTTCTCTATGAGGGCAGCTTCTATTCATTTTTTACAAACAGTTTTTTATCAAAATTTATTAATTTTCTTATTATATAGACAACTAATAGGAGTAAAGGTAGTACAAGACCATAAGTTAAAGCATAAACGGGCCAAATCTCATAGTCAAATTTGGCAGAATGGATAACATTAGGGTGTGAAACCAAAGAAATGGTAACCATGATCATCCCTAACGGTATTACAAGCGGCCGATAATCTTTTATGTTCAAGGTTTGTACAAGACCTGTAATGGATGCGTAAAAATATATCGTCATCTTAAAAAAGATCGTTATTTCCCACATGATCGCTAATATAGCTTCGATTCGCTGCAAAAAATCTCCTACTTTTAACCTCCTTGCTAATGTATAGCTTGGATACAACTGTCTGGAACTAGTTTCTGGACCTAAAACTAAAATAGTTAAAGTGATTAGGATAAATAAACATACACCACCTATAAAAATGGCACTAAAAAAATGTTTCTCAGCTTCCTTGGGCTTAGTCACTGAGATTGGAAAAATCATTAAAAAAATATTCAACGGCAAGGAGAAAACACTGGAAAAAAGAATAACAGCACGTGTCATCGGCTTTATTCCTGTTTTCAATATAGGCTGCAGGTTATCAATCTTCCATAATTCAGGAGTTACTATCACAGAGAACATTATTAATAAAAATAATAAAATAAAGATAGGAAATAACAATTCTGCTGAACGTGCTATCGTTTCTAGGCCAAGACGTACTCCCATCACTAAGATGCCAGCGAATATAATATGGATTGCAGCAGGTGGTGTTTCCTTAATAAGTTGAGTTGTCAAGAATGCCCCAACATAATACAGTAACTCTGATGCGCCGATAAATGAATAGAAAACAAACGAAAGTGAAACGGCCTTCCCCACCCATTTGCCTAGAAGTGTTTCAATGATTTCAACTAGAGTCATCGTCGGGAACTTTCTCACGATGGCAATGTATAAGGCCACAATTAACAAACCAATAACTGTACCGATTAATGCTGCCAACCAAGCATCTTGTTTTACCTCCTGTGCAAGAATTCCAGGTATCACCAATATAGTAGTACCTACAGAAAATAGGATGACTAATATTGCGAATTGCCGCGCACTAATTTTAACCGTTTTTAACATATACTTCATCATACCTATTTCAGCAATCCGTAAATAAAATCACTAAATGGCTGCAAAACAGTCCTAATTCCATCAAGCGGATTCGGAATGGGCCAATTCAAACTATGGGCAATGCCTAATCCTACAGCAAACAGCATTAAGAAAGAAAATACCCATAATTCTTTCTTCAATTTCTTTCTCCTCAGGTCAGGAATTTCAAATGCAATCATTATTATTGCTGCGACTATTGTTCCTGCAACACCAAGCATATGCAAATGCTCCCTCTATTCAAATTTTCATCGGAAACCTTCCTATATTTATCATAATTACTAGATAAAATATCCAATTCCCTACGTTCCCATTCTTGCCTTAGGCTTATTTTACTGCTTTCCATTACTTAAAAAGCCATATTTTGGGGACCATATAACTAGTTTTTATTCTAAAAGGAGTAATGGCATGAACCGAAAATTCCTTTTAATCATCATTTCTTTATGCTCTCTTTTCCTTCTGACTTCATGTTGGAACCGAAAAGAGTTAAACGAATTGGCCATTGTAGTTGGAATGGGGATTGATATTGTGGACGATAAATTTGTTGTGACTGTACAAGTCGTAAACCCTGGAGAGATAGCTGAATCACAAGGCGGCGGGGGAAAATCACCCGTGGTCGTTTATCAAGAAAAAGGAAATACCTTGTTTGAAGCAATTAGAAGAATCACCACGGTTTCACCACGAAAATTATATTTTTCCCATCTTCGGCTCCTCGTTTTGGGAGAGGAATTTGCCAAAAAAGGGATTGCAAAAACGTTAGACTTGTTATCAAGGGATCCAGAAATGCGAACAGATTTTTATATTGTAATAGCTAAAAATAAAAAAGCAGGAGATATCTTAAAAATTGTAACTACTATGGAAAGAATACCAGCCCAAAAAGTATTTGAATCACTTCTATCTTCTGAGAAAGCCTGGGCAACAACCATACAAATTACGATGGATCAATTGATTTACGATATTATTAGTGAGGGCATAAGTGCCAAATTAACCGGAATTAAGTTAATTGGAGGGGTTCAAGAGGGAGAAAATTTGGAAAACACACAGCAAACGAAGCCTAATGCATTCCTGAAATATGATTCAATTGGAGTATTTAGAAAGGATAAATTTATTGGCTGGTTATCAGAAAACGAAAGCAAAGGTCTCAACTATGCCTTGGGGAATGTTACAAGTACAGTTGTAACGATACCTTGCCCCCAAAAAGGGAAAACCGCCATTGAATTGATTCATACAACATCAGAATTAAAAACAGAGGTTTCAGACCATAAGCCAAAAGGAATCATAAAAATTACGACAGTGGGTAATGTTGGAAATGTCCAGTGTAAGACACTGGATTTGACCAAACCAGAAACCATAAGATTTTTAGAAAATGAAACAAGGAAAAATATTGAACATACCATTTACAAATCTTTATATGCAGCACAAAAAAAATATAAAATAGACCCATTTGGTTTTGGTGAAGCCTTGCATCGTTCCAACCCTGATTATTGGCATTTAATTCAGAAGGATTGGCTGCAAATCTTTGAAAACATGCCGGTAGAAATAGATGTAAAGGTAAAAATACATAACATAGGAAAAATTAAAAACTCCCCGCTCAATGAAATTAAGAACTAACTCGGATTGGAGGCATGAAATGAAACGAAAAATCCTCTTGATTATATTTTTCAGCTCTTTTATCCTCCTTACCGGCTGCTGGAACAAAAGAGAATTAAATGAACTGTCCATCTTACTTGGATTGGGGATTGATAAAGAAAACGAGCAATATATTATCACGGCACAAGTGGTAAATCCAAGTGAAATTGCTTCTAAGAAAGGAGGCAGTGGAAAAGCACCTGTGATTGTTTATCAAAGTAAGGGGGAAACATTATTTGAAGCAGTTAGAAAAATAACCACTGTTTCCCCAAGAAAGCTTTATTTCGCCCATTTACGAATTCTCGTCTTCGGTGAAGATTTAGCAAAAGAAGGTATTGGCGAAATGATTGACGCTCTTATTAGGAATTCAGAGGTACGGGATGATTTTTATATAGCAGTATCCAAGAATTCAAAGGCAGCTGATGTTTTAAAAATATTAACCCCATTAGAAAAAATACCAGCTAATAGTTTATTTGCTTCGCTTGAAGTATCAGCAAAAGCATGGTCCCCTACCGAAGGTGTAACAATAGATAAACTTGTTTCTAACATGGTGAGTCAAGGAAATAATCCTATTTTAACTGGAATTGAAATTAAGGGACCTGTACAAACAGGTGAAAGTAATAAGAATGTCGATCAGACAAGCCCTAAAACCTCATTGCGATATAAAGGGCTGGCAGTCTTTAAACATGATAAACTGATTGGCTGGATGAATGAAAGAGAAAGTAAGGCGGTTCATTATGCCTTGGGAAAGGTGAAGAGCAGCGTAGGCTTTGTAAAATGTCCAGAAGGCGGCAAAGCGGTCATTGAGGTGGTCAAAACAAAATCGAAATTAAATACCGATATTATTAAAGGTCGTCCGCACGGATTTATTAAAATTAAAATAAATGGAAATGTCGCAGAAGTTGATTGTCAAAGCTTGGATTTAACGGATCCAAAATCGATTCCATATTTAGAAAACGAATCAGAAGAAGCCCTTACAAAAATTATTAAATCGACGATACGGCATGCACAAAAAGACTTTCGAACTGATATATTCGGATTCGGCGAAGCACTTTATCGCTCTGAACCTGATTATTGGAAAAAACATAAAAAGGAATGGGAGCAACTATATTCACAGATGCCGGTTTCCGTTAAAGTGGAAATGAATATTCGTCAAACGGGTACAATCAATAATTCTCCACTTCATGAAATGAAATGACAAATAAATAGATGTTCACATTCAAAAAAATATGGTTTTCTGGGAAAAGTGAGGAACAAGCATGCTTGAGAATGGTAAAATTTCACCTCATCAATATACAATAATGATTGCATTTTTTATTGTCGGAGGCAGCATTTTGTATACCCCCTCAGGTCTTGTACATAGTGCGAAGCAGGATGCTTGGATGGCTAATATTATTGTAGTGGGATTAGGGCTATTACTAGTGTCTCTGTTCAATTTACTAGGAAGTCGATTTCCGACCATGAACCTAACTGAATATAGCGAAAAAATATTAGGAAAATGGCTTGGAAAAATCCTATCCTTTTTGTATTTCATATATTTTTTTCTTAGCCTTGCTGTATTCATAAGACAAATCGGTGACTTTGTAATCATACAAATTCTCCCGGATACGCCGATTTTACCTCTCCATATTCTTTTAATTGCAATAATGATTATGGGCGTCCGATACGGAATAGAAACCTTTTCTCGAGCGATAGAAATTTTCTTTCCAATCATTTTTTTACTTTTACTTATCTTTATCATATCGATTTTCCCTATGATTCAATTTCAGCAGCTGCAGCCCATATTAGACAATGGGATAAAACCCGTAATTAGTGCTGCTGTGAAATCCCTTGGAACACCTTATTTGCAATTAGTGTTGTTCTTAATGGTCTTCCCCGCTGTAAACCAAACGACCAAAGCAAAAAAATCCTTTTTGCTTGGAACAATTATTGGTGGAAGTGTTTTAACAATCGTTACATTACTAAGTATATTGTGCTTAGGCACTTATTTTTCTGAGAATTTGCAATTCGTAACCTATGCTCTAGCACTAAAAATCAATATAGGAGGCTTTTGGCAGCGCATAGAGGCCGTCATGGCCTTCATTTGGTTCATTTCCATCTATATTAAAATCACACTTTATTTTTATGGGTCCATTATATGTATGGGCCAAATTCTAGATTTAAAGGAATATAAGCGTTTAACTTTTCCATTAGGGTTAATAACACTTGTTCTCTCTCTCATTATAAATAAGAATATAGTTGAATCTGACAAACAAGCTGAATGGTGGACGTCCTTTTCTCTCCCTTTTGGACTCTTTTTTCCATTATTATTATTAATAGTGAGTAAGATAAGAAAAAAGGGCCGGTATTAACGTTCTTTTTTATAGACAAATAAAAAAAGCAGATGGATCGTCATCCATCTGCTTTTACATATATAGATTACTCAGTGATATCAGTGATTGAACCTGATCCTACTGTACGGCCACCTTCACGAATAGAGAACTTAGTTCCTTCTTCGATCGCAACTGGAGCGATTAGCTCAACAGTCATTTCGATGTGGTCGCCAGGCATAACCATTTCAGTACCTTCTGGAAGGTTACAAATACCAGTAATATCAGAAGTACGGAAATAGAATTGTGGACGGTAGTTAGTGAAGAATGGAGTATGACGTCCACCTTCTTCTTTTGTTAAAACGTAAACTTGTGCTTTGAACTTTGTGTGTGGAGTGATTGATTTTGGCTTAGCCAAAACTTGACCACGCTCGATTTCTTCACGAGCAACACCACGAAGAAGGGCACCAATGTTGTCACCAGCTTCAGCAAAGTCAAGAAGCTTACGGAACATTTCTACACCTGTTACAGTAGTAGATTTTGGCTCTTCAGTGAAACCTACGATTTCAACTACGTCACCAACTTTAACTACACCACGCTCAACACGTCCTGTAGCAACTGTTCCACGACCAGTGATTGAGAATACATCCTCAACTGGCATCATGAAAGGCTTGTCAGTGTCACGAGCAGGAGTTGGGATGAACTCATCAACAGCAGTCATAAGTTCAAAGATTTTTTCTTCCCAAGCAGCGTCGCCTTCTAATGCTTTTAGAGCAGAACCTTTGATAACTGGAGTGTCATCGCCAGGGAAATCGTATTCTGATAATAGATCACGAATTTCCATTTCTACTAATTCAAGAAGTTCTTCGTCGTCAACCATATCACACTTGTTCATGAATACAACAAGGTAAGGTACGCCTACCTGACGAGAAAGAAGGATGTGCTCACGAGTTTGTGGCATTGGGCCGTCAGTTGCAGAAACAACTAGGATACCGCCGTCCATTTGAGCAGCACCAGTGATCATGTTTTTAACATAGTCAGCGTGTCCTGGGCAGTCTACGTGTGCATAGTGACGAAGATCTGTTTCATACTCAACGTGTGCAGTAGAGATTGTGATACCACGTTCTCTTTCTTCTGGAGCACCGTCGATTTGATCGTATGCACGAGCTTCTGCTTTACCAGATTTTGCAAGAACAGAAGTGATTGCAGCAGTTAAAGTAGTTTTACCGTGGTCAACGTGACCAATTGTTCCAATATTTACGTGTGGCTTTGAACGGTCGAATTTAGCTTTACCCATTAGGAAATCCTCCTTTAATTTAAAAGAAATAGTTAAGTATATATATGGGTTTATGAAGATAGAGCGATACTATCTTCATAAAAACCATATCTAACAATAGTATTTATACTTTATCTAAAGGTGAAAAGCAATTATTCACCTTTATTTTTTTTGATGATTTCTTCAGAAACTGATTTAGGAACTTCTTCATAGTGATCGAAGTGCATAGAGAATACTCCGCGACCTTGTGTACTTGAACGAAGTGCTGTTGCATAACCAAACATTTCTGAAAGTGGAACCATTGAACGAACAACTTGTGCATTACCACGAGCTTCCATACCCTCTACACGTCCACGACGAGCAGTGATTTGTCCCATGATATCACCTAGATATTCTTCAGGGATAACAACTTCAACTCTCATCATAGGCTCAAGGATTACAGGCTGACACTTAGAAGCAGCATTTTTAAGAGCCATTGAAGCGGCAATCTTAAACGCCATTTCAGAGGAGTCAACATCATGGTATGATCCGTCGAATAATCTTGCTTTAATATCAACTAATGGATATCCAGCAAGAACACCACGGTCAAGGGCATCTTCAAGACCAGCTTGAACAGCAGGGATGTATTCACGAGGAACGACACCACCGACGATACCGTTTTCGAATTCGAATCCTTTTCCTTCTTCGTTAGGAGCGAATTCGATCCAAACGTGACCGTATTGTCCACGACCACCAGATTGACGAGCGAATTTACCTTCAACTTGTGCAGAAGCACGGAAAGTTTCGCGGTAAGCAACCTGAGGTGCACCAACATTAGCTTCAACCTTGAATTCACGGCGCATACGGTCAACGATGATATCTAGGTGAAGCTCACCCATACCAGCGATGATAACCTGTCCAGTTTCCTGGTCAGTATGTGCACGGAAAGTTGGATCTTCTTCTTGAAGCTTTTGTAGTGCAGTAGTCATCTTGTCTTGGTCAGCTTTTGACTTAGGTTCTACAGAAAGCTGAATAACTGGCTCAGGGAATTGCATAGACTCTAGGATTACAGGGTTTTTGTCATCACATAGAGTATCGCCAGTTGTTGTATCTTTCAAACCTACAGCAGCTGCAATGTCACCGGCATAAACCTTTGAGATTTCTTGACGGCTGTTTGCGTGCATTTGCAGGATACGTCCGATACGCTCACGCTTGCCTTTAGTTGAGTTCTGTACATATGAACCGGACTCTAAAGTACCAGAGTAAACGCGGAAGAACGTTAACTTACCAACATATGGGTCAGTCATAACTTTAAATGCAAGAGCTGAGAATGGCTCTTCATCGCTTGAATGACGCTCAAGGACTTCTTCTTCATCATCTACAGCATGACCTTTGATTGCTGGTACATCAAGTGGAGATGGAAGGTAGTCGATAACCGCATCCAACATTAGCTGAACACCTTTGTTTTTGAATGCAGATCCACAGATTACTGGGTAGAATTCAACGTTAACTGTACCTTTACGAATCCCTGCTTTAAGTTCTTCTTTAGTGATTTCTTCACCACCAAGGTACTTTTCCATTAACTCTTCATCTAGTTCAGCAACTGCTTCTACTAGTTTCTCACGGTATTCTTCAGCTTGAGCACGGAATTCTTCAGGAATCTCACGTACTTCAATATCAGTACCTAAGTCGTTTCCGTAGAATACAGCATTCATTTCCACAAGGTCAATGATTGCTTCAAACTGATCTTCAGCACCGATTGGTAACTGAATCGCATGTGCATTCGCTTGAAGTCGGTCATGAATTGTTCCTACAGAATATAAGAAATCTGCACCAATTTTGTCCATCTTGTTTACGAAAACAACACGTGGTACACCGTAAGTTGTTGCTTGGCGCCAAACTGTTTCAGTTTGTGGCTCAACGCCTGATTGTGCATCAAGGACTGCTACCGCACCATCAAGTACACGCAGGGAACGTTCAACTTCAACTGTGAAGTCTACGTGTCCTGGTGTGTCGATGATATTAACGCGATGGCCTTTCCATTGTGCAGTTGTTGCTGCGGAAGTGATTGTGATTCCGCGTTCTTGTTCCTGCTCCATCCAGTCCATCTGAGATGCGCCTTCATGAGTTTCACCGATTTTATGAATCTTACCAGTGTAGTAAAGGACACGCTCAGTGGTCGTCGTTTTACCGGCATCGATGTGTGCCATGATCCCGATATTACGAGTGTTGTTTAAGGAGAACTCTCTTGCCATTGGGTCTTTCTCCTTCCTAGTATGAAAGTTTTTATATTGAAGGTTAAATTACCAACGATAGTGAGCAAACGCTTTGTTTGCTTCTGCCATTTTGTGTGTATCTTCACGCTTCTTAACTGATGCACCAGTGTTGTTAGCTGCATCCATGATTTCGTTAGCTAAACGCTCTTCCATCGTTTTTTCACCGCGAAGACGTGAATAGTTAACTAACCAGCGAAGACCAAGAGTTGTACGGCGGTCAGGACGCACCTCAACTGGAACTTGGTAATTAGCACCACCAACACGGCGTGCTCTTACTTCTAGAACTGGCATGATGTTTTTCATTGCTGCTTCGAATACTTCCATTGGCTCCTTGCCAGAACGTTCACGGATAGTATTGAATGCAGAGTAAAGAATTTCTTGAGATTTACCTCTTTTACCGTCGATCATCATTTTGTTGATTAGACGAGTAACTAATTTTGAATTGTAAAGCGGATCTGGTAACACGTCTCTCTTTGCTACAGGACCTTTACGTGGCATTGTTTTTCCTCCTTTCAAAGAAGCTTCTATTTAGTGTCAAATTATTTTTTTGCTGCTTTTGGTCTCTTAGTACCATATTTAGAACGGCCTTGCATACGGTTGTTTACACCAGCTGTATCAAGCGCTCCACGTACGATGTGATAACGTACCCCCGGTAAGTCCTTTACACGTCCTCCACGGATAAGAACAACACTGTGCTCTTGAAGGTTGTGGCCGATACCAGGAATGTATGCAGTCACCTCGATACCATTTGTCAAACGTACACGCGCATATTTACGTAACGCTGAGTTTGGTTTCTTTGGAGTCATTGTACCAACACGAGTACATACTCCGCGTTTTTGTGGTGAAGATACATTAGTTTGTGATTTCTTGAAGCTGTTGTAACCTTTATTTAGCGCAGGTGATTTTGACTTTTCCTCTTTAGTTTGACGAGGCTTGCGCACTAATTGGTTAATAGTAGGCATGAATTTTTCCTCCCTTCATTATTTGTAAGCCCACACATCCAGGTGGTTCATTTTTTTGCAAAAACAAAGTTTTTGCAGACTACTCTATCTACAAAAACAGTTTTTAACGGATAATTGCTACAGCTGCCGCACCTACTTCAATCCCGCACGCTTTCCCGAGTTTTTTCATCGAGTCAACATACCGGACCGGAACGTTTAATCCAAGAGCTTCTTCTACAATCTTTACAGTAACCTTTGGTTCTGCATCGGTTGCAACGAAAATTTCCTGAACTTTCCCTTCCTTTAGGGCTTTCACTGTTTGTTTAGTTCCTATAATGATCTTTTGTGCCTGTAATACTTTTTCATAAGACATTAATCATATCCTCCAAAGTATCAGGTGAATAGGAGCACCTTTGATATAGTAACATCTTCGAAATAAGATGTCAACAACACATTAAATTTTTTTCTTAAAATAGGGTACCTGCAGGTAAGCAGGTACCTCTAATTAGTTAGTCAATAGCAACTGTTTCTTCAGAAGTTGTATCCCTCAGGACAGGCTCTGCTTTGCGGTAGCGCTGCATGCCGGTACCAGCTGGTACAAGTTTTCCGATGATAACATTTTCTTTTAAGCCGAGTAATTCATCGCGCTTGCCTTTGATCGCTGCATCGGTAAGAACTCTTGTTGTTTCTTGGAACGATGCCGCTGACAAGAATGAATCAGTCTCCAGTGATGCTTTTGTAATACCAAGCAAGACCGGACGGCCTGTTGCCGGCATTTTACCAGCCAATAATGCTTTTTCGTTCGCATCCGTAAACTGGTGAATGTCCAGAAGTGTACCTGGTAGTACATCTGTTTCACCCGCATCGCTAACACGGATTTTACGCAGCATTTGACGTACCATTACTTCAACGTGCTTATCGCCAATTTCTACCCCTTGCATACGGTAAACCTTTTGCACTTCACGCAATAGGTATTCTTGAACAGATGTCACGTCTTTTACTTTGATTAATTCTTTAGGGTCAATAGAACCTTCTGTTAATTCCTGGCCACGTCCAATCTGATCATTGACAGCTACTTTCAAGCGTGCTGTATACGGTGCATTATAAGTGCGTGATTCAACCTCGCCTTGAACGACGATTTCATGCTGACGGTCACGGCCCTCGTTAATACCAACAACAACACCATCAATTTCAGAAATAACAGCTTGACCTTTAGGGTTACGAGCTTCGAAAATCTCTTGGATACGCGGTAAACCTTGAGTGATATCGTCTCCGGCAACACCACCCGTATGGAACGTACGCATGGTTAACTGTGTACCTGGTTCACCGATGGATTGAGCAGCGATAATACCAACTGCTTCGCCCACTTCGACCTCTTGACCAGTTGCCAAGTTGCGTCCATAGCACTTCTTACATACTCCATGTCGGGTATTACATGTAAAGGCAGAGCGGATTTTTACGGTTTCAACACCTGCGTCAACAATGATTTCCGCTAAATCTTCAGTAATCAGACCATTTTCAGGAACAAGCACTTCTTTTGTTTCAGGATGCTTGATCGCTTTGCGTGCATAGCGTCCGATTAAGCGTTCATCTAAGCCTTCAATGATTTCCGTCCCGTCTTTTAAGGCACTGATTGTAAAGCCGCGATCGGTTCCGCAATCATCTTCTCGGACAATAACATCCTGTGCAACGTCAACAAGACGACGAGTCAAGTAACCAGAGTCAGCGGTTTTAAGAGCGGTATCGGCAAGACCTTTACGCGCACCGTGTGTAGAGATAAAGTACTCTAATACCGTTAATCCTTCACGGAAACTTGATTTAATCGGTAACTCGATAATACGTCCAGCCGGGTTGGCCATCAAGCCGCGCATACCAGCAAGCTGGGTGAAGTTTGAGGCGTTACCACGGGCACCGGAATCAGACATCATGAAAATTGGGTTCGTTTTATTCAAGGATTTCATCAGCTTGCCTTGAATGGTATCTTTAGCCGCACTCCAGATGGCGATAACACGGTCATAACGCTCATCTTCGGTAATTAAACCACGTCTGAACTGTTTCAAGACGTTATCTACTTTACCTTGTGCTTCTTTTAGAATTTCTTGTTTTTCACCTAGTACGACAATATCTGCCACACCAACTGTAATACCAGCTTTAGTTGAATGCTTAAATCCTAAGTCTTTCATGCGGTCAAGCATTTTTGACGTTTCAGTAATCTTGAAACGCTTGAATACTTCAGCAATGATATTTCCAAGGATTTTCTTCTTGAACGGATCAACTAATGGCATATCTTTGATTTTCGCAGAGATATCTTCGCCTTTTTCTACAAAATATTTGGCAGGCGTTTCAACTTCTAAATTGTGTCGAGTCGGTTCATTGATATACGGGAATGATTTTGGCAGAATTTCATTAAAAATAAGCTTACCAACCGTCGTGATTAATAACTTATTATTTTGCTCTTCTGTAAAAGTTTCATTTCCTAATGATCCGGCATGTACAGCGACACGCGTATGGAAGTGAGCATAACCATTTTGGTATGCAAGGATTGCCTCGTTTGTATCTTTAAAAATCATACCCTCGCCGACTGTACCTTCACGCTCAAGAGTCAAGTAATAGTTACCTAACACCATGTCCTGAGACGGTGTAACAACCGGTTTACCATCTTTAGGGTTCAAGATGTTTTGTGCAGCAAGCATTAAAAGACGTGCTTCTGCTTGTGCTTCAGATGAAAGGGGCACGTGTACCGCCATCTGGTCACCGTCGAAGTCAGCATTGTATGCCGTACATACTAACGGGTGTAAGCGTATTGCTCTACCTTCAACTAACGTAGGCTCAAAAGCCTGGATTCCTAATCTATGCAAAGTAGGGGCACGGTTTAACAGAACCGGGTGCTCCTTAATAACATCTTCAAGTACATCCCAAACATCAGGAGATACTCGTTCAATTTTGCGTTTTGCTGATTTAATGTTATGTGCTAAGCCTTTTTCAACTAATTCCTTCATGACAAATGGCTTGAACAATTCAAGAGCCATTTCTTTTGGAAGGCCGCACTGATACATTTTTAAGTTTGGACCTACGACGATAACAGAACGTCCAGAATAGTCAACACGCTTACCAAGTAAGTTTTGACGGAAACGTCCTTGCTTACCTTTTAACATATGAGATAGTGACTTTAACGGACGGTTACCAGGACCAGTAACAGGGCGCCCGCGGCGGCCGTTATCAATCAAGGCGTCAACAGCTTCTTGAAGCATTCGCTTTTCGTTTTGAACGATAATGCTTGGTGCACCAAGATCTAATAAACGCTTTAGACGATTATTACGGTTAATAACACGACGATAAAGATCGTTCAAGTCAGATGTCGCAAATCTGCCCCCATCTAATTGAACCATCGGGCGTAATTCCGGCGGAATAACCGGAAGAACATCAAGAATCATCCAAGATGGCTCATTTCCTGAACCACGGAATGCTTCTAACACTTCAAGGCGCTTGATCGCACGCGTACGGCGCTGGCCTTGAGCAGTTTTCAATTCTTCTTTTAAGCTATCTACTTCTTTTTCTAAATCGATATCGGAAAGAAGCTTTTTAATCGCTTCTGCACCCATGGCCGCTTGGAATTTATTGCCGTACTTTTCACGGTATGCACGATATTCTTTTTCGGATAACAATTGCTTTTTATCAAGTGCGGTGTCACCGGATTCTGTAACGACATAGGAAGCAAAATAAATGACTTCCTCCAAGGCTCGAGGGGACATGTCTAATACAAGACCCATCCGGCTTGGGATTCCTTTAAAGTACCAAATATGAGAAACAGGTGCAGCTAGCTCAATATGACCCATACGTTCACGGCGAACTTTCGCACGTGTTACTTCAACGCCGCATCGGTCACAGACTACACCTTTATAACGGACACGCTTGTACTTCCCGCAATGACATTCCCAGTCCTTTGTTGGACCGAAGATACGCTCACAGAATAAACCGTCCTTTTCTGGCTTTAACGTACGATAGTTAATGGTTTCTGGCTTTTTGACTTCTCCGAACGACCATGAACGGATTTTATCCGGTGAAGCAAGACCAATTTTCATATACTCAAAATTATTAACGTCTATCAAGGGGCCTACCTCCCTTTCAATCTCCAGGTTTTACCCTCTAATTGCGAAGTATAAATGACAAAAGCGCACACACATTGGTTGTGCGCTTTTAGCTTGAAAATCTATTCTTTTGAACCAACCTTTTCAGATTCAAAGCTTTGTGCATCAGGAACAATGTTTAACGTGTCGACTTGCTGTAAGTCTTCGTCATCTTCCGTATCGCGCATTTCTATTTCTTTTTCATCACCGGATAGGATCTTAACATCCATACCAAGACTCTGAAGCTCTTTAATTAATACTTTGAATGACTCAGGGACGCCTGGTTCTGGAACATTTTCACCTTTTACGATGGCTTCATATGTTTTCACACGGCCAACGACATCATCTGATTTAACAGTAAGAATTTCTTGTAGCGTGTATGCAGCACCATATGCTTCAAGTGCCCAAACCTCCATCTCACCGAAACGCTGACCGCCAAATTGCGCTTTACCGCCAAGTGGCTGCTGCGTAACAAGTGAGTAAGGACCTGTTGAACGAGCATGTAATTTATCATCAACCATGTGTGCCAGCTTAATCATATACATGACCCCAACAGAAACACGGTTATCAAATGGTTCACCGGAACGTCCATCATACAGAACGGTTTTCGCATCCCGCGCCATGCCTGCTTCTTCAATCGTGCCCCAAACATCTTCTTCACGGGCTCCGTCAAATACAGGTGATGCAACATGAATGCCTAGGTAGCGTGCCGCCATCCCAAGATGGAGCTCAAGCACCTGTCCGATGTTCATACGAGATGGTACCCCTAATGGGTTTAACATGATATCAACTGGTGTACCGTCTGGAAGGTATGGCATATCTTCCTCTGGTAAAATTCTTGAGATAACCCCTTTGTTACCGTGGCGTCCCGCCATTTTATCTCCTTCAGAGATCTTACGTTTCTGAACGATATATACGCGGACAAGCTGATTCACGCCTGGTGGCAGTTCATCACCGTCTTCACGATTAAAGACTTTAACGTCAAGAACAATACCGCCGCCGCCATGTGGAACGCGAAGTGATGTATCACGAACTTCACGGGCCTTTTCACCAAAGATCGCATGAAGAAGACGCTCTTCTGCAGTCAGCTCCGTTACACCCTTAGGCGTTACTTTACCAACAAGCAGGTCTCCATCTTTTACCTCAGCACCAGTGCGGATAATACCGCGCTCATCCAAGTTGCGAAGGGCATCTTCCCCTACGTTTGGAATATCACGAGTAATTTCTTCTGGTCCAAGTTTCGTATCACGAGATTCTGATTCATATTCTTCGATGTGGATCGATGTGTATACATCTTCTTTTACTAGACGCTGACTCATGATAATCGCGTCTTCGTAGTTGTAACCATCCCATGTCATAAAGGCAACGAGAACATTACGTCCAAGCGCTAACTCCCCTAGCTCCATGGATGGACCGTCAGCGAGAATTTCACCCTTTGTTACACGGTTTCCAACAGCTACAATTGGGCGTTGGTTATAGCAAGTTCCTTGGTTGGAACGAATGAACTTTAACATGCGATATTTATCAAGATCGCCTTTCACTTCTTGTCCGTCTACCTCTTTAATACGACGAACCCATACTTCGCGCGCTTCTACGTGCTCAACAATACCTTCGTGCTTACAAATAACAGCTGCACCGGAGTCTTTACCAGATACATATTCCATACCTGTTCCTACCCTTGGTGCTTCTGGCTGCATTAACGGCACTGCTTGACGCTGCATGTTCGCACCCATTAAGGCACGGTTGGAGTCATCGTTTTCAAGGAACGGAATACACGCAGTCGCCGCAGAAACAACCTGTTTTGGTGATACATCCATATAGTCAATACGTTCACGTTTAACTACTGTGTTTTCACCACGGAAACGAGCAACGATATCTTCATCCAAGAATGATCCATCATCTCCAAGACGAGAGTTCGCCTGTGCCGTAACGTAGTTATCTTCTTCGTCTGCTGTTAAGTAATCAATCCTGCTTGTTACTTTTCCAGTATCCGGGTCAACTCTGCGATATGGTGTTTCAATAAATCCGAAACGATTTACCTTCGCATAGGATGATAAGGAGTTAATCAACCCGATGTTCGGACCTTCCGGTGTTTCAATCGGACACATCCGACCATAGTGAGAATAGTGAACGTCACGTACTTCAAAGCCTGCACGTTCACGTGTTAATCCACCTGGTCCTAATGCTGATAGACGTCTTTTATGTGTTAATTCAGCTAACGGATTCGTTTGATCCATGAACTGCGATAATTGTGAGCTTCCGAAGAATTCTTTAATTGACGCTATTACTGGACGAATATTAATTAACTGCTGCGGAGTAATCGTTGCTGTGTCTTGAATTGACATTCTTTCACGAACTACACGCTCCATACGGGATAAACCGATACGGAATTGATTTTGCAATAGCTCTCCAACAGAACGAAGACGTCTGTTACCTAAGTGGTCGATATCATCTGTATCACCTACACCATGCAGCAGGTTAAAGAAATAGCTGATTGATGCAATGATGTCTGCAGGAGTAATATTTTTAATTGGTTCTGCCACATAGGCATTGCCGAGTACATTAATAACTTTTTCGTTTTCATCACCAGGCGCATAAATTTTAATGCCCTGAAGGGTAATATCTTCTTCCACTACGCCGCCAACAGGATTAAAGTTCTTGAAATTAATATGTTTTTCAAGCGCCGGTAAAATTCTATCAAGGTTCCTTCTATCAAGTACTAATCCTTTTTCAGCAATGATTTCGCCTGTGTCAGGATCAGCAAGTGATTCCGCTAAACGTTGATTGAATAAACGGTTTTTAATGTGAAGCTTCTTATTAATTTTGTAACGACCTACATTGGCAAGGTCATAGCGCTTTGGATCGAAGAAACGGGAAACTAATAAGCTTTTTGCGTTATCTACGGTAGGCGGTTCACCTGGACGAAGGCGTTCATAGATTTCTAGTAACGCTTTGTCTACACCTTCCGTATTGTCCTTTTCAAGCGTATTGCGAATATATTCGTTGTCACCAATCAATTCAATGATTTCCTGATCAGAGCCGAACCCAAGGGCACGCAAAAGAACCGTAACGGGCAGTTTCCGAGTACGATCTATTCTGACATATACGACATCTTTGGCATCTGTTTCATATTCCAGCCAAGCGCCGCGGTTCGGAATTACAGTTGCTGTAAATCCTTTTTTTCCGTTTTTATCAAGCTTGCCACTGAAATAGACACTCGGTGAGCGCACTAATTGTGATACAATAACGCGTTCTGCACCATTGATAACAAATGTGCCTGTTTCAGTCATGAGCGGGAAATCAC
This sequence comes from Neobacillus drentensis, assembly GCF_036965425.1. Classification (GTDB taxonomy): domain Bacteria; phylum Bacillota; class Bacilli; order Bacillales; family Cytobacillaceae; genus Neobacillus; species Neobacillus drentensis_F. The sequence continues at coordinate 21,332 of NZ_JBALPP010000079.1, read as the reverse complement.
CCATGAAGACATCCTGATCTTTTACTTCGCCTGTTTCTTTGTTTACAAGACGTACTTTCACACGCAATGGAGCTGAATATGTAACGTCCCGTTCTTTAGACTCTTCAACAGAATACTTTGGATCGCCAAGACTGTAATCAATAAATTCTAGTGATAGGTTACCAGTAAAGTCTTCAATCGGTGAAATATCCTGGAACATTTCACGCAACCCCTCATCAAGAAACCATTGATAGGAAGAGGTTTGAATTTCGATTAGATTTGGTAATTCTAAAACTTCACTGATTCGCGCGTAACTTCTTCGTTGGCGGTGTCGTCCATACTGAACTAGTTGACCTGTCAACTGATTCACCCCTCAAATCAAGCGTTATTTAAAAATAATCTATTACATCTTATAGAAAAAACTGTAGGTCTTTCTATAAGACAAAAAGAAAAAGGGTTTTTTCCTCAAAAACCACATTTTCACATTTTGACTATTATTTTGTCATCATTTCCTTATTACTCCAAATTTATACTAAAAAAATAAGTATTTTAAGGAATAATTCGGTAAATATTATGATGGCATTTTATAATGCTAACACAACGACAATTCCGAGTCAACTATTTTATCGCCTTAATGATAAAATAACCTTTCGATTTGTCAATAGTTTCTACATGGGAAAATAAAGTTTTTAATTTTTCAAGCGCGGATGGTGCACCTTGCTTCTTTTGAATGACTACCCACAGCTCTCCCTGTGTAACAAGATGTTCATAGCTTTGTTCAAAAATATCATGAACCGTCTTTTTTCCAGCTCTAATCGGCGGATTTGTAAGAATAACCGCGAAGGAATTCTCCTTCACATTTTCCAGTCGGTCACTTTCATAAATGTTCACATTGTCAATACGGTTTAGTGACGCATTTTCTTTAGCTAATTCAAGCGCTCGTTCATTTACATCAACCATATGTACAAGTCGATCTTGATAGGTTTTCGCTAAAGACAATCCAATCGGTCCATAACCACAGCCAACATCCAGTACAAATCCTTCCACAGCCGGCATTTCAAAAGATTCAATTAATAACCTTGAGCCAAAATCTACTTCTCTTTTTGAAAAAACTCCATTATCCGTTTTAAAACGAAAGTTATGGTTTCTTAAGCTGAAATCCCAATATTTCGGATCACTTTCAACCTTTTGGGTTCGAGAATAGTAGTGTTCTGACAATAGACTCACCTCCAGGGGAGTATATATTGTAGAAAATTGAGGAAGTAGAAAAAAGCCCGCTTATGCAGCGAGCTTTCTTATATCAAAATTACTTAACTTCAACGTTAGCTCCAACTTCATCAAGCTTAGCTTTGATTGCTTCAGCATCTTCTTTAGAAACGCCTTCTTTGATTGGCTTTGGAGTGTTATCAACAAGGTCTTTTGCTTCTTTAAGTCCAAGACCAGTGATTTCACGAACAACTTTGATAACCTTGATTTTTTGATCTCCAGCGCCAGCTAGGATTACGTCGAATTCTGTTTTTTCTTCAACAGCAGCCGCACCAGCTCCGCCTACCATTGCTACAGGAGCAGCAGCAGTTACGCCGAATTCTTCTTCGATTGCTTTTACTAGGTCGTTAAGTTCTAAAACAGTCATATTTTTAACTGCTTCAATGATTTGTTCTTTAGTCATGATAATATTTCCTCCTTAGTTTTCGTTTACTATTTTTAAATTGCGATAAAGATTAACTTACGCGCCTTGTTCTTCTTTTTGTTCTGCCACAGCTTTTGTAGCAAGAGCAAGATTGCGGATTGGAGCTTGTAGTACGCTGAGTAGCATAGATAGCAAGCCTTCGCGTGAAGGAAGTTCAGCAAGAGCTTTAACCTCTTCAACTGTTGCAACATTACCTTCGATTACACCTGCTTTAATTTCAAGTGCTTCATGCTTTTTCGCGAAATCGTTAAGGATCTTCGCTGGAGCAACTACATCTTCAGTACTGAACGCGATTGCGTTTGGACCTGTTAATGCATCATTTAAGCCAGCAAGCTCAGCAGCTTCTGCAGCACGGCGAGTCATAGTGTTTTTGTAAACTTTGAACTCAATACCAGCTTCACGAAGTTGTTTACGAAGTTCAGTTACTTCAGCAACTGTTAGTCCGCGGTAATCAACAACGATTGTAGATACGCTGCTTTTTAATTTATCGGTGATTTCTTCAACAATATGTTTTTTTGCTTCGATTGCACTGCTCATCTTTACACCTCCTGTAGAATGTCTACATTTATACCAGGCAAGTAAAAGCCTCCATATCGATCTAAGACATGGAGGCAGCATATAACAACTGAACGACTCAGTTGAATTTATTCGCTCTACCTCGGCAGGACATTAAGCCTTACGGCACCTGCTGTCTACAGTACAAATGTTTATAATATTAAACAACAAAATATATTGTATAAGATGTTGTTGTATTTGTCAATTGGTAAAATTATCTAGCCGCTACTGTAGAAGGATCTACTTTAACGCCAGGTCCCATTGTTGAAGTAACGGTTACGTTCTTCATGTAAGTACCTTTCGCAGCAGATGGTTTAACTTTTAACATTGTTTCAAATACAGTTGTAAAGTTTTCTACAAGCTTTTCGTTTTCGAAAGAAGCTTTACCGATTGGCACATGGATATTACCAGCTTTGTCAACACGGTATTCTACTTTACCTGCTTTGATTTCATTGATAGCACGAGTTACATCAAATGTAACTGTTCCTGTTTTAGGGTTTGGCATTAAGCCTTTAGGTCCTAATACACGACCAAGCTTACCAACTTCACCCATCATGTCAGGAGTTGCAACGATTACATCAAAATCAAACCAACCTTGTTGGATTTTGTTGATGTATTCAGCATCGCCTACATAATCAGCACCAGCTGCTTCAGCTTCTTTCACTTTTTCACCCTTTGCGAATACTAATACGCGTTGAGTTTTACCAGTTCCGTTTGGAAGCACAACAGCTCCACGGATTTGCTGATCAGCTTTCTTAGGGTCAACACCTAAGCGGAAAGCAACTTCAAGAGATGCATCAAATTTTACAAAGTTTGTTTGCTTAGCAAGTTCAATTGCTTCTGCAATTGGGTAAGCCTTTGTACGATCTACAAGCTTTACAGCTTCTAGGTACTTTTTACCTTTTTTAGCCATTTTTATTTCCTCCTAAATTGTGGTTTTAACGTTTTATAACTCCCACGAAAAAGGTTGCAGTAGTTTAAAACTCCGCAACCCTCATTACAAACAACCAGTTTTACATGGATTAGTCTTCGATTACGATACCCATGCTGCGTGCAGTACCTTCAACCATGCGCATTGCTGCTTCAACGCTAGCTGCGTTTAGGTCAGGCATTTTTTGTTCCGCAATCTCGCGTACTGTACCACGCTTTACTGTTGCTACTTTATTACGGTTAGGCTGGCCTGAACCAGACTGAATTCCAGCTGCTACTTTCAAAAGAACGGCAGCAGGAGGAGTTTTCGTAATAAATGTAAATGAACGGTCTTCAAATACCGTGATTTCAACAGGAATGATCAATCCAGCTTGATCTGCTGTACGAGCGTTAAATTCCTTACAGAATCCCATGATGTTAACACCGGCTTGACCTAGTGCAGGACCAACTGGTGGTGCAGGGTTTGCTTTACCAGCAGGGATTTGTAATTTAACAACTTTAATTACTTTTTTAGCCACGAGACACACCTCCTTAAAGTCCGTGATGTGGTAATTGGGTACCTTAGGGACCCTCCCACTCAGGCAATTAGTCTTTATATAAATACAAAGAACTTGACAAAAGTCTTGTCTCCAATTCGGAGACATACTGACCTATGAAATATTAACATTTTTTAAAAATGATTTCAAGTTTTTTTACATTAAAGTTTTTCAATTTGTGTAAAATCAAGCTCCACTGGTGTGTCACGGCCGAACATGTTAACAAGTACCTTAAGTTTCGAGTGGTTCTTGTCCATTTCTTCGACTGTTCCAGTAAAGTTCGCGAATGGACCTTCCTTTACGCGGACTGTCTCGCCGATTTCATAATCAACATCCACACGTTTTTCATCTACACCCATACGTTTCAATAATACTTGTACCTCTTCAGGCAGTAACGGAGTCGGTTTTGATCCGGAACCTGCAGATCCAACAAATCCCGTAACACCTGGTGTATTCCGCACCACATACCAAGAATCATCGGTCATTACGATTTCAACTAACACATATCCAGGAAAAACCTTTCGCTTTACAACCTTTTTCTTACCATTTTTGATTTCAGTTTCTTCTTCTTCCGGAACGACTACGCGGAAAATTTTATCCGCCATTCCCATCGATTCCACACGTTTCTCTAGATTCGCCTTTACTTTATTTTCATAACCCGAGTAAGTATGGACTACATACCAATTTTTTTCCATTTAAGAGGACTCGCGTCCGTCCCTCCCTATTTTTTTACAAATTAAAAAACCCGCATCTACGGGTTTTAGTTCAAAATTCTTTATTAGTCACCATTATACCATGAAGTATAACTTATTATTCAAGAATTAAACGAATCAATTTAGAAATTCCTAAATCTAGTACAGCAAAGAATGCCGCAAAAAAAACAACAGTTGATAAAACGGTAATCGTAGAACGAGTTAGTTCGCCGCGTTTTGGCCAGCTTACTTTTCTCATTTCACGTAAAATATCACTAAAAAATTTCTTTATGCGTTGCATTTCTGTAACCCCCAGACTATCTTAATCAGCATTGCAAAAATCTATCGAAATCATTTTGTTTCTCGATGAATGGTATGGGTTGCGCAAGTCTTACAGAATTTTTTCAATTCTAATCTTTCTGAAACTGCCTGCTTGCTTACGGTCGTATAATTACGCGAGCCGCATTCAGCACAGGCAAGAATGACTTTTTTACTCATAATAAGGCACCTTTACCCATCTTTTTTATCCCTAAAAATGTAACATGTGTCCTAATTAATGTCAATAACCATGAGAGCGGATTCAAAATAATGCCATAAATCAAAGTGAAAATTCGCGTATCTCGAGGTAACGCTCCAATTTTCTTTTCACACGCTGAAGGGCATTATCGATGGATTTAACATGGCGGTTCAGTTCTTCCGATATTTCTTGATAGGACTGTCCATCAAGGTAAAGGGCTAAAACTTTCCGTTCTAAATCGCTTAATAATTCTGTCATTTTTACTTCTATATGGTCAAACTCTTCTTGATTAATGATTAATTCTTCCGGGTCAAGTACCTTGGCACCTGACAAAACATCCATCAAGGTCCGGTCAGACTCTTCATCATAGATAGGCTTGTCCAAAGAAACATAAGAATTCAACGGAATATGCTTTTGCCGGGTGGCTGTCTTAATCGCTGTAATAATTTGCCGGGTTATGCACAGCTCCGCAAACGCTTTGAATGAGGTAAGCTTGTCCTCACGAAAGTCACGAATGGCTTTATATAGACCAATCATTCCTTCTTGCACAATATCTTCTTTATCGGCTCCAATTAAAAAATAGGATCTTGCTTTTGCACGCACAAAATTACGATACTTATGGATTAAATAATCCAATGCTTCACTATCACCCTGGTGCACTAAATCGACAATTTCTTCGTCTTCCATCCGAAAAAACTCTTCGTTGGTTTTTGTCCCGAAGTCCGTACTCAAAGTAGATCCCCTCCACCGAACAAGCATAGATAGGTATTATTATACATGACAAACTATGAAAATACTATGCTCATTTCTGCCCTCTGCGCCATTTTTCAAAAATTTCCGCCATTTCATCGCTAATCGGTATTTTGGAAACAGGTTTCTTTTCTTGGATCTTCTTCACTTTCTTTTCGATGCCCTTCTCAATGGAAGACATTTCAACAAGGAGCTCACGAGCGGATTTTCTTAGCGCCCCTTGTCCAAAAATAGCCCATTGTTCTGTAAAATCGGAGGTCGCCACATGAATTTGTGTTCTTCGATTATTTAAACTAATGGCCATTTTTTCTATCCGCTCATCAGCTGTTTCATTTTCTTTTGTAAAAATCACTTCTACTTTATGGTTTTTATATTTTTTTTCCGTCCCTTGTACATAGTGGGCATCAAAAACAACAATAACGCGATAACCAGAAACGGCTTGATATTCAGCCATTCTTTCAACTAAGCGGTCTCTAGCAGCAGGGAGGTCACGGTCCTTTAACTCCCTTAGTTCTGGCCAGGCTCCGATAATGTTGTATCCGTCAACTAGCAGGATATCCATGGCTATCCCTCTAATTTATGACGTTTTCGATATACCTCATACATCAGCAAGGCAGCCGCAACAGAAGCATTTAAGGATGTAACTTTTCCGGCCATCGGTAAATGGATGAGAAAATCACATTTATCGCGAATCAGCCTTCCCATTCCTTTCCCTTCACTGCCAATGACTAAACCAAGCGGAAGTGTTCCATCCATTTGCCGGTAATCTTGTTTTCCTTTCGCATCAGTACCGGCAATCCATACACCGCGTTCCTTTAATTCCTCAATCGTTCGCGCCATATTCGTGACACGGACAACCGGGATATATTCAATTGCACCCGTCGAGGCCTTGGCAACCGTCGCCGTAAGGCCAACGGCCCTGCGCTTCGGGATAATGATGCCATGAGCTCCAACAGCATCGGCCGTCCTCATAATCGACCCGAGGTTGTGAGGATCCTCAATTTCATCAAGCAATAAAAAGAAAGGAGGTTCGTTTTTCTTTTCTGCCGCAGCAAACAAATCATCCATTTCGGCATATTGATAGGCCGCAACATAAGCAAGGACTCCTTGATGATTTTGGTCCGTCACTTGGTCAATTTTTTTCTTTGGGACAAATTGCACAAGCACGTTCGCTTCTTTTGCCAATTGAGTCACTTGCTGCATCTGGCCGCGCTGTGAACCTTCTGCAATTAAAATTTTATTAATATCCCGTCCTGATTTCAGTGCTTCCATAACCGGATTTTTCCCAATGATGTATTCCTGGTTCATCCTTTTTCCTCCTTTCTTTTTTCATCAACATATAAAAATGCCTTCTGAATGAGTTCCTCTAAACGAGTGATATGATCCGTTAAGTATAAATAACCCATCAACGCCTCAAAAGCAGTACTGTAACGATAAGTTTGAACATCGGTGTTTTTGGGGACAGTTCCTGACTTAGCGTTCCTGCCGCGCATGACGACAGCCATTTCTTCTTCATTTAAGAGATGATCATCCATCATTTGAAAAAGAATTTGACTCTGCGCTTTCGCCGATACATATCTTGTACCAGCCCGGTGAAGCTGATGGGGCCGAACCTGGCCCCCGTACAAAAGATGACGCCTGACATATGTTTCAAAAATAGCATCACCCATGTAAGCAAGGGCGAGACTATTCAATTGTTTAGCGTCGATTGATTGTTCATAATCAAGCATTGAATTAGCCTCTTTTCCATCTGGTACCCTGTGGTGTATCCTCTAAAATAATATTCATATCCTTCAATTGGTCACGAATTTGGTCAGACAATTGGAAGTTTCGGTCCTTACGTGCCTGGATGCGTTTTTCAATTAAGGCATCAATCTCTTCGTCGAGCATTTCTTCTTTTTCCATCGTCAAACCAAGCACCTGAAAAAGCTCTTCAAATTGTTTGGTAAAGGCATCAATGACTTCTATTGCTGTATTTTTTTCTAATAGATAATAATTGGCCAGCTTGGAAAGATCAAAAAGAACTGAAATGGCTTTTGCTGTATTAAAATCATCATCCATCGCTTCAATAAACTGCTCGCGTAAAGCGGCTATTTTTTCAAGCCACTCTTGATTATTATGAGTCAAGTCAGTACTTGCTTCCTTGCGGTGTTTTAAATTTTGGTATGAGGTCGTTAAGCGTTCGAGCGCAGCCTTCGTGCTCTCTAATAATTCCTCACTATAGTTAATTGGATTGCGATAATGGACGGACAGCATGAAAAATCTTACTACCTGTGGATTATGCTGCTTGATAATGTCATGCACTAAGACGAAGTTGCCAAGTGACTTTGACATTTTTTCATTATCAATATTGATATAGCCGTTGTGCATCCAGTAGCGGGAAAATAGCTTACCTGAAAGTGCTTCTGACTGGGCAATCTCATTTTCATGATGAGGGAAGGTTAAATCCTGTCCGCCTGCATGAATATCAATTGTGTCACCAAGATATTTTTTCGCCATTGCCGAACATTCGATATGCCAGCCTGGACGGCCAATGCCCCACGGGCTTTCCCAGTAGATTTCCCCTTCCTTTGCCGCTTTCCATAGGGCAAAATCTAAATCATCCTGTTTTTTATCGCCTACTTCAATTCTTGCGCCAACCTGCAGATCATCAATCGATTGGTGGGAAAGCTTGCCGTATTCATCGAAGCTTCTAGTACGGAAATAGACATCTCCTTCGGATTCATAAGCGTAGCCTTTCTCAACTAACTGGCTGATAAAATCAATGATGATATCCATATTTTCCATAACGCGTGGATGGACATCCGCCTTTTTGCAGCCTAACGCCGAAACATCTTCAAAATAAGCATTGATAAATCGTTCTGCTACTGTTGGAACATCCGTCCCTAATTGATTGGCAGCACGGATTAATTTATCGTCGACATCCGTAAAATTGGACACATACTGCACATCAAAACCGCGGAATTCTAAATAGCGGCGCACCGTATCAAACACGATTGCCGGGCGGGCATTGCCTATATGAATATAATTATAGACAGTCGGCCCGCAAACATACATTTTTACTTTCCCTTCCTCAAGCGGAATGAAATCTTCCTTTTTGCGAGTGAGTGTATTATAAAGTTGAATGGCCATTGACCTTTATCCTTTCTTCCTTCAATTCTTCGAGTTCTACTTTTAACTGGTTTAGTTCAAATTGCATATCCCGCAGACGATCAGCAACTGGATCCGGCAGGTCGCAATGATTGAAATCTTTATTAATCCGCTTGCCATCCTGAATGACAACTCTTCCCGGCACCCCTACAACCGTTGAGTTTGGCGGTACTTCCTTTAATACGACTGAACCTGCACCGATTTTGGAATTTTCCCCTACCGTAATCGAACCGAGAACTTTCGCACCGGTGGCAATGAGGGCATTATCCTTAATAGTAGGATGCCTCTTTCCTTTTTCTTTACCAGTACCTCCGAGCGTAACCCCTTGGAAAACAGTAACATTATCGCCGATTTCACATGTTTCACCGATGACAACTCCCATCCCGTGATCGATGAAAAATCTCCTGCCTATTTTTGCCCCCGGATGGATTTCAATTCCCGTAAAAAAGCGGCTGATTTGGGAAACAACCCGGGCTAAGAAAAATAATTTCCGTTTAAAGAGTGCATGGGCAACGCGATGTGCCCAAATAGCATGTAAGCCTGAATAGGTTAGAACCACTTCTAAATAGCTTCGTGCTGCTGGATCCTGCTCAAAAACAACTTCAATATCCTCCCTCATCCTTCTAAACATTAGCCATTTCCCCCTTGTTTTTGTAAAAATAAAAAACGCCCCTGTCATAACGACAGAGACGCTTATGCGTGGTTCCACTCTGATTAGACTGTAAGCTAATCGCTTACTAATCTCACTCTTACTTGTTAACGGAATTGTTCCGCCCAAATCTACAGGAGTTGACTCTTTCGAACTGGGGCTCAGAGGTGCATTTCAATCAATGAGAGGCTTAAACCACTTTCAGCCGGTGATGGTTCTCTCTAAAAAGCATCATTTATCTACTTTTCCTCTTCGTCGCTTTAATATATAAAAAATTCTTACATATACTATATTACATTTTGTCTGTAATGTTAACTAATAATTTTATTAATTCTCATTTGGACCTTTTGCTTGCCTAAAAGTTCAATTGCCTGAGGGAGATCTGGTCCATGGGTTTGGCCTGTCACCGCAGCACGAATCGGCATGAACAGATTTTTTCCTTTTTGACCAGTGGATTTTTGAACAGCCTTCATGGCTGCCTTAATGCCATCTGCCTCGAAGCTTTCGAGTTGATCGAGTTCTTGGGAGAATGCCTTTAAAACTTCTGGAACCTGCTCACCTGTCAGTATTTCCCTTGCATCATCCTCATATACTGCTTCGTCTGTAAAGAACATATCGGACAGCTCGACGATTTCGGCGCCAAAGCTCATTTTTTCCTGTAAAAGCGCAACTAAGCCATGTACCCAGTTTCTCTCTTCTTCGGTCGGATTTCCGCTGATGCGACCTGCTTTCATTAAATGAGGCAGCGCTAGTTCCACAACCCGGTCAACATCAATCTTTTTCATATATTGATTGTTCATCCAGGTAAGCTTTTGTTTATCAAATAATGCCGGTGATTTTGACAGTCGGTTGGCATCAAATATTTCAATAAATTCAGCCTTAGAATATAGTTCCTCTTCACCTGCTGGCGACCAGCCAAGTAAGGTAATAAAGTTAAATAAAGCTTCCGGCAAATAGCCTAATTCCTCGTATTGCTCAATGAATTGAATAATCGATTCATCGCGCTTGCTTAACTTTTTGCGGCTTTCGTTGACAATTAAGGTCATATGTCCAAAAATAGGCGGTTCCCAGCCTAATGCTTCATATACCATCAGCTGCTTTGGTGTGTTCGAGATATGATCATCTCCGCGAAGGACATGAGAAATTTTCATTAAATGATCATCAATGGCAACTGCAAAGTTATAGGTAGGCGTTCCATCTTTTTTAACGATGACCCAGTCACCCATTCCTTCTGATTCAAAGGAAACGACGCCTTTAACCATATCATCAAAGGTATAGGTTTTTCCTTCAGGAACGGCAATACGGAGGCTTGGCTCGCGGCCTTCACTTTCCAGCTGCTGACGCTCTTCCGGAGTCAAATGACGGCATTTCCCGGAATAATGCGGCGTTTCGCCTCTTTCCGTCTGTGCTTCACGCTCTGCTTCAAGCTCCGCCTCTGTACAATAACACTTATAAGCGTGGCCCTGATCTAATAATTGATTATAGTATGTTTCATAAATATCGTTTCTTTCAGATTGACGATAGGGACCATACTCGCCACCTACATCGACACTTTCATCCCAATCCATACCAAGCCATTTTAAGTATTTTAATTGGCTTTCTTCTCCGCCCTCGATATTCCGCTTTTTATCGGTATCTTCAATCCTGATGATAAATTTCCCGCCTTTGCTGCGTGCGTATAAATAATTAAATAACGCAGTACGGGCGTTTCCGATATGTAAATGTCCTGTCGGACTAGGTGCATACCTTACACGAACTTCGTTTGACATGATTTATAATGCCTCCATGTTAATTCAGATGGTTTTCAACTGACTATTTTATCACTTCTTTTTCAATAAAACTACTGCTTGGGAGGCAATGCCTTCCCCTCTACCCGTGAAGCCAAGCTTTTCTGTTGTTGTTGCCTTTACATTGATCTGTTCCGGATCAGCTTCTAACAATTCAGCAATCCGTACGCGCATCTGCTCAATATAAGGAGCCATTTTCGGCTTCTGGGCTATGATTGTACAATCGGCATTCACTAGCTCATAGCCTTTTTCTTTTACTAACTGCCATACATGCTCCATCAGCTTAGCGGAGTCTGCATCCTTGAAATTCGGGTCAGTATCAGGGAAATGCTTGCCGATATCCCCTGCCCCAATTGCACCCAGACAGGCATCAGACACCGTATGCAATAATACGTCTGCATCGGAGTGACCTAACAGCCCCTTTTCGTAGGGGATGGTAATACCGCCAATAATAAGCGGCCGCCCCTCCGTTAATTGATGAACATCGAAGCCTTGACCAATTCGAAACATGATTAAAAACTCCTTTTTTTCTATTGTCTAGCTAAAGCGCCTAGCAAAAAATGAACTACTTTTTTCCCTACAAAAAATGAACTACTTTTTTCCCTGATCAAGGCGCTTCCGCTTTTCTAGTATCGCTTCCGCAAAGAATAGATCTTCAGGTGTTGTCAGCTTGATATTATCGTAATCACCTTCGACCATGGCTACAGGATGGTTGAGGCGTTCAACTAAACTCGCATCATCTGTGCCAAGAAACTGGTCCTTCTCAGCATTTTCATAGGCCTCTTTAAGCAGCGAAATACGAAAAGCTTGCGGGGTTTGAACAGCCCACAAGCTTGAACGTTCGACAGTTTCAGCAACAATACCATCCTGAACCTTTTTCATCGTGTCCTTCGCAGGTACTCCGATAATGGCAGCACCTGTTTCAACTGCCTTCTCTGTTAAACGATGAATATGCTCTTTTTGAATAAATGGTCTTGCTGCATCATGAACAAGAATAACCCCTGCGCATTTCACTGTTTTCAGTGCATTATAGATACTATGCTGACGTTCCTTTCCACCAGGAACTAAATTGATAACTTTTTTGATTTTGTGCTTTTTTAACAAAGCTATAAATTCCGCTTCATCTTGAGGATGAATGGCAAGAATGATGCCATCGCAGGCCTCGTCTTCATCAAACACCCTTAAGGTATGAATGAGAACTGGAATTTCATTAAGTGTGAGCAGCAGTTTATTTTTCCCCGCTCCCATTCTTTTTCCCTGGCCCGCAGCTGGGAGAATGACTTGGTAAGACATATAAATACCTCAATCTATAAAGCTTTTTCTAATAATTTCGGTTTAGCAAAAATCATTCGGCCGGCAGAAGTCTGAAGGACACTCGTAACCAGAACCTCAATTCTTTTCCCGATATATTCTCTTCCCTCTTCTACGACAATCATTGTTCCATCATCTAAATAAGCAACGCCTTGATGATATTCTTTTCCGTCTTTAATAACTTGAACCGTTAATTCCTCCCCTGGAAGAACAACCGGCTTAACGGCATTGGCTAAATCATTAATATTTAATACAGAGACGTTCTGCAATTCACATACTTTATTAAGATTAAAATCATTGGTAACAAGAATACCATTTGTAATTTTCGCCAGCTTGACAAGCTTTGAATCCACTTCACTAATCTCTTCAAAATCGCCCTCGTAAATTTCAACTTTAATGGCGAGCTCCTTTTGAATTCTGTTTAAAATATCCAAGCCTCGTCGGCCGCGATTTCTCTTTAAGACATCAGAAGAGTCTGCAATATGCTGCAATTCCGCCAAAACAAACTGGGGAATCACAATCGTCCCTTCTAAAAATCCTGTTTGGCAAATATCAGCAACACGTCCATCGATAATGACACTTGTATCTAATATTTTTAAAGATTCCTTAGCTTCCTTTTCAGTCTCTTCTTCCGATGACTTTTTCTTGCTGCTGCCCTTTCCAAAAAGACCTAAGAGCTCATCCCGTTTTTTAAAGCCCACTTGAAAGCCTAAGTAACCAAATAAGAGAGTCAGCATAATGGGTGCAACCGCATTTAACACCGGCACCTGAACAGCGTTTAGCGCAAAGCCGACTAAAAAGGCAACCAACAGACCAAAAATGAGACCTAGACTGCCAAACAAAACATCCGTAACAGGAATTTTCACCAATGAATCTTCAGCCCATGTAATAAAATTAAACACATAATCTACTGCCCAAAAGGTAATAAGATAAAAAATAATAGCACCTAAAATAGCAGTGACATAAGAATTATTAAGAACGGGAATGTCATTAATATGAAGTAGATTGAACAAATTCGGTAAAAACAAGATCCCAAGCGTACCACCTATTATGAGGAAGCAAGCCTGCACAATTCGTTTTAACATTCCTTCACCTCCTCTACTCATTATAAACAGATTCGTAAGTTTGAAACCTTGAAATGTTGATTATTTTTCCAAATTGTAATGGTCTTGAAATAAAGTAGTGTTGTTAAAATCTTACTCCTCATAGGGTAGCATTGGAAAATTTTTGTGTCAAATAATTACCAATTACAAATGGCGGTCCGTATAGAGCCGCTCTTTAATCAATTTAAATCCTTCTTTAATTTTCTTGGCCCGAACCTCGCCAATTCCCTCAACTTCGTCCAGTTCTTCAACGGTGGCAGGAATAATATTGGAAAGCTCATCGAAACAAGTGATGAGGTTTTCGATAATGATGGCTGGCAGCCGCGGTATTTTATTCAGAATCCGATAACCACGAGGATTTTTATTTTCATCTAAATGAACATACCCTAGGTAGCCCATTAGCTTTAATAACACCATATCTTCAATCGTACCGCTATTGGCCAGCACCTGCATCCTTTGAAGGACCTCACGGGCTTTCACATCGCGATCATAGGCATAGTCCTTGATAATCAACATGATTTCCTCTTCAAGCTCCGTCAAAATTTCATTCATTTGCAAGCGGATAAGCCTGCCTTCTGTCCCCAGTTCATACAAGTAGGTTAATAGTTCATTTTTAATTTTTAATACCATCTCGAACCGATGAAGAACCAGTAAAAAATCATTATATGTAACTGATTCCTCAAACTCTAAAATACTTAAATTGGTAATACTCTGTTCCAAAACCGCTTTATATTTCTCTAGTGTTTGAATGGCTTGATTGGCTTTCGTTAAAATAACCGCAATATCTTTTAACGCATAACGAAGATTTCCTTGATACAAGGTAATGACATTTCGTCTTTGTGAAATAGCTATGACTAGAGCTTTCGTTTGTTTGGCAGCTCTCTCAGCCGTACGGTGCCGCATCCCCGTTTCAGTCGAGGTAATATCCGCGTCAGGCGCAAGCTGGGCATTTGCGAATAGAATTTTATTTCCGGTTTCATTTAGAATAATGGCTCCATCCATTTTGGCCAATTCATATAAAAAGCTTGGCGAAAAAGGACAGTTGATTGCAAAGCCGCCGTCGACAATACTTTTAACCTTATCGTTATACCCAATTACAATGAGCCCCCCAGTATTGGCTCTCAGAACATTATCAATGCCATCACGAAGAGGCGTACCCGGGGCAATAAGCTGTAATACATCACTAACAGTATGTTCGCCAAGCTTTTTATGATCCATCCGCTACTCCCCCAACGCAGCTTTTAGTGCTTCGCTTACTGACGAAACACCAATTAGTTCAACTCCTGCCGTCCCTTTCCAGCCGCTTAAATTATTGGCTGGCAGGATAACCCGCTCAAATCCAAGCTTTGCAGCTTCCTGGACGCGCTGCTCGATTCTTGATACCCGTCTAACCTCACCGGTCAGCCCCACTTCACCGATAATGCAATCGGTCGGCCTAGTCGGTTTATCTCTAAAGCTCGAGGCGATGCTGACCGCTACAGCTAAATCAATTGCCGGCTCATCCAATTTTACGCCGCCGGCAACCTTTAAATAGGCATCTTGATTTTGCAGGAGCATTCCCACTCGTTTCTCGAGGACGGCCATTAATAGCGGCACTCGGTTATGGTCGATTCCGGTTGCCATTCTGCGCGGGTTTCCGAAGCTAGTTGGAGAGATTAACGCCTGGATTTCTACAAGAACAGGGCGTGTTCCTTCCATCGAGGCCACCACCGTAGACCCTGCCGCCCCCCTTGAACGTTCTTCCAGAAAAATTTCAGATGGGTTTTCTACTTCCTCGAGGCCAAACTCCTTCATTTCAAAAATACCCATTTCATTTGTAGAGCCAAAGCGATTTTTGACTGCCCGTAATATTCGATACGTATGGTGCCGCTCTCCTTCAAAATAAAGCACCGTATCCACCATATGCTCTAATAGTCTCGGACCGGCAATGGAGCCTTCCTTGGTGACGTGCCCAACGATAAAAATGGCGATCCCTTTCGTTTTTCCAATTCTCATGAGTTCAGAGGTACACTCACGGACCTGAGAAACGCTCCCCGGTGCTGAAGTAATATCCGGGTGGAAGACGGTTTGGATGGAATCGATGATGACGAAACTTGGGTTCGTACTATCAATCGTTCGATTAATTTCTTCGAGATTTGTTTCCGCATAGACAAGCAGATTTTCTGATTTGATTCCCAAACGTTCAGCACGGAGTTTGGTTTGCCTCAATGATTCCTCACCCGATATGTACAAAACCTGATTGCCTTTACCCGCCAGCTGGGAGGATACTTGTAGAAGCAGCGTTGATTTACCGATACCCGGGTCCCCGCCAATCAAAACTAAAGAACCTTTAACGACCCCACCGCCGAGAACTCGGTTCAATTCATTTAAATCGGTAAGAATTCTTGGTTCACTTATCATTTCGATTGATGTGATCGGAGTTGGTTTTGATAGGATTGTTGAAGTGCCTTGTGAATGGGCAAAAGCCCCTCTTCTATTCGCACCGGTTACCTCTACTTCCTCGACCATCTTATTCCACGAACCGCACCCTGGACATTTTCCCATCCATTTTGGCGATTCATATCCGCACTCTGAGCACATAAACTTCGTTTTTCGTTTAGCCATTTCTTATCCTTCCTTATAACTGCAAAAATGAAAAAAGAGGTACACGGTTGGACTTTATTCACGTGTACCTCTACTTGAGTAACTACAGTTATTTTTTGCAGAACTTTAACTATTTTATTTCGCTAAGCTTGTTTTCTCAGCCGATTTAACAACAAATTCACCATTATCAACATCTATTATAGCATGGTGGCCTGTTAATAATGTACCTTTTAGCAGTTCTTCAGATAGACGGTCTTCAATATGCTTTTGAATCGCACGTCTTAATGGTCTAGCTCCATATTCTGGGTCGTACCCTTCCTCTGAAATTTTGCCTTTTGCTGCAGGCGTAAGTTCAATTGAAATATTTTGTTCCTTTAAGCGTTTAACTAACTGTTCTGATAATAGAGTGACAATTTCGTCTAAATGCTTCTTCTCGAGTGCATGGAAGACGATGATTTCATCGATACGGTTCAGGAATTCCGGGCGGAAGGCTTTCTTTAACTCCTCCATTACTTTCCCCTTCATATCCTTATAATCCTGGGCACTGTCCTGAATATTAAAGCCGACATATTTGTTGCGTTTCAATGCTTCAGCTCCGACATTGGAGGTCATGATTAAGACGGTATTCCGGAAATCAACCGTTCTTCCTTTGGAATCTGTTAAGCGTCCATCTTCAAGGACTTGAAGAAGGATATTAAATACATCCGGATGTGCTTTTTCAATTTCATCCAGCAAGATGACAGAGTATGGTTTTCTCCGAACCTTCTCGGTTAATTGCCCGCCTTCTTCATAGCCGACATAACCTGGAGGGGATCCGACAAGACGGGAGGTAGAATGCTTCTCCATATACTCAGACATATCAATACGAATCATTGCATCCTCATCGCCAAACATCGCTTCAGCAAGCGCTCGTGCTAATTCAGTTTTTCCGACACCAGTAGGTCCAAGGAAGACGAAGGAACCGATTGGGCGCTTCGGATCTTTTAGCCCCGCTCTCGCACGGCGGACCGCTTTAGACACCGCAATAACAGCTTCCTCTTGACCAATAACACGGGAATGGAGAACTTCCTCTAGATTTAGAAGTTTTGCAGTTTCTGTTTGTTGAAGCTTCGAAACAGGTACTCCCGTCCAGCTGGAAACGACACTGGCAATATCCTCAACGGTTACTTCGTTATTTTCTTTTCCTTGTTTTTCTTTCCACGTTTTCTTCGTTTCTTCGAGCTGTTCACGAAGACGCTGCTCTGTATCTCTTAAGGAAGCTGCTTTTTCAAACTCTTGGCTTTGAACGGCAGAGTCCTTCTCTTTTCTAACATCCTCAAGCTTTACCTCTAATTCTTTTAAATTAGGAGGAGTGGTATAGGAGCGAAGACGTACCTTCGAGCCCGCTTCATCAATTAAATCGATGGCTTTATCAGGCAGGAAGCGGTCCGAAATATAACGGTCCGAAAGCTTTACCGCCGCCTCAATCGCTTCATCAGTGATCGATACACGGTGGTGTGCTTCATAACGATCACGCAGTCCCTCTAAAATTTGAATTGATTCCTCAGCCGTTGGTTCATCAACACGGATTGGTTGGAAACGACGTTCTAAGGCAGCATCTTTTTCAATATATTTACGGTATTCATCAAGCGTCGTAGCTCCGATACATTGAAGCTCACCGCGGGCAAGCGATGGTTTTAAAATATTGGAAGCGTCAATCGCACCTTCCGCACCACCTGCTCCAATTAAGGTATGAAGTTCATCAATGAATAGAATAATATTGCCGGCTTGGCGAATTTCATCCATTACTTTTTTCAGACGATCTTCAAATTCACCGCGGTACTTCGTTCCGGCAACAACGGTTCCCATATCAAGCGTCATGACACGCTTGTCACGGAGGATTTCTGGCACTTCATTATTCACGATTTGCTGGGCAAGCCCTTCTGCAATCGCAGTTTTACCTACACCAGGCTCCCCGATTAAAACCGGGTTATTTTTTGTCCGGCGGCTTAGGACCTCGATAACGCGCTGAATTTCCTTGCTGCGTCCAATTACTGGGTCCAGGCTTCCTTCTCTTGCAATCGCGGTTAAATCACGAGCAAGGCTATCAAGTGTTGGAGTATTAGCGCTTACTGCCCCGCCGCCTTGATGGCCGCCAGATTCATTGCTGCCTAATAATTGAAGGACCTGCTGGCGCGCTTTATTTAAGCTGACACCAAGATTATTAAGTACACGGGCCGCAACCCCTTCTCCCTCACGAATTAAACCAAGGAGAATATGCTCTGTACCGACATAGGAATGGCCTAGTTTACGTGCCTCGTCCATGGAAAGTTCAATGACTTTTTTTGCTCTAGGAGTATAGTGAATGGTTTGAGACGTCTCTTGTCCTTTGCCAATTAAGTTTTCAACTTCTTTTTGGATTTTATCAGAACCTAATCCCAGTCCATAAAGGGCTTTTGCTGCGATCCCTTCTCCTTCACGAATTAACCCTAATAAAATATGCTCTGTCCCAATATTGTTGTGACCAAGACGAATGGCTTCCTCTTGTGCTAAAGCTAAAACTTTTTGTGCTCTCTCAGTAAAACGGCCGAACATCATACTCTCACTCCTCACCTATTTTTTCTTTCTCCAAATTTAGTCGTTCCCGTATTAATGCTGCGCGTCTGATATCTCTCTCATGAGGTCTTAATGGTCCGCCGGCATACTGCTGCAAAAATCCCGGCTGGGTTAATATCATTAATTCATTTAATATCGTTTTTGGCATATCATTGATATACCCCATATCTATTCCAAGCCGAACATCGGATAAACACTTTGCAGCTTCCTTTGATTCAATAATCCGGCTATTAGATAACACGCCCAAGGAGCGGAACACCCTGTCTTCTAATTGTATGTTAGAAGTCTTTCGTAATGCTTCGCGCGCCGACCTTTCTTGCGAAATTAGCTGGCTGACAACGCCCATCAGGTCACGGCTGATATCCTCTTCCGATTTTCCTAATGTAATTTGATTGGAGATTTGAAATATATTCCCCAGCGCCTCACTTCCTTCACCATAAATCCCTCTAACCACCAGTCCTAATTGATGAATGGCAGGAATAATCCGGTTGATTTGCTGGGTTAACATCAGCCCCGGCAAATGCATCATAACGGAAGCGCGTAGGCCTGTTCCTACATTAGTAGGACAGCTAGTTAAATAGCCGTGTTTTTCATCAAAAGCATATTGAATATTACTCTCCAGCCAATCATCAATTTCATTTGCAGCATCCAGTGCTTCTGATAATTGCATGCCTGGGAACAAGCATTGTATTCGGATATGATCCTCTTCATTAATCATAATACTAACTTCTTCATTTTCGGTTAATAGAACTGCACCATATGGTGAATCTTCCGCTAAATGTGGGCTGATTATATGCTTTTCCACCAAGACTCTTTTTTGGAGCGGCTGTATTTCATCAATTTTCAACAATTCCATTTGGCCAAATTTTTGGAACGGCGAAGTTTTTAAAATCTCTTCCATTTCTAAAATAATCTTTTTCGCCTCTTCGTGTGAAAATAAAGTTGGAAAACGATATTCATAAAAATTTCGGGCCAATCGTATTCGAGAACTTAGGACAATATCGGAATCAGGTCCTTCCGCACTCATCCATGAACTGACCGCTTGATTAAGAAAACGTTCGAGTGACACGCCTTTATTCCCCTCCCTCATGGCTGCTTGCTAGTTGTTTTTCTAAGTTCCGTATTTTATCACGAATCTCAGCAGCTTTCTCGAATTCTTCACTGATGATGGAATCTCTTAGTGCGCTTTTCAGTTCATCTAATTGCTTGCGAAGATGAATTCCACCGCCAATTCTTTTAGGGATTTTTCCATTATGTGCCCAGTTGCCGCTGTGAAGACGTCCCAAAACAGGTTTAAGCTGTTCTTTGAAGGTTTCATAGCAATGTGTACAACCGAAACGGCCTACCTTTAAAAATTGAGGAAAAGTCATTGAGCAGCGATCACATTGTAGAACTTCCTCCTGATGAAATGGACTTTGGCTGGGCTTTTTAAAAGAAGGGTCGATATTTAGTAATCCGGCCAACAGATTATTAAATGCGAAACCCGACTCTCCATTAAAAATAAACATTTCGCCTTTTTCCTGAGCACATTTCTCACAAAGATGCACTTCTGTTTTTTCACCATTTATGATTTTTGTAAAATGAAGTGCTGCAGGTCTTTGATTACACTCTTGGCAAATCATACTTTCACCTCTCCAGCAGCTTGAGTTATTTATATTTTAAAGATGTTAGCATAGCTTTTAGCATTCTGGCTCGTAATTCGTCTCGGTGTGGAAGATCAATATATAAAACAGAACGGTCAATGACACTTAACATGATTTTTGCTTCTCTGGTTGTTATAATTTCTTCCTGGACAAGCCTGAGGATGACGTCTTCAGCACTTGTTTGACTAATTCGACTTTGAATCAACGATAGCAAATGGTCGATTAGATGAGCTAAATCATGGGATTGAACCTTCATAATTCGTATATACCCACCGCCTCCTCTTTTACTCTCAACAATGTAACCTCTTTCGATGGTAAAGCGTGTATTGATGACGTAATTGATTTGGGACGGAACGCATTGAAATTTATCGGCGATTTCACTCCGCTTTATTTCAACAAGGTCCTCATCACTCATTTCTAATACTTGCTTCAAATATTTTTCAATAATATCGGAGATGTTTCTCATCTTCCCACCCCCTTTGTTATTATTTTATCTGACTTTGACTATATTTGACATAAATTATACTCATTTTTTTATCTGGATGCAACGTTTCGCTACTAATGATTTTCTCCAAATTCTGCAGATGGGAAACGTGTGAATTTTTTTATGTTGATTTGTTTGTGGTTGATTTGAGTGATTCTGAATGGAGGGTGGGATTGGATGGAGATGATGGGCAGTTTTGATAATTTAACATCTAGCCTTGTTTTGCATATTGCTTATTAAGGACATTTTGTTTCGTTTGATAGTTAATTTTATCCTCAATAAGGGCTATTAGGGACAATTCGATTATTTTAGCCAGAAGTTTTGTCCTTAATGCAAAAAAGACAACCCTCTCGGGTTGTCTTTTTCATGTGCCTGGCA
>NZ_JBALPP010000078.1:31860-35776 GCF_036965425.1 Neobacillus drentensis | reverse complement strand
CCTACAGGTACCATATTAATTGTTCGAACTCTTTTTTCTTGCAATCAAATCTCGGTTGCTAGTCCCATACCTCTTCTTGACCAAACTTTTTTGGTCTTCTAAATAGCCTTTGGGCAATTATTTTAATTTTCTTATTGGTAATTCCAAGTACGGTTAAGAGGATCACCATAATAAAAACTATTAGAATCGTAAGCTGAGTTGTCAAAGTTGGTTTGTCGGTTTGTGCTGAAGGAGACTTTTCGCTTGTACCGACCGCATTTTTTGCCGTTACAACATACGAGTAGTGAATGCCTTTGCTTTGCGGGGCAGCCTTATCGACATAGTTCGGATTTGTTAAATTCGATGCGATTTGTTGGTAACTGCTGCTGAGTCCTAAACGGTTAATTTCTTTTCGATAGACTGTATAAGAAGCCGTCCCGAATGTGGGATTCCAGGAAAGTGTAACAGAATCTTTATTTTTCCTATTGGCTAATACCCAGTCCGGTGAATCAGGCGCTGTTGTCATTTTTGTATGAAAGGAATAGATGCCAATCTGTTTTTCAGTTCCTTCTGAAACGGAAGATACTTTCCAGTAATAGCGAGTATCGGTCTCCAAGTCAGCTAAAACCATTGACGAGGAAGAAATGGTTTGATCAGATACAATGTTTTTAAAAATAGGATCGGCAGCTACTAGAATATGATAGCTGTCTGCACCGGCTTGGGTATCCCAGTTCACCGAAACATTAGACGGGTTCACTTCGATTTCCCCGCTATTAGGAGAAACTGCAGGGGATGAAGCCGATACCACATGAATCATCCGGGAATCATGACTGGCAAGACTAGCTGTGAATCCAGAGTCCTTTTTTCCTAAATCTTGATGGCTCCACATATCATGAACCAAAGCTGGTCCATCAATATGCAAATCTGACCAATTAACAGTTACCTGTTGAGTTGATGTTCCAGTATTAAAGAGCCCGATGTTGTATGAACCATCTTGCAGTTTCTGATAGAATATTTGAGAATCTTCGGTTTTGAATAACTGTTTCCCTGGTATGCCACTTTGGTTCGCCCCAATAATTTCATCGTTTGTTAGCAAGCTGATTCCATAGTCATCTAGTTTTGACAGGTCGCTCCCAATCACAAAATGGGATGCGGCAATGGCCCATAGAGAAACATACGAACGTTTTTCTTTTTCTGTTAAACCATCCTTACTTCCGTTAGCCACATTTAATGAATCCAAGTCATTCCAACCGCCTGGCCCAGCATGAGGCTGCCAATTTGCGACATCACTAAATCTTCTGGACACCTTTTTCCAATTGGTGTGCGTTGGAGTGCCGTAGGCCTCGACATCGTGATCAGTCCGCCAGCCATTGGATAACTGTTGCCAGGTCGAAATATGGTTGATATCCAAGTTATTGGATAACTCCACATGAATCGGTCTCCCTGTTTTCTTCAAAGCTTTTGCCCATGCTTCAATATCAGGAATGTCCTGGTTTCGAACTCCGTCAATCTTAAGGTAATCTACTCCATAGGAAGCAAACAGCCTTGCCCAAGAATCGATATATTCCTGCGCTCCAGGTTTTGAGTAATCGATTGCATACATATTGTCGAAATTAAAGCTCACTTTTTGCCCTTTGCTCAGGTCCACAATATCTTTTGCGTGGTAGGGTGTTCCTTCTATCGGGGTGTTTTGATCAATCGCCCCTTTAGGAATGCCAAGAGTGACATACAGACCAAATTTTAATCCTTTTTTGTGGATATAATCCCCAACTGCTATCATACCATTTGGAAATTTCTTAGGGTCGACAGCCCATCTGCCATACTTGTCCACGGTTGTCGTCCAATCAAGCTGATAGTAATCATCAAGATTGACATATTCGTATCCGTGAGACTTAAATTTTGCTGCCATAATATCAGCAGCCGCTTTAATGTTTTCCTCTGTCGGCTTCTTGCGAATTGAACTCCAACTGCTCCAGCCCATAAATGGGCGCTCGGCTAAATTGTTATAGGTCGAAGCTTCCACTTCTTCCGGCTCTAAAATTGAAAAAGGAAAGTTTCCAGCAAGGATGAATGTGCACGTTAATAATGATGAGATAACCTTCTTTAGCATAAAACTTCCCCCGATATTGATAGATTTATTTGATAGGAAATATTTTTGTAGTTATTAGGTCAATAATATTACAGAATACTTATTTTTTTAATGAACAATATGTTCCAACTTTTAAATTCTTACTTTACACATTGGATTAATTGGAGTAAAATTTAGAAAACTTATTAATTAATTGAATCTGCCGATTGGTCGTCCAAAGGCTCCTTAACACATTCGTGTGTTTTGGAGCTTTTTTTATTGGCAACGGTAAATAATTAAATCGGGAAAGGGGTTGGAAGAATTGAATATCGATCATCTAGAAGCGTTTATGTATGTAGTTCATTTGGAAAGTATCCATAAAGCTGCAGAAGCTCTTTATTTATCTCAGCCAACCGTTACTGCGAGAATTAAAACATTGGAACGGGATTTAGGCATCGAATTATTTTTACGAAAGGGGAGAAGCTTGACATTATCGGAAGAAGGAAAAGCATTTATTCCGTATGCAGGGCAAATCATAAAAACATACGATCAAGGAAAGAAACTACTGAAAAAAGAAGATAATCCAGAGGAAATTGTCATAGGGGCCAATATTATTACCTCACAATACTTTATTCCGTTTGCCCTTCCTTTCTTGAAAAGATCCCATCCCGAACTGCGATTTAAATTTATCTCAGCGCCAAACGAAGTATTGCTTGAAAAACTTCTTCAGAAACAGGTCGATATCGCCTTTTTAAAGGAGATATCTCATCAAGGAATTCAAAAGCAGGAGCTCTTAAATAATTCCGTCAGATTAGTTGTATATCCGGATCACTCCTTTCATTCTCTAAAAAATATTTCTATCCAGCAATTGGCCATGGAACCGATGGTATTTTTCGAGTGTGGTGCTTTTGATTGGAATCGGATTCACAAATTATTTGAAGTGGCCTATGTAAAACCTAATATAGAATTTTTAGTGGACCATCTTGAAGTGGCAAAATCAATCATACTAAGCAAAAATGGTATCGGATTTTTACCTTACTTATGCATAAAAAAAGAATTGGAACAAGGGGAGCTTATCGAAATCGATGTTTCACATTTTATTCAATTAAATCAGCATATTTATGCGGCTTACTTAAATAATAGTTATGAAAATCAACAGCTATGGAATGATATTCTTTTATCTGTTAAAGAATTTGAAAAGCAAAGCATCAAATGTGATTAATTATTCCTATTTGTTGATTGATTTTTTCTATCAGTTAACATATTGCCATTACCATCTTCTGGGTGATAGGATTAATCTCAATTAAATAAAACAGCCCGCGAACTTTAAAACAGGGAATAGTAAAATTATAATTCCGACTATTCGGGTTTATATTGTTGGTTATATATAGAAAAGGAGTTGACGTTTTTGAAACCTCAAAGTAAAAATTCGGTCAGAACACATACAAAGAATGTAAGTTCCTTAGCTGCCAGCAGGTTTCTCAACTTGCCGGATTTGCCATTTTTTATTTGGTGTAATCAACAGTACGGAGTCAATCGTGGGATATACAATACAATTGATCAATGGTTTTATGACTATGGAATTGATAATATATATTGCCGAAGAATTCAGCTCTTGGCGTTTTTAGATTTTGTCAAAGATGAGATGCACGAGCCAGATAAACATAAATTTATTCGCTTTGGCCATGGCGGTCTAACCAAAAGACTGAATGAATTTCTGAAAGATGATCCACAAGGTGGAAAAGTAATACCACTGTAGAGATAAAACAAACAAATAGAACCTTAAAACGTAAATGCTTATGCAGGCGTTCATAGCCCGAAAAAGAAAGTTAAGAGCTAATGCGGTAAATAGTTCATTGCCCCAGGAAT
>NZ_JBALPP010000078.1:18353-31672 GCF_036965425.1 Neobacillus drentensis | reverse complement strand
CCCAGGAATCCCAAAAAGTGCTTTTATGGTAAATGAAAAGGCGGTTCATTACCCCAAAAAGGACAAAAAGCACTTGTAAGGTAAATGAAAAGTAATTTCCTTGCCCACAATGTCGTTAGAGTTTTTGATAGAATTTTTTTATCAATAATCTATTTTTTCCTATCAGTAAAAGTATTGCCAGTTCAGTATTTTCAGTGATAGGATAAACAACAATTAAAATAAAACATACTTTTCCAATTGGTAATATCGGAATAAAAACGGAGGCGAAATTAAATGAGTTATCAACTAAGTATTTTAGATCAGAGCCCAGTGTTTCCTGGAACCACCGCTTCACATGCATTACAGAAAACCGTACATTTGGCGCAAAAAGCGGAAGAATGGGGCTATTCACGTTTTTGGGTATCGGAGCATCATCATTCAGATCAAGTGGCAGGTTCCTCACCTGAAGTCTTGATTTCATACCTATTGGCACGTACAAACACTATTCGAGTTGGTTCAGGAGGAGTAATGCTGCAGCATTATAGTCCATATAAAGTTGCAGAAAACTTTCATGTCTTATCGACACTTGCTCCAGGAAGAGTTGACCTTGGCATAGGAAAAGCACCAGGCGGGCTTCCATTGTCAACCAAAGCCTTACAATTTGGGACAGTCACTAATAGGCATGACTTTAGGGAAAAGATTTCGTTATTGCGAAAAATAATTGAAAATTCTGTCGAAGATGATCACCCGCTTGCCGGAATCCAAGCAACTCCCATTCCCCATGAAAAACCTGAAATTTTTCTGCTTGGTGCAAGTGTAAATAGTGCAGAACTTGCTGCAAGTCTAGGAATCTCATTCGTCTTTGCCAAATTTATCAATAGTGATGATCGAATACTTCGAGATGCGGCAATTGCCTATCGGCAAGGATTTCCTAACGGAAAATTCATCATTTCACTGGCGGTTATTGCCGCTCCTACCCATGCTGAAGCAGAAGAGCTCGTAGGCAATAGAAAAATTGTAAAAGTCCATCTGCAAAGCGGAAGATCGGTGACATTACAATCTCTTGAACAAGCAGAAGTGTTCGGAAAGCAGGCTGGTGAACCATTTGAAATCACGGAGCAAGAAGCCGATATTATTATAGGAACCCCTGCTTTGGTTAAAGAAAAGTTAGACCAGCTTCACAGAAACTATCAGGTGAATGAATTTATTTTACATACACCGATTGAGAAAGATGAAGAAAGAATTCGATCCTTTCAGCTATTAAGTCCAATTTACCAAGCAGAAGAGGATATTAAGCAGACTCCAAATAAGGAATATGCATCCAAAAAATAAAGTGATTCATTTAAAACATGGCTAAGTAATGATAACAAAGTATTTAAATCTATAAATAGGGCCGTTTTACAACATTAAAACCCACTATTCGCGTAGGGATAGTAAAAAATGAAGGAGGAAATTAAAAATGCCAGCTAAAAGACAATTAAAATTTGGAACAATCATTCATGGCGTAGGAGGAAATATTACCGCTTGGAGACATCCAGAGGTATTAACGGATGCGAGTGTGAATTTTGATTTTTATAAGGAACAAGCACAAAAGTCCGAAAAGGCTAAATTCGATTTTGTCTTTATTGCAGATGGTTTGCATATTAACGAAAAATCATTGCCTCATTTCCTAAATCGGTTTGAACCGCTGACAATTCTATCGTCACTTGCCGCCGTAACGAAACGGATTGGCCTTGCTGGAACTGTATCAACTTCCTATAGTGAACCGTTTACTGTCGCAAGACAATTTTCATCACTTGATCATATAAGTCATGGCCGGGCCGGCTGGAATGTAGTTACGTCTCCATTAGAGAAAACGGCCTTAAACTTTAGCAAAACCGTTGAGGAGCATCCTGATCATCCAAAAAGATACCGAATTGCCTCTGAATATCTGGATGTCGCTAAAGGATTATGGGATTCATGGGAAGATGATGCATTTATTCGAGATAAGGAATCAGGGGTATTCTTTGATCCAAAAAAATTACATCAATTAAATCATAAAGGAGAATTTTTCTCCGTGCAGGGACCGTTAAATATTGGCAGATCAAAGCAAGGCCGCCCAATTATCTTCCAGGCGGGGTCTTCTGAAGATGGGAAAAACCTTGCTGCCAAAGATGCTGATGCCATCTTCACAGGTCAAGCTACATTAGATGCGGCACAAAAATTCTATCAGGATGTGAAACGCAGGACGGCTGAATATGGCAGGAATCCTGATCACATTCTCATTTTGCCGGGCATCGAGCCAATTGTTGGTAAAACAGAGGAAGAAGCTGAACAGAAATATCAAGAGATTGCTAATTTAGTATCAATTGAACAGGCTTTGAACTATTTAGGCCGCTTTTTTGAACATCATGATTTTTCACAGTATCCACTTGATGAGCCCTTTCCAGAAATCGGGGGTTTGGGATCAAACAGCTTCAAAAGTGGAACGGATCTTATCAAAAAGGAGGCGAAAGAACAAAACTTAACTCTTCGGCAGGTGGCGTTAAGGGCTGCGACACCAAGAACACCTTTTATTGGAACGCCAGAAAGAGTAGCTGATCTAATCCAAGAATGGTTCGAAGGCTATGGAGCGGATGGATTTATTGTTCATTTCAATCTCCCAAGCAATTTAACTGGATTTATTGATCATGTTGTGCCGATTCTGCAAGAACGTGGATTATTTCGAACAGAATATGAATCTGACACATTGCGGGGAAATCTTGGACTCCCATACCCGGTTAATCGTTATGCACAATCTACAGTGAAAAATGGATAGGAGGCGTTTGCAATGAAACTAGTTAATCAGACAAAATTAGTAGCCATTCTTTTAGTATTTCTCCTTCTTGTGTCAGGCTGTGCAAGTAGTTCTAGTACAAAAAATAGTAGTTCACAAGAAACGAACAAAGAGGATGCATCAAAACCAAAGTCAGGAGGAGAATTAACTTATGCTCTTGCAACTTCTCCGGATTCGCTTGACCCCGCTCGAAGCGGTTTAGCGGTGGCAGTTCGTGCTTTCAGAACGATCTTTGATAGTTTGGTAGTTCAAGCGCCTGATAACACAATAAAACCGTGGCTTGCAACGGCATGGACCGTTTCAAATGATGGAAAAAGCTATACATTTAAGCTGCGTAATGACGTGAGGTTCCAGGATGGAACCCCCTTTAATGCAGCAGCGGTAAAGTATAGTTTTGACAGAATACTGGATCCAAAAACCCAAGCAAAAAATGCCGTCGCTCTTTTGAAACCCTACCAATCGTCAGAAGTGATTGATGATTACACCATCAAAATTAATCTAGCAACTCCTTCAGCCTCGTTTTTAAGTAATTTAAGCCAGGCCATGCTTGGGATTGTTTCCCCAACAGCTGCAGAGAAGTATGGTGATCAATTTAGTAAAAACCCTGTGGGAACCGGACCCTATAAATTTGTTAGTTGGTCAGAAAACGCAGACATTGTAGTGCAAAAAAATAAGGATTATCACTGGGGACCCGCAAATGTCGAAAATAAGGGAGCACCTTATTTAGATAAAATTACATTCAAAATCATTCCAGAGGAGGCAACCCGTATCGGCAGTGTCCAAAGCGGGCAAGTGCTTGCGGCTGAAACTGTTCCGCCGCAAAATATCGCTGCGTTAAAGAATGATTCGAAAACTCAATTACTTAAGGTAAATACTATTGGCCTGCCATACACACTCTTTTTCAATCAAAGAAAGGGACCATGGAATGATGTGAAGGTCCGGCAAGCAGTTCAACTTGCCGTTGATGTGGATTCGATTGTAAAGACATTATACTTGGGAACATACGAAAGGGCATGGTCACCAATCTCACCTGGCATATTAGGCTATGATAAATCACTTGAAGGCGAGACCAAAGCAAATATTAAAAAAGCCAACCAAATTCTTGACGAACTTGGCTATAAAAAAGGTTCGGATGGGATCCGAGTAAAAGATGGAAAGCCATTTACATTGAAATATGTAGACGGATCACCTAATCGTGAGAAAAGAAATGATATTGCTGTTATCGTCCAGCAGCAGTTAAAAAAGATTGGAATTAAAGTAGAAATAAACATTACGCAAGATGTTGCCACTGTTATCTATAAAAATGCGGATTATGATTTGTATGGGAATAGCCAAGTTAATTCCGATCCCAATGCTCTTAGTGCCATATACCATACACGCACAGATGCAGAGGAAGCTGTTTTTAAAGGCTTAACTGGAGGTTCAGACCCAGAACTGGATCAGTGGCTCGAGCAAGGAACTATAGAGCTGGATCCTGCAAAACGTGAAGATATTTATAAGAAAGTACAGCAAAAAATAATAAAAGATGCCTGGATCATTCCCGTTTATGTTTTCCCATACACAGTTGCGGCTTCTAAAGAAGTCAAAGGAATTACTTTCGACTCATTAGGCTATCCACTGTTCAATGATGTCAATATAGAAAGATAAAGAGAAAAGGAGTTGATACATTGTGGCTATACTGAACAAGATCCTTTTGAAAATAGTGACTGCAGTTGTATCGATTTTTGGCTCCTTAGTCCTTGTCTTTTGCATCATTTATTTGCTTCCGGGGGATCCAGTGCTTTCTATGCTTGATCCCTCTGTTGCTACACCCGAAATGGTAGCAAATTTACACAAGGAATTGGGGCTGGATCAACCGTTTTACCTGCAATTCTTACACTATTTTATGAGTGTCCTACATGGTGACTTCGGTCAATCGTTAGTCAACAGGGATCTCGTTCTTCCCAAGATATTAGAACACTTTCCTGCTACGCTTGCTCTAACACTGGCCAGCGCTTTAGTTTCGATTATAATTGGTGTGTTTTTCGGTGTATTATCAGCGATTTACCGTAATAAATGGATCGATTTTATTGCCCGTTTGATCGGTTTATTTGGGATATCGATGCCGACATTTTGGTCGGGGATTTTACTTATTTTAATTTTTTCAGTATTCCTTAACTGGTTTCCTGCAATGGGTTCAGATGGCTGGAAAACAATTGTCCTTCCCTCACTTTCCCTCGGTTTTGTAGGTGCAGGATTAATCATTCGAATGGTGCGTACTAGTATGCTAGAAGTGATTAATGAATCATTCATTGTTACATTAAGGGCTAAAGGTCTTTCCGAACGTGCAGTCATGTATCGACATGCTCTTCGCAACGCCCTTATTCCTGCGATTACCATCATTGGTCTAAATATTGGGGAGCTTATGGCCGGTACAGTCGTTATTGAAACAGTATTTTCAAGACAGGGAATCGGCCGAATTGTTGCGGATGCCATTATGGCGAAAGACCTGCCTGTAATACAAGGTGTTGTCTTCTTTAGTGCCATTGTATTTGTGGTTATCAATCTATTAGTAGATCTATCCTATTCGATCATTGACCCAAGGGTACGCAGGGCTAACTAGATGCTAACAGAAAAAATATAAGCGGGAGGGAAATATAATGAAGGAAGTGGTTAATACCAAATCGGTGCTGCAGGTTCCAAAATGGAAGTTTGCAAGATTAAACACAAACTTCTCCGTATCAAACTTCTTTATATATGGTGCAGGTTTAGTTGTAATCTTCATTATTACCTGCGCCTTATTTCCAAAGTGGATTGCACCCTATTCGCCAACCTTTATGGATACAGCTCATACTTTAAGTGCACCAAATTCGGCACATTGGTTTGGAACAGATTATTTTGGGAGAGATGTTTTAAGTCTTGTCATTTATGGAAGCAGGGACTCGCTTATAATTGGGATTGCTTCCGTTATCATCGGAGGATTAATTGGCGGAATAATAGGTTCCGCAGCCGGTTATTTTGGTGGCTTCTTTGATGTCGTATTTATGCGGTTTATTGAGATTTTGATGACCATTCCTGCGGTTCTTCTTGCATTAGCGATTGCTGCTGCACTCGGGCCCGGTTTATTTAATATTGTCTTAGCGGTTGCTGCAGCATCCATTCCAGGATATGCGCGTGTCATGAGAGGGCAGATGATATCGATAAAAAAGCGCCAGTATGTAGATGCATCTCGCTCAATTGGTACACCTGAGTGGAAGATTTTTCTCTGGCATCTGCTGCCAAATTCCTGGTCCCCTCTGTTAGTTATGGCAACAATTGGTCTTGGATCCTCCATTTTAATAGGGGCGGGGTTAAGTTTTCTTGGACTAGGAGTAATTAAAGAAATTCCTGATTGGGGAGCACTACTGTCACAGGGACGCGGTTATTTGACAGTAGGATGGTGGATATGTACTTTTCCTGGCTTAGCGATTACTCTTTTGGTTCTTTCTGTAAACATTATGGGGGATAAACTGCGGGATACTTTTGATCCAAAAATAAGCAAAATGAGATAAAGGAGGAACCTCAGATGCAGAAGTTGCTTGACATCCAGCATTTAAAGGTGGATTTTGCGTTAAAGAATCGTGTCCTTACCGCCATAAACGATGTATCGCTACATATTAAAACCGGGGAGACGGTCTGCCTTGTCGGGGAGTCTGGAAGCGGGAAAAGCGTTACCTCAAAGGCAATCATGAGGCTAATCGATTATGAAAATGGAATGATTTCAGATGGAAGCATTGTACTGGATGGAGTTGACCTCACCCAACTCTCTCAAAAGAAGCTCCGTTCGATTCGAGGGAAGAAAGTGGCGATGATCTTTCAAGAGCCAATGGCTGCTTTCGACCCCGTGTTTACAATAGGAAGCCAGATTATCGAAACCATTCTTGAAAACAAGCAATCTTCTAAACTGCATGCGAAACAACGTGCGCTTTATTTGCTTGAACGAGTGGGCATATCCGATGCTGAACTGCGCTTGAATCAATATCCGAACGAGTTATCTGGAGGCATGCTGCAACGGGCCATGATTGCGATGGCGCTCGCTTGCGGACCGGACCTTCTTATCGCGGATGAACCTACGACGGCTCTAGATGTTACCATTCAAGCACAAATATTGAAACTACTTCAAGAATTGAAAAAAGAGTTTGGCATGTCGATTCTTTTAATTACACATGATATGGGCGTTGCAGCTGAAATGGCAGACCGGATTATTGTGATGTATGCCGGCCGAATCGTTGAGCAGGCAACGGCAGCACAATTGTTTGAGCAGCCCCATCATCCTTATACACGTGGGTTGATGCAATCGATTACGACGATGGATAGTGATCGAAGTAAAAAACTTTACTCTATAAATGGATCTATCCCGGGACTGGCTGATTTGCCATCGGGCTGCCAGTTTCATCCCCGCTGCCCCTTTGCAACGGAACGCTGTAGAGTAGAATCACCGCCTTTAATAGAAGTGAATAATCGGCAAACTGCTTGCTGGTATGCAGAGGAAATACTGAAGACTGATTGGCAACAACCAGTAGAAGAAACAGTGGTGGTGTCTGAAAATGGAGTTCTAACCAGCTCAAAGCACTCTGCTGAACCTCTGTTTACAATTCAGGAAGTGAGTAAATTTTATCCGATTGGAAAAAGTCTTTTTTCTCGAAATCAATCCTTTATTAGAGCAGTGGACAAAGTCTCATTCACCATTGAAAAGGGAGAGACATTTGGTCTTGTTGGAGAATCAGGCAGTGGAAAGTCGACATTGGGCCGGGTTCTTTTACAGTTGGAAAAGTTGACTAGTGGTAATGTTTTTTTTCAAGACCGGGATTTAACAAAATTAGGGGCAGGAGAATTCCGTGAAAAGCGTAAAGATATGCAAGTGATTTATCAAGATCCCTATGGTTCTGTAAATCCTCGCTGGAAGGTTGGCCATATAATTGGCGAGCCATTTCAAGTTCATGAAACACTTAGTCTGAAAGAAAAGAAAAATAGAGTTCAAGAATTGTTAGAGAAAGTTGGCCTAAATAAAAACGGGTTTGATCGATATCCACATGAATTTTCTGGCGGGCAGCGTCAGCGTATAGCTATTGCAAGAGCACTTGCGCTAAATCCACAGTTTATCCTAGCTGATGAAGCCGTTTCAGCATTAGATGTTTCTGTTCAGGCACAGATTATTAATTTAATGCAAGATTTACAGAAAGAGCGCAATTTAACCTATTTATTTATCGCACATGGTTTAAATATTGTTCGTCATGTCTCAGATCGTATTGGGGTGATGTATTTAGGTCAACTGGTGGAATTGGCCGATAGTGAAGAACTGTTTTTACATCCTGCCCACCATTATACCAAAGGACTAATTGATTCAATTCCAGTCGCTGATCCTTCGTACACTAGGGAACGGATATCTATACAGGGAGAAATACCATCCCCATTGAATCCGCCGAGCGGCTGTCGTTTTCATACCCGTTGTCCTGCTGCGACGGCCCGTTGTCGGGAAGAACAACCCCTATTTAGGGAAATTAATAAAGGGCATTGGGCTGCCTGCCATAATCCCATTTAAAAAAGAGATGGACAAAAACTGAACGGGGGTAATATGAATGAAATTTGTTTTGTTTGACCTAATGAGTAATCATCCAAATGGCGTAACAGGAGAAAATTTAACGGCACAGGAAAGAATTCAACAAGTGATTGACCAAGCCGTTTTGGCCGAATCGCTTGGATTGGATGGCTATGGGGTAGGTGAACGGCATGGGGCGCCGTTTTTATCTTCCTCTCCAGCATTAATGTTAACTGCCATTGCTGCCAAAACTACAAAAATCCGATTGCTGCCTACTGTATCAGTTTTAAGTGTCCTTGATCCGGTACGAGTCGCAGAGGATTATGCGACACTTGATCATCTTTCTGGTGGAAGATTAGAAATGATGATTGGCAAAGGCAATGATCCACGTCATTACCCGTTATTTGGAATAACAGAAGAGGAGCAATGGGCTTCCCTTGCTGAGCGTTATGATCTTCTTAAACGCTTATGGACGGAAGAAAATGTCTCGTGGGAAGGAAACTATCGTTCGCCAATATATAATGTAACGACAGAACCAAGACCATATCAAAATCAGATACGTATTTGGCATGGGAGTGCATCCAGTCCACTCTCAACTGAACTGGCAGCAAGGAATGGAGAGCCAATCTTTTCATCTAATGCTTTTCATCCTATGGCTAAATATAAAGAGTTGATTGACCATTACCGCGAACGTTTAGAGTATTATGGGTTTGATTCGAAAAAAGCGGTTGTCGGTGCTGGGGCTGGAAGTTTGTACTTGGCCGATACAAAGGAAGAAGCCATTAACCGTTTCAGGCCGTACTATGATATTCAAATGAATACAGAAGCCGCAAAACATAACCAATCCCCATTTAAGGATCTTGAGGATCACATTGAAAATGGCTCAGCCTTAATTGGAAGCGCAGAATTTGTTATAGAGAAGATACTAAAATATCATCAAGCATTCGGACATCAAGTACAAAGTATAAGTGTGGGTGGCTTAAGTAAGGAAGAACAATATGAGCAGCTAGAAAGGTTTGCAGCGGATGTTATGCCAGTTCTTAAACGAGAGGTTCCAAGTACAGTTTGGGAAACGGAAGCCGCTGCAGTAGAATCTTAATAGAATAAAAGGGAATTCTGACAGAAAGGGGTATTCATGAGTAAACTAAGTAGAAAAATGCATCTAAATATATTTTTATATAATATGGGCCATCATGAGGTATCGTGGCGTCACCCGGAATCTCTCTCTAATCAATTGATGAACTTCTCTTATTATAAACAATTGGCTCAAAAAGCAGAAATGGCAAAAATGGATTCTATCTTTCTCGCAGATCGTATTTCAACTTCACCAAACGCTGTCGATAACGGGCCGCTTATTTCCTATGAACCAACTTCATTATTATCTGCATTGGCAGCCGTTACGGATCGTATAGGATTAATTGCAACTGTATCAACAAGTTTTAATGAGCCTTACAATGTTGCGCGAAGATTTTCTTCCCTTGATTTTCTGAGTAATGGGCGTGCCGGCTGGAATATTATTACATCTGGAACTGATAGTGAAGCACAAAATTTTAATCTTGAAGAAATCCCCGAGCATGCTAAACGTTATAAAAAAGCAAAAGAATTCTTAGAAGTAACGAGGAAGCTTTGGGATAGCTGGGAAGATGATGCTATTTTAGCTGATAAAGTGAATGGAATTTTTGCAGACAAACATAAAGTACATGAAATTCAACATAGGGGAGAATTTTTTAAAGTTCGTGGACCGTTAAACATTCCAAGTTCCCCGCAGAAAAGACCGGTACTCGTTCAAGCAGGAACATCAGAAGATGGAAAGGAATTTTCCTCTCAATATGCTGATGCCATATTTACCGCACAGCAAACCTTTGAAGATGCAAGAGCATTTTATCAAGATGTAAAAGCAAGGATAGCCAGGAACGGCAGGGACCCGAATCAAGTGAAAATATTGCCGGGGATTAGTTTTATTATAGGGAATACAGATGAGGAAGCCAAAGAAAGAGAAGAAGAGTTAGCCGAATATATGAATTTCAGCCATAGTTTAATACAGCTTTCAAATAGAATTGGGGTGGATTTAACATCAGTTTCTTTAGATGAACCTCTGCCCAATCTACCTGTAATAGAGGAGATACAAGGACATCAAAGTCGTAGTCAATTAATCATTCAATTAGCCCAACGTGAAAATCTTACAGTCAGACAATTGCTTATTCGTTTAGGAGGAGGAAGGGGACATTTTACTATCAGCGGGACCCCAAAGAGAATTGCGGATGAACTTGAATTTTGGTTTCTTAACAAAGCAGCTGATGGTTTTAATATCATGCCACAAGTAATGAACCGTGATTTCGAACCATTTGTCAATTTAGTTATACCAGAATTGCAGCGAAGACAGCTCTTTAGGACGGAATATACAGGATATACTTTGAGAGATCATTACGGTCTGCCGTTTCCAAAAAATCAAATTGTATCTGAATAAAAAATTGGCTTTTTTTATAGTTATAATTCCTACTTATTTAATGTGTTTAGTTGGGTTTTGTAAAAAGGAGGGCGAAAAAGATGGAAGAACAGTTTCCAATTATTAGGGGGGCAGAAGAATTTTATTATAAGGGAAACAATATTGGGATTCTGATTTCACATGGATTTGTCGGTACTCCACAAAGCGTGCAATACGTTGGCGAGAAACTTGCACAATTGGGGTATTCGGTTTTGGCACAAAGATTAAAAGGGCATGGAACCCATTATTATGATTTAGAGAATTGCACACACGAAGAGTGGTTTGAATCTTTGGAAAAGGGCTATCAAAAATTAGCCCTGCATTGCAACAGCATTTTTGTATTAGGACAGTCAATGGGTGGGACACTGGCGCTTTGGCTTGCTCATAAATATAGGGATGTAAAAGGAATTATCTTGGTTAATCCAGCTTTAACGCTTCCGTCTTATGACCATTTAAGGGGATTAGCCACTCCAAGATTTATTGATGAAGGAAATCCGGATATTAAGGCAAAGGATGCTAATGAAATCACGTACGAAAAAGTTCCTATTAAAGCCATTCATCAACTGCAAACTTTAATGGACATAACACCTGCAATAATACCAGATATTCATTGTCCAGTATTAGGTGTAAAGTCTGCTGTCGATCATGTCGTACCACCGGAAAATACAGATTATATTATGAATCATATAGGGTCTGCAGGAAAGGAAATGATTGTTCTGGAAAATTCCTATCATGTGGCATCTTTGGACCATGACAAGGATCTAATTATAGAGGAGTGCCAACGGTTTGTTCAACAGCATATTAGCCATGGTGTAAGTTAGATTGATAGAATTTCCGAATGAAAACAATAAATTTTTCTATCAGAAAAAGTATAGAATTCCCAAATTTTTAATGATAGGATAAAGCACAAGAATAATAAAAGTATTCCTATCAAATAACTCGGAGTAAATAAGGAGGATCTTAAATGCCTAATCCAAAACAATTAAAATTTGGCACAATTATTCATGGTGTCGGCGGAAATATTGCCGGATGGAGGCATCCCAATATTCAAGCAGATGCAAGTACCAGTTTGGAGTTTTATACCATTCAGGCACAAAAAGCGGAACAAGGTAAATTTGACTTAGTCTTCATTGCAGATGGTTTGCATATTAACGAGAAGTCGATTCCACACTTTTTAAATCGTTTTGAACCACTCACCATTTTGTCTGCCCTTGCTGCGGTCACTTCGAGAATTGGTCTCGTGGGTACACTATCAACCTCGTATAGTGAGCCGTTCAATGTCGCGAGGCAATTTTCGTCGCTTGACCATATCAGCCAAGGCCGGGCTGGATGGAACGTGGTTACATCCCCACTTGAAAAAACGGCTCTCAACTTCAGTAAAACGATCGAAGAACATCCTGATCACGCCAAAAGATACCGGATTGCAGCAGAATATTTGCAGGTAGCCAAAGGACTTTGGGATTCTTGGGAGGATGACGCATTTGTCCGGGATAAAGAAACGGGAGTATTCTTTGATCCAGATAAATTACATCATCTGAATCGTAGAGGGGAATTTTTCTCCGTTCAAGGTCCGCTGAATATCGGCAGATCAAAGCAAGGCAGACCGGTTATATTTCAAGCAGGTTCCTCCGATGCAGGTAAAGACCTTGCAGCCAAAGAAGCAGATGCCATCTTTACAGGCCATCCAACATTAGCAGCGGCACAAGATTTTTATCGGGATGTGAAAAATAGAGCAAAAGCATACGGACGTAATCCCGATGAACTCGCCATTCTGCCGGGAATCGCACCAATCATTGCGGCCTCAGAGGAAGAGGCAGAAAGAAAATATCAAGAAATTGCTAATTTGGTTTCTATTGATAAAGCGCTGGATTATTTGGGCCGATATTTTGAGCATCACGATTTTTCACAATATCCACTTGATGAACGGTTCCCTGATCTGGGAGACTTAGGTCAAAATAGCTTCCAAAGTCATACCAATAGAATTAAAAAGCAAGCAAAGGAACAGAATTTAACGCTCCGCCAAGTCGCTTTAAGAGAAACAACACAAAAACCTGCATTTTTTGGAACTCCGGAAAAAGTGGCGGACCTCATTCAGGAATGGTTTGAAAAAGAAGGTGCTGATGGGTTTATCATTGGTTCTTCAGTTCCAAATGGATTGAACGATTTTGTGGATCATGTAGTGCCGATTTTGCAAAAACGCGGACTCTTTAGAACTGAATACGAAGCTGACACATTACGCGGAAACCTAGGAATTCCTTTTCCGGAAAACCATTATACAAAAAAGGTGATTACACAATGATAAAACTAAATAAAAATAGTTATTACAATCAGAATATCTGCCGGCTAGTCAACTAGAGGCTCTCTATTAAAAGATGATCTATCTTTAATAGGGAGCCTGTTTTATTAATGGCTGTGTTAATGGCCATTGTTGATTTAATAACACTGTTGATTGGAGCGGAAGGCGCGAAGACTCCTGCGGGAGT
>NZ_JBALPP010000078.1:0-18254 GCF_036965425.1 Neobacillus drentensis | reverse complement strand
AATCAACAACCAAGTTTAACAGAGCTATATTAATCAAAAATGAAAAATTATTGGGAGGAATAAAAAATGGGAAAAGAATTATCTGTTGTGGTTTGGGCAAAAGAAGGGTGCCATTATTGCGGAGAGGTAAAACAATATTTAGAAGACAAAGGAATTAAATACGAAACAATAGATGTTACCCACCATGATGATCGCAGAGATGTTTTGGAAGTCAAGTATGGTATCCGTCATGTGCCAGTGGTTGAAATTGGCAAAGATGAGGTATATGAGGGAATCACACAAGTAGGAATCGAACATATCGAGAAAGTGCTAGAAAGATTTAATCATATAATATTGAAATAATTCCGACTAAATCAATAGAATTTAAAGTAAATAAAAAGGATAGGTGCAAATACTTATGAAGAAAAAATTTACGATTTTTGTAACGTTGCTGCTAACGTTAGCACTTGGCGCATGCTCTTCGCAAGAAACGAATAAAACAACCAAGGCAAGCACAGAAACCGCTAAAGGAGACACAAAAGTACAAAAAATCATAGTTGGCACAGGGACACAGTTTCCGAATGTCTGCTTTATTGATAAGAATGGAAAATTAACCGGTTATGATGTGGAATTAGTTCGAAAGATTGATGAAAAGCTGCCAGAATACCAGTTTGAATTCAAAACGATGGAGTTTTCTAATCTTTTAATTAGCTTAGAAACAAATAAAATTGATTTTATCGCCCACCAAATGGAAGTGAATGAAGAGCGCAAAAAGAAGTTTCTTTTCAATAACGAACCTTATAATATTTTTCCACTACATGTAACGGTCAATAAAAATAATAATGATATTCACTCGATTAAAGATTTAAAAGGGAAAAAGGCAATCGTAAGTGCAACTAGTAACTCCGCTGTTTTCTTAGAAAAGTATAACAAGGAAAATAACGCCGGAATTGAGATTGTCTATGCAGGTAATGGGCCAGATTCAACGATTAACCAACTTAAAACTGGCCGGGCAGATGCTACGATTACAACACCATTCTCTGTAGATTTCCTTAATAAGTCTGTCGATGCCCAGCAAAAAGTGGTCGGTGAACCGCTCTTGAATTCAAAAGTTTATTTCCTTCTTAGAAAGGATGAAACACCACTGCAAAAGAGAATCGACGAAGCGATCGTTGAGCTGAAAAAAGAAGGCGTAGTCAGTGAATTAAGTAAAAAATGGCTGGGAGCTGACTACACAGTCAACTTTTAAGCAATTGGAAGTAAGTGTGTTTGGAGGTGGTTAAAAAATGGGGAAAGCATTTGATCCTTCATTAATTATCGAATTTATACCGACATTATTTCATTATCTAGGGGTAACTCTTCAGATTTTAGCAGCATCTATTTTTCTAGGACTTATCCTCGGTGTAGCAGCCGCTATACCAAGGCTGTTTAATATACCTATCTTAAATCAATTGGTCATTTTATATGTTTCTTTTATACGCGGGACACCAATTCTAATCCAATTATTCCTTGTTTTTTATGGGTTACCTGCCGTCCTTCAGATAATCAAAATTGATGTTTCAAAACTTGAGGCAATTTATTTCGTAATCATTACTTATGCAATTAGTAATGGAGCTGGATTTTCAGAAATTTTTCGAGGAGCCATACGTGCGGTTGATAAAGGACAAACGGAAGCGGCCTATTCAGTGGGA
Organism: Neobacillus drentensis; assembly: GCF_036965425.1. Classification (GTDB taxonomy): domain Bacteria; phylum Bacillota; class Bacilli; order Bacillales; family Cytobacillaceae; genus Neobacillus; species Neobacillus drentensis_F. Next base: position 16,584 of record NZ_JBALPP010000078.1, on the reverse strand, counting down.
ATGACCAGCACGCAGAACTTCTTTCGAATCGTTATGCCACAGGCACTTCGGATTGCCTTTCCTAATGTGGCTAACTCTGTTATCGGTTCATTAAAGGATACTTCACTCGCGTTCACGATTGGTGTAATGGATATGATGGGAAGAGGAGATACGTTGATTTCAGCAACTGCCCATGCGCTGGAAGTGTATATATCTCTTTCTATTATCTATTATTCTGTTGTTCTATTGTTTGAAAAGACACTTGGAAAATTGGAAAAATTTTTCAATCGATATCAGAAAGCTGATCTATCAGCAGCTGCCTAAAAAGGAGGGACATACATGACGATCGATATTCCTTTTATCTGGACCGCTTTTAAAGAAATCATTAAGTCTCTTCCGATTACGCTGGTATTAACCCTTGTTCCCTTGGCGGTCGGTTTTTTGATCGGATTGGCGGTGGCACTAGTCAGGATATATAAAATAAGGTTTCTAAACCAGGCAGCGAATGGATATGTTTCTTTTTTTAGAGGTACGCCAATCATCATGCACATTATGGCTATTTATTATGGAATCCCTTTATTAATTGATCAGGTGTCATTCAAATTTGATTTAAACATTCAAACAAACAAAATACCAATTATATTGTTTGTATTGATTGCCTTATCGTTAGCCGCAGGGGCCTACTTATCTGAAATGATCCGCTCAGGGATCATCAGTGTTTCGACAGGTCAATTGGAAGCGGCTTACTCGGTGGGGATGACAAAGTTTCAAGCGATGTTCCGAATCGTTCTTCCACAGGCCTTGGCTCAGTCCATTCCCAATTTTACTAATCTATTTGTCGGTTTTTTACACACATCCTCTATTGCATTTCTCGTTTCAGAGAAAGAATTAACGGGTGCCGCTAATATCGTCGCTTCTACGAATCTGAAATTTTTAGAGGCCTTTATCGCGGCAGGAATCATCTATTGGGTACTTACAATTTTGGTAGAGGGAATTTCTTTTTTACTTGAAAAAAGGGTGACATCGTATAGTCGAGGAGGCGTGTCATGATTGATTTAAAAGGAATAAAAAAATCATTCAATAAAACGGATGTGTTGAAAGGGATTAACTTGAAAATCGAAAAAGGCGAAGTGGTAACGATTCTTGGTCCAAGTGGATCAGGAAAAACGACGCTGCTTAGATGCTTGAATTTTTTGGAGAAGCCTGATGGAGGCATGGTTCAAATTGGAAATCTACGGGTTGATTCTGAAAAGGCAACGAAAAAGCAAATGTTGTCTATTAGAAAACAATCGGCGATGGTTTTTCAACACTATAATTTATTTGCCCATAAGACGGTGTTGCAAAATGTAATGGAGGGGCTGATTGTCGCGAAAAAGGTAAAGAAAAAAGATGCCCGATACAGAAGCGAACGGGTGCTGGAAAAAGTAGGTCTTAAAGATAAATTACATCACTATCCATCGCAATTATCAGGTGGTCAGCAACAGCGGGTAGGAATTGCGAGGGCGCTGGCGCTAAATCCTGAAGTCATTCTCTTTGATGAGCCTACGTCCGCTCTTGATCCTGAATTAGTCGGCGATGTGCTTTCCGTTATTAAGACAATCGCACAGGAAGGGATTACGATGGTTGTGGTCACGCATGAAATGAGTTTTGCAAGGGAAGTTTCGGATCGTGTTTTGTTTATGGATGGAGGAGTGATTGTAGAAGAAGGTACACCGTTGGAAATTTTTCATGCTCCAAAGGAAGAGCGGACCCGTCGATTCTTGCAGCGCATTTCCAGTGACTCTTTTTTCTCCCCTTTAAAAGAACGGGTGAATTAAAACTAATTGAATTGGGAGATGGTGTTGATTATGGCAATTAACCAAATTATTATAGACGAATTAGTGGAAGATGAAAAAGAAACGGTTCGTAACCTATTAGTGGAGAGCTATCAGCAGTATGAGGATGCTTATACAAATCCACAAGTTTGGGAGACTTATTTAACCAATATTAAGGGATCTGTAGACAATCCAGACGTGGAAAAGATCTTGATTGCGAAAAGCGATGATAAAATTCTTGGTACACTGCAGTTATTTCTGTCATCAGAAAAGGCCTATCAAAGACCGGAATTACAAATTTTTTCCCCGATTGTTCGCTTATTGGCTGTTCATCCAGAGGCGCGGGGGCGCGGCATCGCCCAGGAATTACTGAAAGCGAGTCTAGATTTTGCAAAGTCGCAGGGAGCAGATAAATTGTATTTGCACACCGGTGATAAAATGCAAAAAGCGGTTCGATTGTATGAATGGCTGGGATTTAAGCGTGATCGAACGAAAGAATTTATGAACAATGATATTTTAGTAAAGTGCTATCGATTTGATTTATAGGAAAGGAATTTTTGTTATGAATCAGGAGGAATTTGAGCGGTACTTGATATCGATTCGTCGTCATTTGCATCAATACCCGGAATTATCGAAACAAGAATTTGAAACAACGAAGTCCATCGAAAAATGGCTTCAAGAACTAGACATCCCGCTTCGGAAAACGGAGTTGAAAACAGGTGTGTTTGCTGACATAAAAGGAGGGAAACCTGGTCCGATTGTGGCGGTACGTGCGGATATTGATGCACTTCCAATTGAGGAAAAAACGAACCTGCCATATGCTTCAAAAAATAAAGGGGTCATGCATGCTTGCGGTCATGACTTTCATACAGCGGCACTTATCGGTGCGGCTCGTCTTTTAAAAAGATATCAGCCTGAACTAAATGGAACCATACGCTTGATCTTTCAACCAGCAGAGGAATTAGGAGGAGGCGCCAAACAGGTAATAGATGACGGACAGTTGGATGGAGTTGAGGCTATTATTGGTCTTCACAATAAACCAGACCTGCCTGTTGGCACCATTGGTCTAAAGGAAGGCCCATTAATGTCGGCAGTAGATCGGTTTCAGATTGTTCTGTATGGAAAAGGAAGTCATGCCGCCATTCCGCAAAATGGAAAGGACCCAATCCTCACTGCCGGTCATCTTATTACGGCCCTTCAGACTGTGGTCAGTCGAAATGTGTCCCCGCTTCATAGTGCTGTACTGAGTGTGACGAAGATAATCGGCGGCAGTACATGGAACGTCATTCCAGGGGAAGTAAAACTGGAGGGAACAATTCGAACCTTTGATCAGGCTATCCGAGACGAAGTAAAGTCGAGGTTCTACAGCATTGTCGAAGCGATTGCTGGAGCTTTTTCACACGAAGTGGAAATTGATTGGTTTGGAGGACCTCCGCCACTTACCAATCATAAGACAATCACAGAAGTTGCCAAGAAATCTGCCGAAAAGCAGTGGTTGTATGTCATCGATCCAGAACCGTCCATGGCTGGTGAGGATTTCTCCTACTATCTTCAAGAGATTCCAGGAACATTTGCTTTTTTGGGTACAAATGGGACCGAGGAATGGCACCATCCTGCATTCACTCTGGATGAATCAGCCCTTATAAAAGCGGCGTATTATTTATTTGAAACATCAAGAGAATTGTTAAATCTAAATTACTGAAATGTTAGTATCACCCATTTTTATGAAAGAAGGAATTTAAAGTCAATTTATAGGAGTGATTGAGTTGGGAGAGATTCTTCGAAAAGCCGTGGAAAATAAGCGGAAAAATTTAATCGACAAACTCATTGCTTTTAATGTCTATAAGAAAGATGATCAACATCTTTTTGAATTATCCTTGACGCAACTTGAAGACGAATATAAAAGATTTCAATCACTTAATCATCCACATAGCGATTTTGGGTCGATTCAAGTGATTAAACAAAAACGGAATAAAAGGTAATTTGGAATTTAAAAAATTATTTATGAAAGGGAGTTCGAACGAATGAGTAAAGTTACAATTATTTCTGGAAGCCCATCAGAGGTAACGAGATTAAATGGTGTATTACATGATGTTTTAAATTATTTCCATGGAGTACAGACAACTCCGGAAATAATAAATGTCCGCCATTTGCCGGCAGAAGATTTAATTCTGGCGAAGTTTGATAGTGAAGAAATTAAAAAAGCGAATCAAAAGGTTGAGGATTCAAATATTATCGTAATTCTCACACCGGTTTATAAAGCATCATTCACAGGAGTATTAAAAACATATTTGGATCTCCTGCCGCAAAACGGTCTCGAGGGTAAGACTGTTTTACCAATTGCGGTAGGCGGCACTTTTGGTCACTTATTAATGATTGATTATGCCCTAAAACCTGTCCTTTCTGCTTTGGGAGCAACCAATATATTAAAAGGGGCATTTATTTTAGACAATCAAATTAATAAATTAGGAAATAACCGCTATGCATTAAATTCAGAAGCCAAAGAGCGTTTAGAATCTTCATTAGAATCGATAAAGCCTTCATTAACCACTCGAGAAAGTGGTTCAAGGTCCATTGTATGAAGGTAAGATTTTACGGTAGCCGTTTGCTGCCGTTTTTTTTATTAATGAAAACATTTACAAACAATTTTCCAGAAATTAAGGATATAATGGTTTTTAAACATGATCCATGCAGCTTCAAAAGGAGGTGTGCCGCCTGAAAACGAAAAAAATATTATTACAGACAAAAATATTTGGGCTGGTCCTATCGCTGAGTTTATTGTTGATTCTGCTGTTGACCGTATTTTTCAGCTATATGGAAAGTAAACAAATAGAGGAAAACAAGGGCCGGATGGCATTGGAAATCTCGAAAACAGTATCCTTTATTCCACCTATAATCTCGGCATTTCAAACTAATGATCCTTCTAAAACGATTCAGCCGATTGCAGAAAAGATCCGTAAAGAGACGGGGGCTGAATTTGTTGTCATCGGAAACAAAGAGGGAATAAGATATTCACATCCAATAACATCTAAGATTGGGAAGAAAATGAGGGGTGGAGATAATGAAAAGGCCCTTAACAAAGGAGAATTTTATGTCTCCAAAGCGAAGGGGTCACTCGGACCTTCGATTAGAGGGAAATCTCCTATTTTTAACGAAAACGGGGATGTAATCGGAATCGTTTCTGTAGGTTTCTTGCTTCAGGATGTAAGGCAGCAAATTATGAACACTCTTTCCAAGGTGCTTCTTGTTTCACTTTTTGCCCTTATCATTTCGCTAATCGGCAGCATCCTGCTCGGACGGAACATTCGTAAGGATACAATGGGGCTTGAACCTTATGAAATAGCGTCACTTTATAAAGAAAAGAACGCCGTCCTGCATGGTGTTAAGGAAGGTATTTTGGCCATCAATAAAGATGGATTCATCACGATGATGAATCAGCCGGCGAAACGACTTTTACATATAAAGGGATCTGTCCGCCATTTGAAGGTGGACGGGCTGTTCCCATCGGATTACCTATATGAGGTACTAAGAACGGGAAATCCGCAAGAGGATAAAGAAATGGTCTGGAAGGATAAAACCGTTATTGTCAATTGCACCCCGCTCTTTGATGAAACAGGAATTAGTGGAGTCGTAGCTTCTTTCCGGGATAAAACCGAGATTGAGCAAATGGTCAATACCATATCAGAAGTAAAAAGTTATTCCGAAGATTTACGGGCCCAGACACATGAATTTACCAATAAATTATATGTGTTAATGGGATTGCTTCAACTCGGCGAATATGAACAGGCAATTGAGATGATCCAAACGGAAACGCAAAATTTTCAGATTCAGAATTCTATAGTTTTTAACCATATTAAAGATACCAAGGTGCAGGCGATTCTGTTAGGAAAGCTAGGAAAAGCCTCAGAAAAGAAAATAAACTTTGAAATTGTTGCTGACAGCTATTTAGAGGAATTACCATCCCATATTAAACTTTCGAACCTGATCATTATCCTAGGGAACTTAATAGATAATGCCTTTGAAGCTGTCTATGGTAAAGAATCTCCTACCGTAAAATTGTTCACGACTGATATCGGAAGTGATATCATTTTTGAGATTGCCGATAATGGAAAGGGAATTAGTGAAAGAGAAATTCCTCTACTATTTAACAGGGGATATTCTTCTAAGACTGGAGTTGAGCCAAGAGGATTTGGCCTCGCAAATGCAGAAGAGGCTGTAGCTGAAATGAATGGAATGATTGAGGTTCAAAGTAATCCTGAAAATGGAACGGTCTTTACGGTGTACCTTCCAAAGGAATACGAGAGGAGTCAAAAAGTTGAATAAGATAAAAGCGGTTATTGCAGAAGATGATTTTCGGATCGCTGATATCCACGAAAAATTTTTAAAAAAATTTAAGGAAATTGAAGTGGCTGGAAAAGCATTGAATGGCAGTCAGACGCTTCAATTACTGGAGGAAAACGCACCGGATTTATTAATATTGGATGTGTACATGCCGGACATGCTCGGCTCTGATTTGCTTCCCATTGTCCGTGAGCAATTCCCAAAAGTAAATATAATTATGATAACAGCAGCAACCGATAAAGCGTTCATTGAAAAAGCGTTGGGTTATGGAGTAGAAAACTATTTGATAAAACCAGTAAACCGAGAAAGATTTGACGAAGTCATTCTCGATTTTATTAAAAAGCACTCTCTTTTAAATTCAGAACAGGAAATAAACCAAAAATATGTGGACCTTCTTTTTGGAAATAAAGAAATTGAAAAACCAGGAAAGGAAGCTGGATTGCCAAAAGGTATCGATGAAATTACACTAAGTAAGGTGAAAAACGTTCTCCAGGTTAAAAACCAAGGCCTTTCTGCTGAAGAGGTGGGAAATGAAATTGGAGCCTCCCGAATCACAGCGCGCCGCTATTTGGAATACCTGTCATCCATAAAGGAAGTCAAGGCGGAAGTGGTCTATGGTATCGTCGGAAGACCGGAAAGAAAATATTATCCTATTTAAAGAAAGATGCCGACATTGGTATCTTTTCTTTTTTGAGTTCCGTGAACAAAATGTACAAAATACATCTTTATTTACAATAATAACTTTATTTTGCAAACGTTTTCACTCTAGAAAATTTTGATTATTATTAATTTACAAACAAAAGGGGTGAAGACGATGTTAGCAACTTTAGGATTTTTAATGATTATTGTATTTATGGTATTAATTATGACAAAACGTCTTTCAGCAATGATCGCCTTAATGGTGGTGCCGGTTGTATTTGCCTTAATCGGCGGATTCGGAAAAGAAATGGGGCCAATGGCGCTTGAAGGGATTAAAAGCGTGGCACCGACAGGAATCATGATCCTGTTTGCGATTCTCTTTTTCGGAATAATGATCGATGCGGGGGTATTTGACCCTATCATTTCGACAATCTTGAAACTAGTAAAAGGGGATCCCGTAAAAATTGCAATAGGAACAGCTATTCTTGCACTTTTAATCTCCCTTGATGGTGATGGAACAACAACTTATATGATTACCATTTCTGCCATGCTTCCTTTGTATAAGCGAATCGGCATGAAACCATTGGTATTAGCGGGAATTGCGGTATCCTCATCAGGAGTAATGAACCTTCTGCCGTGGGGCGGACCAACAGCTAGAGCGATGACGGCTTTACATCTTGAAATGGGCGATATTTTTACTCCAGTAATTCCAAGTATGGTAGGTGGCGTGCTTTTTGTATTGTTTATGGCTTACACCCTTGGACGAAAAGAGCGGAAACGAATTGGTGTCCTTGAAATCGATTATAGCACTTTATCAGAAATAGCGGCTACAACAGCGGATGACTACTTAAAGCGTCCAAAGTTAATCATCGTAAACTATTTACTTACTATTCTATTGTTAGTTGCACTAATTCAAGAGGTACTGCCATCAACTGTATTGTTTATGATTGGCTTTGCCATTGCCATTACGATCAATTATCCAAATATAAAAGAACAAAAAGAACGAATCATGCACTATGCTGATAATGCATTGTCTGTTGTTTCCATGGTTTTTGCGGCAGGGATTTTTACAGGGATTCTATCAGGAACGAAAATGGTTGATGCAATGGCCGGAACGATGATTTCACATATCCCAGATGCCCTTGGCTCTCATTTTGCTCTTATTACCGCGATAATCAGTGCACCATTTACATTTTTTATGTCGAACGATGCTTTTTACTACGGTGTACTTCCTTTACTTGCCAAGGCGGCAAGTGGATATGGAATTGATCCGGCTATGATCGGACGAGCATCTCTAATGGGATTACCGGTTCATCTATTAAGCCCATTAGTGCCTTCGACTTATTTATTGGTTGGAATGGTTGGTAAAGATTTCGGAGATTTACAGCGTTCTTTCCTAAAATGGGCCTGCGGATCAACAGCGGTCATGATTTTAGTCGCGATTATTTTATCCATTATTCCGATTTAACTAGGTTAATATAGTCCAAGACCCTTTAAGAGGTTTTGGGCTTTATTAATTTTAAAGGAATGATAAAAAGGGGAATATTATGGAAGTATTTTTTCTTATATTAATAAATGTCATTTTACCAGTCTTTACGTTAATAGGGGCGGGAGTATTTTTACATCGGAAATTTCAGTTTGATATGAATACATTATCTAAATTAAATAACTATTTTTTGATGCCTTGTGTTAGTTTTGTAAATATTTATCAAACAAATGTTGGTGGAAAAACACTTGTCCATATATTGAGCTTTTTATTAATACAATGCAGTAGTTTAATGCTTATTACGGCAGTCATTTCGAAAGCAGCCAAATTTGAAAACGGTTTGTCTTCGACCTTCAAAAATAGCGTGGTCCTTAACAATTCTGGAAACTTTGGGCTTCCAGTAAGCCAGCTTGTTTTCCAGCATAGTCCATTGGGTGCGTCCATCCAAATTGTGGTCATGATTTTTCAGAACTTACTCACCTACACCTATGGGCTGCTAAATTCGGTTTCGGTTGATCAAAGTGGAATTATAGCAATAAAGAAGTTTTTAAAAAATCCAGTTATTTATGCTTTCTTATTGGGATTGATTCTCCACACCCTTCATATTAAATTACCCGATTTTCTATGGACACCAATCATCAATACTTCTGATGCTTTTCTGGCCGTTGCACTCGTTACGCTTGGTGCTCAAAGTGCCTATATAAAAATTAGCAAATTTTCTTTGCCTCTGTTTCTAAGTTTATTTGGCCGTCTCATTCTTTCACCAGCCATCGCATTCCTTATTATTTTTCTTTTAAAATTAGATGGAACTACGGCACAGGCGTTGTTTATTGCCAGCTCCTTCCCAACATCAAGAAATAGTGCTTTATTTGCTCTAGAATATGGCAATCATCCAGAATATGCCGCTCAAGTTGTTTTGCTGTCTACCTTGCTTAGCATGATTACCGTAACCACTGTTGTTTTTTTATCAACCATTTTATTTTAATCGTTTGATTTTGAAATGCTGTCCAGAATAATGGGCAGCTTCTTTTAACATGCTACAAATTAGAGTGTTTGATTATGGAGATGGAAAATTAAGCAACATAGAGGTGAGAATTTTGACCTTAACACATCCAACAGATTATGATGTCCACCTTTTTCATGAAGGAAGTTTGTATGAATGCTACAAGGTCTTTGGGGCACATCTTGAAATACAGAATGGGGTAAAGGGTACTCGTTTTTCTGTCTGGTCTCCCCATGCCGCCGAAGTAAACGTGGTTGGGGATTTTAATAAGTGGGATGGAACCCGGCATGGAATGACAAAACTAAATGTTGAAGGAATTTGGTCATTATTTATTCCAGGTCTATTGGAACATGAGATATACAAGTATCAAATTATCACTGCTAAGGGAGATACCATCCTAAAGTCAGATCCCTATGCATTTTATTCTGAGCTCAGGCCGCACACGGCATCAATTGTTTACAACATTGAAGGATATGATTGGAACGATCAAAAGTGGTTTAAAAATAATCGAAAGAAAAGTGTCTATGAAGAACCACTTGCCATTTACGAGGTGCATTTAGGTTCTTGGAAGAAAAAGGACGATGGTGAGTTTTATTCATACCGAGAGCTGGCTGAGGATCTGATTCCATATGTTCTTGAGCATAAATTTACACATGTTGAAATCATGCCTATAATTGAACATCCTTATGATCGTTCCTGGGGCTACCAAGGAACCGGATATTATTCCCCGACAAGTCGTTATGGAACACCGCAGGATTTGATGTATTTTATCGACCATTGTCATCAAAGTGGTATAGGGATTATCCTTGATTGGGTTCCAGGACATTATGGCAGGGATGCTCATGGTTTGTATATGTTTGATGGGCTGCCTGTATATGAATATGAAGATACATACGTACGCGAGAATGAAATATGGGGAACCGCCAATTTTGATTTGGGAAAGCCTGAAGTGCAGAGCTTCTTGATCTCAAACGCCTTATTCTGGATGAAATACTACCATGTTGACGGTTTTCGGATCGATGCAGTTGCCAATATGCTGTACTGGAATGCCGGGGGTATCTATCAAAAAAATGAATTCGCCGTTTCGTTTCTACGAAAGCTGAATGAGATTGTCTTTGATGCCAATCCAGCCATTTTGATGATGGCGGAAGATTCGACAGATTGGCCGCTAGTGACGGCGCCTGCTTATGAAGGCGGCTTAGGCTTTAACTATAAATGGAATATGGGGTGGATGAACGATATTTTAAAATATATGGAAGCAGAGCCCCAGAATCGTAAGGAATTGCATGATAAAGTCACCTTCTCCCTCCTGTATGCATTTTCGGAAAACTTCGTCCTGCCGTTGTCACATGATGAGGTGGTTCACGGCAAAAAATCCCTTTTAAATAAAATGCCGGGTGATTATTGGCGGAAATTTGCCCAGCTTCGCCTATTGTTTGGATATTTCATGACACACCCTGGTAAAAAGCTATTGTTTATGGGCGGAGAGTTCGGTCAGTTTGATGAATGGAAGGATTTAGAGGATTTAGATTGGGAATTACACGAATTCGAGATGCACCGCTTCATGCATGATTACTTTAAAGAATTGATGCACCTGTATAAACGTTCAAAACCATTGTGGGAACTAGACCATGATAATGAAGGCTTTGAGTGGATTGATTCAGACAATAAAGAGCAAAGTATTTTCTCCTTTATTAGAAAAGGGAAAATTGAAGACAATATTCTTATTATGGTTTGCAATTTTACAGAGGTTGTTTATGAAAACTATAAAGTGGGGGTTCCTTCCTACAATTATTACATTGAAATTTTAAATAGTGATGCGGTTGTTTATGGTGGTTCGGGCAGGGTAAATAAAAAGAAAATCAAAACAATTGAAAAGCCGTTTCATAATCAGCCATGCTATCTGGAGATGACCATCCCGCCTTTTGGTATATCCATTTTACGACCAGTGAAAACAAGAAAGGGGAAAATAAGCAATGGTACAGAAAAAAAAGTGCATAGCCATGTTACTGGCAGGCGGCCAGGGCAGCCGTCTTAGTGCGTTGACAAGAGATAAGGCGAAGCCTGCCGTTTCATTTGGCGGCAAGTATAGAATCATTGATTTTCCGTTAAGCAACTGTACAAACTCAGGAATTGATACAGTAGGTGTATTGACCCAGTATCTGCCACTAGTATTGCATTCCTATATCGGGATCGGCAGCGCCTGGGATTTAGATAGAATTAATGGCGGGGTTACCGTATTGCCTCCCTATTCGGAAACGGCAGGCGTCCGGTGGTATAAAGGTACGGCAAACGCCATTTACCAAAATTTAAATTATTTAAAACAATACAATCCAGAGTACGTTCTAATCCTTTCAGGCGACCATATTTATAAAATGGATTATTCTAAAATGCTTGATTACCATATCGAAAAAGAAGCAGATGTATCAATTTCCGTTATTGAGGTTCCCTGGGAGGAAGCGAACCGCTTTGGAATTATGAATACCAACGAGGAATTAGAAATTATTGAATTTGAGGAAAAACCGAAAGAGCCAAAAAGCAATTTAGCATCAATGGGAATCTACATCTTTAAATGGCCGGTTTTAAGAATGTTTTTAGAGATGGATGATAAAAATCCTGAATCAAGCAATGATTTTGGCAAGGATATCATTCCATTATTACTAGAAGAAAAGAAAAGGGTCGTGGCCTATCCTTTCCAAGGCTATTGGAAGGATGTCGGTACGGTAGGAAGCTTGTGGGAAGCCAATATGGACTTATTAAAAGAAGATACGGACTTTGATCTTTATGATCGTAATTGGAGAATTTATTCTGTCAATCCAAATCAGCCGCCTCAATATATTGCTCCAACCGCACAAATAGAGGAGTCATTGATTAATGAAGGTTGTATTGTTGAAGGGACGATTAAGCATTCAGTTTTGTTCCAAGGCGTTACAGTTAAGGAAGGAAGTATGATTAAGGACTCTGTTATCATGCCGGACGCCCGTGTCGGAAAAAATGTAGTTATCGAGCGAGCGATTGTCGCACCAGGTATGGTGGTGGAGGATAATGCTATTATTCGTCCCTCAAATAACAAAGATGCTGTAATTTTGTTTGCTAATGAAGAATAGTCACAAAAACTTACTAGGAAAGGTAGGAGGATACTTTGTCGTGTTCCATGCTTGGCATTATCAATGCAACCAATGAGTTTGAAACATTTCAGAATTTAACTGCCCATCGTACCTTAGCATCTCTTCCCTTTGCAGGCCGTTATCGTTTAATTGACTTTATGTTATCAAATATGGTGAACTCAGGGATTACGAATGTAGCGATTTTCACCGGACATGAGATACGGTCGTTAATGGACCATTTAGGGTCTGGAAAGCAATGGGACTTGGACAGAAAGCGTGATGGTCTGTTTGTGTTCACGCCAGATGGAAAATCCCGGTACGAACGATTTGGGTCATTTGCACATTTCTCGAAAAATATCACCTATTTCTTACGCAGTAAGCAAAAGTATGTTGTCATTACCAATTGCTACACAGTTGGAACCATAGATTTCTGTAAAATATTAGATCATCATATTGAAATGGAAGCGGATATTACGGAGGTATCTAATGATGGGAAATCGCTGGAAACCTATATTTTGAGCAAAGATTTATTGCTTTCTCTTTTTGAAAAATACAAGAATCAAGGATATTACAGTATTTTTGATGTAGTTCATGATAAACGTCATAATTTTAAAATAAATTTGTATGAATGTACAGGCTTTATTGCGATTATTGACTCGCTTCAAAGTTACTATCGAAATAGTATGGATTTGCTGCAGCCGACCGTTTGGAAGCAAATATTTTCAAAGGAAGAACCAATTTTCACGAAGGTAAAGGACGAGCCGCCAACACGGTATAAGAGGGAAGCAAAGGTTGCCAATTCAATGATTGCAAATGGATGCGTAATTGAAGGGGAAGTGGAGAATAGCATCCTTTTCCGTTCTGTTAAAGTTGGAAAAGGTGCTGTGATTCGAAACTCTATCATCATGCAGAAGTGTCAAATAGGTGAAAATTGTGTACTGGATGGAGTCATTATCGATAAAGATGTCAGGATTGAGAATAGTGTACACTTGACAGGAACCTTAGTGTCACCTTATATAGTAGGTAAAGGTACAGTTCAAGAGGGGCGTTGAGGATAAAGTGAAAGTGTTATTTGCAGTTTCTGAGTGTGTTCCGTTTGTGAAAACAGGCGGACTTGCAGACGTAGCGGGCGCATTGCCTAAAGCCTTAAAAAAGTTAGGGGCAGATGTACGCGTTATACTGCCAAATTACAGTTTAATTCCAGAAAAGCTGAGAAAATCATTTCAATTTCAACAGGCGATTTATGTGCAGCTCGGTTGGCGCAGTCAATACTGTGGTATCTATTCCTTTGAGCATGACGGGATTACCTATTATTTAATTGATAACGAATATTATTTTTATCGTGATACTCTATATGGCCATAATGATGATGGGGAACGATTTTCTTTTTTCTCGAAGGCAGTACTGGAATGCATTCCCCATCTGGATTTCTTCCCTGATGTGATTCATTGTCATGACTGGCACACAGGCATGGTGAATTTTTTATTGGACGCCCAGTATCGTCTCAATCCGCTTTATAGGGACATGAAAACGGTATTTACAATTCACAATTTGCAGTTCCAGGGGATTTTCCCATATGAGGTAATGAGTGATTTGTTAGGATTAAGTCATCAATATTTTAACAGCGAGCAGCTGGAGTTTTACGGAAATGTTAACTTTATGAAGGGCGGAATTGTTTCATCTGATGTCGTAACAAGTGTCAGCCCGACCTATAAAGAGGAGATTCAGTATCCCTATTTTGGCGAAAGACTTGATGGCTTTTTACGAAAGCACAGCGATAAGCTTATTGGCATCGTAAATGGCATTGACGACGTTGCCTACAATCCCAGAGCTGACCAAGATATCGCGGTTTCCTATGATCTAGATTCATTAGAGGGTAAAGCAGCAAATAAGAAAGAGCTGCAGAAATATTTCGGACTGCCGGAAAGGGAAAACACCCCCGTAATAGCGATGGTAACCCGCTTAACCGCACAAAAAGGGTTAGACTTGGTCCACCATGTTTTTCACAGCATGCTGCAGGAGGATGTCCAATTCATCGTTCTTGGGTCTGGAGACCATCAATTTGAAAACTTCTTTAGTCGAATGGAGCAAGAATTTCCAGATAAGGTAAGGGTCTATTTAGGCTTTAATGAAGCGTTGGCACATCAAATTTATGCGGGCGCTGATTTGTTTTTAATGCCTTCACAGTTTGAGCCTTGCGGATTAGGGCAGCTTATTGCCCTTCAGTACGGAACCATCCCGATTGTTAGAGAAACAGGCGGATTGAATGATACGGTCCATTCTTATAATGAAAGCACTGGTGACGGCAACGGATTCACATTTAAGAATTTCAACGCCCACGATATGCTGCATACAGTTAGAAGAGCGATTTATTTTTATCAACAAAAGGAAACTTGGAATAGCTTAGTGCAAAATGCGATGAGTCAAGATTATAGCTGGATGCAGTCTGCCAAGAAATACAATGAGATTTATGAGGACCTGCTTGAGGACAACCTATAGAGTAAACCATAACCTGGAACCGGGCATCTTGCCTGGTTTTTTATTTTTACTGAAAAAACAAAAACAGTGGGAAAACAAATACCTCCCACTGTTTATTACTTCTTAAAAGATTTCTGACGAACAGCTGCTTGTAATGGGACAGCAAATTCTATGGGACCTGCAAGTGGAACTAATGTAGTTCCAACTGTAGTATATCCAACAGGAGCGACCCGTTGAGCTTTACCAGCCCCACAACCAATTTGCAGAACACCACTATTGATCATTTGGCCAATTTTCAAAAAACGGATATCAAATGATTGCTGAAGATGGTTATCCATTTCAATCACCTCTTATTAATATATGATCAAGAGTTAGGTTCAGTTCTGAAAATAATAATGCCCAAATGATAAATAAATTTTAAGGGATTCTAAAAAATGCGAAAAATACTATATTTGTTCAGTGATGGATATGAAGGGGAGTGAGTGGATGAAATTGAAGTGGAGCATACCCATTGCTTTGGTTGTTTTCTTTGCTGCAGGATGTGGCGATTCGCAAAAAACAAAGCATGATTTAGAACAACAAAAAATAACAGAAAAAAATCAATCAGAACTAACCAGTGATCAAACGAATAAGCCTGCCGTTAAACCAGAAAAATCTAGCGCTCAATCAGAAAAAACCACAATTCAACCTGGCAATACCACCAATCAACTTGAAACATCTACTCATCAAACGATAAAGATTCATGACGTGGCCATTCAAAAAGAAAGCCCGATTATCAACATTATTTATCCACAAATTGATGGCATGAAAGATAAATTGGCACAAATAGAAATTAATGAAAGTTTGAAGAAAAAGGCGAGCACTGCAGATGAGAGTCAAATGACCAATGATGATCCAAGTTCGCCGTCATCGTTCTATTCAAAATACGAAATCACATTCCAAAATGAACATCTCATTTGTTTTGTGTATGATCAATATTATTATCTTAGCGGGGCTGCACATGGAATGCCAGCGCGAGTTCCTATATTGGTGGATTTGGATAATGGGAAGATGGTTGAACCAAACGAAATGTTTAATGATTTAGATAAAGCAAAACAAATTATTACACAACTCGTCCTAAAAGAGGATGTTTTGCACACGCTTGAAGCTATGGGTGAGTTTAAACAAATAACCTCAGATGATTTAATGCAAATTTATCTAATAAAGGAAGGCTTAATTATTTATTTCCCACCATATGAATACGCTTCCTATGCTGAAGGTACGCTTCAATATCAACTTCCTTTTTCGGATATAACGGGCATTTTAAATACTGCATTTTTCAATAGTCATGGGATTGATATTTCAAAACCAAGTAACTTAATAACCATTTATGCTTCCGAAGGGTATCATTTTTCGGTTCCAAAAACATGGATTGATCGTTTGGTATTTCAAAGAGCAGATTACGAGGCAAATAATCCTTGGTTTGATGAAGTCAATATATATTACAATTCTTCTGATAAACCGGTATTGTTTAGTATCCATATGTATGAAAAACAAGTATGGACTTCGTTAAACCCGGAAACGGAAGTAAAATTGGAGGAAGACAATAATATTATTTATTCCTATTCAGTCGGAAAAAACCCACAGAATGATTTACAAGTCAATGATTTCATTAACAACGTAGTTCCCGAAATAATGAAAACTTTCCAAATAGATTTCTAAAGTTAGAACAGGATAGTCAAACATTATTCCAATGTG
>NZ_JBALPP010000077.1:6785-7756 GCF_036965425.1 Neobacillus drentensis | reverse complement strand
TGTAAATCCTGTAGATACATGGAGCAGAAGAGATATTGTCGTTTCAGCTTTATACAATGAAAATGAAAAAACTGTAGAGTACCTAATTCAACATGGACCGTACAGATTTCGGCGTCCCCATGCGTGTCCCCATCCGTCCTGGTATTGGAGCCCCGAGGAAAACAAAGCAAACAGTTTATCAGAGGCAAAAAAATACCTAATTATGGCAATGAATAAGAATATAAGTAGGTCCTATCAGGAACAAACTGGGGTGGCACCGCGAACTTCTAAATTCAGGGAATCTCGTCCTCAAGCCTGGGGGTGGGGTTCATTTTTGATGTCTACAAATATATGAATTTAGGAGTGAATATGGTGCTAAAACTAATTAAGTGGAAAAAAACCCCTTATTACCACGTTGCTTAGCTGGGAATGAACAAGGATTTGTAGCAGGGTTGAACAATGCCTATATGAGTCTCCGAAAAATTTTTGGGCCAATGCTTGCGGGGGCTTTATTTGATATTCATATCAATCTGCCTTATCTATTCGGAGCATTCGTGCTCCTTGGAAGCAGCTTCGTATCAGTTAAGTGGGTAGGGATTAAGAATGGAGTAATCCCCCCAAAAAATAGGAGAGTAAAGGATCAGGCCCTATAGGGGAATACATTCCCAATATGTTTAAGCGCCATTTTTTGTGGATTTGAAATAAAGTTGTACCCTTGTTTTAATTGGACTTGTTGCTTCCCTGCCTTTCAAATAGTAGCTAGTTATCGTTTTATGTATATAACTCATTTCAATTTTAGAAGAGAATGACTATTTCGATAAATAATTTGGATGATAAGATTTGAAAACCCTTAAGTTAAAGAAGCTATCATTCCTGAGAGAGATAATGCCTTTGTTTATAACAGAATTCTGTAGAGTATGCGTTTAGTTGGCTATCTTTCGTATAGAAATCGCTTCACGCATACACTACAAGTAGCTTTTATGCATATTGAC
>NZ_JBALPP010000077.1:2538-6769 GCF_036965425.1 Neobacillus drentensis | reverse complement strand
ATTGACTAACAATATTTTCATTTTTTGGTTTATTTGTACAACGACAATAAAAAATTTAGTATTAATATATAAATTGTAAGCGCTTTTATCGTTAGTATCTTGATTTACTTAAGGAGGAGAAACCTGATTCGCGTCTTTTTTTCCTAACAGCACGGTATTATGCAAATTATTATTAGGAACCTTTGTGTTAAGTTTTCTCAATATTTAAAATATTTTAAAGAGGTGAAAATGACTTACTCTTCTTGGTTGTAAGCATTTTATAAAAAGTCTATAGAGAAGAAAGGGGAACTGAAACTGTATGGGGCAAACCGTTTGTCTTAAACTGAAAGGGATGAGTAAAAGAATATGATTTCTGACTACTGGTTGACAAATGTACGCTTGGATAGCGGTTTTGAGGAGGATGAAGATGGAGTTTTTCATACACATTCGCAAATTTGTCATCTATTAATTGAAAAAGGAAAAATTGCAAATATTATACCGGCAAATTTGCCCTTGGTTACCGATCTTCCAAAACGTGATGCAATCGGTCTACTTGCGCTTCCTTCATTTGTTGAAAAGCATATTCATCTGGACAAAACTTATATGGGGTATGGATGGAAATCATGTAAAACTGTTAAGCATTTGATTGAACGATTAGATTTTGAAGCTAAAGAGAACCTTGCTATGTTGGATACGGTTAGACAGAGGGCTGAAGGGATGCTTGAAACAATCTTTGCGTCTGGTGTCACGCATATTCGTACGCATGTTAACATTGATCCTTATGTGGGGTTAAAGCACTTAGAGGAAGTGCGCAGTGCACTGGAGACTTACAGCGACAAAATGTCATATGAAATAGTAGCTTTTCCGCAACATGGGTTGTTGAGAACCCAATCAGTCGATTTGATGAGGCAGGCCATGAAGGAAGGGGCGACGATTGTTGGAGGTCTTGATCCGTACGGTGTGGATGGGGAAATAGAGAAGTCGCTGGCACAAATGATGGATATCGCTGTTGGGGCTGATGTCGATATAGATATTCATTTACATGATCCCGGACAGATCGGCCTAACAACTATGAAGCGGTTGGCTGCCATGACCCAAGAGGCCGGATATCATAATCGGGTAGCAATTAGTCATGCATTTGCATTGGGGGATGTGCCAATCGAGGAGACACTTGAAACAATCGACTTGTTTGCTGAATTGGGTATTTCCATCATTTCAACGGTACTGATTAATAGACAAATTCCAGAGCTCCCCCTTCTCAATGAAAGAGGGGTAAAAGTTGAATTGGGCTGTGACGGATTTTATGATTCATGGTTCCCATATAGAAACGGTGATATTCTCGATAAGGCGAACCGTTTTGTTGAACGTTACAGTTGGATTGACGAACGTTCACTTACAAAAGCGTTGGCATTTATTACAGGGGGAAAAACGACACTGGATTCTAATGGCAATCGAATTTGGCCAGCTGTTGGTGATGATGCAAATCTTGTTTTAGTGGAAGCAACTTGTTCGGCAGAAACTGTTGCAAGGAGATCTAAACGGGCAGCCGTCATGTTTAAAGGAAATATCATTTATAGTTCAATCTGAAAAGAGATAGGGAATTTTTCTCTTATCAGAGGCCCAATAGATTCCTAAAAAAAAGTGAATTTGAAAGGAGAGTTTTAATGAATAACAATGAAAATCTCTCTATAAATGAAGGTAAGGGGACTGCAGCTATTCCGCAAAAGTCAATACGAACTACTCAAACGTTAACCACTATTGTCGTAGTCTGCTGTTTTCTAACGATTATGGCTGAAGGGTATGATTTAGGTATATATGGTGCGGTTCTTTCAAGCTTATTAGCGGATAAAACTTGGACACTTACACCTATTCAAGCTGGTCTGATAGGCAGTTATGCTCTTATTGGGATGATGCTGGGGAACGTCCTAATTGGAACGATATCGGATATAATTGGCCGTAAGTGGTCACTCATTATTTGTCTTGGCATTTTCTCACTCACAATGGGTTTAAGTGCTATGGCTACTTCACCTGAAATGTTAGGGATTTTCCGTTTTGTAGGGGGAGTTGTTTTAGGGGGGGCCATGCCAATCGCAACGGCCATGACAATTGAATTCTCCCCGCCTAATCGTCGTTCTCTGATGAATGCGATCATGTTTTCCGGTTATCCCATTGGAGGCGTATTAGGAGTATTGCTATCCTTGATTTTCCTGGATGACCATGGCTGGAGATTTTTGTTCTGGCTGGGACTGACTCCCATTGTCCTGGTGCCAATCCTCATTTGGAAATTGCCGGAGTCACTCAATTTTCTAGTCTCGCGTAATCGCAGAAAAGAAGCAGAAGCTATTTGTATGAAATATCAATTGGATCTATCATCAATACAGAAAACACAAGGCAAAACTGAATCAAAATCTAAGTGGGACGCTCTTTTATTAATATTTTCCAAATTGTATATACGAACAACTGCGTTTTTTTGGCTTACGTTTTTCATGGGTTTACTTTTAGTATATGGGTTAAGTACATGGCTGCCAAAAATGATGGTTCAAGCAGGTTACCCTCTAGGTTCTAGTTTGTCTCTCTTATTAATGTTAAACTTTACATCAGCGATTGGAGCATTAGGAGCTGGTGCTGCTGCAGACCGTTGGGGTTCAAAACGAGTGATTAGCATTGCCTATTTTGCTGCGGCTGTAAGCATCGCTTTGTTAAGCTTAAAACCTCCTGTAGTTCTTCTTTATCCGCTAATTGGAATTGCGGGAATAGGTTCAACAGGGATTCTGATTATCTTAAGTGCCTACATTACAAAATACTTTCCAACACACGCGCGGGGCACCGCATTAGGCTGGGCATCCGGCATTGGAAGAATCGGCGCTTCTTGCGGACCAATACTTGGGGGACTTCTGTTGGCTTGGAAGCTGGATATTAGTGTGAATTTTTATATATTTGCCCTTGCTGCCTTAATTGCCTCTATCTCTATTTTATTCGTACCTGTTGAAAAGAACAGATTGATATAATGCGGTGGTAAGGACAAAGACGGCAAGGACATAACTGTATTCGTTGAACATGAACTTAATAAAGATGATCTTAAACCAAAATTCACAATCCAACTCCTAAGAAATAAGATGCCTGGACAAGGTAAATAGTAAATAATAAAGCGATTTTTTAAAGCATTATAGTATTCATTCTTTTGTTGTGGCGGATCATTTTATCCGCCGCTTTCTTTTGTGAAAATAGCCAAGGCACGGCATATTAATTTAGATTTCGATAATAATCTGTGAATGGTAGCTTCTAAAGCCGTATGATTCAGGAAGATTGTGAAATATTGTACTTACACCAACGGGTGCGAGAATTAAAGAAAGAGCAATGCTTTTTATGCATTGCTCTTATGAATTCAATATAAAAATACTTGCAATAAAGCTCTCGCCTTAAACTCCCACTTAACTGTGCATATATCCTTGAAGTCTCACTCTTCTCATGACCTAACAAGCTCTGGATAACTTCAAGAGGTGCACCATTATTCAGCATATGAGTGGCATAACTGTGCCTTAGCTGGTGCGGATGAATCGATTTATTGATCCGTGCCCGATTCGAAATTCGTTTAATGATATATCTCATCTGGGCAATACTCATTCGATGAGGATACCTTTCTGTAACAAAAATGGCTGCATCGCTATACTGGCGTTGATCCAGGTATCGTTTAAGCCAAATTTCGCAGCGGATGTTAAAATACACTACCCGCTCCTATCCCCTTTTCCTCTCACAATTGCAGAACGGTTAGACCAATTAATTCTACTCTTCTCTAAGGAAACAATTTCTCCTATACGGCACCCAGTGGAAAACATGAATTCAAACAAAGCCTTCTCCAAGGGGCTGGTGCACGCTTCACGTAAATGTTCAATTTCAAATTCTGTTAGAAACTTTGGAATTCGGTTCCCTGCTTTAGGCTCCTTTATTTTGGCGGCGGGATTTTTTGAAATATGCCCCTCCTCATGCGACCAACTAAATAATGATTTCATAAAACGTATTCGGTGAGCTAAACTTGAAGGTTTTAAGGTTTCGCTTGACTTTGCAAGGTATTCTTTAAGTTGAGCTGTGGTTATAGTATTAAGTTTAACATCCTTAAAATATCTAATAAGTAATGTAGCTTGGAGTTTATATGCTTTTAATGTTTGTGGTGAAAATCCTTCAATTCGTTTATCCGATTCATATGTTTCCCATGCCTTTGACAATAACAAAATCCATCTCTCCCTAAATTTTC
>NZ_JBALPP010000077.1:2184-2421 GCF_036965425.1 Neobacillus drentensis | reverse complement strand
TCAACTTAAATAATAAATAAAATGGGGGATAATCTTAAAGAAAACTAAAATAATAGTAACAATTTTTTGTTTAATTATATTGATTATCGGTATAACCAGTATTTCCTTCTTTGCTGAAAGTAGTGAAAGACCGATATTAGTTTTAATGTTAGGTGCAATCATTATTTTAATCCAACAAGTGATCTTACTATTTATTAGAAAAGGATACAAAAATGTTAATTAAGCTAACGGGTGCAA
>NZ_JBALPP010000077.1:0-2121 GCF_036965425.1 Neobacillus drentensis | reverse complement strand
GCGGTCTTTTTTGCTTGTTCTGCTAACGGGCAGGTTAGTTGAAGAAGAAAGAGAAAAGACATTCCTTTGGAATGCCCTTTCTAACAGATATTTTCTTTAGTAGCAATATCTCTCACAACATCTTCTAATGTAACATTTCTTAAAACCTTCTCCATTGCCAATTGTGCTGCTGTGAATAATGGTTCAATTGTATTTTGGATATTCCTACCTACGGGACAATCAGGATGTGGACTTTCATGTATGCTAAACAACTCTTTCTCCTGTACAACATTCACTGCCTTATATACGTCGAACAGAGTGATACAAGATAATTCCTTTGCGAGTTTAGCACCTGCAATTCCTGGGTGTACCTCTATCAAACCAGCTTTTTTTAGCATTCCCATTAGTTTTCTTATAACGGCTGGGTTCGTGTTAACACTCGTAGCTAAAAATTCAGAAGATGTTACTCCTTCATTATTTAATTTAATTAGAGCCAATATATGAATTCCTACTGCAAATCGGCTGCTGATGGACATGTTCAGTCACCACCCCTTTTAACTAATCCTTATATTATTTTATTTCTTCATCATGTAATTGTTTTGATTACAAGTTTATTATACCAAAATACGAACAAAATAATATATATTATTTTGCCTGTTGACAAATCGACCACATGTAACTAAAATGAATACATGTAATTGATATTGTTACAGATAAAATTTAACTGGAGGGAATATTAATGAAAATTTTAGTAACTGGAGCAACAGGAAAATTAGGTTCCAAGGTTGTAGAATCATTATTGAAATCAGTACCTGCAAGTAATTTGGTGGTGAGTGTCCGAAATCCAGAGAAAGCAGAAGGACTTCGTAATCGTGGAGTGGAAGTTCGTCAAGGTGATTTTGACCGTCCAGAAACATTAGATAATGCTTTTAAAGGGATTGACCGATTATTAATTATTTCTGCCGATGGTGACAATGAAACAAGAATCCAACAACATGCTAATGCTGTTCAAGCAGCTGAACGTGCAGGGGTAAAATTTATTGCTTATACAAGTTTAGCCAATGCAACAGAAAGCAAAAATTTAATGTCTCCACCTCATGTTGCGACAGAAGCAGCCATCATTAAAACGGGTATCCCATATTCTTTCTTACGTAACAATTGGTATTTGGAAAACGAAATTGGAAGCATTCAAGGTGCTATTGCAGGAGCTCCATGGGTAACTTCTGCTGGAGAAGGTAAAGTAGGTTGGGCACTGCAACAAGATTACGCAGATGCTGCTGCAGCAGTTCTTGTTGGAAACGGTCACGAAAATACAGTTTATGAACTTTCTGGTCCACTTTTAACTCAAGAAGAATTGGCATCTGCTCTTGGTAATGTATTGGGTAATGAAATACCTGTACAACAAGTTAGTGACGAAAAATATGCAGAGATCATGAAAGGTTTAGGTTTGCCTGATTTTGTGATTCCGATTGTAGTAGGAATTCAAGAAAGCATTCGCAACGGTTCACTAGAAGTTGAAAGCAATGATTTTGAGAAAGTTCTTGGTCGTCCAGTTACTCCAATTAACGAAGCACTCAACCAACTTGTTAATGTAATTTCATAAACAAAATAAAATTTACTTAACAGAACCGACATAAAGTCGGTTTTTTTGCAGATCTGTAATCCTAAAAAGGAGATTATACGGTTGGACCTATTGTTCCAAAAGGAACGACATTAACATATCAGCAAGGGGATGAATTAGCATCCTGTTATATTTCTTGTCTGGAATTAGTAGCTGAAATTGAAGATATAAAAACCGTTGCTTTCTGTGCAATTTTAACAGGGGTGTTCGGTTTCCCTAAAACAGAAACTGCTCAGATTGCAGTTAATACAGTAAACCAATGGTTATCGGAACATCAAATTCATTTTTGAAAGAATTTTTTTTATGTGTTCGGGAATGAGGATTACAATGTATATTTAAATGTTGTTGCTGGATGATTTTCAGGCAAACTTTTTGCGACTTCTCAAACTAGAGAAGTTTTTATTTTGACAGGGTATTGTTTAAAATGAAAGTTTGAGAAGATATGTACTTAAAGTAACTGGGGCGTTGATCCAAGAAGGGATTGACGCTTTTTATGTGGAAGTTATTGTACTAACGGGGCA
>NZ_JBALPP010000076.1:857-1433 GCF_036965425.1 Neobacillus drentensis | reverse complement strand
CTATAATTATTTTTGTCAAATGAATATGATTTACCCAAAAGAGATTTCTTTTATTTGACTAACGTTCTAAATATTCCTAAGATACAATTTGAATACCCTTAAAATCAAAAGCAGGTGAGTTTATATGCAGTATAGTGTTGGAGTTGAATATGCTTTACATTGTCTGGTTTATTTAATCGATGTTCCTTCTAATGAAAGTGTTGGGATAAAGGATTTGGCAGAATTTCAAGGACTTTCTGAGACATTTCTTTCAAAAGTGTTTGGCAAATTATCTAAGGCTGGGATTGTAAGTTCTGTACCTGGTGTAAAGGGAGGCTATAGGTTATCTAAGTCCCCTGAAGATATTTCCTTTTGGGATGTAATTGAAGCAGTTGAAGGTCCTAAACCTATTTTTCAATGCAAAAATATTAAAGACAATGGATATTTGTATAGAGAAAACTGCTGTTCAGCTCCCTCCTCTTGCACCATCAATTTAGTTATGCTTTCTGCAGAAGAAAAAATGCGTGATTACTTGCGTAGTAAAACACTGTCATGGTTAAATGAAGAGCTTGAACGTGTCTTACCCAAACAAATACG
>NZ_JBALPP010000076.1:0-825 GCF_036965425.1 Neobacillus drentensis | reverse complement strand
GAAGATACTCAGAAATATTTTTCGAATAGCAACATATCAAAAACCTCTCGTGAAATTCCTAAATTAACAGGAATTTAGAGAGGTTTTTTGCTTAGTACAAGGAAAACGCATCGTTCAATTTTCTAACAATTACTAGGACCAACCTCCGTTTGTTTAACAAAAAACAACTGCCTCATTGACAGAAATTTTAAACTTAAGCACACTTTACTTAAGTTTAGCTCAAATATTGTCTAACTCACTTCCGCCTTTATGAAGTTGGTGATAGGATTAGCGCGATAGCACTCTTATCCAAGTTAAAATCCCAATCCACAAAAATATCGTTTACTTTTGTTTTAAGAATAGTTTCAAATTGATTGCTATTATGTAATAATCTTTTCTCAAGATTTCGTTTTGCCAACTTTAATGTTTCGGAATTTCCTAATCGAATTAATTCTCTTTCGATTGGAACCAAAATTCCTTTTCGAATTACGACTAATGTTCTTGGGTTTAATCGAATAGAATGGATTTCTCCTGGCTCCTTTTCGGCTTGAATGCTGATTCTTTTTATTTCTGAGTGAATATTTTCTTTTCCTTCATAGTTTTTATCATTTAAATGATCAGTTTCCGGTGAAGAACCAAAGCAAACAAAAATACCACTTTTATTATGAATTCCCCAATCGTAATAAAATTCACTGATTTCCATCCCAGTCAATATTTTAATATAGGCCTTAAACTCAGGGATAAGTGTTTTCATCAACATATCTCTCGTCCTTAATACCATGGCTTCTTGACCTTGAGTTAATAAGACACTTTCAGAGGGTGTGATAAAGTTTCGTAAATAAACAG
>NZ_JBALPP010000075.1:0-10330 GCF_036965425.1 Neobacillus drentensis | reverse complement strand
CTTTTATGATAATCATATTCTGAGATATCGTAATTGTCTTCTGTTTCTATTTTTGGGGTACATTCATCACAAGTTTCTTCTGATTGGTTATGCTCACATTGTTCAAATAATAGTTCCATAGTTTGTATCCCCTCTCCTATTTGTTACTTTTATTTTAATGTAAGCGATTTCATTTGTCAGGTGCTTTTTACTGGAAATTATTATTTTTTAATATTCATCCTTGCGAAAAGAGCCTTATGTAAAATAATAAGAGCATTGGATATGTCCAATGCTCTTTTTTGTATCTTTTGTATTATGCGTTCTCTATTAAAAAAAGAATGGGGAGAAACCAAATCCAACAAACGGGAAGAAAACAGGTGGTCTAAAAAACCGCGGTCTAAAGAACGGTCTTGGACCAAAAAAGCCAAATCCGTATCCATCATTTGAACTGGAAGAACTTAATTCCTCAATCTCAAGACCATCTTTCCTTACCTTTACGACTCTTCCAACTGACCATTCACCTTGATTATTTTTAAATTGAATCATTTTACCCTCTAAATGTTGTGCTTGTTTATAATTTAATTGCATCCAGATCCCTCCTTATTTGAACATACTTTAATGTATGGAGGATGTCTTTAATGTGTAAAGGCAAATAACCTAACCCTTGTCCAAAATTTATTTTTAATAATTCAGGACATATGTCCTTTCCAAGAAAATTCATCTGTCTTTTAATAAAGTGAGAAACAAGTCGAGGTGAGAAAAATATGAAAGGGATATTATTTGCCTTCTTAGGCGGAGCCTTTATTACACTCCAAGGGGTGGCCAATACTAGAATTAGCCAGGATATTGGTACATGGCAGGCGGCGACTATTACCCAGTTAACTGGATTTATCATGGCCTTGGTGATTCTAATATTCGTTCGGGACCGAAAATGGAAAAAATTTAAGCAAGTGAAACCTTTATATTTGGCTGGCGGGGCATTTGCTGCCATTGTTATCTTCAGTAATGTGACGGCAATTCAAAGAATAGGAGTTACTCTTTCGATATCCGCCCTCCTGATTGCCCAGCTGGTGCTGACCTATATCATTGACAGTAACGGATGGTTTGGCACAGTTAAGCAGAAGATAAAGCTGCCACAATTTATCGGCATTGGCCTGATGATAGCGGGTGTAGTGATTTTAAGATTTTAACTGAGGTGAGTCCGGAAAATGAAGGAAATTAATGACTTTGAACAAGTGAAATCATATTTGTCTGCTCATCAAATCGAATCGATATTTAATGAACAAATATTACCTCATTTGTCGCTCTACACCTTTGAACAAGGGGAATTCATTTGTTCCCAAGGGGATGCTTCCCAGTATTTGTACGTACTTGTTAAAGGGAAAATTAAAGTTTATACCACTTCAGCAGAAGGAAGAACCCTTATTCTTTCATTTAAGACACCACTTGAGGTAATCGGGGATATTGAATACGTGCAGGATATAAACATTATTAATACCGTTGAGGCCGTATCATCTGTTTATATGATCGGAGTTCAGTATCATTGGTTGAGAAAATACGGAAGAAATCATGCCCCTCTTCTGCAATTTTTACTAGATATCATTACTCAAAAATTTCACCTTAAAACCAATTCTATGAGCTTCAATTTATTGTATCCAGTGGAAGTGCGGTTCGCCAGTTATTTATTATCTGTCTCTTTTAATGAATCCGATTCTTTGAATAAAGAGCAGCTGCGGATCAGTATAAAGGATGCGGCGAACTTTATTGGAACCAGTTACCGGCATCTCAATCGGGTCATCGGTCAGTTTTGCACAGAAGGTTTAATTGAACGAAATAAAGGTTTCATTCTTGTTAAGGACGGAGAAGGATTACGGGCTCTTGCAGGCGATAATATTTACGAATAGACTTTTCGCGAGGAAGAATTTAATAATTAAGGAGTGGAAAAAATGATTCTTGGACTATTATTTTCAATTATTGCGGGTTCCTTGGTCAGTTTGCAAAATATTTTTAACAGTAAAGTAAATGAACGTGCTGGATCATGGGCAACCACAACTTTAGTTTTAGGATTAGGATTCCTGGCATCGCTGTCGATTGGTCTCATCTTCGAAGGAAAACAACTATTTGACCTCCAAAATATGAAGACCTGGTATTGGTTCAGCGGTTTAATCGGGGTGGGAGTGGTAACTAGTATTGTGCAGGGGATGAGGCTGCTTGGCCCAACGTATACGATTTCAATCGTTATGACATCGCAGCTCGGGTTTGCCCTATTAGGAGATTCCTTAGGCTTACTTGGTCTTACTCAGGTCCCATTTACTTTCAAGCAACTGATCGGTGTTCTGGTTATTGTTAGTGGTATTCTTGTATTTAAATTGGGTGGGGCTAATATAAAAGAAGGGGCAGCTAAGATGATTTCATAATTTGGCTGCCCAAATTTTTTATGATTAAAGGTAATTCCGCTAAATCATTGATTATAAAATCAGCATCTACATCGTTCCATGGGAAATCCTTTTTCCAGATTGCTTTCATCCCTACGTTCGGTGCAGCTTTAACATCAATCTTGAAGTAATTCTCCCCATGTTATTGCGGAAATATCAAATTCTTCGACTAATTGCTGATATACTTTATCTTTCCATACATACCCGCGGTTATCTAGTTCTATAAATCTTTTAATGTATTCCAATTTTGGTATATGAACCAACGCATTATTTAGTCGTTCGTATTGATCATCAATAAACTTTTAAACCGATCCATCACGGTCTAACAATGTTCCATCTAAATCGAAGATGACAGCTTTTATCAGTTTAACTCACCTCGCTAAACGACCAGTACCATTTTCCTCCATTATAACCCTAACACGTTCATCTAAAAAAAGAATTTCAAAATATACCCAATTTAAAAATCTGCAATGTTAAAATAATACTATATTGGAAATTAAATAGTCGGACTCCGAAATGGGGAGTTAAATTGGTCAAAAAC
Source organism: Neobacillus drentensis (assembly GCF_036965425.1). GTDB lineage: Bacteria > Bacillota > Bacilli > Bacillales > Cytobacillaceae > Neobacillus > Neobacillus drentensis_F. The sequence goes on along the minus strand of NZ_JBALPP010000075.1, from coordinate 7,375 downwards.
AAGAAGTTTTTATTACTTGCTTTCTTTCTTTTAATTGCTTCTATGGTAATAAATTTTCCTTTCCCTCACGAAAAAACGTTTGGTGAGACTATGTCGATATTTAATATGTCAATCACCACGGTTAATGGAATATCAATTGTAGGAATTACTGCGCTTTCCTTATTTATTGCAGGTTTATTTTTCCTTGCAATATCATTGAATAAGTATCAAGGCAGGTTAATTTTTCTCGCCATATTTCTCTCTGTATCAACACCTCATTACTTTGTTGAATTATTTCAAAGAACTATTTCATCAGGGATTTGTGCGATTTCCTATGACGGAAATAAAAGTAGTTGCCGCTTTGAAATGACTAATAAAACAATATTGCACGGTGAGTGTGAGCTCCCTTTTGAAAATTACAGCAAGAATGATGTCCAATTCACCATCGAATTTTATGAAGAATATGCCTTCGAAGATGATGTTCGAATGTTATCTCTTATGAATAACAGCGCCCCCTATAAGGTTAGGTTGGGTGGGAAAGAGAGCAGACGTGTGCAGATAGAGACGAATATTGATGTCTCAAAAATGGCACACCACGTGGATAGCGGCGAAGCAAACGGGATAAATATTATCATCAAGTCGGGGAACCAGAGCAGAAAATTATGAGGAAAGATGTAAGAGCCTGAAACCTTTCAGGCTCTTATATTCATGGTTCATAATAACGTTTTTATTCATTAAATTCCACTATCATATTCCAGGATGTACCATCAACACCAATCTTTTTAAATCCTAAGCGTTTGTAGAGCGTTAAAGCAGGATTATTGGGATCAACGCTTAATGAAACTGCTCCAAACCCAGCCTTTTTCGTTATTCTTAGCATTTCCCCAAGCAGAGCTGTGCCTATTCCCTTACCTCTATATTCCGGAAGCAGTGCCATGCCTAGAAGCGGGGTTTGGCTATTGATGTATCCATATGTACTATTATTTTCATCGAATAATCGAACCCAAACTGCCCCAATTGGATTATTAGAGGCATCTATTGCGATTAAGGCTGTATCGCCTTTTCTCCCCCAGCCTTTTAAAGATTGTTGAATATTGGGTTCTATTAAGATGTCCCTAGAAGGCTGAGTCTCTCCATCAGGAATGAAAATTGCTTGGTATAACATTTCCCATAAAAAATCCTCGTCTGCTGGTGTGCCTATTCTAATATTATAGACGTTCGATTTTTTAGAAATTGCTTGTATTACTTGCTTCAATTCCTTTTCACCCATTGAAGATAATCTTAGACAATAGTCTTGAAAATCTAAATGAGCAGTAACGGGATTCGGAACAATCACACATTGGATGCCAGCGGCCCTCGCTGCTCTTAGTCCATTCAAAGAATCTTCAAAAGCAATAGCTTCTGAAGGTAATACCCCTAATTCTTCCACAGCTTTTAAATATAATTCCGGATTAGGCTTTACCATTGAAACATCATCACGTGTTTTAATTACATCAAAATACTGGATAATGTTGAGTTTGGTTAAAAACCCTTCCACCCATTTCCGGCTCGAACTAGAAGCTAACCCAATTCTAAGACCTAATTCCTTTGCTTCTTTTAAGTAATCCTCGACTCCTTCTCTTGCAGCCGGTTCACCCATTTTCACATGAAAAAGTTCATGGGCATTAGCTTCTATCACACTAGAATCAACCTGAATCTTTTGTTGTATGAAAGAAAAAAATTCCGTATCCTGCGTTCCAATAATTTTTGAGAATCGTTCCAGGGTCAACTCCATGCCGTGGCCTTCTAAAACTTCTCTATAGCTCTCAAACCAAATGGTTTCTGTATCAACAATTAAACCATCAAAATCAAATATAATTGCTTTCACTATTATCACCTCATTAATTTTAGACGCATTAACATGAAAAAAGGTTTACATTAAAGGAGCCGAAAGCATAAAACGGACGAGCTCTTCATCTTTTTAACATAATTTTTCATAACAAAAATACGTTTCATGCCCTAGGGGTTTGGTAGAAATAAAGATTTCCCCCTTCTTATTATACCCTTTAGTTTCATAGAATTTTAGGGCAAGGATTCCCAGCGAAGGCATCAAGGCTGATTCCTGTATAGCCTTGCTCCTGTGCAAGATATTCAGCAAACTCAAGTATTTTGCTTCCGTATCCCCCACCCTGAACATGGGGGTTTTAAAAAGTCTAATTTACATGACTCAAACATTTCTTCAATAGATGGCAAGTCTTCTATTTTTGCAATAGTTATATCCATTATCATCTTAAGGCTCCTTTAAAAATTTATCTATTATTTTATCTGTACCTTCATGTTTCCTTCAATCCAAGATGGAAAAAATTCAAGCTGTAAGGAGATCGGACTCATTTCATTTTTCAAACCCGGAATCGTAACCCCGAATTCTGCCTTTCCACCCTTTAATCCGGACGCCATGGAGGTTTCCGGGATTGTTATTTCATTCCCATTATGATCCCATGCAGTATTAAAAAGACCATAGTTGAATTCTTTTTCGGTTCGCATTTTAAAAAGGATGCGATTGCCTTCTACAACCAAATCGCTAAATCTATCTCCTTTTGGCTGCTTCAAAATTTGTTTCGTTTGCGTATTAACTATGACATTAGCCTCCTCTTTTTCAACAGCCTGAATTTTATTAATAGCCAAGTACAATTCTTTGGGTTCCCGGAAATAATTACTTTGCAAATACAAAATCGCTTCATCATCAGAAATCTTGCTTGCTGTTACACCATCAGATATTTTGTTCCAGGTTTCTCCATTTTCATCAACTAGACGAATGTCATCAAAATTTAATAGCTTTTTGGTGTTATGGGGATCCATTTTCACATGAACTGCTACTTTAACTGGATAAACGTCTGTTTCTAAAAATGTAATTTTTTGTCCTTCAATTGAAAATGTCTTATTCAATATATAAGTTTTTTTCTTTTGAATATCATTTTTAAGTTCAAAGGGAAGAGAGAAAGATTTGTCTTTATCGCTATTTATTTTTATTGAGAGTTTGAACTTATTCTCTTTAAGTGGTTTTTCAAATGAAAAATCAACGTTTCCGGTATAGACATTTTCTCCCCCACTTGTTTTATGGAGTTTCCCATTTCCGCCGCCGAGTCCAAAGTTCAGTTCTTTCCCATCACTGCCGAATAGTCGAGGTTCCTCGATAGGATAATCCTCTATGTTTTCTTTTGAGTGAATAGTATAAAAGACCACCAAATCATTTTCATCGGCTATCACTCCATCAATTGTAAACTTCATCCCATCTTTCTGTTGTGAAACACCCAGTTTTTCATAGTAATCATTTTCAATTGCCAGCATTTTTCCTTTATCATTCCGAATGAGTTCAACTAATTTTTCCATCCCTGGAAGGACTGTAATATAATCTGCAAATGCAGGAGACAGCCGGATGGACGTGAAAAATCCAATGAAAATAATAGCGGCGGCAGCAAGTGTAAATGACCATTTTTTTCGGCGCGTCTTCCGCTTTTTTTCTGCTTTTGCTTTTTGAAAGCCTGCCAAAATGGCACCATCCAACTTTTCCATCGAAATGGTAATGTTGTCATATTGATTCCTATATTCAGTTAATTTTGCTTCTTCCTTTTCAAACATGAAGGTCACCGCCCTTTCCTTCAAGCTTCTCCCGAAGAGCTTTCAATGCTTTGTTAAGCCACGTTTTTACCGTTCCTTCAGGACACTGCATTGTGCAGGCAATATCCTTAATTTTCATATCATTAAAATATTTTAACGTAAGAATTTCGCGTGAGCGCTCATCTAAGCCAAGCATGGCTTCTTTTAGCTCGATTTCACTTTGGTTAACATGTTCACCTTGAAGGCTTATGATTTCTTCATTAAATACCAATCTCTTTTTCTTTTTTAATTGATCGTTACAATAATTGATCATGATTCGAATCAGCCAAGTTTTGAAATAGGAAGAATCCCTCAAAGTGGCAATATTCTTATAAGCTCGGTATGTAACTTCTTGAACTGCCTCCAGCGCCTCTTCTTCGTTTTTCAAAAAAGAAAGAGCTGTTTTAAATAAGTCTATTTTGTATAAATGAATCAGCTTCAAAAAAGCAGAATCATCGCCTTTTACGGCTTTCTCCACTAATTGTTGATTCTCACTCAAGCTCCCGCCCCCTTTGCTTCCCCTGCTGTAACTACATATTAGACTATTAAGGAGAAAAAAAGTTTTATATGTAAAGAAATTATTTCGTTGCCTGGCACACTATCATCAAAAAGGCTGTTGATTTCGTTCATCAACAGCCTTTGTTAAAATGATTATTTAATTTTGATAATATCCTGATCGAAGCTTTCTACCCCTTCATCAAAAGTGAGCTTAGTTGTAAAACGGTAAGATATATCTTTTGATGAAACCGGGACCGATTCAGGCAGCTGAAAGATAAAATCCACTTTATTTGATGCTTCAGAGTCAATCCAAGCTGATAGCATAATTGTTGTGCTATCAATCACCTTTTCTATTCCGTTTGCCTGATCCATTAAGACCAAATCACAATCTATTTGTTTAATTTGCTGCTCGATTGTGCCGCCCTTAATTAAGAAATAACCGCCAACAGAATCGCCTGCTTTAAACGTGTCCTTTTGCAGGATAAGATCAATCTCCGCCGAACCGATGCCAACAAGCGACAAATATCTTCTAAGTATCAATTTTAATATCCTCCTGAATGATTTCATTATCGGATGAAACATTTCATTATATGCTTCTACATTTTTTTCATCCATCCGCTTTTCAATTATTTCGAGTTGATTCGTGTGGCGATTTCACGACAACGCCATCTTAACAAAAGGTCGAATCCATCTTCACAACTTCCACACAAGTTCCCCCTAATTTCTACATAAGTTTCTTTTAATATAAAGGTAACTTAATTAGGAAATAGGTTCTTGAACTCATTTCTTAAAACTTCCCATTTTGGATTGGTGCTAAGCACCAATCCATTTTTTTGGCGTATTTTGTTTTCCATATTTGGAAAAATAATAAAAAATTAATGGGGGATTAATTTGACAACTATATTTGAATCGCTAAAAGACTATTTGCAAATGAATTTAGATGATGAACCGAAGAATCCGCTTCACGTAGGAGAAGTGATGAGTTGCTGGTTGTATCTTACGATCATGGACGAATCCAGCGTTTTTCTGCAAGCAGGGTTAAATATGTCAACAGATGATGATGTAGTGAGGATTTTACAAGAAAGCTTGAAACAGTGTGATACACAAGGACAGAGATTTAAGGAATTTATGATAAAAGAAGGGATTCACTTACCGCCAACAAGCGAGCAGCGTCCTTTCTCTGACCCTGAGGCAGTTCCATTAGGCACGAAACTAACGGATGATGAGATCATGAACGGTGTAAGTATCAAAACGGTTGCGGCAATTGTTCACTGTGCTACTGCAGCCTCACAATCCATTAGAAATGATGTAGGTTCGTTGTTTACCCACGCGATGATTGAAAAGATGAAATTTGGTTCTTCTTTAAAGGAGTTAATGAGGAAAAGAGGATGGATTAAAGTACCGCCCTACTACTATCCACCAGGAAAACCCCGGGATAAGTCGTGAAAATAAGTCAGCCACCACAAATGTGATGGCTGACTTATTTTTTAGTAAACTCCTACCTGTGACCAAGCATTCGCGACAGCATTATATTGCGTGCTTCCGGTTCCGTAAAGGTCAGCAGAGGCCGCAAGCAAGGCAGCACGAGCATCGCTAAAATCGCTTTGTGGAGCTAGATAAACTGTTAAAGCACGATAATAGATTTTTTCTGCAACAGATGTTCCAAGGCTGTTAATCGTTAAATAAGCAGCTTTGTTTGGAATACCGCTGTTTGTGTGAACACCGCCGTTATCAGAAGTTGTATTCACATAGTTATTCATATGAGCCGGCTGTCCATAAAGAGTTGGATCGGATAAACTTCTCAACGCATCTCCAGACTTTTGCGGTGTATAAACATCCTCACCCATTAAATAATCGCCCTTATCAAGGAATACGCCGAATGTATCGGAAATAGACTCATTAAGTGCTCCAGATTGATTAATGTAATCCAGCCCTGCTGTTCTTTCGGTTACCGCATGGGTTAATTCATGGGCCACAACGTCAAGTGCGCCTGACAGCGGTCTAAACGTTACACCATCTCCATCGCCATATACCATTTGCTGGCCATTCCAGAACGCATTGTTGTAATTTCTGCTGTAGTGGACGGAGGAACGGATGGTTGCACCGTTATTATCAAAACTATTGCGGTTAAAAGTATTTTTATAGTAGTCATATACTTTACCAGCATAGTAGTTAGCGTCTACATCTGCACCTTGAGAAACGGCATTGAATTGATTATCAGGGTCAACAGAATAATTGCCTGGTAAAACGGTACGATTTTGTGCTGTTCTTGTCTCAATGACTCCAGTCATCGGTTTTGTTACATCATACAAATAATAAGTACTGTTTGAAAAATAAGTATTAAATGTTTTATAGTCTCCTAATACACCATAGCCAGATCCAGTTGTAGCCCCATCTGCTACTGCATTATAGGAATCTAGAATATTGCCATTGATGGCATCAACATAAACAACCCAGTTTGCCCCGTATGGCTGAATGAATTGAAGATTTGTTTTGTAGGCCAAATAAAAATCATTGGCTTTTTTATAAACGACTAATTCTGCTTTTTCAGCCGTATCTTCTACCTTTTTACCAGTAGGATCTACTTCTGCATTGGTTAATGTATCTTTCTTTGTCAGATTAATAGATTTCCAAGCCTTATCAAGTGCGTCAGCCTTGGATAGTTGTGCTTTAAGGGCACCTTTAAAATAGGAGGAAGCTTCTGGGAAGACGTCGCCATTTACAGCTGTTACGATGCCATTTTTATCGGTATGAACCTTGAATTTTGCGCCATCAACTGGAATGCCCTGGACAGACTGAACGAAATTATAGTGAGTGGTGCCAAGCTCGTCCTTTTGGACATCTAGTAAGGTCAAATCTTTATCTGCATCTAATTGGTAGAGTTCTTTATTTTCTTTTAAAAACTGCTTGACCGCAGCTTTATCGGTCAGTGACTTTGTTGATAGTTTTCCATGTACGAAAGACGGAACTGTTTGCCCCTTTTTCCAGTTCACCTTTGCTTCTTTACCAAATTGCGCTGCATCCTTTTTGACCATAACATTGTACGGAACCGCGCTTTGTGTTTGTGCCGCAGCAGTAATCGGCAATACTGCCCCAACAGTTAGTCCCAATGCCAGTACCAATGACGTTCTCTTTTTCATTCTTCCATCCTCCTAATAGATAAAAAGATTTGTTTGGAATTTAATAATAGCATGGTAAATCTATCTGCATTATTGGGAAAAAAGTGATTTCTACTGGTGACTCTGGTCAAGCCCCTAATAAA
>NZ_JBALPP010000074.1:18745-40215 GCF_036965425.1 Neobacillus drentensis | reverse complement strand
GCTATTATCCTATTATTTACTTCTGTCTTACTTTTTCAAAAAAAATGATTTTCTTTATTGGTACGATAAAATTGAATTTACGCATTGTGACTTAATCACAATGCGTTTTTTGTTTTACTGTTTAATTCATAACCTGCTGTCCTGAAAAATAAACTTTATAAGATAAAGGCATTGTCCAAAACTAGGAGGGAGTTTATGTTAAAATTTTTTTCTTTTAGAAAAAAACAGAAAGAAAATAATATAAACTCTCAAATTGTTACGAAACTTGACCGAATCATTGAGCTGCTTGAACAGGGGCAAAAGCAGGGCAGCGATAAAAACCTCCATTTTGAACATGTTCAAATTGATTACTTAGAGAATATTGTTTTCCGCTTGGATAATATTGAAATTGACGAGCTGAGCGGAAAATTAATAATCGGGAATAATATCAGCAGCACCGAAGACTTGATCGAGCCGCTTATTCTAAAGGTTGACAAGGAAAGTGCCAAAAAAGAAGCAAGGTCTGACCATGATTCCTATCAACAAGAAAAAATGGTCAAAACCTCAAAAGGATTTCGAGTCCGTAACGATTGATAGATCATTCCTTCATGATATTGGCAATTTTTATATCTTGATCTTCAATCAGGGCATCAATTGTATCCTGATCATAATTCAAATTAAAATTATTTAATAATTGATTGCTATTGCCAAATAAACTTCCTTGCGAATAATTCGCTTTTTGATTCGCATCCATACCCGTTACATGTCCTTTTCCTACGAAAACAGAGCTATTATCCAATTGCGTATTTACATTAATGTTATCAAGATTAATACTTGAAGCCTGATTTTCTTTCCCCGGAAAATCAAAGGATAAATTTATATCCCGATCGTCAATTGGCGTATCAACTAAATCAGGATCCAGTAATATAGAAGTATTTTGATAGAGAAAATTGGATTGTCCGCTAATATTTCCAATTACATAATTTTCTTTTCCGTGTGCGCTCCAGCCGATGGCATTATTATGTTCTCCAATAAAAATGCCGGATTGTCTTTGCATGGTTTGGACATTTATTCCCCCGATAAAATTAAATTGTGAAGTTTTTAACATAAAAGACTCACCACATTTTAAATTTGTATGAAATTACTTTATGTTTACAGAACCGGGATGGTGATTTTCCTTAAAATAGTGTCATTAGCCCATTGATTGAATACCCTAATATATAATGAAGCAAGGGGATGGCAACTATGATTAATCTTTCTCTTGGAAAAATCGACATCATGGAATTGGGTAACTCCGCTGGCATTTTTATCGGTAATAAAAACAGGCTTAAAAATTTTCATACCACTAAGGACACAAATGAAGTAATGGGTGTTATTTCTGGAGATGAAAATTGCATCAGTGAAAATCAATGGGTTAAAACCAAAGTGAAAATGGAGGATGAGTAAAAATGGCTTCCCCCATTTTATCCCCAACTTTTCATATTGGAACAATAAAAATCGGAAGTATTGAAGGGGCATCTTGCTTTAGCATCGGAAACAATTTTATTGATGATTTTAAAAGCAACAAAAAACATAATCAAGGATTAGGCAACATCCATGGTGATCGAAACAATCTTGCCCGTACGAATGCATCCTTAACGAATTATGAACAAAAAGCGACAAAAAGAAAACAACTAAAAGAAGAACACAAATTGCAAAAAATGGCCAAAAACAAACAACAAACCCAGGATTAAAAAGGGTTTGTTGTTTTCAACTTTCCGTTCTTTATACATTTCCACCAATACTTGGTTTAAAGTCTTGGTCAAATATAACCCCATCCATCACTTCAAAACTATCTGCATTATTAACGAGATTCCCAGTTACAGCATTCAGGGTACCATAAAGTCCCCCAATCCCTAAATTATATTTTCGGTTCGCGTCCATCCCAGTTACGACAGATTCTCCGATAAAGATTGCCGCACTAGGCTGCTGGGAATTAACATTTATCATGCCTAAATTGATTACTGAGGGCACTCCATTTCCTCCTATTCCAAACTCTCCGTAACTGTTAACTATTTTATGTTCTAACCACCACTTCTGTGACGAACAACCTAAATGGTTAATTTTATTAGGAGGAAATGGTTCCTGAAATGTGTTCACCTAAATACAACAGGTTTATGTTTATAGGTAATTGAACGGAAGTCAGAATTTCTAGCTCAGTTAATCTTTTAAAAGTATACGAAGACCCATTTAATAAATGATGATCAAGGTATGCAGGGTGACACATAACTTCAACGGTTAACCCATCATAAATCCCATCATTTAACCTGTCAAAGTAATCTGATCTTACCTCGTCCCCATAGAAATCGGACAAAGAAACCTCAGTGAAGGCTTCAACATCAGGAATAGGAATGAATCCATTGGGCCTAACCGGCAGACTGTATTTATGGGATAAGTTTTTAACCACAGGATACAATTCTTTCATGGTATGAACATGGTGGTGACTATCAAGATGGGTTGGTTTTAGACCTGAACGGATAAACCGCTCAATCTGAGCAGTCCACTCTCTTTCTAGTTCCTCTAATGAAATATCAGTTGGATTAAAAGCCGACAAGGAATAAAAGTACCCCTCTTCATCAACCAATGATGGTACGTGATCAAGGATGGGTTTCCCGCATGTAAGGGTGAGATGAATTCCTACGGGCAATTCTGGATTATTTTTTGCCATTTGAATCGCATGTTCTGTACCGTCCATATTCATCATCATCGTCGTTGAATTTACAATTCCATATAAAAAGCTGTCAACTATTCCATGGTTTACTCCACGGCTAAAGCCAAAATCATCAGCGTTAACAATTAAATTTATCATTTTAATTTCACCTTCTAGGTGATTTCTCTTAACGGTTAGAAATCATTTGATTTTCCGATATAGCTCAACCATTTCTGCAGCTAAATCCTTTACTGTCATAGCATTCATTAAATGATCTTGAGCGTGAACCATCAAAAGAGAAATCTCCATTTTCTCTCCCCTAATTTCCCCCTGAATGAGTGAGGTTTGAATATGATGTGCTTCATTTAAGGCATTTTCTGCTTCCTTTATTTTTCCTTTTGCCTGTTTAAAGTCTCCTTGTTTTGCGGCCTGTATGGCTTCCATCGCCGCGCTTCGACCATTACCGCCATGAAGAATGATTTGAAAGATGACCGTCTCTAAATTTTCCATTCTATTTCTCTCCTCTTTTGAAATTGCGGCAGGTAGTCTTTGTGTGCTTCGAGCATCTCGTCTAAGATAACCTTTGCAAGACGATCACTTGGTACAAGAGGGTTTATGGTCATGGCCAGTAATGCCGTTCCATAATCACCACTGATGGCAGCTTCAATCGAAACCCTTTCAAAAGATTTTATTTGCTGGACAAGTCCGCGTATTTGTATTGGTAATTCACCAACAGAAATAGGTTTTGGTCCATCTTTTGTAATAATACAGCTGAGTTCAACAGCTGAATCATAGGGCAGACTTGAAATAGCGCCTCTGTTAATTGTGTTAACTGCCTGTATGTCCCGTTTATCGGTATACATTGAGTGAATCAGCCGAACAGCAGCATCACTATAGTAAGCACCGCCTCTTTTTTCTAATTGAGGGGGCTTAATGGCTAAATCAGGGTCTTTATATAGCTCAAACAGCTCATCCTCCAGCTTTTTTACGACTTCTGCGCGGGTGCCGCCATCTTTATAGTTTTTCAATTCTTTTTCTAACATTTCTCCAGATTTATAATAGTAGTTATGATATGGGCATGGAAAAACATCTAAAGCTTTCAGAAATTCAGGCTCCCATCCCATGGCATGAATGTTTTGCATAGTGATGCTGTTCTTCGGATCATTAATCAGGGAAAACACCTGATCTTTAACAGATACACCATCAACAAAAACATCTAATCCATAAACCATGTGATTTAATCCGGCAAAATCTATTCTGACTCTGTGATGGTCCACTCCTAATAACTTGGCAACGCCCATTTCCATCCCGATAGGTACATTACAAAGCCCTACTACTCTACGAATATTACTGTAACGAAGCACTGCCTCCGTTACCATACCTGCCGGATTGGTAAAGTTAATGAGCCAGGCATTGGGACAAAGCTCCTCTATATCCCGGCAAATATCAAGAATAACAGGAATCGTCCTAAAGGCTTTAAATAAACCGCCAGGCCCATTTGTTTCCTGACCAAGTACACCATGCTTTAATGGAATACTTTCATCTTTTTTACGAGCTTCGAGTAATCCTACACGAAATTGAGTAGTTACGAAATCGGCAGACTGTAATGCTTCTTTACGATCTAACGTTAAATAGATTTTAATCGGAACCCCTGCTTTTTGCACCATTCTTTTTGCTAGATTTCCGACGATTTCAAGCTTTTCCTTCCCTTCCTCTACATCTACCAGCCAAAGTTCGCTTACAGGAAGTTCAGGATAATATTTAATAAAACCTTCTATTAATTCAGGGGTATAACTGGAGCCTCCCCCTATCGTTACGATTTTTAAACCTTTTTTCATTCTTCCTCACCTCTGGTTGCTTCGATTAGATATTTAAAGTGTTATTAGGTTGAGATACATCTTCTACCTTTTCTCTCCTTGCATCGATTCGTCCTTGAGCAATAACAAAAGGCAGATAAATAACAATCGAAATGCCTAGATTTACTGCCGCTAAAATCGCTCCGGAAATATGTCCACCGGTTGCTAATAAGCCGCCTACGATGGCTGGTGTTACCCATGGAATATCAGCGACAACGGGATGGACCAAACCCAAGCTGATAGATAAATAAGATACAATGGTCATAATAATTGGTCCTAGGATAAAAGGAATAAACCAAATGGGATTTAATACAATCGGCAATCCAAAAAGAATGGGTTCATTAATTTGGAAAATCCCCGGAGGAGTACCTAGGGCTATTAATTGCTTATTACGTTTCCGTCCGGCAATAATCATGGCTACAAGCAGGCCTAATGTGGCGCCTGAACCTCCTAAATAGACAAAAGCATCTAAGAATGAGCCTGATAGGACGTGATATTTGCTTAAATCATCTACCCCTTGGGCATACATGTTGACATTTTCCTGCCCCAGCTTTGTCATTAAAGGAGTGGTAATTCCCCCTAGAATGTTTGGTCCATGAAGACCAAGAATCCAAAAGCCATGCACCAAAAATACGATTAATATAGCAAACAGCATGGAGTCCACTGCGCCTGTAAGAGGAGATACAAGAACTTTATTGATCCAGTCGTTTAAATAAACACCATCACTAATAAATTTGCGTAAAACAAGACCAAACAATCCAATGATAAAAATCGTTGCCATTCCAGGGAGGAGCTTAGCAAATGATCGTGATACCGCCGGCGGAACGCCATCAGGCAATTTAATGACCAAAAACTTTACTTTAGCTAAACGGACAAAAATTTCAGTAGCGATAATCGCAACTATGATACCTGTGAATAACGCCGTTGCATTGAAATAATTCCAGCCGATAAACCCCCAGGCACCGCCAGTGACAGCTTCTCCGCCCTCAGGCGTAATCGATACGTTAGCAACTTGAGGAATAAGAACAAAGAAGGCTGCTCCAGCAACAAGCATCGCTTCAAAACCATCGTCTCCATAAGACCTTGCCAGTTTATATGCAATTCCAAAAACTGCGAAGATGGTCATAAAAGCAAGGGTTCCCCACCATATATCCCCGCCTAATGTTGTCCACGTTTCCCCAAAAAGGGATACCATTAGTTTTTCATAATATTTTCCGATCCCTGGGACTTTTCCTAGATTGTTTAGGAGGACTGCCAAGGAACCGATCATTGTAATAGCGATCATCCCGACTAATGCATCACGAATAGCTAGAAGGTGCCTGTTATTCCCCAATTTATTTGCAAAAGGCATAATAAATTTATCGATAAAATTCATCATCGTATCTACTCCCCTTTTATTAATTGAATGGCCTGCTTTAAAACTTCCTCTCCATTGCAAAGACCATAATGCATCGGGTTAATCGATTCAACCGGAATCCCCAACATATCTCCTGTCTTTTTAAGCTGAGAAAGCATATAGCGAACTTGCGGTCCAAGAAGTAATACATCTGCCTTATTGATATGTTCATTGATTTCAGTAGATCCCACGGCCCAAATAGTACACTCTATTCCTTTGGATTTTGCGCAAGCTTCCATTTTGGAAACCAATAGACTCGTAGACATACCAGCTGAACAGCATAATAAAATTTTCATTTATATCCCCCTAATGAAAGCGATTACATATTTTAAATGATTGCAAAAGCATGTTTTGTTTATAGGAACCTCCTTTCACCAGAATGCAAAAATGAAGCCAATTTCGGATAAGACAATATTGCGATGTTATACCCATTGTAATGACAATTCAGAATATTTACAATACAATTTTTAATTATTTGTTATTATTTTTAATATTTGTTATAACAAATATTAAAATTTGTATTATGTAGTGCAATTCCTTCCATTTTTTTGATATTCTATAGATATTGAGGGGGAAGTTCAAAATGATTGAAGATACGAAAGACGGAAGCGCGCTGCACCTTAAGGTAAAGGATGCAATCATCCAGTTGATAAACGAAGGAGAATACAAACCAAACTCTCAGCTGCCGACCGAGGCAGAGTTTTGCGAAAAATATGGAGTAAGCAGGACAACCATTCGGACTGCCTTACAACAATTGACAGTGGAAGGCTATGTCTATCGTAAACGGGGCAGTGGAACATTCGTATCCGCAAATAAAGTAAAACAAATTTTAACTACTACGGTTGATCATTTTTCCAGTCAAATTTCAATGCAGGGAAAAAAACCATTAATCAAGGTATTGCAATTAGATGTGTTACCTGCTGACGAATTTCTAAGTGAGCAATTAAAGATTCCAGAAGGTGAACCAGTTAATGTCCTTGAAAGAATTCGGTATGTAAATGAAGAAGCGATTCAGTATGAAACCGCTTATTTACCTTGGTATAAAACGCCAGCTTTAAATAAACAAGGGTGTGAAAAATCATTATATAACCAATTGGAAACCCAATTTGGATTAAAAATTGACAAGACCATTGAAAGTCTTGAGTTGTTTATCGCAGACCAGGAGGCTGCTGAAAAACTCCATATTAATATCGGTGATCCATGCTTTGTACTCGATACCTTTGCCTATCTTCAGGATGGATCAATCATAGAATTTTCAAAAACCATTTACCGTGGTGATTTGGCCCATTTTGTCATTGAACGAAATTACTAACGATAAAAAAAAGGAGCAATGATTTATTCATTGCTCCTTTACATCGATCCTTTTTATTATTACACGAAATTCTTATTGGGTACATTTTTTTGAAGTGAATGTTTCGTACGTCTTTTTGTTAATCTTCTGTTTTTTTCAGTTTCGTAAAGGTAATGAACAACAAAGTAAGAAGCTATTCCTAGAACAATCCCGAAAAAAGTCATACCGATTAAAACATGAACCCCTCCGTGCAGGAGTGTTAATATTGAACGGAAATCGCCATGCATTAAACTTTGAAACGAAAATGGTGTATGATGCCCAACCCTCACTTTCATTGGCAGGATTAACTTCCCGATTTTTCTAGCAAAGGGTAATAGAATAATGGGTAAAAAAGTAAGCTTACCAATAACATTTCCGATAACTGATGCAGGTAATGATCCTTTCGCTAAACGTACAACTGGAATAAAAAATATATAGATCAGGGATGCTGTTGAAATCACTAACATTTCTAACCCAAATCCAATCGCAAACCCTAACGATACTTTTTTTGCCCCTCCTGAAGACCGCAAAAGCTTCACATAATTCAGCTTAAAAGCCCTTCCAATTCGTGTGAGAAAATTATATTTTTTTTGATTTATCTTCATAGGTCACCCCGTCTTGAAAATAAGTATAGTCATTTTAGTTAAAGTAAATTATTCAAGGCCAGGCCTAAACTCTAAAGCGTTGTCACTTGAAATTAATTCTTCTTACTTACAATATAGCATAAAATAAGCCTTTTGTTCTAAAATGAAAATTAACAATTTCAGGGGATTTTTAATTTTCTTACATATTAAAAAACCTCCGCCTAATTTTTAGGAAAGAGGTCCATTGAACTAACTGCGTTTAAAGCCTTCTTCAACTAAAAACATCTCAGCTTCTTCATAAGTACTGAAGGTTTCTTCCAGGTTAAGTCCAAAATAAATATTCCATGCTTCGTCTTCATTTATTAAAAGAAGTTGTTCATTTTCTGCGTTAACCCAGCGTTCTTCTTGATTTTCTCCAATAATTGCCGTCTCTGTCACCGGTTTCTCAAAAGCAGTTAAGCTGATGATGGATTCTTTAATGATTTGTTTTAATTCTTTCGTAGAAAAGTCACGGATATTTGCCATGCCTTTATCATTAGTCTGATAATTTTGCAGCAGGCCAGCATAAACAAAGCCATTTCCATTTGGATGAAGGTGATAAACAACNNACTTTCGTTAAATTGGAAATTAACCCTGCCAAGCGAAACATTTACTCTCTCAAGTTCAGGAAATTCTTCTATAATTGCAAGTTTTTCTTCAAAAGTTAGCATATTTGCCTCCAGACGATAATAAATAACATATTCTTATATTTGGTTATTTTAACACTTTTTGTTTGACATAATCCAACTTAAAATCCCAAATTTCTTTTTGTCTTAAAAAAAAAAGCAGCTGCCTCTTCATTGAGTACAGCCTTTGGAAAATGTATTGATATCAAAATCAACAATAATAATGTCTTCCAATCCTATTTCCTTCAAATAGGCAAAAATCTCCTGATGTGCAGGATGGGGACCATAGTTTTCTAAAGAAGTTCTATCCTCGAAGCGGACAGTTAATCCTATATCATAGCCTTTATTTCTGTTTGAAAAATTAATGCCCTGCTGGATGTCTATGATTCCAGGAATGATATCTTTTAACAGTATAGTGCGTCGTATAAGCTCGTCTTTCTGTTCCGTCGATACATTTGGCAGAAGCTTTATCAAAACAATATGTTCAACCATTATCGTACCTCGTGTAAACTGTTCAATTTTTGACGGTCAAATCCGGCAATTTGTTTGTACCTATTGGAAATTTCCTCTAATTCTTTTTGGGAGATTACTTCTTCTAAGTTTTCAAAGCCGTTTGGTGCTCGCTCTTCAACAATTTGCATCACAACTTCCGGTCCATTTTTTCGGTTAGCTAGTACAATATTCGCTGTCGCCTCTAACCTTGCTTCTTCATACGCTTTTAATGCCAATTCAAGAGTAGGCTGTTCAACAACTGCTAACGCTAAAGCATCAGCATCAAGAATAGCTTGGGATGCACCATTTGAACCAATCGGATACATTGGATGTGCTGCGTCTCCAAGTAAAGTTACTCGGCCAAAGGTCCATTGTGGAAGTGGATCGCGATCCACCATTGGGAATTCAAATACATCCTCTGTTTCCTCAATTAACTTTGGTACATTCAGCCAATCAAAGTCCCATAATGCAAAGGCAGGTGCGAATTTTTCCTTATCGATTTTCCGGTTCCAGTCTGCACGTGAAGGCATTTCATCTGTGACAGATAGTTCAGCGATCCAGTTTACGAGAGAACGTCCTTTTGCAGCGGTGTCAGGGCAAACCGGATAGGCCACAAATTTTTGATCCTGGTAACCGGCCATGATCATTGATCTGCCTGTTAAAAAGGATGTAGATTCTGTAATACCGCGCCATAAAATCCGACCGCTGAATTTAGGTAGTCCTTCATTTGGATAGTAGAATTTTCGAACTGCTGAATGGATTCCATCAGCTGCAATCATGATATCAGCACTGAATGTGCCCAAATTCTCCCCGGTTTTACGGTTTTCAAATTGAGCTTCGACTTTATCTCCCACTGTTTGAAAGGTGGTTAGATGATGTCCTGTGAAAACAGCATTTTCTCCCAATTGCTCTTGGGCGGCATTTAATAAAAGCATTTGTAAGCGGCCGCGGTGGATGGAGTATTGCGGCCAGCGGTATCCGGCATTAATTCCCCTAGGTTCCTGCCATATTTTTTTGCCAAATTTATTTACATACATAAGTTCTGCGGTTGGCAAACCTGTTTTTTCGAGCTCATCTGCAAGTCCAAGCTCGGTTAGAACTCGAACAGCATGCGGCAGAAGATTGATCCCAACTCCAAGTGCTTTAATGGTCTCCACACTTTCAAACACACGCACTGACACGCCAACGCGGTGAAGTTTAAGCGCAGTTACGAGCCCGCCAATTCCACCGCCAACAATAATTGCTGATTTCATGTTAGTATTCCTCCATGCCCTTTTTTCGCTTTTCTTAATTTTACAATAATAATTCTGCTTTTCAATAAAAAAGAGTAAGTTGTTCACTTTTTAAGGGGAAGTGGAGGAGTGATTTTGCGTTAGTCTCGGATAGGAGTTGTTTACTCTTGTATAGAAGTCGTTTACTCTCGGATAACAAAAATAACTCTCGGATAAACGGCATTTACTCCCTAAAGATTTCCCGTGCTTAATTGAGAGATTTACTTCCTATTTTAAAGAAGACAGGCACATAAAATTTGATGAAAATAATAGCCAGAACCAAAAAAAAAAGCCACAATTCAAAAGTTTGCGGCATAAAAAATGTTTTATTCTTTTCAATTAAATTCGAATTTTATTTTTCAACTGGTTCCCCGGCTTTTCCCCAATGTGTTTTAGGAATTTCAGTGATAAGTACTCTAATATTCTCCTTCGGTGAATCTAATGTTTCGGATACAGTGTTCGTAATGTTGCGGATTAATTCGGCAACTTTTTCTTTTGGTCTTCCTTCCATCATTTGAACATGAATTATCGGCATTTAACCACTCCTTCCTCGTTCCTTACTATATTACACTGGAGTAAATAAAAAAACTACACAAGTGAAATCACTGTGTAGTTTAGTTTTTATGATTAATTAACCAGCTAAACTTTCTTTAAAGTGCTGAGATTACGGACTATTTTTTGTAACAAAGAAATTTCATTATCTATTTGTTGGCTGATTTTTATGACTTCCGGATGAGACAACCCTTTGCTTTTGGCCAAAACATACAAGGCATTTCGATGTTCGCGTATGTCTTTCCTTAAGTCAAGAGCATTCTTAAGCATCATAAATCTTGCTCCCCCTTAAGCTATTACCCTTCTAATAATAGGGAATGTGGATCTTCCAGCAATTCTTTTACTGTTGCCAAGAAGCTGACGGCTTCTTTTCCGTCAACAATCCGATGATCGTAAGACAGGGCAATATACATCATAGGACGGTTTTCCATTCTTACTTCATCGATTGCTACTGGTCTTGTTTGGATTTTATGCATGCCGAGAATCCCTACTTGAGGGCTATTCAAGATTGGTGTAGACATTAAAGAACCAAACACTCCACCGTTTGTAATCGTAAATGTCCCACCCTGTAAGTCATTTAACGTCAAGGCATTATCACGGGCTTTTTTACCAAGATTGCTGATTTCCCCTTCAATTTCAGCAAAGTTTTTCTTATTAGCATCGCGTACGATTGGAACGACTAAACCTTCTGGTGCAGCCACGGCAATTCCGATATCGTAAAACTTCTTGAGAATTAATTCGTCTCCTTGAATTTCTGCATTTAAAAGCGGGAATTGTTTCAAGGCAGAGACTACAGCTTTTGTAAAGAATGACATGAACCCAAGACGAACACCATGTTTTTCGAAAAAGGCATCCTTCCGCTGACTACGTAGATTCATAATCGCAGACATGTCAACTTCGTTAAATGTGGTTAACATTGCTGCAGTATGTTGAACTTCAACCAGGCGTTTGGCGATAGTTTGACGTCTACGAGACATTCTTACGCGTTCCACTGGTTTATCAAACTCTTCATCTATTTGTTTTTGTACAGCTGGTTTTGTGCTAGCTTTTTCCACCTTTGGCGCTTCCTGTACTGCAGGTGTTTGAGTATGTGCTTTCACATCATCTGGTCTAATTCTTCCAAGTGGGTCATTGCTGCGTACTTGGTTTAAATCGATTCCTAGTTCTCTTGCCATTTTTCTTGCCGCTGGCGACGCAATCGGACGTTCAGCTTTCGGAAGTTCTGGCTCAGGTTGTGTGCTTGGCTGATTGATCGTTTCTTGTACTGGTTGTTCCGGGGCTGCAGTCGTTGCAGCCGGAGCAGAGCCTTCAGCTGCATTCTCTTCGATAATGGCAATAACATCGCCTACTTCTACCGTATCGCCTGGCTCTTTTAATACCTTTGTGATAACCCCTGAATCTTCGGCATTCAATTCGATATTAACTTTGTCAGTCTCCAATTCTACGATACTATCACCCTTGGCGACTTTATCTCCAATATTAATAAGCCATTGTGAAATCGTTCCTTCCGAAATGGATTCCGCGAGTTCTGGTACTTTGATTTCAATCATGTGTCAAATCCTCCTGTGAAATATGTTAAGTCCACTATTAAACTTGGTTTTTGATGATGGCGTGGTTCCTATTGGACATTACCCTTTGATTTTTGCTGTGTTTTTGTCCTATAGAGCTCTTCTATGTGACACTTTCCATCAAATTCTCCTGTGTTTTGTCCCATAGAGCTCCCCTATGGGACACTTTCCATCCGATTCGCCTGTGTTTTGTCCCATAGAACTCTCCTATGGGACATTTACCTAGCCAATCTGATACGTTTTGTCCTATAGACTTCCTCTTAAACACTTTCCATTATTAGCGTGCAAATAACTGAATTTCTTGTTTCTGTGTATCAACTAAACTATCAGAATTTAATGTTTGTTGGACAATGCGTTCTTGTTCCTTTTTATGAACAAGTGGATCTCCGCCTGCTGTGCTGGAACGGTATTGACGCCCAATGTAACCGACTGACAGTTTGCCGGATGCAAGTTCAAAAAGGGTTGGGGCAATATAATGCCACGCTCCCATATTCTTCGGCTCTTCCTGCACCCAAACGATCTCCTTCAAATTAGGGTAACGCTTTATGATCGCTTCTATTTTTTCTTGCGGGAATGGATACAATTGCTCAATACGAACGATGTGTACCTCATCCAAGTTCCGCTCTTCTTTACTGGATTCGATTTCTACTGCCAAATCAATGGCCATCTTACCCGTAGATAACACTAAACGCTTTACTTTATCAGTTTCTTTTCCAAGCTGTGGTTGTTCGATCACCGTTTGGAATCCGCCTTCGCTAAGAGCGGCTGCTGAAGAAGCGACCTGTGGGTGACGAAGCAGACTCTTTGGTGTCATAATCACCAATGGACGAACAAATTCTGATCCTAACGTAGCGGCCTGACGGCGTAAAATATGAAAATATTGGGCTGCACTTGATAAGTTCGCAACCGTCCAGTTGTTTTCCGCTGCCAACTGTAAGAAGCGTTCCGGACGGGCGCTGGAGTGCTCAGGACCTTGGCCTTCATATCCGTGAGGCAGTAGAAGGGTCAGCCCTGATTTTTGCCCCCATTTTGCTCTTGCTGATGATACAAATTGATCAAAGAGTGGCTGTGCTGTGTTGGCAAAGTCCCCGTACTGCGCTTCCCACATGACAAGCGTTTCAGGTGCAAATACGTTATAACCATATTCATAGCCTACTACTGCTGCTTCTGACAGCGGACTATTATGAACCGCAAACGATGCGTTAGCTTGCGAAAGATGGTGCAATGGCGAATACATTTCGTTTGTTTCCGCGTCATGGAGTACAATATGACGCTGCGCAAACGTTCCACGCTCGGAATCTTGACCAGTTAAACGAATCGGAGTGCCGTCTTTTAACATTGAAGCGAAGGCTAGCACTTCGGCTACCGCCCATTCCACTTTTCCGTTCTCATCCAGGGCATTTTCACGGCGCTCGAGAATCCGCTTTAATTTTGGATACACACGAAAACCTTCTGGCCATGTCAACAACTCACGATTTAATTCTTGAAGAGTTTCAAGCGGCACTTTTGTCTCTAACGGTGGAATTCCTTTTGCAATCACCCCCGGAACCGCTACTTCTGCTGGTGCTTCACCCTGCTGCTTCTCTGATACTTTGTCATACTCTGCATGTAATAGTTCTTGAACACTACGATTGATTTCTTCAACTTCTGGTTGATTTAGAGTGCCCTTGTTTAACAGCTGTTCAGCATACAATGCTCTAACTGTTGGATGGTTCGTAATTTTTTTGTATACCTGTGGCTGGGTGACCGCTGGATCATCCATTTCATTGTGGCCAAAACGGCGGTATCCGACTAAATCAATCACAAAATCCTTTTGGAAACGAGCACGGTATTGATAAGCAAGACGAACTGCTTCAAGACAAGCTTCTGGATCATCTGCATTAACGTGCACAATCGGAATCTCAAATCCTTTTGCTAAATCACTAGAATATCGAGTTGATCGAGAATCATGGCTGTCTGTCGTAAAACCGACCATGTTATTCGCAATAATATGGATCGTTCCACCTGTTCGATATCCTTTTAAACCGCCTAAGTTCAATGTTTCCGCTACAATTCCTTGGCCTGGGAAAGCTGCATCTCCATGGACCAAAATGGCAAAGGCTTTCTTTACATTCTGTTCTGGATAACCTGGTTTCTGTCGTTCTTCTTGCGCGGCCCTTGCGAAACCTTCCACAACCGGATTGACAAATTCGAGATGACTTGGATTATTCGCTAAGGTAATGCGTGTGCGGTCCGTTCCTGAACCTTCGACAAATCGGTCCCGGCCTAAATGGTATTTCACATCCCCTGTCCAGCCTTCGCTAATGTCGACTAAATCTGCTGACGGACCTTGCTGCTTGGCATAAGAATGCTGGAACTCAGAGAAGATTTTGCTATATGGTTTTTTTAACACATGCGCGAGTACACTTAAACGTCCGCGATGGGCCATTCCAATTACGACATTGCGTGCTCCCTCTTCAACGCCTTCACGAACTGCTTCATCCAACATTGGAACAAGCATGTCTACCCCTTCAATGGAGAATCTTTTTTGACCAACGAAGGTCTTGTGTAAAAACTGTTCAAAGCCTTCGACTTCTGTCAAACTCTTTAAAAGGTTTGTTCGTTCTTCTTTCGATAAAGAACGCTTCAAGGAATCCTTTTCAACCATCTGAGACAGCCAAGTACGTTCTTGTTCATCACTAATGTGGTTAAACTCAAAGGCAAGGGAGGATGTATAACTTTCCATTAAACGATTCATGGCATCAAATGCGGTTTGTATGCCTTCCGGTGCATCCTCCCAAACGAAGTTCGCTGGAATCGCTTTCAGGTCATTTTCATTCAGACCATACTTTCCAAGGGCAAAAATCTCATGATTTTGTGCATTCGCCTCTAGTGGATACATGTTTGCCGCTAAATGTCCATTTGAGCGAATGTCTTCCAAAAGTTTTACCACTTTCATTGCTTTTGCTATATTTGCCGATGGAACAATCGTTTCAGGTCCAACGGTATTTTCTTGTTGAAGTGTTTCATAAGAAAGAGGTGAACCCCATTGAATAAAAAGCTCGTTTAATTTAGGATCAATGGTTTCTTCCCCATTTGAAAAACGCTCATATTGTTCGATTACATACCCAAGGTTGGGACCATTAAATTTTTTCCATGGATTTGGTTGGTTTTTCCGTTCTCCCATTCACATTACCCCCATGATTGGTTCATTAATTTATGTTATATTTAAATAGTTTTGATGAAATACTTTATCAATTGCCTAAGAATAAGGATAATGTAATAATTGAAATAAATAAAATGCGAAAAAATTATATTTATTTATAAAAAATATTTATATCAGATAGATGGGTGAAACAATGGATTACCGTGATTGGGAAATACTGAAAGAACTATATAATCAAAAAAATCTAACAAAAACAGCACGACTATTATTTTTAACTCAACCTGCATTAACAAGTCGGTTAAAGCATATGCAGGAAGAGCTGGGTGTGCAAATTGTAACCCGTGAAAGCAGGGGCATACATTTTACCCCCCAAGGAGAATATCTTGTCCATTGTGCTGAAGAAGCGCTCGCTCATTTAGAAAAGATTAAAGAAAATGTCCAAAATATGAGTAATAACGAGAGTAATCTTATCGCAGGAACGTTAAAATTGGGGGTATCTAACTTTTTTGCGAACTATGAACTTCCATATATATTAAAGCAATTTAAAATCAAATACCCCCATGTGGAATTCAAAGTCATTACGGGATGGAGCAGAGATGTAACCCAACTGATTCACAATAAGGATGTTCATATTGGCTTTGTTCGAGGAGACTACGGTTGGAGAGGACTATCAACTCATCAACTATTCGAGGAGACCATCTGTATCGCTTCCAAGGAACAGATCAATATTACTGATCTCCCTCGTCTGCCAAGAATCGAATATCGAGGAGATTACCTATTAAAATCTGTCATTGATCATTGGTGGGCAGAAAATTATGCCGAAGCCCCCTTTATTAGTATCGAAGTCGATCAAGTGGATACGTGTAAGGAAATGGTATTAAACGGTTTAGGCTATGGAATCTTGTCCAGCAGGGTCCTGGCCGGGATAGATGACTTATATAAGACCCCATTGAAGGATCAAGATGGAAATCCGATATTACGAAGAACGTGGATGTATTATCATAAGGAATCTCTGGAGTGGAATGTTGTGAAGGCATTCGTCCAATTCATTGAAGATTTTGCTTGGATGGATAGTTAATTTTTTTGTGTTGAAATAGGGTCACGTAGATTATTTCTACGTGGCCCTATTTACGTTAATCCATACATACTTCTGCATCCGATGGAAATACTTTCTAATGTTGTAAATTAAGGAGGCTCATTTATGACGGAAAAACAAAATAATGAAACCGAAGATATGTTAACAAACCAGCAAGGACATCCTGTTACCAACAATCAAAGTGTCCGTACAGTCGGTAACAGAGGTCCTATGACATTAGAGAACTATGATTTCTTAGAAAAGATCAGCCATTTTGACCGTGAACGTATTCCTGAGCGGGTCGTGCATGCTCGTGGTGCTGGTGCCCACGGGTATTTTCAATCGTATGGCACTGTAAACGGCGAACCGATTTCCAATTACACCCGTGCAAAGGTCTTTACTAACACAGATGTCCAAACACCTGTATTCGTTCGCTTCTCCACGGTTGTTCACGGCGGTCAATCTCCTGAAACATTGCGGGATCCAAGAGGTTTTGCAGTTAAATTTTATACGGAAGATGGCAACTGGGATTTAGTCGGAAACAATTTAAAAATTTTCTTTATTCGTGATCCATTAAAGTTCCCTGATATGGTTCACTCATTTCGGCCAGATCCAGTAACAAACGTTGCAGATCCTGAAAGAACCTTCGACTTTTTATGCCAAAGTCCAGAATCTGCCCATATGGTAACCTTTGTCAATTCCCCTTGGGGCATACCCGCGAATTATCGGCAAATGCAGGGATCGGGAGTACATGCTTATAAATGGGTGAATGAAGAAGGAAAAGCTGTATTAGTCAAATATCATTGGGAGCCGCTTCAAGGGATTAAAAACCTTACCCAAAAAGAAGCCGATGAAATTCAAAAGACCGATTTCAATCACGCTACCTTGGATTTGTATAAAGCCATTGAAAAGGGTGACTATCCAGAATGGGAGCTCTATGTTCAAATCATGGAGGACGGAGAGCATCCAGAATTAGACTTTGATCCACTCGATCCAACTAAGCTTTGGTATAAAGATGACTTCCCATGGCATAAGGTTGGAAAAATGGTGTTAAACAAAAATCCTGAGAATTACTTTGCCGAAGTGGAACAAGTAGCATTTGGAACCGGTGTACTTGTCGATGGACTGGATTTTTCTGATGATAAACTTCTGCAGGGCCGTACCTACTCCTATTCGGATACACAGCGTTACCGAGTTGGCACAAACTATTTACAATTGCCAATTAATAGCCCAAAGAAACATGTGGCCACCAATCAAGAAGGCGGACAAATGGACCATCGGACTGATTTTGGGAAAAGCAAAAGCATTCATGTGAATTATGAGCCTTCGTTAATAGGCGGATTAAAGGAAGCAAAGAATCCTGGAAAAGAACATGAGCCTTATGTTGAAGGAAACCTAAAAAGGGAGACCCTTCCGCGAGAAAACAATTTTGGGCAGGCAGGCGAAACGTATCGGAGATTTAGTGATTGGGAACGGGACGAATTAATTTCCAACCTTGTCGGCGCCCTTAGCTCATGCCGAAAAGAAATTCAGGACAAGATGGTTGAAATCTTTACAAATTGTGATGAAGACTATGGAAAAAGAGTTGCAGATGGCCTTGAAAACGCTGGAACGAATGAAAATACTAAAACGGAAGAGGCCGTCCAACAAGCTGAACAAATGGGGCAGCCTTCTGATCCTTATTAAAAGTGGAAAGAGCTAAACTTAATATGTTTAGCTCTTTTTATCTATCTTGGTTCAAAACCATTTACAATCCTCAAATTGACCGCTCATTTACTGAAAAAGAGCAATAAATTCATTAAACAGAATAGAATCTCCTTCTATATGTAGTTTCCCTGTTTGTTTTACCTCGTCAATGGTTCTTGCCCCTATAATAATTTCCTTCCAATTCTTTTCGTCCGCTTTAATAGTAAGAGCTGGTTCTTGGGCTGCTCCTTTTCGAATTTCTGCAATCCCTTTTCTAATCTCAATTTTATAGTCTGCAGCTTGATCGGTAATCCCAACATTTACAGAATACGCTTTATCGAGGCATTTCTCGGGTTTAAGGAGAATAGTCATATTTGAAAAGAAGCTGTCAAGCGGCATTGCATGTGAATAAGACATCCTAGTTTGTAAAGGTTTGGTTTTCGGTGATTTGGAGTTGCCTTTTAACTCATTCGCCTGGGAAAGATAATACGAGCGGTTATTGGAATTATAAGATCTTAAACCAAGGTCTGTTAAGGCCGCGATTTTAATCTGTTTCACCTTATCATTGTCAGGCAACAAATTCAAAAGCATGTCAGAGAGCTCTGCAGCCCATTGATACTCGTCTTTTTCTAGTGCCTTTTTCGCCTCTTGAACTAAGACGTCTGCTCCTCCTGCTAATTGCGCAATTTTCTGTGCATAAATTCTTGGAGGCAGTTTTTCTAGATTTGTAGCGTTCCCATCAAACCAGCCCAAGTACCCATCATAAATAGCTCGAACGGCTTGCGAAACACTTCCATAAAGTTCCCGAAGCTCACTATACTCCAGCAAATGGTTAGGCAGAGTAATCTCTTCCACAAGCTGGTCCGGTGTTTTACCTTTATTCATTCCACGAACAGTGCTGTCATGAACAAATTGAATGGCATCTCTATACATAGTTAATAGCTCAGCGATTTGTTCAGAACCAAAGACCGGTTCCGTATGCCCGAGGACTAAATATTCTGCTTGAAGATCCCTCATTTTATCTAGGGAATGAACCCATTGCAAAATAGGTCTTGGGGATGTCCCTCTAATGGTGTACAAATTTGGAAAAGCAGGATAATAATTATCTGCCCCCAGTAATACTTTCTGCTCTGGAATCCAAATAAAAATTTGATCATCTGTTTCCCCAGGAGCGGAAACAAGCTTTAAGGTTACATCTCCAATGGTTAATTCCATCGAATTTTCAAAGACCTGTGTCGGGAATATTAATTTTTGTTTAGTTGGACTCACCCTTAATGAAGGACCTAATCCGCTGCATGGTGTATGTTCAGGCGGCAGGTAAACTCCAAATTGTCTTCCCCCACGTCTGTCTAGAATGTTTTTAAGTTGGTTGAATTGAGTAGTAAAAAACTCAACTGTTTTTATATTAGAATAAATTTCTGTATGTTCATTCAAGAATACAGAAGCACCGTTCACATGGTCTGCATGTCCATGGGTATAAATGATTGCGGCCGTTGGAATTGGTGAAATTTTATCAAACTCTGCCTTTATCTCCTCTGCAGCCTCAATGCTTTCAGTCGTATCGACAATGATGTTTCCATCTTTAGTAACAATAAGAGTTGAATTTCCTAGGCTATACCCTACAGCACAATAAATGTTTTCGGTAACTTTCTGTATCCTTTTTTCAAAACGTCTTTTGTGCTCCTCTAAATAAGCAAGTGCTTTCGCTTTCTCATCTATAATCATTTTTTGCACCACATTTTTCCTCCCCTATTTTTCCGAATAAAAGGCCTTAGCTTACTGATGATGTGAATTTGTTTGAAGATTGAATATTATTAGCATGATCCTGAGATGGCCTTGCAAAAATCGCAAAAAGAGCCGCACTAACCACTAAAAGAACTGCGAGTACTTGAATATTAAGGTTGAAGCCGATGTTGGCCCCTGCCCCTTGAATAACCTTACCAAAAATGATGGGTCCGATGATCCCTGAGGTAGTGGCAATGCCCATCATAATCCCGGACATCAGTCCTTTTCTCTCAGGAAGGAGACCGTTAACAACGATCGGGCAAATGGTAAACAACAATAAAATGAAGGCATTCTCAAAAATTAAAGCAACAATCATTAGCGGTACTGAATTTGTCATTGTGTAAATATAAAATAAGACTCCTGCTGCTGAAACACAAATGGAGGATAACAAAACACGTGATGACCAAACATTCTGGGTTTTCTTATAGATACTGTCGGAAATAATAGATGCAAAAACCGACAATAAAGCCCCTGCACCCCCGCCAATTGCTTTCATGTATCCCATTGTTTGTGGAGATACATGTTTAACCTCTGTTAGATAGGCTGGGTTAAAAACAAGGCTGAAAGTAATCACTGCATATCCAATGAAGGCAATCAAGGTTGTAAAAACAAAGGTTGGTGAACGTAAAATTTTGAAAGTTTTTCCCCAATCTATTTTGACAGGAACAGACTTTGCCTTATTGACTGTCAATGGGGGGTTCACTCTGCCTAACCATAACCAAAAGATGAAAAAGACCAAACTTACAACCCCAAGGCTGAAAAACGCTTCCCGCCAGCCGAATTTGGCTATGAGGAGCACTAGTATTGGAACAGATACTGCCTTTCCGATGGTATTTCCTAAGTTCAAAATGGATAAAGCGAATCCTCTCGATTCGGGTTTGAACCATTTACTTAAATGACTAACAGCCGTTGCAAAAAATGGACCTTCCCCAGCACCGAGCATTACGCGCGTCAAAATCAATAAAGGTAACCCTGCCACAAAGAGAATCATAGATTGGGCAATCGTCCAGACAAGCGCCATAATCAAGAGCATTTTTCCTGTGCCAATCCGGTCAGACAATGCAGCACCAACTATCCCTGCAATCGAAAATAACCAGAAAAAACTGCTGCCGACTATCCCCCATTGGCCATAGTTTAGATCCAAATCATGCATTATCGGAACCGCTGCTAATCCCGTGATGGTCTTATCAGCAAAATTAATAACCGCCAGTACGAAGATTGAGAATAATATAAGCCAACGCACGTCTACCATCCTACCTTTCAACACACAATTCATTTTGAGGAAACGCTTCCAAATCAGAATAAAAAAATAGTTGCCATCTATTAAAGCTTTTCGAGAAAACCCTTGGTCCCCCACCTCTTTTCATTTAATTTTACAAAAAATTATGAAATGCTTG
>NZ_JBALPP010000074.1:0-18726 GCF_036965425.1 Neobacillus drentensis | reverse complement strand
GCTTGAATTTATTATACAATCTAGATTATCATTAATAAAATTAAACATTTTAATAGATACATTAAATAGATTTATAGAAAAGGGAGAAATCCATGCAGATTGAACAATTAGAATACGTGATCGAAGTTGCAAAAGCAGGAACCATTTCAACGGCTTCCAAAAACCTTCATGTTACCCAATCCGCTGTCAGTCAATCTATTTCTAGTCTAGAAGAAGAACTGGGGGTAACGTTATTTCATCGTTCCCGCACAGGGACCCTTCCAACCGAAGAAGGGGACAAAGTCATTCAAAAAGCTTATGAAATTATCATGAAAATCCAAGAATTAAAGCTTGAAATGCAAAGTGTAAAAATGGTTGTAAAGGGTGAATTAAAGCTAGCTTCTATTCCAACATTCATGACCTTTCTTCTCAATCCGCTCGCTGCATTTAAAGCAGACTTTCCTAACGTGAATCTTGAAATAAAAGAACAAGAAACACAAGAAGTGGTAAATTCGGTCAATCAAGGTCATGTTGACATCGGGATGATCGCCATTCATGAGGGACTCAAGGATAAAACGGAGGATTTAGAGTTTTTACCGTTAATTAAAGGGGAGATGAAAGTTTATGTGCACAAAAATTCTCCGCTTGCGATTTATGATACGGTTACACCACACGATTTAATTAATCAAACCATTGTGATGTACGACGGTGACTACGTTAAGTGGTTTGTCAATAATTTCTTACATCAATTCGGTCATTTGAATATCCTATTTAAATCCAATAATACGGATGTTATTAGAAAAGCTGTCTTAAAAAATCTAGCCATCACCTTTTCTCCTGATTGGTACCCAAGCAACCACGAGTTACCGTCAAAAGATAAGATAAAAATGCTGCATATCATCAATCATCATCCAGTAAACATGGCATTTGGACTAGTTTATTCAAAGAAAAGACCCTTATCGGCATCGTCGGCAAAATTCATTAAGTATGTAGAAAAAGCATTCCAAACGAAGAATCATTTTACAAACTAATTCAAAAAGAAAGAAAGCTGGGAATGAAATCACATTCCCAGCTTTCTTTCTATTAAATGGTTAAAAGCCCTTGGGCATACTTATGTTTTAATTCTTTCTTATCTATCTTTCCAATTGGAGTAAGCGGGAACTTATCCTGGAAATAGACCACTTTAGGAACCATATACTTCGAGGTGCTCTGCTTGCAAAATGCGATGATTTCCTCCTCCGTACAGCTGAACCCTTCTCTTAGGGCTACAACGACGCAGACCGCTTCACCCCAATCCGGATGGGGAACACCTATACATGCACTCATCGCTACAGCAGGATGCTGATTGACCATCCTTTCCACTTCTGAAGAATAGACGTTCATTCCGCCAGATATGATCATATCCTTTTTCCGGTCTACTATATAGAGGTACCCATTTTCATCCATCCTGCCAATATCACCCGTATAGAACCAGCCGTCACGAATGGCTTCTTCTGTGAGTTCGGGTCTTTGATAATATCCCGCCATCAAGGCAGGAGATTTTACGATAATCTCTCCCAGTTCGTATGCCTCAACATCCTTCCCTATATCATCAATAAGGCGGATCTCGGTCAAAAGGCATGGTTTCCCGCAGCTCTTCAGGACTTCCTGATTGTGATGATAGGCCCAAAAATGGGCACTTTTGGATAATCTTGAAATAACAATATTGCATTCTGTCATTCCGTACTGCTGGCGCATAATAGGTCCAAACACTTCAAACGCTTCCTTCAAACGCTTTGGTGAAATAGGAGAGGCACCGTAAAAAATATTGCGCATCGAGCTTACATCATAATCCATTTTCTTCGTCTGATCGAGAAGCCTGTACAGCATGGTTGGAACCATGAAGGTCGTTGTAATTTTATATTCCTTAATGTTTTCGATAAACTGTTCAGCATCAAAGGAACGCATGACATAGATATGGACGCCTGAGGTTAGAGCCCTCCAAAGCAGAGATCCGGCGGAATGTACGATTGGCGTGCTCAACAATACCTTGTCTCTGTCGTCTAGCGGGTCTTCAATGGCAGCAGAAAGTAGTCCGGCAGCCAATCCTTCCTGGGTATGCATGACGCCTTTGGGTGTGCCCGTCGTCCCGCCTGTGTACGATAGGACAGCGATATCCTCCGGCATGGCGGCAGGCAAAGCGAATTGCTTTTTTTCCTTTGGCCACTGGAATTGCTCAAACTGGTCAGGGTACTCGACTCCAAATTCGGGAAGCCCAATGATATGGATATCCGGACTATTAGATTCTTCCAGGTATTCAAGAATGGTTGCAGTATGTGCCTGGGAAGCCATTATGACCACTTTTGGTTTTGCTTCCCTCAAAATGAAACCAACTTCACGGGTCCCCAGCTTCTCTCCTAACGGGACTAACGTTCCTCCACTTTGCTGGACCGCCAAACCAAATAGGACCGCCTCTAGGCTATTAGGAATCAGAGTGGCAATATGGGTGCCCCTCCCGCAACCTAATTCGAATAAATATGAAGTTAGGAGCTCTGTTTTGGCCAACATCTCCTTATATGTCAACGTCTCCTCTGATGGCAACAAGGTCACAGCGGGCAGCTCGCCAAATCGTTTTAATCCTTTAAGAAGCAATGACTGGAATGTCATCTTTTGCATCATCAATCTTACCCTCCTCCAAAACTATCAAACTATGGTTAATCCCTTAATAATTCTTTTGCAATCGTATTTTTTTGAATTTCCGAGGTTCCAGTAAGAATTCGGTACATACGAGAACTTCTGTACATTTTTTCGACAGGATGCCCTTTAACCAATCCTTGAGAACCGAATATTTGAATTGCCTTATCAGCAACACGGTTAACTACTTCTGATGCAAAGAGTTTAGCCATCGAGGCACCTGCCCGTTCTTCCTCTCCCCGATCAATTTTTTCAACCACATCGTAAACCATACATCTTGCTGCGTAGATATCTGTAGCCATTTCCGCTAACATATGCTGAATGGCTTGAAAATCCGCAATAGAACGTCCGAATTGTACTCTCTTTTTAGCCTGTTCCACCGATAATTCAAGAAGGTGCTGAGCCATCCCGACAAAACCGGCAGCGTGAGAGGCGCGATTCGTGTTTATTCTTTTCAACCCAAGGAGCAAGCCTTTTCCCGCTGCTCCGATAATGTTGGAGGCAGGTACACGGCATTGGTTAAAAATTAATTCAGCATGAATGCGTTCTCCCGAGATTGGAACTTGAATGTTCCCCAGTTCAAAGCCGGAATGGTGAGGTGTTTTTTTATCTACTAGAAAAGCTGTAACTCGTGGTTTCTCTCCGTCTACTAATTCTTTCGCTATGACAATAGCAAAATCAGCATAAGGGGCTGCACTGATAAAGTGCTTTTTCCCGGTTAAAATATAGTTCTCTCCATCCCGAATGGCCGTGGTTTCAATGGCAAAGGCATCCGAACCAGCATTTGGTTCCGTAAGGGCGAAACAGCAGCTTGCATCTCCGGCAACGACTGGGATGACATATTTTTCGATTTGCTCCTTTGTAAAACTTTCCAGCATTTGACCAATTCTTAACGGCCCGCCAATTTCCCCAAGTACCTGGCCCCATAAAACAGCTCCAGAACGAGCCAATTCCTCTTTTAGCAGGCAAAGCCCTTTTAAGCTTATATCCTGTCCCCCATATTCAATTGGGAGGTTAATTCCATAGAATCCTAGTTCTCTGGATCGCTGTCTTACCCATTTAATCGCTTCTCTTGGAATATCTTCCTCTGCATTCAGCTGATGCTCTTGTTCATATGGAAGCAATTCAGTTTGGATGAAATCCTGCAATTTGGCACGAAGTACCTTTAAGTCCTCTCCCAGCGTTGTTAACATTGGTTTCCCTTCTTTCAGTTTTTTTATCATTGTTTAAATATTTTAAATCTTAAACTAATTATAAATATAAATTATTTTTAAGTAAAATAAACAATTATTATGTATACTTAAGTTTCACTGATGTAAATCCCATAAAAAAAATTAGTCCCCTATTGTTGATAGGAAACTAATATTTTAATGTAGTAGTATAGAACTCAAGACACTTGATGAACTCTTTGGCTGCCTTTGAAAAGTGCTGTTTTTTCGAGCGCACAAACCCGAGTTTCATGGTATTGTTATTAAAGTTAACCAAAGGGATTGGGACAAGATCACCAGTTTGGTAATACGGATCACTGTTAATACCAATTTCATAAGATAATGAAATCGCCAATCCTTCTGCAACCGTTTTCTTAATAATCTCTGTATTATTGGTTAAAAATAAAATTTTCATTTCTCCGTATTGGTCAAAAAACTCCTTGATATACTCTTTCATTTTTGGACCATTATAAAAAACTAGATTCTGATCCATTAACTCCTGCGGTGTGATAGTTTTCCGGCCGGCTAAAGGAGATTTCCCGCTGACTGATACGATTATCTTTGCCTCCATCAAGGTTTGAAAATCCAACTCATCTTCTCTCGGATTTTTCTTTGGAATATTTAAAAGTCCGATGTCGATCTTATTATTTAAGACATCATTAACGACTTCTTGTCCGCCTTTTTCTTCAATAACGATATTGACTTTGGGGTACTTTTTCTTGAATAAGGCTAATGATTTGGGCAAAACCGTAAGAAATAGGCCTTGTGTAGATGAAAGGCGCAGCTCCTTCTCCATCGTTCCTGTATGCATTTGTGCCTTGTCTTTTATTTCTTCGAGCTTACTCAAAACCTCATACGCTTTTTGGATGATTTCCTTTCCCTCATCTGTCGGAATCGTACCTAATCGTGACCGTTTGAAGATTTTAATACCTAATTCCTTCTCCAGGCTCGTTATGGCCATACTAATTCCGGCTTGGGAAATATGGAGGCTCTCTGAGGCTGTGGAGATGGAGCGCATTTCAGCGACCTTTATGATATATTCCAATTGTTCAATATTCATGGATGATTCTCCTTCTATCTCTCTTAATTGAATCATACATCGAATAGTAGGTCTGTTCAAATCATAGAGGATACTTGTTTTTTTAAAATTTTAAACAGCTGCTGTTTTATTTTCATATCCTTCTGATGGGTGGGCTGAATTATTTTTTATGGAAAGGGCAATAACAGTCCCAACCAACGCTGAAACAACTAAAAACCAGAAGGCTGCATTATAGGAGCCCTTAAATACGCTAATAATTAAGCCGATTGCTGATGGAGAAACCGCACCGGCAATTTGGCCAGCAAATGTTACGAGTCCCGAAGCAGAGCCCGTAAGTTCCTTTGGCGAATATTTGATGATAATCGTATAAAGAACCGTTCCGAAGAAAGATAACGCTATGGAGTTAAGGGTAAGAAACGTAATAATCATTGCAATAGACGTGGCATTTGCCATGAAATAAAGGAAAATTGCGGAAGCAAGAGCACCTGCAGCGGCAAGATATTTCTCCTGGCCGGCCATAAATTTATCGAGAATCCATCCGCTAACATTAAACATAAGAAAGCCGATAATATAAGGAATGGCCAATAAACTTCCCGCCGCTACAAAATCCACTCCTTTTTCTTTCACTAAATAGATTGGCATCCAGGTGATCAGACCGTAGTTAATAATATTGGATAAAAATTTAAATGAGATAATCTTCCAAATGTTCTCTATTCTTAATAAAAGCTTTAAAGGAACTTTATTTTGTTTCTTGCTGCCTTCCAACTTGTCCTGGGTACGTTGTGGCTTCAGGATAAACCAAAATCCGAAAGCAACAATCATGCCTAAAATTCCGGCAAAAGAAAACATCCCTCTCCATCCGATTGCTGCCACCATTGCTGCAGCAAGAGCGGTACCTAATATTCCACCTATGTTTTGAGCAGAAAGGAAGAAGGAATTGGCCCTCCCGCGTTCTTTTTGAGGGAAATGATCCCGAATGGTAGACATACTAGACGGATAAAAAGGGCCTTCTCCTAAGCCAAAAATAAAACGAATGAATAATAATGAAACAAATGACCAAGCAAATCCCGTCAATAACGTAAACAAAGACCAACTAAAGAGTGAAAATGTAATCATGACCCTTGCACCAAATTTATCAGTCATCCATCCACCGAGCGGTTGCATAAGTGAGTAACTAATAAAAAATATACTAACGAGCAAACCTGTCTGGGACGTCGTAAGGTGAAACTCCTGCCCCATAGGAATAACCGCTACATTAATGGCTACGCGGTCAAAAAAACTTAAAACCATTCCAAAAAATAAAAGACCCATAATCATCATTTTCCGATTTCTACTAGCATACATCTCCATTCCACTCACTCCAATATTTCATTTTTTCATTTCCAATCAAAACGGAAGCGTTTCCATTTGATAATTCAGAATTTTATTAATGTTGGATTTATTTTAACATAAACTTGATTGAAGTAAATTCAATGATAATTATGTAATCATAAATAAAATTTATATAAACAATAAAAAAAGAGACCATTAAATAAATCTCTTCCTTTAAATAGTCTGAACAAAAAGTCCGTCGTCCTGCAGCCATTCTGCTATAAATACGTCTTTGTAATCCGTGATATTTTGCTTTTTCAATTGTAATTGCAGCCAGGATTCATCAAAGCCCAATTCCGTGATTTCATCCCATAAAACCTTACCGTCTCGAATGATCGTGACAGGAACAAATACTGCTTGTGAAGGCAAATTAAAATCTTCCTGAGTCGTTTTTTGATATTTTGTCTTTTTTAGAATACTTAAAGACCCATTTGCCTCTAAATAACAATAGGCCACTTCCCGAACAGAAAAGGTTTCACTTTGCCTGAGCAGGCTTTGCAGCTGATTAATATTCATCCTATTTTTCCTTAATTCTTCACGATCGATCATTCCATTTTTAATGAGGGCAGACGGCTTCCCTTCTACAACTCCCCTAAATGACAGGAATTTTTGACTTAGATACTCAACAATAAAAAGCAATCCTCCCCAAATTGCCATGGAATAAACAATATAGAACACTCCTATTTTATGATCATATAAGGCATTTCCAAGAAGTTCTCCCAACACAATCGCTGAGATAAAGGTAAAAGGGGTAATTTGACTAATAATTTTTTTTCCAACAATCTTCACTATTATGAACAAAGAAAAAAATCCAATGATAAGTTCTATTGTCAGGTACATAATTTTCATTAAAATAACAAACTCCATTCTCTTCTATGTTAATTTATATTTTTCTCCATTAATGAGAAATCAATTAGTAGATAGAAATAAAGGACTATTACTTTGATAGCTAACTAGGTAGATAGGATGTACAACATAAGAGGAAAACCATTACCATATTCTCAATTATCCCAATTTTCCGAATAAACTATTTTTCCAACAATTATATTATGTTAATATTTTTTATAATTATTTCCAATTGGAGGAACTACAAATGAAAAAGAAAAAAGCACTTGGATACATACTATCTTGCGGGATGTTGGCCGCGACCATTGGATTTGGCTCTACGGCCGTTTTTGCAGAACCTGTTACTACCCCAAATGGACCATGGGTACAGGATCCACAGAATCTATCCTTTGAAAGTTTAATGTCCAATGCACAATTAGAAGCAAAATTGAAACAGATTGAACAATCTTCAAATGGTAAAATGACATTAGAGCAATTTGGAACATCCAATGATGGCAATCCGCTTTATGTAGCAAAACTTGGGGATAATGCGCCGAACAAGAAGCGTGTTCTTATTTATACGCAAATACATGGTAATGAACCGCTGGGTACAGAAGCAGCAGTCGAATTAATCCAAAAACTATCCACAGGGGGAAAAGAAGCTCAACAAATTTTGGACAAGGTGAACGTTTGGTTTGTCCCTCGGATCAATCCAGATGGAACAGCCAATCAGTATGAAGGAAAGCCATTCCCAGTACGATATTCCCATCAAACATGGAATCCTGAAGAATTAGGCCTTCCTGCCGATACAAAAGCTCCTTGGTATTACAATGCAGAAGGAAGTGAACGCGGCCAAAATAATGATGGGAAAGTTGTTTATGGAATCCCTGGTTTTGACTTGAATCGTGATTTTCATCCTAATTACGATTTAGATATAAAAAAAGAAATCAAAAACAATCCAGAAAAAGTTGCCGAAATTCTAAACAAACCAAATTCTAACAACGGTTCACAGGCATCCCTAGTCTTTTCGCCTGAAACACGTGCATTAACAAAATTAGTAAAAGAATTTAAACCGGATGTTGCTATTGACCTACATCATCGTGGATTCAACCAATTATCAGAAGAAGACAAGCGATCTGTTTCCATCCAGTTGCTGGCCCTGTTTACTACAAAACCGTACCAGGATCCTTTCAGTGGTAAAATTTATAAAGTTGATCCAAATGTTGAGACCTTCAGCAAAAAAATAAATGCAGTCGCCTATGAATCGTTACAGCGTGGGAATTCTTCTTATGGGGCGATTCAAAAATATCCTCAGGTGAACTATCCCGGTTCTGGATTGGGCGCCATTCAATTAAATGGAACAGCCACCATGCTGATTGAAATTAAGGGACAAACTCAGACATTAGGTCAAAAGCAAAACGGTATGTTAAAAGAAACGGCTAAGGTTCCTGTGATGGCTGTACTTAACAGTTTAGCCGATGGTTCCATTGAAAATGCGGATCCAGCCGTATACGATGCAATCCCTGACTACGCTTTGCCAGTGAGCCCTGGGGGAAATCACGATTTTTAAGATGAAGGAAGGGATGAGCCTTTGGCCCATCCCTTTTATTTATTTTATTTTGATCTTAAAACATGGCTATGTTTAACTTGGTTGTTGATTTCTGCCCGTTTTTCATATTATCCGCATTATGAAGGACATTTCTCTCGATTTCATGATGGGATCGGGTATTAAAAACCCCCTTTAATTGACCGTTCTCCTGTTTACTAGATGGGTTTTGTCTTTCATTTAGTCAAGTCCTGATTATTGTGTAAAATCAAAAGCAATTGTTTTCAGCTTTACCTTCGATGATTCTCTATCCATACCCTTTCATTTTTTGGGGCGAAACTTCCATGGTTTTTTATTTACATATCCGGGAAGGGCTGTCAAAGGCTTTTCACTTTGACAGCCCTTCCTGGATATGTGATCATTCCATGATGGAAGTGAGTCGAAAAATAAAAGTTTTATTAGTTATTAAGTAATGTCTTTCTCTTGGAGTAGACCTCTTGATATTGCATGAGAACAGCACCTACCAAACGAAAGGCAGATTGAGTATTGGGGAAGATACGTATTACTTTCTCCCTTCTACGGACTTCCTGGTTTAAACGTTCAAGTGAATTTGTGCTTCGTATGTGGGGGTGCATCTTCTCAGGAAAGTTTAGGTATTGAATCGCATCTTCAAAGCCTTCATCTAAAGTTGCCAAGGCTTTGGCATACTTAGCTTCATCCCCAAACTGGTTCATTAGTTCATTCTTAAATCTGCGGATATCCTCCATCGTAACAGCTTCAAAGACACGCTTAATCATCGTGCGTATCTCTACTATCTTTTTTGGAGAGTTTCTCTATTATATTGCGTTTAAAATGTACCAGACATCTTTGCCACGTAGTACCGATAAAATCGCGCTGTATCGCCTTTTGGAGTCCTAGATGTGCATCTGAAATGACCAGTTTGGGAGATTGAAGCCCACGAGATTTAAGCTGTTGGAAGAAACGGCTCCAACTCTCGAAATCCTCCGCATGATCCACACTAAGCCCAAGGATTTCACGTGTATTCTTTTCGGTAATGGCAGTAGCGATGTACACGGCTTTTGAGACAACCCGGTTGTGTTCCCGGACCTTTATATACATGGCATCCACAAAAACATAAGGATAATACATGACATTCAAAGGGCGTTTAGACCAATCATTAATAACGGGGTCAAGCTTTTGGGTAAGGGAAGATACAAACGACTTCGAAATGTTTTCCCCACAGAGCTGCTCGACAATATGCGTGACCTTCCGGGTTGAAACGCCGTTAATGACCATTTCTAGCATGGCGAGAACCATGGCTTGGTCACAACGGGCGTACTTGTCAAAGACTGAAGTGGAAAACTCACCATTTCTGGTTCTGGGTACTTTTAGCTTTAGT
Organism: Neobacillus drentensis; assembly: GCF_036965425.1. GTDB lineage: Bacteria > Bacillota > Bacilli > Bacillales > Cytobacillaceae > Neobacillus > Neobacillus drentensis_F. The sequence continues at coordinate 8,686 of NZ_JBALPP010000074.1, read as the reverse complement.
TTGCCAATACCTAAGATCAATTCACGTTCATAGTAGCCGTTTCGGTAGTCTCGGCGATCTGGAGATCGTTCATAAGCAGCAGCCTGTAAATAATCGTCCCTCTCTTTTTCCATGACTTCATTAAGAACTAAGACAATCGCTGATTTAATCACCATATCTAGATTAGAATTGATGACGGATTCTTTTAAAAGGTCTAAATCTAGGTTAAACTGTAAGTGAGTCATTTTAATTCCTCTTTTCATTGTTTATCGTCGCTGAAAACAGTGTTACCAAGAGTGAATAAAATGACTCTTTCTTTTTACACAATTATATGGACTTTATCTTTCATTTGCCCTTTGAAGGACATTTCTCTCACTGCCCGGTTGAGTTAGGGCATTATGAGCCCCCTTAATTGACCGTTCTCCTGTTTAATAGATGGGGGTTGTCTTTCATTTAACCTTTGAAGGACATTTCTCTCACTTCCGGGATGAGTTAGGGCATTATGAACGCTTTTTATTGACTGTTCACCTCTTTAAAGGATCTGCTTTGTCCTTCATCCTCAATTCAACAAAAGACAAAATCAACATTAAGCTTTAACATAGCCTAAAACATAAAGATATAACGCCGGGTTCGATTGACTCTTCACTAAATCGATTGCCGTCCAGCCATTTTGAAAATAGTGTGTAAAAACTTGCCCGGTGCTCATTCTCCACGATAAGGCTAGCTCTGAACTATATTTCTTGAGCGTTTGCATATCACTTGGTACTGGTACAAAAAGAAATCCCGATTCCGAATTCTTAATTAAATCTAGTTCTAATGGAACGGGGTATCCTTTGGAATCATTCACAACCTTAATTACTAGGGAATCGTTATCGAATTCATACTGGTTCGGTTTTTCAACCGCTTCTTCTTTAATCCACCATTCCACAGTGAATCGATCGGACGGCATTCCCTCATTTAGTTCATCCTGCATTTCTCCATAGCAATTTTCAACATATTTGTTACATCTTGCTCCAAGCTTGTGCAGATTCAAATTTCCATTGACGGTTTCCAAAGGATCGTATGTCCAGGTAATTAAATCATATCCCTTTTTCAACGCTTCTTCTTTTTGCAGGCGTTTCAGTTTTTCACCAATCCCTAATTTTCGATACTCCGGATGGATTCCTAATATATGGGAACATAAATAGACCTTTTCTCCATTAAAACCAGGAAAGCTGAATTGAAATCCAATAATTTTTTCATCGATAAATGCCCCCAGCATGATTCCTCCATTTTTAATCGCTGTAAGGGTTTGGTGGATTGGTGTGGACTCATACTCACTCCAAATGATTGACTCTAACCTTCTTACATTTTCGAGATCACCTATTGATTCGATGGTACGAAAATTGATATTTATTATATTGCTCATCCCTTTTACTTCCTTTTCATATAGTTATCCTATTTATTATTTTGTCCCACTTACTGATTAGCTTTGTTCAAAAGTGGCAAGAACAGTTCGAGTAAGAATTTCAATTCCATCTAACAATGATTCCCGGTTAAACTTCATATTTGGATGATGCAAGCCAGGCTCTAAATCACAGCCTAACCCCAGCATGGCAGCTTTCAAATGCGGGCGCTCCTTTGTATAAAAATGGAAGTCCTCCGCACCTGGTGTGACTACCGGCGCCTTTACCTGCTTATAACCCAATGTTTCCGCAATTGCTTGAGCCATAATCTGTTGGGCCTCTTTATTTAGCACCGCCGCATACACCTTTTCTTGATGGTCATAATCAATTTTCACTTCATATAATGATGCTACTCGTTCTAAAATATGATCAACTTTTTTAGCCAACTCATTCATAGTCTCATTGATTTGGGCCCTTAAATCTAAGTGGAATTGGGCCGATCCAGGTATGATGTTACTGTTTTCACCGCCAGCGCTGACCTGCGTCATTTTTACAGAGTAAGAGTCATACGGATTTAAACGGATTCCCTTTAACTGCTCAATTATGGTTCCAACCACTTCAATCGCATTCACCCCTAAATCTGGGCGCGCTCCATGGGTATCAAAACCTATGATTCTAGCAGAAATTGTTTCTGCCGCACCATGTAAAATCCCAGGTGATGCCGTCCCCTTCAAAAGCTCATGGATCGGACGTAAATGGACGCCATATAAATAATCAAGGTCATCTACAACCTTTTTTTCGATCATTTTTAAAGCACCATTGCCCATTTCTTCTGCAGGCTGAAAAATGAATTTTAAACGCCCCGGCAAATGTACTTGCATTTCTTTTAATATAAGCAGCATCCCTAAGACTATGGTCATATGGGCATCATGACCGCAGGAATGATTGGCTTTAAACGTCCCGTTGACCTCCTGCCATAACGAATCCATATCAGCACGGACTCCAACGGTCAGGGAATCCGCTGTACCATTTCCCCATTCACCGATAACACCGGTATGGTCTGGAAAAGTCCTGACAAGGCACCCGTTTCTTTGTAAAATATCGGCAATAAATTCAGTTGTTTTTACCTCTTTCCAACTTAACTCTGGATGCTCGTGTAAATGGTCAAATAACTCAAAAATAATCGGACTAATTTTTTTTATTGCATTTTTCATACTCAATCCCTCATATCTCTATTAGGCTAGAAGCTCAACAGTCTCTTGTTTTACCGTTAACTCTTGGAGCGAATCCTCCTGAACGTCAACCCCTAATCCTGGCTTGCCACTTAAAAGAACGAAAGGAATTTGATATTCCAAATTACCAATATCCCTACTAAATAATAATGGCCCCGTCAGTTCTGTACTTGTGATGTTTTTTCTTGCCATGGCCGTATGGTAGCCTGCTGCCGACCCAATGGAGGACTCGACCATCGATCCAACTTGGCAGGAGATTCCTGCGTATTCTGCTGTTTTGGCCATATGAATCGCTGGATAGATACCTCCGGACTTCATTAATTTAATGTTGATTTTGTCGGCTGCATTTTTCTTGATAATTTCATGAAGATCGGCGCCATTATGAACACTTTCATCCGCCATAATCGGGATAACCGTTTTCTTTCTAAGCTCCGCAAGCCCATCGATATCTCCCATTTTGATTGGCTGCTCGAGCCAGGAAATACGCAGCGGTTCAAGTAATGGAAGGGCCTGCGCTGCTGTTGAATAATCCTTCCAACCTTGATTGACATCCACTCGAATTGGCATCTCAAATCCTACCGCTTTTCGAACAGCTTTCACCCGTTCTAAATCCATATATAGATCAAAACCAACTTTTAGTTTTAAGGAGCTATAGCCTTGAGTAACCGCCTGTCTCGCTTTCTCAGCCATAATTTCAGGTTCCTCAATACTTAACACTTTTGCAAAAGTAAGCTCGTCATGAAATTTACCACCGATTAATTCATATATAGGCTTGTCTGTGTATTTTCCCATTAAATCATAACATGCGATATCTATCGCCGCTTTTGCTGCCGGATTCGCGTGAATGCGGCTATCCATAATATGATGGATTCTTTCAATCGCAAATGGGCTCTCTCCCATAATCGCAGGCACTAAATGATGCTTTAAAACTTCAATTGTGCTAAAGAACGTTTCCCCTGTTACATGCTCATCAGGAACAGCTTCCCCAAATCCCACTAATCCATCATCCGTTTCCAGTTTCACAATAATGGAAGGCATGTAATCGTATGTCTCATAGGAAATAATAAAAGGTGTTTTTAATGGCAAATGGATACCAACGATGTCTGCTTTAATAATTTTCAAGTTAATCTCCCTTTCCTTTTAGCAACAATGTCGTTAAAGTGTCGCTAATTATTTAATTTAATAATATGCTGTAAATTCACAAAAATCAATATTTTTATGAATTCAGCATATTATTTAGACTCTCCGTGATATTATATAGTGCGCGAGGACGTCCTTGATCATATGGCTGTTCTTCGCCAGTAATGTGTAAATATTTTTGTTCAAGAAATCTTTTTATGATCCGTTCTGCTGACCGCCTGCTTACAGCGAAATAATCAGCTAACTCCTGGGCGGAAAAAGAACGAAATTGATTGATTCTTAGAAAATCAAAAAACCTTTGCAAATTCTTCGCAGTCATTTTTAGTTGTTCAGCTAACATTTGTATTTCCTGATCCTCGTTTTTTAACGTATATCGTTTTTCATTTTCAAATAGTGGTCCAATTAATTTTTTATCTTCATCTAGCAGATAGACAGTTGTCTTTTCCGATGAATGTTTTTCAGTAAAATACAATGCTTGGTTTGCATGGTTTTCCGCATCATTCATGGTATAACCGTATCCAATTCCGATTTGTATGGATGATTTTATTTTCCCTTCAAGTTCTAAGATATTTTGCAATCGCTCTTTCTGAACAGCTTCCAATGATCCTCTATTGGTATAGATGAGAAAAGGCTGGAAGTGATCGTGTGACACCCTGGCATTTAACTGCCTTGCCATTTGGTGTAAATGTTGCAGGATTTGAAGTCTAGACACTTGTTCATCCTGATGAGTTGGATAATTGTTTACTTTTATTGAGATGACGGCAATTTGAGAATCTTTTGTTTTCTTTAACCTTGTCAACGTTATGGCCTTTTCCAATGCTTCTTTTAAGGCTTGTTTTGGCTGAACCATATAAATTGATGGAATCTCTAATTTCAGAAGTTCTTCATATACGGCATGAATGCTTGTTAAAGCAAATTGTGTTTTCTTCTCCTTATATAAATCAGCATGAAACTTTACAAATTGTGAAAAATCAAAGGATGACTTCTCTTCTTCAAAGTTAAAAATCCAAGGATAATCTTTTATAAAATTAGGTCCACTTGAAATCTGAATTTCTTTTATTACATTTTCAATGAAATCCTGCTTCGGCAAATCAATCGAGATTTTTTCCAGCGGTATCTTTTCATGATAATAAATGGAAAATAATGATAACGAAACCACAAACTCGTGAAAAGGAACGTAAGTTGCCATTAGTTTGTTCTCGTTAATTTTTCTTTGACCAAAGTAAAAAGCAATAGCTCCAGAAAAAAGTAAGGTATCTACCTCTTTTCCTGCTTGATCAATCAAATGGTCAATTTCCCAAGGAGATTCATAGGTATAGTCGACAAATGATACTTCTGGAAATAATGGATAATATTCAGAAATGGCTTCAATAAATAGATTTGATCCTAATACACCAATGACGAACATTTTGACAACTCCTATGTAAACTTGAACACTTTTTAATCAATAGTATACCATGGTTATGCAAATTCTTGACCATTTGGTGGATTTTCAATTCTTCCATATGTCCACAATCTAATTTAAATAAAGGCCTCCATTCATTTCTGGAGGCCCCCCTGTCATTTTTTATCATTACTTTTCAGCAAGCCCTTTTAACAATTCTACAGCCGTTTCGATGACCCCGTCATTAAAGTCATACTGGTAGCTGTGCAGATTTGGATAATCTTCTCCGTTTCCTATATAACAATACGAGCCTTTTGTGAGTTTCGTATAGTGACCGAAATCCTCGGAACCACGGAAAGCTTCCGTTAGCTCAACTATCTGAAGCCCTTTTTCATTGCAGACTTGACGAATCTTGTCTGAGCTTTCCTTATGATTTGCCGTTTCTGGGAACTCATCCTGGTATTCAAAGCTTACCTTCAGACCATACTTCTCCGCTTCCATCTTCGCCAGATCCTCCAGATTCTGCTGAAGCCTGTCCATCTCTTCCTCATACAGTGCTCGAATGGTCATTCTTAGGGCACCTTTGCTGGCATTTACTCCAAATGCTTTTGCACCGATGTCAACCTGAACAATCGTACAAAGGACCAACCCCTTATTGTTAGCTGAGTTTATGAAACCAGGGATGGCATCAATCAGTTTTGCAATGGCAAAGGCTGGATTAATCCCTTTTTCCGGTTCGCTGGCGTGAGAAGGAACACCTTCCATTTGGATGGACATTCCCTTGGATGCACAGTGTGCAGTTCCATCGATGACATGAACAGTATTGTATGGAAAACCACTCATATTGTGCCATGCAAATATTTCATCAATGTTATTTTCCTTGATGAAAACAGCGCATTCAGCAGCGCCATCACCAGTTTCCTCTGCATGCTGGAATAAAAAAAAGATATTATTGTCACTGCCCTTTTGATCGACCTCCAGCGCAAATCCGCAGAGGGTGGCAGAGTGTCCGTCATGGCCACATTTGTGAGAAACTCCAGGAAACCTCGATCTGTATGAAAGATCGATTGTTTCCTCAATTGGCAGCGCATCAAAGTCGGCACGAAAAGCTATGTTTCTTTTCCCCACTTTGGACCGATAAATAGCGTAAAACCAGCGGCCCTTGTCAACGATTTCGAGTTTGGTATTTTCATTGAGAAAATCTATTAAACGCTGTTTGGTCCAAACTTCATGATTTGATAATTCTGGATGAGCGTGCAGCTCATGGCGCAGTTGTATTGCCAATTCAAGATTTTTCTTTTCCAATTCCACTGCCTCCTTTATTTAAAAGTAATTTTGGTAAAGTGCTTCTAGTAATCTATTCAATTATTTAATTTCTATTTCATTGATGTGCGCATCTAAAAACGGCTTATAATTCGGATCTTGCAGTTTATCTTTTTTATGCAAGAAAGTTCCAATGATAAAGTACAAGATTAGCATTGGTGCTCCAATATAGAAGGAAAATCTTGTGTCAGCGCTGTATGCGGTATATATGGCAATTGCGACTAAAACAAATAAACAGATGATTGTTGGAAACGGATAACCACCCATTTTGAATTTTAGCTTGTCCACTGAACCGCCATTTGCCACGAGCCATTTTCTGAATTTATAGTGAGAAAGGAAACTTCCAAACCAGCCTAGCAGGGTATTGAAACCTGCAATGGAAATCAACCAAACGAACACTTTATCAGGAGAAACAAAGTTGGTAATTAAAGAAACCTGACCTAGGAACAATGTGAGAAGAACTGCATTCATTGGAATACCGCGTTTGTTCACTTTACCCAATGCCATCGGTGCTTTTCCTTCTTTTGATAACGCGACTAGGGTTCTGCTGAGTGCATAAACAATAGAGTTTGCAGCGGAAGCCAAGGAAGTCAGAATGACAATATTCATAATCGCAGCTGCACCAGGGATTCCCGCCAATCCAAACAAGCCTGCATAGCCGTTACTTAAAACGCTTACATTTTTATAAGGTACAACTAATCCCATGACTGTTACAGAACCAACGTAAAAAATTAATATACGGAAGAAAATCGTATTAATGGCTTTAGGCACGTTACGCTGTGGGTTTTCTGTTTCTCCTGCAGCTGTTACAACCGTTTCAACGCCGAGATAGGACCAAATTACCCCTGTCATCATCAAAATTACCGCTGTGAAACCATTAGGGAACATGGATTTGCTGTTCCAATTGGATAATCCGATGAATCCTTGATGGCCAATCGCTCCAAAAATCATTAAAACTCCTACAACTAGGAAGATTATGATAGCGACCACTTTTATACCGGCAAACCAGTATTCAGCTTCTCCGTATGATTTTACATCAATCATGTTCAGCCCCAGAATAAACAATGAAATGATGATACAAAAGACCACAGGAGGAATACTCGGGAAGAATTGATTTAAAATCATTCCGCCTCCAACGACTTCTGCCCCAAGCCCGAGGAAACCGTTAATACATAAATTCCAGCCTACCATGAAGCCTAATACCGGATGAACAAATAGACCTGAATAAGTCGTATAGGCACCAGGAATTGGCATGAAGGTTGACATCTCGCCAAGACCTTTCATTAATACATACACTAATAGTCCAATTACCAAAAACGCAATCGGTCCCCCAAGAGCACCTGCTTTCGAAACAACATTTCCCGAAGCAAGGAAAAGGCCTGTTCCGATTGTTCCCCCAATGGAAATCATCGTAATGTGGCGGCGTTTAAGCCCACGTTGCAGGTCATTGCTGTGTTTTTCCATAATTCAAATCCCCCTTTTTCACATTTTTATAAATATTCAGTTTTTATATTGTCAATAAAAAAAACGGTTCTGTTTCTGATGAAACAAAACCGCTTTTTCCTATTTCTATAAAGGTATTTGTTCTGCCTTATGGATGTTCCAATGCACTTCTTTCATAAACCTTTCTAATTCAGCTGAATCATTGCTTGCGAAAAGCTCCATCATCTTCCTGTGTTCGTTATTGGTTTGATATAGCTTTTCCTTCAACCCATCTTTTGGACCAATTTCACCTAAATTAATCATAAACTTCTTTTTTAATTGGAGGAGAAGTTCTACCAGGCTCTTGTTGGGACAAATGGATAGATAAACATGATGAAAAGCATCCTGCATCTTATCATACATCCTGTAATTTTCAGTATTAATGGCCAGGTCGATGCTTTGGATATAAAATTCCATCTCTTTCATATCTTTCTCGGACAATAGCGGAGCGGCCAGCGAGGCAGCAAGGCCATCTAATGCCCCTATGATAAAGTAGGTCTCTTTCGCCTCTTGTTTAGTAAGATTCTTTATGACGAACCCTTTCCTTGGCACATTTTCAAGCAATCCCTCTGATGCAAGCTGAATGAGCGCCTCCCTAACAGGAGTTCTGCTGACATTTAGACTCTCGCAAAGATTGTTTTCATTAACCTTTTTTCCTGCGATTAATTTTCCGCTGTTAATTTGCTCTACGATATAGTTATAGACATGGTCTTTTAGCGATAAATATTCCATTATAAAATCTCCAATGCATTACTTTATAT
>NZ_JBALPP010000073.1:0-53281 GCF_036965425.1 Neobacillus drentensis | reverse complement strand
ATATAACCTAGTGAAATAATGATAATGGATAAGATGAATTGACCGTTTAAACTTGACAAAATAAACTTCTCCTAACCTATATAGTAAAAAAGGATCCAAGACTACAAATATAAAAATTTGCAGCTCTAGATCCTACCTGATTTACCAGTCTCGTGTCTTTTTAGCTTATTAATCTAGGTAAATTATAATCTCTTATATTGGAAATAGCAACGTAACAATCCGCATCCGCATCGGTCATTTTTTTGAATAACTGTAGGACAGATTCAACCATTTCTTCCGGCAGAAGGCTTTGTTTAGAGACACTTTCATTTTTATTTTTCAGATCAAGCGAATTAACAATCTCCCGGATAAATTCACCTAATTCTGGCGGCAATTTCGGGTCTATTTTTTTATAGATGAATTATTCTTCCACATAAGGAATCGTTAATGGACCTAATGGTAAAACGGCAATCGACATTTTTTCCCCGTAAGTCTGTTTCAATTCCTCTAAAGTTTGTTCAATATTATGAGTAGGTTTTAACATGGCACCTTGAACTTGTTCATCTGTGAGCATGGAGTATACATAGACATCTGCCCATACTTGCGTTACCGCTTGTTTCTGAACCTGCCATTGATCGAACATCTTAAAATTCGAATCATTGATTAGATCCAATAAAGCTTGAGGGCTATCCGCAAGTTCAAAAATCTTTGAATAATTCCCATGGCTTGGAAGTCCATCCGAGCATTCAGAAGCGACAATAATCGTTCCGCCTTGTTTAACAATCTTATGTGCCGCGCTCATCCCCTTAACGGCTTGATAAAGGTTTTGGTCAAGAGGGTAACCGGAATTGGATGTAATAACGACATCAAATCGATCCTCACACTTGATCATGGCATGTTTTTTTACAAATTCACATCCTTTGTCATGGGCTTCATATAATTCACCAGCAAAAACAGATGTGATTTCCTTTTCTCTATTTAATGTAACATTTAACATGAAATCCGGTTTACACATACGATTGATTTCACGCGTCATCTCTTGAACAGGGTTATCCTGCATATTTCCCCAGGTTGAACGAGCATCCCCAATCATTCTTGCATTGTGGAAGGTCATAATCGTTTCAATACCAGCAATGCCTGGCATAATCCCCTTTGGTCCTCCAGAAAATCCGGCAAAAAAGTGTGGTTCGATAAAGCCTGTTACAATGCGAAAATCAGCTTCAACATATTCTTTATTTAAATATACATCACAACCAAACTTACTTTTTCCAACATTCCGTAACGTTTCTTTATCATGACATTGATTGTTGATAATTCTTACATTATCGACAACCCAGTCTCCAAGCATTTGAATAAATTCTTCCCTTGTTTGGTCACGATGGGTACCTGTTCCATTTATAATAACAAAATTTTCGATTGGAACATGATTAAGTTCTTCAATCAGTACTGGAACCATTTTATGATTTGGTGTTGGTCTGGTAATATCACTGATAACAATGGCCACTTTATCCGTGGCTTTCACCATTTCTTTTAAAGGTGCTGCTCCAATTGGATTTTTTAATGCCTCTTTTAGGGCTTCAATATCATTTTCTAACCCCGGTAAATGATTAGGCTCAACAATAAATGCAGAATCAGACACTTCAACTTCAAGACCATTTTGGCCATATAAGAGGTTTGTTTTCATCTAAATCGCTCACTTTCAATTTTTTAAATTTTTAATAGGTCATTTTAGAAAAAACAATGCAATTTTTATTTCCCCAAACAATTATGATAATAACTACAGTCAATTAAATATTAACCCCTGAGAAAGCTCTCAGGGGCATAATTTTTCATTAATTTACAAGGACAAATTAACTTGCCTGTCGCTCTAGCAGGTTTAATTTTCCTTTTTTCTGAAGCCTGTTTGCATACCACGCAACCACTATTGGACATAGAATTGCACTTACAATAACACTTGCAGCAACCATTATAGTTGCAGAAGCCGCCACATCAGCATAAGCAGGGTTTGCCGCTGCCACAGCAGCAGGAACTCCAGCTGCATTTCCAGCAGTGGTTGCAGCAGATAATCCTGCAATTCCATTTCCTCCTGTTAAACGATCTGCAAAGAATAATGCAGTACCTGTAACAACTACTACAGCGACGCCTAACAAGATGCCAGTTAAACCGGAAGCGGCCACTTTTTTGAAATCAAGACCACATCCAAGACCAAATGCAAAGAAAGGAATGAGAACTGGACCAGCTTTTCCAAAAAACTCACGAAGATCTTTATCCAAATTACCGGCAATCATTCCCAGAACTAGTGGAAGTACTGCACCAACCATCGCTTGCCAAGGGAAACCAGCAAGACCTGCAGCACCTAAAGTAAGCATTGTCAGGAAGGGACCAGATTCAAGTGACATTATCGAATAAGCGCCTGCATCCTCAGGTTTACCAAATTGCCCCATCAGAGCCATGTACATACCGCCATTTGTGTCATTCATAGCAGCTACAATGGCCAGTACAGACAACCCGCCAAGAACCATTCCATTACCTATAAACTTTGCAGCAATAATACCAACGATTGCAGCCACGCCAATCTTTGTTAGTAATAACACACCGCCCTTTTTCATGATATAAGGTGTGGCTTTAAAGCTTAAAGTTGTACCCATACAGAAAAAGAATACTGCCAAAATTGGGAGAGCACCCGTCCATAGGGCACCAGTAAAGGAACCAAAGAAAGTAGGTGTTCCTGGAAATAACGTATTTAGTGTTGCACCGATGAGAAGTGGAAATAGCATCATTGAGCCGGGAATTCTATCAAGCGTTGCTTTAATTTTCATAACAGTGTAGCTCCTCTCTAGGATATCGGTAATTTTGGGGGTTAGAAAAATGTTAATATCTTAAAAACTAGCGATTTTCTTTAAATAGTATGAAATTTTATTTTACTCCGTTGATAAAAAAACGAACGAATCACTTGCTCTGCTGCATTTTCCAGCAATTCCCCAGCAGTTTCCATGGCTTCTTTTAATTCCATTGGCTTGTTTATAATACTGTGAACGCTTACAATCCCATACTGATAAAGTACATCTATTCCCTTTCCTACTGAACCGGCTAAAATAACTGTTGGAATATTATTCAATAATGCGGCTTGTGCAACCCCCATCGGAGTCTTACCTGAAGCTGTCTGGAAATCCACTTGGCCCTCTCCTGTTATGACAAGGTCTGCTCCAATAAGAGCATCCTGAAGACCTGTGTATTCTATAACCACATCGATTCCCCTTTTCATTCTACAAGGGAAAAAGGCTTGAAATGCTCCGCCAATCCCTCCAGCTGCTCCTGCCCCAGGTAAGTCATGTAGATGGACACCTGTCACTTTTTCAACTTCATCTGCCCATTGAGTTAGACAAACATCTAATATACGTACCATCTCAGGAGTTGCTCCCTTTTGTGGACCAAACACATGTGATGCTCCCAGCGGGCCAATTAATGGATTTTCAACATCCGATGCAATTAGAAACTGGCAATTTGATATTCTTTTGTCAAATTCGCTTAAATCAATGGAACGAATCTTAGCAAGCTCGGCACCACCAGTGGAAATTTGGTTTCCCTGTTCATCTAAAAGTGATAATCCTAGGGCCTGAAGCATTCCCGCCCCGCCATCATTGGTGGCTGAACCTCCCAGTGCTAAAATAAAGGACGTAAAACCGTCATCTAAAGCTTGTTTAATTAGCTCTCCAGTTCCGAAGGTAGTCGCTTGTAAGGGATTAAGCTCTTCTCGGGAAATTAGCGGTATCCCCGAAGCCTTGGCCATTTCAATGACACATGTCTTTCTATCACCCAATATGCCATATTCAGCTTCAACCTTTTGACCTAAAGGTCCGGTAACAAGGACTGAAATCTTTTGTCCGTCAGTGGCAGCAACTAAAGTATCTAACGTTCCTTCCCCGCCATCTGCAACAGGAAGGCATAAAGTATGGGCATCTGGAAAGGCATTTTGAATGCCTTTTTCTATTGATCTGGCAACCTCAACAGCACTTAAACTCCCCTTATAAGAGTCAGGGGCTATTACAATTTTCATATTTATCCCTCTTTAGAAAACGTTTTCATTTCTAATTTTTATTATACTAAGCTTGATAAAAGAAAACATCGTGTGTACCATATAAAAAAAGAGATTCATTTATCTAAATTTTTGTACGATTTAACCAACTTTTCGGAGGGAACAGATGTTAACGAGAGAAATTGCCCAAACCATTGTACTGGAAACCTCTCTGCGCCTTAATAGAAATATAAACATTATGAATGAAAAAGGGATTATTATTGCATCATGTGATCCTTCTAGGATAGATGATATTCACGAGGGGGCACTTGAAGTTCTAAAAAGCGGCGAAACACTTATTATTCCTTTCAATGAAGAAGGGGTTTGGCGAGGAGCCCAGCCCGGCATTAACCTCCCGATTGTATTCCAGGACAAAATTCTTGGTGTCATTGGCATTACTGGAAATCCCGAAGACATAAAAGAGTTAGGCGGCATCGTAAAAATGATTACGGAGCTTATGATTAAAGAGAAATTTATCGCTTCTCAATTGGAGTGGAAACTACGAACAAAAGAAATGATTATCGAAGAACTTTTGAAAAGTTCTCCATCCTACAGCAATATCGATCGGTGGCTTAACCTAATAGACCTTAAGCTTCAGGCACCGTTTATCACCCATGTGATTCAAATGACAGATCGCACGCTCACGAATCAAGCATTAATTAATAAAATTGAAGGAATAATTGGTGAAGAACAATGCCTTGTAGGCTTTATCAATATTAATCGAATGTTTATCGCCTTTTCCGGCTTCGCTCAAGAAGCAGCAGACAAAAAGCGACAAAACTTATACGCTGATTTAAAAAAGCTGAAGTTGAAATTCCGACTTGCATACAGCACTTCTTTTATCTCAATGAACAAGTTTAACCATTCCTATACTGATTGTGACCTTGCCCTTCAGATTAGTGATGAATCAGAGGATTTCATTTCATTTGCCGAAGTGGAACCAAAAGCGTTAATTTATAAAATAGATCGTGCATGGGGTGAAAGGTTTACCAATAGAATCATGAATAAAACCTTAGTAAAATATGCAGATACTTTAGAGGCCTTTTTTAAAAATAACTTAAATATCCAGCAAACTGCTGATGACCTATACATTCATCGAAACACACTCATTTATCAGCTAAGCAAAATAGAAAAAGAAACGGGTTATGATCCAAAAAGATTTAAAGATGCGTTAACACTTCAGCTTGCTCTTTGGTCAGATAAGAAGTTAAAAAGCGAGGAACTTGCTAACTTAGAAAGACACAATGGTGACAGGTAGGGAGGATGGACATTGTCCTGTATCGTTACCTGACATCATTTTTTATAGGCAATTACTTCTGGTCATAAACATAATGAATTTTCTTTGGTGTTGGTTTTTTTATTCAAACCTCTTAAAGACAGGCATTCATTATGACGCCTGTCTTTAGGAGGTTTATTGTTTCAATGTTAGTAAATACTTTATCAAAGCATCTTGTTCTTGTTGAGAAAAACCTGTTGAACCATCTACCCAATATTCGTGCCCTTGTCCAGTTACATTTGATTTCCTTAGGCTTTCTGTGGATTCATTCACTTTTACAACCTGAGATCTCAAATTTTTGTCAACTAAAGCGCGTAAACTATTATACGGATCAGGTAAAACACCTTTATTTAACGTTCCTGCTATTCCTAATTGATTTTTAGCATTTGCTCCAACCGCTACACCTCCGTCATGGAGATATGGGGAAGACCAATAAAGGCCAATAAGACTAGGTACTTTATAGCCCCCCTTTGTCTTTCCAATTCCAAACGCAAGTTTGATTTGATTAGGGTCAAATCCCCCCGTTGGAACTTTTAACACTAATGCGTATTTTGGTACAGGCACAGGTGTATCAGGTGAGTAAATAAGTGGTTCTGTTAAAAACTCGCCTGCTTTTCTTAAGCCAATCGCGCGAGACGGTTCCGTACCTATTTTTTCTACAGGTATGATTTTATTATTGGTATAAAAACTTCCGGCATGACACGTTATGCAGGATCCGCGTGAGAATACCTGTTGGCCCAATCTCCTTTCCCCATCTGTTATCTTAATTGGTGCTTTCGGAGGAACAAAGGTATTTTGAAAAGCTGACATTGCATTGTTTTGTTCTCCAACATTTGTGCCTGGGGAACTGACGATTAGCCCATTGGGAGAAACAAGTGATGATCTTGGATAAGTTGGCAATGTGATCGCTTTGGATACACCTGGAGCCTCTGGGGTTGGATCCACTTGGGCAAAAAATTCGGAGGGTTTCAACCCTTTGTTTGGAACAAAACGATATTTCCGATTTGCTGAATTTTGCAGCTGGGTTCCTAGATAGACCTCTTTGTCGATGCCAAGAAGAGCTCGACTGGCGTCAGCGATCGTAGTTAAATCAGAGCCTTGGGCGTGAACAGCATTATTTAAGGCGCTTAATCCTTTAAACGGTCCAGCCATGGCAAACCCGCTCCAACTGTATGGATGGTCTCCTAAAGTGAAAGAATCCGGGATTTGTGTCGGATTGCTGATAAAATCACTGGTAATATCAAAGTTTCCTTTTGGCCATTTGATTACACTATCATCAACGGCCTCTTCTAACGCCTTTGGATCCGGTAAGGGTTCTTTTTTCCCTTCACTCGTTACAACCGTTTTATCTAAATTCCTAATATAATCCTTTAAAGAGGCAATTTCAGTACGTGCAAAATAAGCAGTTGTGTTCGTACCTAAAGCAAGGAGAAGCCCAAAATTAGCATCGGTATTAACAACCCCCTCTATGACTTTTTTATTAATGGGGTCAACAGTAGCATGGCATGCTGCACAGCTAAGTCCAACTTTCAATCTTCCCTCTGATCTTACCATCGGCAAACCAAGAACTTCATTCGAACCTTTCGCCACATCAAACCCGGTATCCACTTTTGTTCCTTTTTTATATGTTTTCCTACCAATCGTTACGGTTTCTGCTAATTCCACCTGTAAATTCGTTGTGCCCTTTCCGTTTAACCCTTTTACCGCTTTCTGAAAATTTTCAATCGTAAGCGGCCCGTTAAAAGCACCAAGAATATCAGTTAAAAAGACTTCATTTCCAAATGTTTCTTCGTAAAATGACTTTTTTCCTAAATGTAATAGAGCTTGATCAATTTTTACAGCGCCATTCTTTGGAGATAAAAGCTCCCGGCCTTTTGCTGTTTTCAATAAATCATGTGCTTCTTTACGTGAGAAGGTTCTTCCCCAGAGGTCAAAGGCAGGTTGGTCTTCGTCTTTCTGCGATGCCACCTTTTCAGGTTGTACAATTTGATCTTTAGAAGGAATAAAAGCATACACTGGCTCACTTATAACGAAAATGACGGCTAGAAATACACCAAAACATTGCATCCACTTTCTTGTTTTCACTCTATACCTCCTTTACAGAAATGATTGTTGAAAGCCATCTTTAATTTCCTCTTATTCGCAAAAAAAATACTAATTCGAAACACTGTTTCTTTTTAGAGGAAGTAAAGAAATCAAAACTTTAATAATAGTAACGCATATAAGGCATTCACCTATCCTATTTTTAACGAATATGCTAAATGGCACATAAACGAAGGAGGCTTATTATGGATCGCCATTTTGGATATATAAAAAAGTGTGAGATCGTTCCGATTCTCTTTCCCCCACAATATCAACCCCAGCATCCAGGTATTGAATCTTTTATGATTCCAAGACCTATTTCTGAAAATCCAAATTATATTGGAAGTAATAAACTATTGAACAAAACAGCCATTATTACTGGGGGAGACAGTGGTATTGGCCGGGCGGTCGCTTTTGCTTTTGCAAAAGAAGGCGCGGATATTGTTATTGTTTATTTAAATGAATACGGCGATGCATTTGAAACAAAAGGCAGAGTGGAGCAATTGGGAAGGAAATGTCTTACGATTGCAGGAGATATTGGGGATGAGATGTTTTGTCATTATGTTGTTAAGAAGACAATTGAGGAATTTGGCCATCTGGAGATCCTCGTCAATAATGCAGGGGAAGTACATCCACAATCAAGTATCAGCGACATATCAGCCATGCAGCTTATACGCACTTTTCAAACAAATATTTTTTCACTTTTTTATCTTACACAAGCAGCCATTCCCTATCTTCAAAAAGGAAGCTCCATTATCAACACGGCTTCCATCGCTGCATACAGCGGGCATGAATACGCGATCGATTATGCCGCTTCCAAGGGAGCAATAGTTTCATTCACCCGCTCGTTAGCATTATCGGCCATTCATCAAGGAATCCGAGTCAATGGCGTCGCTCCAGGCCCGGTATGGACCCCTTTAATACCTTCAAGCGGTCCACCAGAAACTTATGCAACATTTGGGAGTGAAACCCCAATGAAACGTGCTGCACAACCTTTCGAACTGGCACCTGCATATGTTTATTTGGCGTCGGACGACTCCTCAAATGTAACAGGACAAATTCTTCATATAAACGGTGGAATGATTATAAATGGATAAAAGCTTGGACTTAAAAGACATTGTCCAAGCTTGAATTCTAACCAAAAACCTCATTTACTTATGATATGGTTCACCGCGGTTAATCCGAAACGCCCGATAAATCTGCTCAACCAATATCAACCTCATCAACTGATGGGGGAAGGTCATCTTTGAGAAGGATAATTTTTCATTCGACCTCTTCATAACCTCATCGCTAAGCCCCAAGGATCCCCCAATTATAAAGGCAATTTTACTTTTTCCGTATGTAGCTAGCTTATCTATTGAATCTGCAAGTTCCTCCGATGATTGTAATTTCCCTTGAATCGCTAAGGCGATCACATATGTATCCTGGCTAATCTTTGCTAAAATCCTTTCGCCCTCTTTTTGCTTTACCTGCTGCATTTCTGTATCGCTTAATTCTTCCGGCGCCTTTTCATCGGCAACTTCGATGACTTCGACCCTTGCATAGGCCGATAATCTCTTCAAATATTCCTCAATTCCCTGCTTCAAATATTTCTCTTTTAATTTACCAACCGTCACAATCGAGATATTCACAATCCACAGCCCTTTATTTTTAGATTACAAACAGGTTACAAACAACATATCCACAGAAGTTATCCACATTGTCCACACCTTTATCCACATTTAGTATGGAATCACTTGTTCGCCACAATATATACAGCCGGGTTTTGACAATATTCACAGGTTGTTGATAAATTATCCACACCAATTTTTGATAAAACCGGAAAAGTTTCAGTTTCATCCACAACCGTATCTAAGGCAATATCCACATGCTCCTCACAACTATAAATCATCTTTAATCTTCACCTTTCTTACCTCTTTTAATCCTAGTGTTTACGTTCCAGATATCCCTCATACGACAACTATCATATCATAATAAAAACAGGACAGCTTCCGCCATCCTGTTTCCTTCACCCTTATTGTAATCTTTCTCCCGACAGTGTCAGTGTCGTTTCTTTAAGCTTTCCATCGCGATAATATTTGACCTTCAACTTCTCGCCAATTTTCTTTTTCTGATATAAGTGCTTACGCAAGTCGATGACGTCATTTATTTTCTGGCCATCCATCTCAACAATGACATCCAGCTCTTGTAATCCTGCTTGTGCTGCTGGAGAATTGGGAACTACCTGTCTTAAAGCCACACCGTAAGTAACATCACTCGGCAATTTCAATGCTTCCGCTTGGTAGTAGGCAGGTATTTCAGATACTGATTTTAAATCCACACCCATATATGGACGTTTGACAGAGCCAAAATGCTCGAGATCATCAATGATGGGCTTAGCTGAATTGATTGGAATTGATAATCCTATTCCTTCAACCGCCTCCTGGGAAATTTTCATGGAGTTAATCCCAATCACCTGCCCGGCCATATTAATTAGCGCACCGCCGCTGTTGCCTGGATTAATCGCAGCATCTGTCTGCAAAACCTCCGACTGCCAGTCGACAACCCCATTCTGGTCGATATCAACAGGGATGGTCCGTTTAAGACCTGAAATGATTCCTTGTGTAACGGATCCTGAAAAAGTCGCACCAAGTGGATTTCCAATCGCAATGACTGGTTCACCCATTTTTAAACTATCGGAATCTCCAAATACCGCTACTTTCTTTACTTTGCTTGCATCTATCTCAAGGACTGCTAAATCTGTCCAAATATCACTTCCTAGCAGCTTTGCAGGAATCTTCGTTCCATCTGTCAGACTTACTTCTAGTTTGGTCGCACCCTCAACAACATGATGATTGGTGACAACAAATGCCCGGTTGTTGTCTTTTTTATAAATAACACCGGAGCCTGTTCCCGCTGCCTCTTCAGAGTTATCGCCATTACCATTGCCATTCCCATTGTCAGACCAAAATCCCGTTGACTGGATATTATTGATGCCAACAACAGCTGCAGCTGTTTTATCAACGGCATCAGTGGTATCTGTTTTCACGTCATAGGATACCTGCTGGTGAATGACGTTCTGCTGATTCGTATTATCTGTTGTATTGGTAGCCGTATTTTGATTGGTTTCAATTTTATAAGGGAGCACACCACGATTGGACAAGGCCGGAAGAGCAACGATCACTATTATCGCTCCAAGGATAGCGCCAACTAAGCTGGCAATAAAAAATCCGCCCCGATTTCCCTTCTGTTCCCGATAACGCCCCTGTGAATGATCATCATAATAACCCACTGGACACCATTCCTCTCTCTCGAAATGATTGCTATCTTTTATTTTGGCTTATAATAACAATTATACTCCCCCAGCCCTAAATTTAAAAAAATTTGACAATTATTCCATAAAATTTACGACTTTGTTCATAGAATTTTCACAAATAAAAGATCGCTGAGTTTTGGTCATTTATCAAGAATACTTTTTTCCGATTGAGGACATTTCCTTCTTTTTTTCATCTTGTTTTGTCCTCAATAAGCCTGTTTAGGGACATTTTCTTCTTTTTCACCTCTTTTGTCCTCAATATGGCCGATTGGCGGAACTTCCCACATTCCTTTACCTCGTTTTGACTTCAATATGCGCACTCAATAAATTTTTCTAAATTACAAAAGCAAAAAGAGCGAAGGAATCTCCTTCGCTCTTAGAAAAAACACTATACTGCTGTTAAAATGGTCGGTATTTTCGGGTCTGTATCGTAAAGACCGAATTGTTCTCCGACAATCAGGCCTCGACTCTCTAATGTCTGCGTTACAGACATTTTCGCCAGGTCTTTCATATTATTATCAAGGCTTAAATGGGCGAGGTAGACTCTCTTGGTCCGATCGCCAATCACATCACTCATTGCCAAGGCCGCATCTTCATTGGAGACATGGCCGACATCGCTGAGAATTCTTCGTTTAATGTTCCACGGATACCGTCCCATACGAAGCATTTGCACATCATGATTGGACTCAAAAATGTACACGTCAGCATTGGAGATTGTCCCCTTCATGCGGTCGCTGACATACCCTGTATCCGTAATGAGAACAAGCTTTTTTCCTCCATTATGAAACACGTAAAACATCGGTTCCGCGGCATCATGGGACACGCCGAACGATTCAATATCTACGCCACCGAAGGTCTTTACCGTTTCCATGTTAAAAACAAACTTTTGCTCTGTAGGAATCACCCCTACATTTGTTTCCATCGCCTGCCACGTTTTTTCGTTTGCGTATACAGGCAATTTATATTTTCGGGCGAGAATGCCAATCCCCTTAATATGATCGCTGTGCTCATGAGTGACAAAGATACCGGAAAGCTTGCTAATATCGCGGTCAATTTGCTGAAAAAGCGTCTCCATCTGTTTGCCGCTAAAGCCGGCATCCACTAGAAAGGAATGTTCGTCTGACTCTACATAAAGGGCGTTCCCCGTACTCCCGCTTGCTAGAATGCTATATCGTAAAGACATACAATTTCACTCCACACTTATTTTTTCTTCGCTGTTAAAATCAATGATCTCACCTTCAAAGGCATTTACGAACAAACTCTCCTTATTATCGACCACAAAGCGCCAGGTTGGCGCTAATAATTGAGAGGCCGACAGCGGAACAAGTGTCGAATAGCCAAGCTCGATCTTCGTAATTTTACTCTTCGGTTTCAAGACTCCCTTTTGATGAAGCGTTTCAATCGCCTTTAACGGACGGAGGATCTCTTCTTTTTCCGCCAGCTTTTCAATTCCTTCAAGATAGGTTTGCTGATAGGAAACAATTTGATTACTTGAATTATAATTGAAGGTGATCATCCCGTTAATATTGTTATATAAAGGCATATTGTTACTTTGTTGAAAATAGGTGATTGTGTTTTTTTTATCATTTTTCTCCCAAAATTGATAATGGTCACCGTACAGGACACTTTCGTTTAAAAAAGACGAAAGCTCTGCTGGTTCAAATTTAGAATTAAGCTGCAAAGGCTTCTCCAGCGTCGACTGCAGTGTCGTTCCCGGCCCCTTAAGAGAAGCAGACTGACCCTTTAGTTTTTCAATATCCCCTTTGGTAAAAGTTTTCGGCTTAGCGCTAAGATATTGAGCCTTAATTGGAGTCTTCGGCAGTTCTACATATTTGATTTCATCCACTTTCAATTTCTCTTCAACTGATGCCTCCGTTAAAACCTCATATTTATTGGCATCCCGGATCTTCATGAATTGAAATAGGAGATACACATCCAGTATCAGGAATGTTAAAATAAATATCGTTTTTATTTTACTCCAATCCATGCTTCAGTCCTCCCAGGTCATCCATCGTGATTTCTTCCCACGTATTATCATAGCGATAAAACCAGGCTGGTTCTAAAAGGATCAGCATATTTTCTTCAGTATCCCTTTCCATCCGATAGCCTAATACCATTTCTTGCAGAAGCTCTGGCTTAAAGTTCTTTTTGTTTTGTAAAAACTTCAAGGCATCATGGCCTGAGGGGCGGGTAACCTTTTGAATTTCAGTTGTTAACGGGAGTTCTAAAGCAATGTTTGGACGAATATATTTGTTGATTTCATCCCGGCCCCAAACTTCTGTTATTTCCGACAGCCCTCTTTCATTAAAAACAGGATAGCCATCCCTGCTGTACATTCTGAAGGTGACCGAGCGGTTATATTCACTTTTGGAAACGAAGCGGTAAGGGTCTGTCCAGCCGCCGTGTTCATTAACAAAATCAATACTCCGTTTCACTAGATCATACGAACTGGCAATATATCGTTCCTCTGCGGTTGGATTGACATAGAGGAGTATATTGCTATCAAAATTCACTGTCATTTTGCTAGAATCATCGGTATATTCTTCCCCTGCAGGCAGCGGGCTTTTTTGGACGAAGCTTGGATTGCTGAAAAGCGCTTCTTTAAACTCATCGGAATTAAGGTCTTTTGGCAAATATTTATACCTCATCATTTCCTGATCCCCTTCGGGCAGGAACAGCGTCCGTTTTTCAGATGCCTTATATCCAAAGTAACGTGGCAGACTCGCTGCATTTTTATAAAAGCTTTGATTAAACTCGTTTAAATTGTTTGAGGAAATATGACTGATATAAACCTGCTGATTTTCAGTTGAGACAAAATAAACAATACCATTATCCTTATCAGAACCCTCAACATTAATAATAATGCGATTAAAATTGAAAGCAGGTATTCTTTTTCCCTCGATGTTCAAGACACTGCGATATAACTCGATGGGAACTTCCCCTGGAAACTGAATTTCAGTATTGCCGCTATTATGGCTTAGTTCCTCAATATTATCGATTTTTTCCGTTACATTTTTCACATCAAAAAAGGTCCACTGACCTAATTCCTTAACCACTTTGTCAATTTCACCTGTGTTATTGATTCCATAATGCTGCCCTTTAATATGGAAAAGAATCTGGTCAGGCCTGACAATTTTTTGAACCTCTTGTTTTTCACTAACGGTGACTTCGGCAACATAATTACTTTTTTCCATTTTGTCGTAAT
Source organism: Neobacillus drentensis (assembly GCF_036965425.1). GTDB lineage: Bacteria > Bacillota > Bacilli > Bacillales > Cytobacillaceae > Neobacillus > Neobacillus drentensis_F. The sequence continues at coordinate 39,369 of NZ_JBALPP010000073.1, read as the reverse complement.
TAGGCTGATAGGTCCAAAGATTCCACGTTAACAAAATACTAACCAAAACCAAAATCGTTAAAATCACTGATTTAATATTTTCGTATCTCATGACCATTCATCCTCTTCTGAACGCTCATACGGCAGGGAAAAAGAAATAATAGTACCTTTCCCTTCTAGACTGGTTGCCCAAATCGCTCCGCCATGGGCATTCACCATTTCTTTTGCAATGGCCAGCCCAAGACCCGTACCGCCCAATTTCCGGGTTCTCGCTTTATCAACACGGTAGAAACGGTCAAATATCTTTCCAATATTCTCTTTTGGAATTCCCACTCCTTGGTCCGATACACTAACAATGATTCGGTCTTCCTCTTCTTCAATCGAGAAGGTCACCAAACCGCCTTCAGGGGAATACTTCAAGGCATTGGAAATGATATTGTACAACACTTGCGTCATCTTATCTTCATCGACCTCAACAAAAATAGCCTCGTTTGGCAGCTTTCGTTTAAAGGTGACGTTTTGTTCCTTGGACATTTCAAACCGATCAATAATGCGGTCATAGAAATCGACAAAATTAACCCATTCCATTGTCAGCTTGTAATCGGTACTGTCCATTTTTGATAGCTGAAGGAGGTCATTAACCAGGCGGATCATTCTTTCTGTCTCTGTCCGCGTTACCTCTAGAAAATTAGGAGCAATTTCTTCATCCTGCCATGCACCATCTGCCAGTGCCTCTAAATAACTCCTCATCGTTGTCAAAGGAGTTCTTAGTTCATGTGAAACATTGGCAACAAATTCTCGTCGTTCAGCATCAATTTTTTCCTGCTCCGTGATATCATGCAGAACGGCAATAAGTCCGTTTACAAAACCCGTTTCTTTTTGAATCACTGAAAAATTAGCGCGGAGAATATAGCGTTTTTTCTTCGTGCTGTAATCCAGAATTAAGGAATCTTTTTCTTCTAATAAGTCCTCAAAGGTATTCGTATCATCTAAATCTAACAACTCCACAATCGGTTGGGACAAAACTGTTTCACGTGAAACATTCAGCATTTCTGCAGCAGGTTCATTGATTAAAATAACCCGGCCTTTACGGTCTGTAGCAATAACCCCATCTGTCATATAGGACAAGACGGAGGATAATTTTCTTCGTTCTCCTTCTGTCATGGCCTGGGCCTCTTGGAGCTTTTTCGTTAAATTATTAAAGGTGATGGCGAGTGTGCCAATTTCATCATAGCCATACACTTTAACCTTCCTCGAAAAATTCCCCTTCGCCATCGCTAACGCCTGCTTCTTCATATCCGCAATTGGCCTAGTGATGGTTTGAGCGAGTAATATGCCCAAAACAGCCGTAATCGATAAAGCGATGGCTGTCCCAGTTGCAAAAATGCCATTAATGGTTTTCATTTGTTCAAATACATTTTCAATTTTTGCAACAAGATAAATGGCGCCGATCACTTTTTTGCCCGACTTTATGGGGGTGGAGAGGACCCAAATCCGATAACCGTTTTTCTGGTCAATCTTGATGGCACTTTGTTCCTCTTCCAAGGTCATCGATTGTTTTACCCGGAGCTCTGTTGTCCTTTGGCCGACCACACCTTGACTGCTGGAAGGAGAGGCACCAAGGATTTTAAGTGAGCCGTTTTCAATCACCTGAACCTCCAAAATATCACCGGTCACAAAATCCTTTAAGGTCTTTTTAATATCATCCTCGAGACTCGGATCTTCAGTAGTTCTTTCCTTTTCCATTTCCTGAACAATATTATAGCCAAGCAAATTAACGCGTTCTTTTAAGGAAGTTTGGAAGTTCGTTCTTAATGTTTCTTCCAGCTGCCTGACAAAATAAACACCGATAATTTGCATCGCAACTAATATAAGGAGGACATAGATGATAACAAATTTAACGTGTATGGAGCGAAAGAATCCAACCTTTCTCATCAAGGCCTTACTCCTGTTCAGGATTCCGCAAATAGTAGCCAACACCGCGGCGCGTAACAATCCATGTTGGGTGGCTTGGGCTATCCTCAATTTTTTCACGCAGACGTCTTACGGTTACATCGACAGTCCGGACATCTCCGTAATAATCGTAACCCCACACAGTTTGCAATAAATGTTCTCTCGTCATAACTTGGCCAATATGCTTCGCCAGATAGTAAAGAAGCTCAAATTCCCGATGGGTTAGTTCAATCGTTTCGCCGCGCTTTGACACCACATAGGCATCAGGATGAATCACAAGAGAGCCAATTTCAATTTCATTCGTTTCCGATTCAGCATCCGGCTGAGCCAGGATTTGCTGATGACGGCGTAAATTCGCCTTCACACGGGCAATTAATTCCCTTGTGCTAAAAGGCTTTGTTACATAATCGTCCGCACCCAGCTCAAGTCCAAGAACTTTATCGATTTCTGAATCCTTAGCTGTCAGCATAATGATCGGCATTTCATATTTTTTGCGGACCTCACGACAGACTTCCATGCCATCCCTAAGCGGCAGCATAATATCTAAGAGAATTAAGTCTGGCTGAATTTCTTCTACTAATTGAAGTGCTTCATTTCCATCATAAGCGCAATAGACAACATAACCTTCTTTTTTGAGATTAAACTGCAAAATATCTGCAATTGGCTTTTCGTCATCAACAACGAGAATTTTCTTTTCCATACCATTTCTCCTTTTTAAAAAGTAATCTATTCAATCAAAAAATCACAAGAAGTCATACCTATTCTATTTTACTTTACCATTGTTTCAGCTTAAATTCATCTATTAGTAGCATTTGTCAAGACTGGCAAGGTAAATCCTTGCAAAAAATAAAAAAGTCTCTAGCGGTACTAGAGACTTCATCATGTTATCTTCTTAAATAGCTGAGAGGGTTTACCAAGCTGCCGTTTTTAAATACTTCAAAATGGAGGTGGACACCTGTTGCATCACCTGTAGCCCCCATAATTCCGATGGCAGTGCCTTTTGAAACCGTCTGGCCTACTTTTACATTAATCGATGACATGTGGCCGTATAGCGTACGAAAGCCGTTTTTATGGTCGATTATTACTTTATTTCCATATCCCCCATTATCGTATCCGGCAGATACAACAACACCGTTGTCGGCTGCTTTAATGGTTTTATTGCTAGGTCTGGCAATGTCAATTCCTTTATGCATCTTGCCCCAGCGATAGCCCATTTGGCTGGAAACATACCCGCCTACAGTCGGCCAGGCAAAGCTGCCCTCACCACGGGAAGGAATCGCTTTGGTTCCTTTAATCACAATATGATTAACAGGCTGCTGAAGTATTTGTTCGCTTGTTTGCGTCTTTTTAACAGCAACACCGCTTTGTTCTGAAATGAAATAAGTGACAGTCCGGGAGCCATTTTGCCCCTGCTGCTTTTCCTTCGTCTCACCCTTCGGCATAGAGGAGTCCTCCACTACCTGATCTGTATAGGCAATCACTTCTTTTTGATTGACTTCCTTTTCTACAACTACTTCTACATATGGCTTTAACACAGTAACGTTAATTTCCTGGCCGACTTTTAAGAGGGAATCCGCTGTTAAACCTGGATTCAAAACTAAAAGCTCAGGAACTTTTAAGCCGTAATTATGTGCAATTGATTCAAGAGCATCGCCATCTTGAACAGCATATTTCTTTTCCTGCAATGTTCCTTTTTGTAACAAAGTAACGGCATCACTAGCTGACAATATTTGATCTGGCTCACTATTTTCAGCTTCAATAGTGACGTTCTTAGACAGGTGAACATCCAATAAACGTGTTTCGTTCTCTTTTAATGGCGGTAGATTTGTATCCGCCTGTGCTTTTCTAGCCTCAAGTTCCTTTAATTGATCTTCAGAAACATATTTCAGTTTAAGGTCTTTAATGACTTCCTCGGCAGTATTTTTATCAGCAACATAAACCGCTGGCTTTCCGTCGATGACAATCGCTGCTGCTTCTGCTTGAAGCTGGAATGTATTTTTGAGGTTTTGGATAGTCTCAATGTTATTGGCAGATGAATTGAAAACCTGTTCCGGTATGTATTCAACCTGGGAACCTACATTTAGATCCTTATTGGATTTTTTAAATTCGTCGACTTTTTCATTGATTACTCTGTCTACTACAGCTTTATCAGTAACGTTTCCAATGTATGTACCATTGAGATATACATGGTAATCGGTTGTTAGCTGGGAAGATGTCGCTAATGCAATAGGCCCATTGCTTAAAGCTACGACAGAGGCTGCTAAAGTCGTAATAATGGTTGTCTTTATGATTAACTTTTTTGTTTTGGAAATTGTATTCAACAAAAACATTTTTTCCTCCTAAACCACGGTAAAACCCTATTAATCTAGTAATGAATTTTCCAAATTTTAAACCTTCTTAACTTTACCATAAGTTTTTGTAAATAGATTAATAGTCTTAATAATGTAACAAAAATGTATAATAGCTGACATTTTACGACACTACCTTGAAATATCCTAGTCAAATTTTCGCGAATTTATTTTGTGGATTTTTAATAAAGCAGGGAGGAAAACCTAGGGAATCAAGGGTTTTATTAGTACCAAAGTAGGATGATGTTTGTTTTACATCGGGACGACCTAAGTAACGAGGATTTGTAAAAAACAGGAGTAAAAATTGCATTATTGTTACAATGAAAGCGTTTTATAGGGGGTTGATCAATTAATTTTTTAGTCATTTAGCCCAGCAAAACTCTTACGATGCTACTATTTATGAATAAAAATGCCTTCATTGCTCTAAAAATTCAATTCTCGGGCATTGTTGGGGAATGCCAGTGTGACCGGCACCGCTCTTTTTTTGGAGTCACATGCACTGTGAAAAGAGGAATAGTATTCGACACCAGTTAAGATACCTATTTAGATTGCATTACTGCTTTTAAACCTCTTTGCGATCATTAATGATATTTAAGATAAAAAAAGAAGCCTGCGCGTTTGCAAACTTCTTTTTGGGATGGCTCAGGACGGAATCGAACCGCCGACACAAGGATTTTCAGTCCTTTGCTCTACCGACTGAGCTACTGAGCCAACTAATGGCGGTCTGGACGGGACTCGAACCCGCGACCTCCTGCGTGACAGGCAGGCATTCTAACCAACTGAACTACCAGACCAAAATTATATTAATGGCAGTCAGCAAGGAGACCGTCCTTGCCAGCCTTTTGCCGACCGCCAAATGCCGATGACCCCTACGGGATTCGAACCCGTGTTACCGCCGTGAAAGGGCGGTGTCTTAACCGCTTGACCAAGGGGCCATACATATTGAAAGTTATTTTGCTTTTGCAAAAAACTTTGGTGAGCCATGAAGGACTCGAACCTTCGACCCTCTGATTAAAAGTCAGATGCTCTACCAACTGAGCTAATGGCTCGTACTTAAATGATTCACTAATCTTTATTTCGCCGTCAGATGCCCCCGCCTCAGTATGCTTATCCAAGCAGCAGCTCGGCGTGTGCCCTGATGCTGTTTCATAGAAGCATATTCGATCGTGCTCTACCGACTGAGCTAATGGCTCGTACAATGTGTCTCGTTCGTGACGACGCTTTTTATAATATCAAGATATCATAAATTATGCAATACTTTTTTAAAAAAATATTTCTTTTTCAAAAAATAAAAACAAAAAGCCCGCCAAACAGCGGGCTTCCCACACAAAGTTAGATCTGTCTCCAAGGGCTGCGAACAACATTTGTTTGAGTACGGTCCGGACCGACTGAGAAGGTCGATAAAGGAATACCAGTCAACTGTGTTACACGCTCCACATAGTGGCGGGCATTTACAGGCAGTTCATCTAATGATTTAACGCCAGTAATATCTTCCGTCCATCCTGGAAGCTCTTCGTAAATTGGTTCACATTGTGATAAAACCTTTAAGTTTGCTGGATACTCGGTAATGACTTCATCCTTATAACGATAAGACGTACAAATTTTTAATGTCTCAATTCCAGTTAATACATCAATGGAATTCAAAGATAGATCAGTTAAACCGCTGACACGGCGGGCATGGCGGACGACGACGCTGTCAAACCAGCCGACACGGCGAGGGCGCCCTGTTGTCGTACCATATTCACGGCCAACTTCACGGATGCGATTGCCAATTTCATTATTTAACTCAGTCGGGAATGGACCATCCCCAACACGGGAAGTGTAGGCTTTACAAACGCCGACAACATGAGTAATTTTAGAAGGACCCACTCCAGATCCAATCGTTACGCCTCCAGCCACTGGATTTGAGGAGGTTACGAAAGGATAAGTACCTTGGTCGATATCAAGCATAACGCCCTGAGCACCTTCAAATAATACGCGCTTGCCCTCATCCAAAGCATCATTTAAGACAACAGAAGTATCGCAAACATACTTCTCAATTTGCTGGCCATATTCAAAATACTCATCTAGAATATCTTCCTTCTTAAAGCCTTCCGTTTCGTAAATGCGTTCAAATAAGCGATTCTTTTCTTCAAGATTTTGTACTAATTTTTCTTCAAAAATTTCACGGTCTAGTAAATCAGCGATACGGATACCAACGCGGGCTGCCTTATCCATGTATGCAGGTCCGATACCCTTTTTCGTTGTACCGATTTTATTAGCACCTTTCCGTGTTTCTTCCACTTCATCTAATTTTAAATGGTAAGGAAGGATGACATGTGCACGATTGCTGATGCGCAGATTCTCGGTTGAAATTCCTTTTTCATGTAAATAGGCAAGCTCGGTTACCAAAGCTTTAGGATCGACAACCATGCCATTTCCGATGACACTAATTTTTTCTTTATTAAAAATCCCTGATGGAATCAAGTGCAATTTGTAGGTTTCTCCATTGAACTTAATCGTGTGTCCAGCATTATTACCGCCTTGATAACGTGCAATGACCTCAGCATTTTCTGAAAGAAAATCCGTAATTTTCCCTTTTCCTTCGTCTCCCCATTGCGTACCAACAACCACTACTGATGACATGTAAGGCACCTCCAAAATTTTAACGTCCATTAATTTATTATCACACCATCATAGTTTATCAATTACGCGACCAAAAATCAAACGAAACACGAACATTTTATATCAACCTATTAAAATATGTTCGTAAAATATTAAAATAGAATTCTAGTTTCATGAGCCATCTTAAAGATATTTAAACTATCAATCTAGCAAAAAAAGAGCCAGCCTAAAAAATGGCTGACTCTTCCTTATGCTCCTGGCGGGGCATCATACCTCGTCTCGATGTTGACGAACTTATTATATTCTTTAACAAACGCCAGCTGCACAGTGCCAACTGGACCATTACGCTGTTTCGCAATAATAATTTCAATAATATTCTTCGCCTCAGATTCCTTATCATAATAGTCATCACGATATAGGAAGGCAACAATATCGGCGTCCTGCTCGATCGACCCGGATTCACGGATATCGGACATCATAGGACGCTTATCCTGACGCTGCTCGACACCACGGGAAAGCTGAGATAAGGCAATAACAGGTATTTGAAGCTCACGGGCTAACTGCTTAAGGGAACGGGAAATTTCTGATACTTCCTGTTGACGGTTTTCACCGGAACGGCCGCTTCCTAAAATGAGCTGTAAATAGTCAATCAAAATCATGCCTATACCATGCTCCTGCTTTAAGCGGCGGCATTTCGAACGAATATCACTGATACGCACACCTGGGGTATCATCAATAAAAATCCCCGTGTTTGACAAGCTTCCCATTGCCATCGTCAGCTTACCCCAGTCTTCCTCTGTCAGGGAACCGGTACGAAGCCTTTGCGCATCGATATTCCCTTCGGCACAAAGGAGACGCATGACCAGCTGCTCAGCGCCCATCTCAAGACTGAAGATGGCAATATTCTCGCCCGTTTTTTTGGCGACATTTTGGGCAATATTTAAGGCAAAGGCTGTTTTACCCACGGATGGACGAGCGCCAACAATGATCAAGTCATTTCGCTGAAAGCCTGCTGTCATCCGGTCAAGGTCAACGAACCCTGTTTCAAGTCCAGTAATATCACCGACACGGTTATGCATAACTTCGATATTATCATAGGTTCGAACGAGTACATCTTTAATATTATGAAAGGCACCAGCATTTTTCCGATTCGCTACTTCCATAATATTTTTTTCCGCTTCACTTAAAAGGGCATCCACCTCGTCCTCGCGGGTATAGCCATCTTGAGCAATATTGGTAGCCGTACGAATTAATCTTCTTAAAAGTGATTTTTCACCTACGATTCTAGCATAATACTCAATATTAGCAGCTGTAGGAACAGCTCCGGAGAGGTCACTCAAATAGCTGACGCCGCCGATATCTTCAATCAGTTTTGCAGCAGCTAATTCCTCCGTTACCGTAATTAAATCAACGGCTTTACCTTGATCATTTAAATTCAGCATCACATTAAAGATTTTTTGGTGGGCGGCACGGTAAAAATCCTCTGGAATCAGGATCTCAGATGCCATAGTTAAAGAAGACGGCTCTAAAAAAATAGCCCCTAATACAGCTTGTTCAGCTTCAATATTTTGCGGGGGCATGCGGTCTGCTAATAATTCATTACTCATATATATTCAAAACCTCCTAATGAATAGGAAATATTTCAAATCAATCATATCATATTCGGTTCCAATCAAGAAAAAAAGTGACCAGTTATAACCGATCACGTCCCATTGCTTACTTTTTATATTCTATCATGATTATTTTAAAATTGAACTGGCAAATTTTTTACAGTCTACTATTTTACTTCTTTTACCGAAACCGTTAACGTCGCCGTTACTTCATGATGAAGTTTTACAGGCACCTTCGTGTGACCAAGCGTACGGATGGCATCATTTAATTCCATTTTACGTTTATCAATTTTGATTCCGTGCTTCTTTTGCAGCTCTTCAGCAACTTGTTTTGTGGTAATTGAACCAAACAAGCGGCCGCCTTCGCCAGCTTTAGCGGTTAATTCAACTGTAATTTGGTCAATTGTTTCTTTAAGCTTTTTGGCTTCAGCAAGCTCTTCTGCCGCTTCTTTTTCCTGCTTTTTCTTCTGGGCATCTAATGAACTGATATTTGCATTATTGGCCTCCACTGCCAGGCCTTGCTTAATTAAAAAGTTATGGGCATAACCATCGGCTACATTTTTCACTTCGCCTTTTTTTCCTTTACCTTTTACATCCTTTAGAAAAATTACCTTCATTCTTTTTTTCCTCCTTCAAAGTAGTCATCAATTGCCAGCTTCAACTTGCTTTCTGTCTCAGCAATGGTAATGCCTGACAGCTGGGTAGCAGCATTGGTGAGGTGTCCGCCGCCCTTTAAGCTTTCCATGATGACTTGGACATTGATGTTTCCTAATGACCTGGCACTGATGCCAATCAAACCTTCGTTACGTTTCGAAATGACAAACGACGCAATTACTCCGTCCATCGTCAATAACGTATCGGCAGCCTGAGCTATAATGACTTGATCATATAGGTCATGTTCATTTCCTTTTGCAATCGCAATTCCTTCATGATAGAAGGTAACCGATTCAATCAGCTTAGACCTTTTGATATATGTATCAACATTTTCTTTCAAAAACTTCTGGACCAGGATGGTGTCAGCACCATGTGCGCGCAGGTAGGAGGCTGCATCAAATGTCCGTGAACCTGTTCTTAGTGTAAAGCTCTTTGTATCGACAATAATACCTGCTAAAAGGGCCGTCGCTTCAATCATCTCAATTTTCCCGCGCTTTGGCTGGTATTCCAGGAATTCCGTCACCAGCTCAGAAGTCGAGGAGGCATATGGCTCCATATAAACAAGCAGCGGATTCGAAATAAAATCCTCACCGCGGCGATGATGGTCAATGACAACAACATTATCAATTTTGTTCAACAACCGTTCTTCCATAACCATCGATGGTTTATGAGTATCAACCACAACTAGCAAAGTTTTATCAGTGGCAATTTCAAGCGCTTGTTCTGACCCAATAAAATGAGAAAATAAGTGCTCCTGGCTGCGGATTTCATTCATAAGACGTCCGACACCATTGTCCATATCCATTGAATCTAAAACGATATAGGCATCCTTTTGATTCATCTGCGCTACTTTATAAATTCCGATGCTGGCCCCAATAGAGTCCATATCTGGATTTTTATGACCCATAATAATGACTTTGTCACTAGCTGTAATTAAATCCTTTAAGGCGTGAGAAATGACCCTGGCCCTTACTCTTGTCCGCTTCTCAATTGGATTAGTTTTCCCCCCAAAGAATTTCACCTTTCCATTCGGAAGTTTAATGGCTACCTGATCCCCGCCCCTGCCAAGGGCTAAATCCAGACTGGACTGGGCAAGCGTCCCCAGCTCCGGCAGTGAGGAAACACCGGTACCGACACCAATACTTAAAGTAAAGGAAACATTTTGCTTTGAGGTCATTTCCCTAACTTCATCCAAAATGGAAAATTTCCCTTTTTCCAGAATATGAAGGATTCTTTCACTAAAAACGGCGATAAATCGTTCAGAGGATACCCGCTTCAGGAACATTCCATTGTCTTGGGCCCACTTATTTAATATAGATGTAACCAAGTTATTGATGCTCCCGCGCATTTGGTCGTCCATGCCTTGAGTCAAATCATCATAATTATCTAAAAAGATGGTGGCAATAACGGTCCGGTCATCCTGATACTTTTTCTCAATTTCCGTTTGCTCGGTTACATCAAAAAAGTAGAGAAGACGTTCTTCACGTTTATGTATGACCCGAAATTTCCTTTCATGGAGCGTAATGATTTCTGTCTCTACTTCCTGTTTTATTAGTGGAATCAGGGTGTCAGCCACATCATAAAGGGATCTTCCCACTAGTGTGTCTTGATCAAAGCAGGAAGTAAGAAATGGATTAGTCCATTCAATATAATATTCATCATTAATGAGCATAATCCCAATCGGCATTTCCATTAATGCTTCTTCGCCGACCTTTTTTACCCGGTAGGAAAGGGTCGAGATATACTCGGACATTTCCTTTCTTTGTGCCCGTTCGATGACAAACATATAGTAGAGCGGGATGAACATAAATAAAAGACCTGCCAGGCTTAATATCCAATTATATAAGGACAGGATTATAAGCAATACCACTGTAACGCCTATTAACCCATAAAATGGGTAACGGATCGATCGCTTTTCTAAAAATGCAGGCATTATTTCAGCTCCTAAACGCAAGTCTTACTCTTTTTTAGCAAAACGTTTTCGTAAATCAAATCCTATATCGGTTATTCCTAATATCATTATTATATAATGAATAATTGGTATCATGAAAGCAAGAATTACAACAAGGACACGAATTCCCTTAGGAATGGACCTTTGATGGAAAATATTAAATAAAAATCCGAGTCCCTGGACAACCATAAACGTCCCCAATATGTAAATCGCATTCGTTAGAACTGAAAATAAATAGGTACCCTCTTCCGGTCTTACGAGTAAATTTGCTCCCAAAGCTATTAAAAGATACCACAGCATGCTTCTTGGTAAAGATAGATTTCTCAAGCTTCCCCATGGCTCAACATTTACACCAAATCTCTTAGCGATAGGAAAACAAACCCACTGAATGATAAAGGAAGCAACTATGGACCCCAAAATCAGAACGCTTGGTAAAAGTGTTATGACCATATCAACCTGTTTTTTCAGCTGTTCAATTTGGCCTTCTTTTCCCACTGATTTAGCAATTTCCTCTGACTGTTTCAAGGATTGATTTAAAGCTGCCTGGAGTTCATGGGTGATGTCCATTTTCATAAAAGCGGAAGTTACCACAAAAAAAATAATCATGCCCGCCATTATGGTCAGGGTACTAGCAATTAAAATTGCAGACCTGCTTTTATTTTTTTGCAGCATATATCCAATGATAACACCAGTTGTTCCATAAATCAGCATCATGGCTAATCCCATAAAAGACGCAGCGATAAACGAAATAACGATGCTGGCTACAAAAAAGGCTGCGATATTTTTAATATTATTTTTAGCTGTAAATATGATAAAAGGTGCTGGAAGTACAATATTTATAATGGAACCAACAAGCGGTATATAAATGGTTATTAATAAAAGCACCGTAAATGCAGCTAAAAGGATGGCACCTTCTGTTAGTTTACGTACATTTTTCACTACTTCACCCCTAAAATTTTCTGGAAATCCATCTCTCTATTTTAGCTAGATATTTGGTGGTATTCAACCTTATAAAAAAGGCAGCAAGGGGAGAACCCCTGCTGCCTTATGCTTTATTATTCACCTGCAACGAATGGTAATAATGCCATTTGACGTGCACGTTTGATTGCAACTGTTAGTTTACGTTGGTATTTAGCGCTTGTACCAGTTACACGACGTGGTAAAATCTTTCCACGCTCAGAGATGAATTTTTTTAGTAAATCCACATCTTTATAGTCAATCTTTGTGATTGCGTTAGAAGTGAAGTAACACACTTTACGACGCTTTGCGCGACCGCCTTTACGTCCTCCTGCCATGAAAATTCCCTCCTTCATTAGTTATTATAATATCGTTCAGCAAGGTTATCTTAGAATGGAAGATCGTCATCAGAGATGTCAATTTGACCATTTCCTGCAAATGGATCTTCATCCATGCGAGTATAACCTTTGTTTTGGTTTTGGTTCTGGTTAGGACGCTGATTCTGATTGCTGCTGCCATATGGATTACCTTGTGGTTCCATTGGAGGAGCACCGTAATAATCGTTGCCTCTTCCCGCACCGCCGCCAGAAGAAGATTTAGGCTCTAGAAATTGAACACTTTCTGCTTGAACCTCAGTAACGTATACACGTTTACCATCTTGTCCTTCATAGTTGCGGGTTTGAATGCGGCCATCGACACCTGCCAGGCTTCCTTTTTTCAAGAAGTTCGCCACATTTTCAGCCGGTTTACGCCAAACAACACAGTTAATAAAGTCTGCTTCACGATCACCAGACTGACTAGAAAATGGTCGATTAACGGCTAAAGTAAAAGTAGCAACAGGAACCCCATTTGGCGTATAACGCAAATCAGGATCTTTTGTTAAACGGCCAACAAGCACGACACGATTCATCATCAGAATCAACTCCTTTTCTTTTGGAAAAATGTTCCACATGGAACATTTTGACCAAGAAATATATATAAATCTTATTCTTCTTCTTTAATTACGATATGGCGAATGATATCTTCGCTGATCTTTGCAAGACGAGAAAATTCTTGTACTGCAGCAGCTGAAGATGTAGTTTTAGCGATTTGGTAGTATCCGTCACGGAAATCGTTGATTTCATAAGCTAGACGGCGCTTACCCCAATCCTTTGTTTCAGCAGTTTCCGCACCGTTATCAAGAAGAATTGTGTTGAAACGCTCAACTAGAGCCTTCTTTGATTCATCTTCAATATTTGGGCGGATGATGTACATGATTTCGTACTTATTCATCACAGTCACCTCCTTTTGGTCTAAACGGCCCGAATGGGCAAGGAGCAATTATTCATTACTCACAAGTTGAAATTATAGCACAAGAAAAAAAGAAAAGCAATGACCTTCACATTTTCGCCAAAATAATAGCTCTGCATAAGCTGCAGAGCTACTTTTTGTGCTGTGTTAACCTTGTCTGTTGATTTCCGCTCCAGGTGCTTTCCGCGGGCGGTTCGGAGAGCCTCCTCGGCGCAAAGCGCCTCCGGGGTCTCCCCTGTACCGTACTCCCGCAGGACATTGATTTTACTTCCTTGAATTCGCCCACGCACGAAGGAAATGCGATAGCATTTTCGAGGAGTCTCGCACCTTCCGCTCCAATCAACAGAAGTGCAAAATTAACATTGTGCTTTTACTTAGCCTAGACATTAAAGCGGAAGTGGATAACATCTCCATCTTTCACAATATAATCTTTACCTTCTAGACGTACTTTCCCAGCTTCCTTCGCTGCATTATGGCTGCCAGCAGCTAATAAATCATCAAAGGAAACTGTCTCAGCACGGATAAAGCCACGCTCGAAATCAGTGTGAATAATCCCTGCACATTGTGGTGCTTTCATGCCGTTTCTAAACGTCCACGCACGAACCTCCTGAACACCCGCCGTGAAATAAGTAGCTAGGCCAAGCAGGCTATAGGCAGCACGGATTAACTGGTCAAGACCGGATTCTTCAATGCCAAGCTCAGAAAGGAACATCGCTTTTTCTTCGCCTTCAAGCTCAGCAATTTCCTCTTCAATTTTGGCACAAATTACAATAACCTCAGCATTATCAGCCTTGGCAAATTCCCGAACCTTTTGAACATACTCATTTTCTGAAGGATCAGCAATATCATCTTCACTCACATTGGCTACATAAAGGACAGGCTTGATCGTTAATAGATGCAACCCTTTGACCAATTTCATCTGTTCTTCCGTAAAGTCCACGGTACGAGCAGGTTTTTCTGCCTCAAACGCATCACGAAGCATCGCAAGGACCTCAAATTCAGCCGCTGCTTCTTTATCCTTTTGTTTGGCCAATTTCTCTACACGGCCGATGCGCTTTTCAACGGATTCCATATCAGCTAGGATTAATTCTAGATTAATCGTTTCAATATCATCGATTGGATCCACTTTCCCTGAAACGTGTGTAATGTTTTCATCTGCGAAGCAGCGAACTACTTGGCAAATGGCATCGACTTGGCGAATGTGGGAAAGGAATTTGTTTCCTAAACCTTCACCTTTACTTGCCCCTTTCACAATCCCGGCAATGTCGGTAAATTCAAAAGCCGTTGGTACGGTCTTTTTCGGCTGGACAAGCTCAGTTAATTTTTGTAAACGGTAATCTGGAACTTCTACAATTCCAACATTCGGATCGATCGTACAGAAAGGGTAGTTTGCCGATTCCGCCCCTGCTTGAGTAATTGCATTAAACAATGTAGATTTACCCACGTTCGGCAAACCTACAATACCAGCTGTTAAAGCCATTCACGTTCACTCCTCTAGAAAAATAAATCTATTTTAAAAAAATTAATTCCTAAATTAAAAAGACAAGCCTTTCACAATTATAGGCATATGTCCGAAAAAAGACAACTGCCGCTTTAGAGGCGGCAGTTAGTTTATTTTTTCAAGATTTACTAAACAATCGTATAAAGTACTGCCCAGCCCATTATCAGATTCCCTGCTAGATGTCAACTGATTAACAGACCCGCCAAATTCCTGCCAAATCCCTTCATCAATATTAATCGTGTCCGGGTGGGCATTGGCTAAAATAGAAATATAACCTTTTACTTCACCGCGGTCGTTCCATACCCGCACATAATCACCATTGTTTAATGTCAAATCAGCTGCAATATTATTAGCAATTTCTACCTTCAATTGCGGCTTTGAGGAGAAAAGATGATAGTTTTGCGAATGATTAGAACGCATTGGGTGAATCGTCAGCAGACTATAGGGATATTTTTCTGCCAGAGTAGGATTTGCCCATTTCGATTCATCCGGTATGGCTAATTTCAAGAGACCGTCCTCACCTTTAAGCACAGAGGTAAATTCAAATTTGCCGCTCGGTGTCTGAAAATTCATTTTCTGCCAGGGAATGTACTCAACTGGAAGTTCCAACGTTTGTTCTTCTTTTAATTTTTGAAGTGTAATTCCGTAAGGCGCCAATGGTTTTAACGTCATCTCAAGGAATTGGTCTCTGGAAAAGGCAAATTCCTCACCAAATCCAAGTCTTTCCGCTAATTGTGTCCAAATCCATAAATCGGATTTTACTTCGCCCGGCGGATCGATAAGCTCTGGACCATAATTAACATAATGATGGTACATCGAGGAATAGTAAAAATCCTCCTCTTCAAATGCGGTCGCTGTTGGCAATACATAATCAGCCATTCGTGCCGAATCGGTCATATATTGGTCAATGACAACCAGCGTCTTAACTGAAGAAAAAGCTTCTTTAACCACATGGGTGTCAGGCACCTGAGTTAACGGGTTCCCGCATGTCACGATAATCATTTGGATTTCCGGGTCTGCCGCCTTGAGCACTTCTTCCGCTTGCTTCATAATTGAAAATTGCCGATGATTTTGTTTGCGGCCGGCAAGGGTTAATTCCTCGAAGGCAAAGCTTTGCCCCACTTGAAGATTGGCATAATTGGCGCCACCTCCGGCAATTCCGATATTCCCGCTGACGGCAACAAGTGCATCAATTAAACGGATGGTGTTCCCACCGTTTCGATATCGCTGCAAGCCTAAGCCCATATAAGTGGAAGTGGGTTTATCCGCATAAATCCTGGCCAGATGCGTAATGGTTTCTTCCGCCACCTCTGTCATTTCACTTATTTTTTCAAGGGAAATGCTGTCCAGCAGCCCTTCTAAATCGTTATAGCCGTGTGTATGCTGTTTAATAAAGGATTGATCCTCTAAACCTAAGCGGAGTATTTCTTTCATAATGCCAGCAGCCAGCAATCCGTCCATTCCAGGTTTAATCGTAATATGCTGGTCGGCAATTTTGGCTGTCGCATTAAACATAGGGTCAATTACATAAAGGTTTGCACCCCGCTTTTTCGTCTCTAACAGCTTTTCGTAGAAATGCATATTCGTCCGCGCCATATTTCTTCCCCAAACAATGATGTTTTTGCTGTTAAAAATATCATCCGGTCCATGGCTGTACGCACTGCCAAAATCCCATTTCTGTGCTTCAATCCCCGCTCCCCAGCATAGAGAGCCATATAGTTCTGTTACTCCGCCATAGGCATTAAAGAAGCGCTGATCCAAATTTTTTAATATCCCGTTATTGGCATAATCGTGGCTGTGAAGAACCGCTGTAGTACCGTATTGTTCTTTGATTTCTACTAATTTTGCAGCGATTTCACCAAGGGCCTGCTCCCAAGTTATTGGTTCGAATTGACCATTTATCTTTTTTAAGGGGTGCAATAACCGTTTTGACGAGTTTGTTCTTGTTTCCAATTGACGGCCGCGACCACAAATTTTTCCCTTAGTAATCGGATGGGATGGATCGCCGTCGACTTTTATTACTTTATTATTTTCTACTGTTACATTTAAACCGCAGCTATCCCAGCAATTTAACGGACAAGCCGACTGTATAATCTTTGCCACACGCTCTCCCCCCAAATCTTTTTATCTAATGAAAATAATACATCATCCAAAAAAAAGAAGCATGAAAATTATTCTTCATGCTTAACCAAAATTTTCTTCATTTTTCTTGAAAACTCTCTCCTTGGAATAAGAACACTATGGCCGCAACCTTCACATTTAATACGGACATCCATCCCCATGCGAATAATCTTCCAGCGGTTCGTTCCGCAGGGATGCTGCTTCTTCATTTCAACCACATCGTTTAAAGCAAATTCTTTTTCCTCCACCCGACTCACCATCCTTTAAACACTTGGTTCTTTTACATTACCTGAATCCTTTGAGAACATCACCATGCGTGGGTATGGAATTTCAATTCCATTGGCATCTAGTTCAAGTTTGATATCTTTTCTTATTTTCCTCGTAACTGCCGCATGCTTCATTGGCAGTGTTTCCGCTATAATCCTAATCATTACTTCTGATGGTCCAAAATTTTGTATCCCTAAATATTCCGGAGCTTTTACTAATTCCTCATATTGTTCCGGCATTTTTATAAGTAAATCTTTAATGACTGTCTCAGCCTTATCAATATCTTCTTCATAAGCAATTCCGACATCGATTATTGCAATGCTATTATTAAGGGAAAAATTGGTTACTTCCATTATGTTGCCATTTGGCAAAATATGGACTTCCCCAGTCCAGCTTTTTAATTTGGTCGTCCTCAAGCCAATTGTCTGAACCGTTCCCTCAAACTGTCCGATACGGACATGGTCGCCGACTGAAAATTGATCTTCAAAAATGATAAAGAATCCGGTAATCACATCTTTGACCAAACTTTGGGCGCCAAACCCTACAGCCAAGCCGACAATCCCTGCACCGGCAAGAAGGGCCTTCACATCGATTCCTAATACGGAAAGAATCATCATAAAGGCAATAAAATAAACCACGTAAGAAAGGATATTATCTAAAAGTTTTGAGAGGGTCTCTTCGCGTCGTTCGGAAGTACTGAGCGGAGAGAGGTTTCTAATTTTAAATATGTTATGAATGGCCAATTTTCCAATGCGGATTAATATATTGGCAATGACAATAATGGCGATAATCTTTAACAGTCCTTCGCCAAGGTTTAACCACGTATCTTCATTTTGAAATTTATTAATCAATTTTTCCATGCCTTTTTCAGTTAGACTCATACATCCACCTTCCTTTATCTAAACCACATCTATTTTAACAATTTTCTTCCTTACATTGTAGCATTATGATTTTTTCATTTTCTATCCACTTCATGTATAGATTTACTGAATTTTCCGTATACTAATTAGAAAAGCGGAAGCGCCTTGATCAGGGGCGACAAGCATAAGACGAGCCGGCGGGAAGGTTGCTTTTTAACCTTCTCGACGGATTGGCTTAGACCAAAGAGCCCCTAGGCGCTGGAGCTAGACAGGGCCGACTTAGAGTAGGGAGTGGGATTAATGAATCTAAAAACGAATTTTTTTGACAGGAGGAGCAAGACCCGCATCATTCATGATGATGATCAGGCATCCGAAAATTTAGCGGAGGAATTGCTGGCCACCATTCCAAAAGTGACTAGCCGCCCGATCGTATTTGTTTGTATTGGTACAGACCGCTCCACCGGAGATTCATTAGGACCACTTGTCGGAACATTGCTTGAAGAAAAAAAACTGAAATCCTTTTATGTATATGGGACATTAGATGAGCCGATCCATGCAGTGAATTTAGTAGAAAGGCTAAAGGAAATTCATATTAAGCATGTAGATCCGTTTATTATCGGAATCGATGCCTGTCTGGGAAGGATGAAAAATGTCGGCGTGATTCAGCTTGGGCATGGTCCAGTCAAGCCAGGCGCCGGGGTAAACAAAGAGCTTCCTGCTGTTGGCGATATCCATATCACTGGTATTGTCAATGTCAGCGGGTTTATGGAATTCTTTGTATTACAAAATACACGGTTAAATCTGGTGATGAAAATGGCGAAAACGATTGCCAGTGGAATTTACGAAGCCAGCCTCTTATATCCAAAGCAGCTCTGGAACGATTTAAAATGGTTAGATGAAGAAAAAACAAATTAAAAAGAGCACCTTGTGCTCTTTTTAAAATTCTATTTACTGTAAAAAACCATGATAAAAATACATACCGGTGACAATGATTCCCGTGATTACAATGCCAGGGAGGAGGTTTGCGACTCTTATCTTCACCATTCCAGTAAGATTAAGACCAATGGCAAAAATCATAATACCTCCTGTTGCTGTCATTTCCACGATAAATTGATCCATTAAGGCTTGGGGGACAAAACGGTCAATTTGTGTGGCAAATAAGGCAATCAAACCTTCATAAAGCACAACAGGAATCGCTGAGAAAATGACGCCAATTCCAAGTGTCGTCGTTAAAATTAACGCAGTAAATCCGTCAATCAAAGATTTCGTATACAATACATCATGATCGCCCCGAATACCGCTGTCAAGGGCTCCGATAATTGCCATGGCACCAATCACAAAGATTAGGGTCGCCGTGACAAAACCCTCTGAAATATTGCCCTTTCCATTGGAACCTACCTTTTTTTCCAGCCAGCCGCCCAAATCATTTAATTTATCTTCGAGTCTTAACAGCTCACCGACTACTGCACCAAGTACTAGACTTATAATGACAATTAGGAAATTTTCGCTTTTTAAGCCCATTTGCAATCCTAAAACCATAACGGACAAGCCAATGGCATACATGACCGTGACTTTCATTCCCTCTGGAATTCGGTTTAACAGCTTACCGAGGAGAGTACCAATCACTATTAATAGTCCGTTAACTATTGTTCCTAGTAAAAACATGATGTTTCACCTTATTTAGCCTTTCGAAATAATTAATATTACTAAACTATCATATTAAGATAAAAAAATAAACCATCCTTTTGGATGGTTTTAAAATGATTCTTCCTGGCCAAGCATTTCAAGAATCCGTTCCAGATCTTCCTGCGAGAAAAATTCAATTTCTATTTTCCCCTTATTGTTATTTTGCTTAATATTCACTGTCGTGCCAAAACGCTCACGCAACGAATGCTCGCGTTCCTGAATGAAAACATCCTTTTTCTTCTCAGGCTTTTTTGTTTCACGTGAAACATTTTCATTTAATTGTTGAATTAATTTTTCCAACTGGCGGACGTTTAACCCCTCATTGATAATTTTTTCGATTAAAACAGGAAGCTTAGCTTTTTGTCTTAGTCCTAATAAGGCACGGCCGTGACCCATTGATATTTTCCCCGCTGAAATTAACTCTTGAATATGGGGAGGAAGGGAAAGCAGCCTGATATGATTGGCGATATGCGGGCGGCTTTTGCCTAAACGTTTCGCTACTTCCTCCTGTGTCATCTTCAGCTTTTCCATTAATGTTTGGTAGGCAAGTCCCTCTTCGATCGGATTTAAGTCTTCACGTTGGAGATTTTCAAGGACGGCCAATTCCATCATTTGCTGTTCAGAAAGCTCGCGAACAACCGCTGGAACTGTTTCAAGCTTCGCTTCTTTAGCAGCCCGGAAACGGCGTTCACCGACTACAATTTCATAGCCTTTAATCGTTTTTCTGACAACAAGCGGCTGAAGGATTCCATGCTCTAAAATCGACTCTTTTAATTCATCGATCGTATCTTGGTGGAAGGTTTTACGTGGCTGGTAGGGATTCGGCCGCAGCTCCTTAAGTTTAATTTCTTGGACTGTTTCTTCTTTGCTGACATCCGCAAAAAATGCATTAAGGCCTTTTCCTAATCCTTTAGCCATTTGAGACCACTTCCTTCGCTAAATCTAAATAGACTTCTGCTCCGCGGGATTTTGCATCATAGGTAATGATCGGTTCCCCATGACTTGGAGCTTCACTTAGACGCACATTTCTAGGAATAATCGTTTTATAAACCTTGTCTTGGAAGTATTTTTTTACTTCTTCAATGACTTGAATGCCAAGATTAGTCCTTGCATCAAGCATTGTTAGTAATACTCCTTCAATTTTTAATTCTTGATTTAAATGCTTTTGCACCAATCTTACGGTATTCAAGAGCTGACTTAAGCCTTCAAGCGCATAATATTCACATTGTACTGGGATTAAAACGGCATCGGAAGCTGTTAAAGCATTGATGGTTAATAAACCTAAAGATGGCGGACAATCTATAATAATATAGTCAAATTGATCCTTCACCTCTCCGAGGGCGCGTTTTAAACGGACCTCTCTGGAAATCGTCGGAACGAGTTCAATTTCTGCTCCAGCCAGCTGGATGGTTGCTGGAAGTGCGTATAAATTTTCAACAGATGATGGTTTAATAACTTCTTTTACTTCGACATCGTCTACTAAAACATCATAGATACACTGTTCAACTTCTGCCTTTTCAATTCCAATCCCGCTTGTTGCATTTCCCTGCGGGTCAATGTCTACCAATAAGACACGTTTCCCTATGTGTGCTAAGCAGGCGCCTAGGTTGACAGAGGTAGTCGTTTTGCCGACTCCACCTTTTTGATTCGCGATCGCAAGAACTTTGCCCACGATGTCACCTACCCTTTATATCTTGAAAAATTTTATTCTCAGAATCTATTAAAAATTATCCTCTATTAAAGAAAGAAAGTAAAATTTCATTCCTATATTTTAACATGAAATTGATAGGTTGTTGTTTATTTTCTAAAAATATTCCAATGAGTTAATTTTTCCAATAGGCATTGTTATATCAGGCTGTTGATTTGCGCTCCAGGTGCTTCGCTTTGCGCTCCAATCAACAGGTGGCAAAATCAGCACGACTTTTTACACAAAAAAATAGAACCAAACAATATGATTGTCTAGTTCTTCTAAAATGCATATTATTTTTTCTTTGGAATCCGAATTGTGAATTGGTAAAATTCATCAAATTCTTCTTCCTCAGCGTCAAGATTAATCCCGCTGTCGGTTACCATTGTCAGTGATTGTCGAATGGTATTGACGGCGATTCTCATATCCTTGCTAAATGCTTTGCGTTTCGGCTTTGGTTTCTCATTTTTTTGTTCAAGCATCCTGTCAACGCGATCCTCAGTCTGCTTAACATTTAAATTCCTTTCAATAACCTCAGCCATGAGGGCCACCTGTTTTTCTGGATCCTTAAGTGGAATCAGGGCACGTGCATGTCGCTCAGTAATGATTTTATTTAATAAGGCTTCCTGTACCGGCTGCGGTAATTTTAAAAGCCGCAATTTATTGGCGACAGTCGATTGGCCTTTACCAAGCCGCTGTGCTAGTGCCTCTTGCGTCAGGTTGTGCAGTTCGAGCAGTTTTCCGTACGCAATCGCTTCTTCAATCGGCGATAGCTCTTCCCGCTGCAAATTTTCAATCAATGCCACAGAAGCCGTTTCGGTATCTGATAAATTTTTTACAATGGCTGGCACTTCTGTCCAGCCTAGCTTTTTCATGGCCCGCCAGCGGCGCTCACCGGCGATGATCTCATATTTGCCAATTGCAAATTCTCTAACTACAATTGGTTGAATGATACCATGTATGTGTATCGTTCGTGATAGTTCTTCAATCTTATCTTCATCAAATACTGTTCGCGGCTGAAAACGGTTAGGCACAATCTGGTCAATTGGAATTTTTTTAATTTCTTCATTTCTTTCCACTTCTATTTCTATTTCTTCCTCAAGACCAACCGCAGCCTCTTGTTCTCCTTTTTCACCAAAGCCAAAAAAGCGTGTAAATGAATTTTTCATCCCCAACACCACCTTTACGAAACTCCCTATTACTAATTCTATAAGCGAATAATATCTTCCTGCCTAACGAGGTAATTTTCACAAAATTTGCGAGCCTTCCATTACTCGATTGGTGCTTTACCTGGTGTCCCTGGTTTTCGCGGATATTTCTTCGGCGTCTGTTTTTCTTTTTTAATAATTAAAATACTTCTTTCGCTTTCTTCAAATGGCAATGTAAAGGTAAACATTTTATCCAGCTTGCCGCCGAGTGTGGTAATTGCTTTTTGACCCACTGCCAATTCCTCTTTGGCTGATGCGGCCTTCATGGCAATAAAGTCCCCGCCGACTTTGACCAGCGGAAGACAGAACTCACTCAGTACCGACATCCTTGCAACGGCCCTTGCTGTTACAACATCAAAGTTTTCGCGGTATTCCGGATTCACCCCAAAAGTTTCCGCGCGGTCATGGACAAAATGAACATTCTCCAATTCCAAAACATTAGCAAGATGGGTTAAAAAGGAAATCCGCTTATTTAATGAATCGACAATCGTTACTTCTATTTCCGGGAAAACTATTTTTAGCGGGATGCTTGGGAATCCGGCTCCCGCCCCAACATCACAGAGATGAAAGGGTTTAGTAAAGTCAAAATAAAATGATGCCGTAATAGAATCATAAAAATGCTTTAAATAGACATCTTCCTTATCGGTGATGGCCGTTAAATTCATTTTTTCATTCCATTCCACTAATGTCTCATAATATTTTTCAAATTGATTAAGCTGCCTGTCGGTAAGGGTAATGCCCTTTTCCTGAAGACTCTCTTTAAATTGTTCAATATTCATTTAAAAATCCTCGCTGTCCAGCTCCAGCGCCTAGCCCCTCTTTGGTCTAAGCCAATCCGGCAAGAAGGTTAAATGGCAGCCTTCTCACCGGCTTGTCTTATGCTTGTCGGGGCTGCTCAAGGCGCTTCCGCTCGTCTGGTTATTCATTTGAGATTCTCGCAACCCTGCCCTGCTCTAAGTATACAAGAAGAATCGAGATATCCGCAGGGTTTACCCCGGAAATTCTAGAGGCCTGGGCAAGAGATAACGGCTTGATCTGCTTTAGTTTTTGTCTTGCTTCTGTTGCCAGTCCTGTTATCGCATCATAATCGATGTTATCAGGGATTTTCTTATTCTCCATTTTCTTTAAGCGATCGACTTGCTGCAGAGATTTTTCAATATATCCCTCATACTTAATTTGAATTTCCACCTGTTCCTTTGTTTCGTCTTCAAGCGGAGCATCAGATTTAGTTAGAGTCTCCAGCAATGCATACGTCATTTCTGGTCTTTTTAACAAATCAGAGGCACGGATACCATCCTTTAATTCACTGCCGCCGATGCTTCTTATTAGTTCTTGTACCTCAGCAGAAGGCTTTAAAATAATGGAGCGTAAACGTTCCTTTTCTGTCTCAATTGCGTCTTTTTTTGTTAAAAATTTCTGATAGCGTTCATCGGTAATTAGGCCAATTTCATGACCGGTTTCAGTTAAACGCAAATCGGCATTATCATGACGAAGGAGCAAGCGGTATTCCGCTCTTGACGTTAGTAATCGGTAAGGCTCATTTGTTCCTTTTGTAATCAAATCATCGATTAATACTCCAATATAGGCATCGGAACGACTTAACACTAACTGTTCCCGGCCAAGTGCATTAAGCCCTGCATTGATTCCGGCCATTAAGCCCTGTCCTGCCGCTTCCTCATATCCAGATGTACCATTAATCTGCCCCGCCGTATATAAGTTTTGCACGACCTTTGTTTCAAGGGTTGGCCATAATTGTGTAGGGACAATCGCATCATACTCAATCGCATAACCGGATCGCATCATTTGTACGTTTTCAAGCCCTGGAATGGTTTTAAGAATTTGCTGCTGGACGTCTTCAGGAAGACTTGTTGATAAACCTTGAACATATACTTCCTGCGTATTCCTGCCCTCTGGCTCAAGGAAAATTTGGTGACGCGGCTTATCATTAAAACGTACGACTTTATCTTCAATCGATGGGCAGTAACGCGGTCCTGTTCCTTTAATCATCCCGGAATACATCGGGGAGCGGTGCAGGTTATTATCAATTAACTGATGTGTATGTTCATTGGTATAGGTTAACCAGCATGGGAGCTGATCGGTAATATATTTCGTTGTTTCATAGGAAAAAGCCCTTGGCGTTTCATCACCAGGCTGAATTTCCGTCTTGCTGTAATCAATCGTATGGCTATTTACCCTTGGCGGCGTCCCTGTTTTAAAACGGACTAAATCAAAGCCAAGCTCTTCTAAATGCTCTGAAAGCTTAATGGAGGGCTGCTGATTATTCGGACCGCTCGAATATTTTAATTCACCCAGGATGATTTCCCCGCGCAGGAAAGTACCCGTCGTAATGACAACCGTTTTTGAACGATAGACGGCTCCTGTTTTGGTAATAACACCCTTGCAATTTCCATCTTCGACAATTAACCGCTCGACCATGCCTTGGATTAACGTCATATTCGGCTCATCTTCAATTGTTTTTTTCATTTCATGCTGATAGGCAAATTTATCCGCCTGTGCTCTTAATGCCCGTACGGCTGGACCTTTGCCTGTGTTCAGCATTCTCATTTGAATATGGGTTTTATCGATGTTTTTGCCCATTTCTCCGCCTAATGCATCGATTTCCCGTACGACAATGCCCTTGGCAGGACCACCTACCGATGGGTTACATGGCATAAAGGCAACCATATCGAGATTGATCGTAATCATTAATGTTTTTGCACCAAGTCTTGCCGCCGCGAGGCCAGCCTCACAGCCAGCATGACCGGCACCGATGACAATAACGTCGTAACTCCCTGCTTCGTATTGCATGTTGATCCTCCTTTTCCACTCGTAAAAGCGGAAACATTCCTACTGTCTAGCTCCAGCGCCTAGGGGCTCGCAGGTCATAAGCCAATCCGTCGAGAAGGTTAAAAAGCAACCTTCCCGCCGGCTAGTCTTATGCTTGTCGGCCCTAGGAAAAAAATGAACTGCTTTTTTCCCCTGAGCAGGGCGCTTCAGCTTTTCTATTTTCCTAAACAAAACTGTGAGAATAACTGATCAATGAGGCTTTCATGGACGCTGTCGCCGATGATTTCCCCAAGCAATTCCCATGTCCTTGTTAAATCTATTTGTACAATATCAATCGGAGTGCCCAATTCTACGCCTTCAATAGCTTCTTCGATTGAGTTTAAACTTTGATTTAATAAAGCAATATGACGGCTGTTCGAAACATAGGTCATATCTCCCGCTTCAAGCGAACCTGCAAAGAATAAAGAGGAAATTGCCTCTTCCAGTTCATCTACACCGCGGTCTTCTAAAAGTGAAGTTGTGACTAACTTATATTCCTTCGCTAATTCCTTCACCCGTTCCAAATCAATTTGCTGCGGCAAATCTGTTTTATTGACGATGACGATGACATCCATTCCCTTAACAGCTTCGAATAGATTTTCATCCTCTTTTGTCAGCTTGTCCGAGTAATTCAACACGAGCAAAATTAAATCTGCCTCTTTTAATACCTGTCGCGAACGCTCGACACCAATCCGTTCAACGATATCCTCTGTTTCTCTGATTCCCGCCGTATCCAATAGTCGAAGCGGTACACCCCGGACATTGACATACTCTTCAATCACATCGCGGGTAGTTCCTGGTATATCAGTGACAATCGCCTTGTTTTCTTGTACCAGACTGTTTAATAAAGAGGATTTCCCAACATTCGGCCGGCCAACAATAACAGTGGAGAGGCCTTCTCTTAAAATTTTTCCCTGCTGAGATGTTTGCAAAAGCTTGGTTATTTCCTCTCTAACAATGTGAGCTTTTGGCAGCAGCATATTATGGGTCATCTCTTCAACATCGTCATATTCCGGATAATCAATATTTACTTCAATATGGGCCAGGATTTCTAGAATTTCCTGCCGTAGTCGTTTAATCAGCTTCGATAGGCGCCCTTCCATCTGTCCAAGGGCGACATTCATGGCCCGGTCTGTTTTCGCTCTGATTAAATCCATGACTGCCTCTGCCTGCGATAAATCGATCCGTCCATTTAAAAATGCCCGTTTTGTAAATTCACCCGGCTCTGCTAATCTTGCTCCGTTTTTTAAAACATGCTGGAGGACTCGATTGACTGACACGATTCCACCATGGCAGTTAATTTCCACTACATCCTCTTTTGTAAAGGTTTTTGGCCCCTTCATCACAGAAACCATTACCTCTTCAACTACTTCGCCGCTCTTTGCATCGATTAGATGGCCATAATGAATTGTATGGGTCGGTTGCTCAGACAGCTTCTTCCCGCCAATCCCTTTAAAAAGCTTATCAGCTATTTTTATGGCATCATCCCCGCTCAACCTGACAATGGCGATGGCTCCCTCACCCATTGGTGTCGAGATCGCTGCAATTGTATCAAACTCCATCTACTTCACCTCACTTAAAAACCATATTTATATATGAAAATTATTTTTTTATCCAAAACACTAGAATACCACATCGATATCTGTTAAAAAAGCAAACCACTTCGTTAAAAATTATCCACAGTACAGTATTGTCCATTTATTATTTTAACTTATCCACATGTGAATAACAATAAAACAAAAATAAGGGAACATCTTTCAGATTTATGCAAAAAAAAAAACATCCTACCTTTTTTCAGGTAGGATGCTTTGTAAATTTTTATCTTCTTACTGGTGATATGACTATAAATCGATGAGGCTCCGATCCATCGGAAAAAGTTTTCACGCGTTTATTTTCAGATAAAGCGGAATGAATAACTTTACGCTCATAGGAAGGCATCGGCTCTAATGCAACATCTTTCCCAGTCTTAACTGCTTTCTCAGCAAGTCGATGTGCAAGTTGAATAAGGGTTTCATTTCGTCTGTTCCGGTAATCTTCAGCGTCCAAAATAACGGTTAAATACTGATTGGAGAAGCGGTTAATTACTAATTGCGTCAAATATTGAAGTGAATTTAACGTTTGACCCCTTTTTCCAATCAAAAGCGCAATCTTTTCCCCAGTCATAATAAACTGAACCTGCTTGCCGTCCCGCTTAATTTCAATTTCCGCAGGGGCACCCATTTGTTCACTAACTTGAGTTAAAAATTTCTTCGCTTCCTCTAGCGGATCGATAATGACAGTTACCTTTACAACAGCTGGACGTGAACCAAAAATACCAAAAATCCCTTTTTTTCCTTCGTCAATAATGTCTACATCTGTGCGGTCTTTTGTTGTCTTTAATTGAGCTAAAGCTGATTCTACTGCTTCTTCGACTGTTTGTCCTGTAGCAGTTACCTGTTTCACTTTTTTGCTCCTCCCGCTTTGCCGGTAGCTTGTGCCTTCAGATCCGGCCCTTTAATAAAATAGGTTTGAACAATCATGAAAATATTTCCGACAACCCAGTACAAGGAAAGAGCTGCTGGGAAATTAAAAGCAAAAACGACAATCATAATTGGCATCATCCAAAGCATCATCGCCATTTGCGGATTCTGCTCCTGTCCGGCCATCATCAATTTTTGCTGAATAAATGTTGTGATACCTGCAACGATTGGTAAAATGTAGTATGGATCCTTTTCACCAAGGTCAAACCACAGGAAGCTGTCTTGGGCAATTTCCCTTGTTCTTGAAATGGCATGGTAAAAACCAATCAGGATTGGCATTTGCACAATTAAAGGAAAGCATCCAGCCATAGGATTTACGCCATGCTTTTGAAAAAGCGCCATCGTTTCCTGCTGAAGCTTTTGCTGTGTCTTTTGATCCTTCGAGCTATATTTTTCACGAAGAGCCTTCATTTCCGGCTGCAAAGCCTGCATCGCTTTTGAGCTTCTTGTCTGCTTGATCATTAACGGCAAGATAGCCAGCCTGATTAAGATCGTCACGACAATAAGCGATAAACCAAAGCTGCCGCCTAGTAAATGAGCACCTTCTTTAATCAGCCAGGACAATGGATAGACAATGTATTCATTCCAAAAGCCCGTACTTTCGGCAGTAATCGGCTTCTTTATTTCACTGCACCCGGTGAGGAACAGAAAAACAGAAAGAAGGCCGAATGAAAGTAATATTCTTTTTTTCAACCAATTTTTCCTCCTTGCAACATATATAGTGAAAAAGTGTGTAGGTAAACTTTTTATGTATATATTTCCATTAGGACATATCATAGGTATTTTATCATTTATTTAAATGAATTGTCTTCATTACTTTACAATTATCGCCCTAAAAGTTTTTCTTCAAAACCTTGCCGACCTTTAGTACATGGGTCAGACTCTTTTTAACCTCGAAAAAATCCATTTCAGCTGCAGGCTTTCTTGCAATGATCACGAAATCATTTCCCACGGCCAGCTGATCTTTAAGCTCAAAAACAGATTGTCTGAGGTATCTTTTAATCCGATTCCTTGTAACAGCATTTCCAATCTTTTTGCTGACAGATAGTCCAATTCGGAAATGTGCCTGTTCTTCTTTTGATAAGGCATAGACAACAAATTGGCGATTTGCAAATGAACGGCCTTTCTGGAAGGCTGTTTGAAATTCTTTATTCTTTTTAATTCGGAATTCTTTTTTCATAAAAAAACTCCTTCATTTGATAACGTTCTTTGAACTTTGATTGCTACCCAGCTCCAGCGCCTAGGAAAAAAAAAGCTACTTTTTCCCTGACCAAGGCGCTTTCGCTTTTAATTAGAAAAAAGACCACTGAGACGTTTCAGTGGTCTAAGCTGATAATACTTTTCTTCCTTTACGACGGCGACGAGCAAGAACCTTACGTCCGTTTGCTGAGCTCATACGACTGCGGAATCCGTGAACTTTGCTGTGTTTACGTGTATTTGGTTGGTACGTTCTTTTCATATATGACACCTCCCCGAGGAATAACTCTCAATTACAAATGACAGTCTTAATTATTATAAGGATGTCCATCCCAAATTGTCAACCACTCTCCATCTATTGTTTCCTATTTCCAAATTTTTTTACATACCTTCGCTAAGACGAACGGCATGAAAAAAATTTTCATCTTAGATCCGTTTTTTCGTACCTGTGGATAAAAAATCGACACATTTCGCATTATCCACACAAGATATTGACAGCTTTTTCACAAAATCAATTCTTGTGGACAATTATTATACACACAATGTTACAGTTGTGGATAAACTTCGAAAAACCATTGCACACCTTGCTATTATTTGATATTATATTTGTGTTTTCACTCTGAATAACTTCATCTCAAAAAATGCTTATCCACAGATTGTGGATAACATGTGGACATGTTATTCTAGGTCTCTGTAAAAACTTGTCCACAAGGGGTGGATATTGTCGAAACTCCACTTTATTTCCTTATTATATGTTTTCCACAACCAATGTTTCGTATATTGCTAAATTCATAGATTGTACTCCTAAATTGACAAACGATTTTCACTAAAACTTTGTCGAATAGGATACCTGGTTGAGAAAAGAATACTCCATATACAAATAATTTTTTTCGGAGTTAGACAGCAGCGAAATGCATTTAAATATAAAAAATCAGAAAAAAGGAGGGAAACTAGTTGGAAAATATTGCGGATCTTTGGAATGCAGCTCTAGCCAATATAGAAAAGAAAATAAGCAAACCAAGCTTTGACACTTGGCTAAAGTCGACAAAGGCTCATTCCCTTCAAGGCAATCTACTTGTCGTGACAGCTCCAAATGAATTTGCCCGCGATTGGTTGGAAGAACGCTATTCTCAGTTAATTGCAGGAATTCTTTATGAAATAACGGGAGAAGAATTATCGGCCAAGTTTATTATTCCGCAAAATCAAAAAGAGGAAGAACTCGATCTGCCAACGCCTCCAAAAAAGGCGAAAAAGGATGACGATCACACGGAATTTTCTCCAAACATATTAAATCCAAAGTACTTATTTGATACGTTTGTTATTGGTTCCGGCAATAGATTTGCCCATGCTGCCTCACTTGCTGTAGCTGAAGCTCCGGCAAAAGCCTACAATCCTCTCTTTATTTATGGAGGTGTGGGATTAGGGAAAACTCACTTAATGCATGCGATTGGCCATTATGTTTTAGATCATAAACCTTCGGCAAAAGTGGTTTATTTATCATCTGAAAAATTTACCAACGAATTTATTAACTCGATTCGTGACAATAAAGCGGAAAGCTTCCGCAATAAATATCGAAATGTGGATGTCCTTCTGATTGATGATATTCAGTTTTTGGCTGGAAAAGAATCAACTCAGGAAGAATTTTTCCATACCTTTAATGCTCTCCATGAGGAAAGCAAGCAAATCGTTATCTCAAGTGACCGGCCGCCAAGGGAAATTCCGACATTGGAGGATCGCCTGCGTTCACGCTTTGAGTGGGGGTTAATTACCGATATTACCCCGCCTGATTTAGAAACAAGAATTGCCATCCTTCGTAAAAAGGCCAAAGCCGAAGGACTTGATATACCAAACGAAGTCATGCTCTATATTGCAAATCAAATTGATACAAACATTAGGGAACTAGAAGGTGCCTTAATTCGTGTCGTTGCCTATTCATCTTTAATTAATAAAGATATCAATGCGGATTTAGCTTCGGAAGCGTTGAAGGATATCATTCCAAGCTCGAAGCCAAAGGTCATCACGATTCATGATATTCAAAGGGTCGTCGGAGAGCACTATAGTGTCAAACTTGAAGACTTTAAAGCCAAAAAGCGTACAAAGTCTGTTGCTTTCCCACGGCAAATTGCGATGTATTTATCACGTGAATTAACCGATTACTCTTTGCCTAAAATAGGAGAAGAGTTCGGCGGCCGAGATCATACGACTGTGATCCATGCTCATGAAAAAATATCCAAGCTCCTCCAATCTGATTCAACGCTGCAGAAGCAAATGAAGGAATTGAATGAGCTGTTGAAAATATAACTTAATTGTGAATAACTCCCTAAGACTTGCACACAGTCTGTCCACATGTGGATAGGCTGTGTTTCTATTGAAATTCCTAGTTATCCACATACTAACAGGGCCTACTAGTACTTCTACTATATTTTTTTAAAAAATAATATTATATGCTTACGCATTAAAAATATGCTTACAGGGAGGATTTAATTATGAAATTTATCATCCAGCGTGATCGTCTTGTTCAAAGTGTTCAAGATGTTATGAAGGCTGTTACAACACGAACCACCATCCCTATTCTTACGGGAATTAAAATTGCCGCTACAACAGATGGAGTTACTTTAACAGGAAGTGATTCTGATGTTTCTATTGAATCCTTTATTCCTAAAGAAGAATCTGGGGATGAAATTGTAGAGATCAAACAAACAGGAGCGATTGTTTTACAAGCTAAGTTTTTTAGCGAAATCGTAAAAAAATTACCGACTGATTCCGTTGAAATTGAAGTACTTGGATCGCTGCAAACAGTTATCCGCTCTGGAAAATCAGAATTCAACCTTAACGGCCTTGATGCAGAAGAGTACCCTCACCTGCCGCAAGTAGAGGAAAATAATAAATTTCATATTGCGACTGATTTGTTAAAAGCGATGATTCGCCAAACCCATTTTGCAGTGTCCACCTCAGAAACACGCCCAATCTTGACAGGTGTAAACTGGAGGATTGAAAATGGCGAGTTAACCTGTATTGCAACAGATAGCCACAGACTTGCATTAAGGAAAGCGAAAATTGAAACGGCAAATAACGAAACCTATAATGTTGTTATTCCAGGAAAAAGCTTAAATGAATTAAGTAAAATTATTGATGACACAAATGAATTAATCGATATCGTGATTACCGAAAATCAAATTTTATTTAAAGCCAAGCACTTATTATTTTTCTCAAGATTGTTAGAAGGCAACTATCCGGATACATCAAGATTAATTCCAAGTGAAAGTAAAACAGATGTGACAGTCAATACGAAGGAATTTTTGCAGGCGATTGATCGTGCTTCTCTGCTTGCACGTGAAGGAAGAAACAATGTCGTTAAATTTTCAACAATTGAGGATGGAATTATCGAAATTTCTTCAAATACACCAGAGATCGGTAAGGTTGTAGAAGAAATTCAAAGCGGCGCGATTGAAGGAGAAGATTTAAAAATTTCCTTTAGTGCAAAATATATGATGGATGCCCTAAAAGCATTAGAAGGAACCGATATCAGAGTGAGCTTTACTGGAGCCATGCGCCCGTTCCTGATTCGTCCCCTTCATGACGAAACCATTTTGCAGCTGATTTTACCAGTAAGAACGTACTAAATATTTATACAACCTTGTGTATATAGCCGCCACACCATTGGCGGCTATATTTACTATTGTGAGATAACTTTTGAGAATCCTTTGTATCTAAGGCAAAAATTTAGTAAAATAAAGTATTGAGACCATTTTAGGAATGAGGGTGACTTGTGTGCCTGGAGAAATTAAGCTGAGCACAGAATTTATTACATTAGGACAATTTTTAAAAGTAGCTGATGTGATCCAATCTGGCGGAATGGCAAAATGGTTTTTGAGTGAACACGAGGTATTTATCAATGGTGAACAAGACCAAAGAAGAGGAAGAAAGCTTCGGGCAGGTGACAAGGTTCAAATTGCCGGTGTTGGGGAATTTGTCATTACCGAGTAACTAAAGGATGTCCTGCGCATGTATATTGAAAAATTAGTGTTAAAAGACTATCGCAACTATGATGAGTTATTTATTGAATTTGAAAATAAAGTAAATGTAATCTTGGGAGAAAATGCTCAAGGTAAAACCAATGTAATGGAATCCATTTATGTGTTAGCAATGGCTAAATCTCACCGAACATCAAACGATAAAGATCTTATTCGCTGGGATCAAGAGTATGCTAAAATAGAAGGCAGGGTTCAAAAACAACACAGCTCGCTTCCGCTGCAATTGGTTATTTCCAAAAAAGGCAAAAAGGCAAGGCTTAACCATATTGAGCAGCAAAAATTAAGTCAGTATGTGGGGAATTTGAATGTAGTCATGTTTGCACCAGAGGATCTTAACTTAGTAAAGGGCAGTCCGCAGGTGCGAAGACGGTTTATTGATATGGAAATTGGGCAGGTTTCGCCAATTTATTTACATGATATGAGTCAATATCAAAAAATACTCCAGCAGCGTAATCATTATTTAAAAATGATGCAGATAAAAAAGCAAACCGACCAGACAATGCTTGAAATTTTAACCGAACAGTTTATTCAAATGGCCGTGAAAATTGTCACCAAAAGATTTGAGTTTCTACAGCTGCTTGAAAATTGGGCAAAACCAATTCACCAAGGGATATCGCGGGGGCTTGAATCGCTTGAAATAAACTATAAACCTTCCGTAGAGGTATTAGAAGGACAAGATTTGTCGAAAATGGTAGCATGCTTTGAAGAAAAGTTCGGGAAGGTACGCGCAAGGGAAATTGAACGCGGAACAACCATGTTTGGCCCTCATCGCGATGATTTGATGTTTTTTGTAAATGGAAGGGATGTTCAAACCTTTGGGTCACAAGGCCAGCAGCGGACAACAGCATTGTCTGTAAAGCTTGCAGAAATTGAACTAATCTATGCCGAAATAGGGGAATATCCGATTCTCCTTCTGGACGATGTGTTATCAGAGTTAGATGATTATAGACAATCTCATCTGCTCAATACTATCCAAGGCAAGGTTCAAACCTTTGTGACGACCACGAGTGTGGAAGGGATTGACCATCAAACATTGAAGGAAGCCTCCACATATGTTGTGGATTCTGGCTCGATAAAGAAAGTCAACTGAGGTGGAGCATGTATATTCATATCGGGGAAGATCACAATATCCGGGCCAAGGATATTATTACCATCCTGGATAAAGAAAGTGCCAACCAATCGGAACTCGTGGAAGAGTTCTTGAACCACCATAAAGAAAAAGTTATGAATTTATCCAAAAACCCCTTTAAGTCGATTATTATTACCTTTGACAAAGTTTATTTATCCCCAATTGCTTCTGGAACGTTAAAGAAACGTTCCAGCCAATTGAATATCCAGGAATTTTAATACATCATATTTTTATTGGTTTTTAAAACGAAAATATAGCTATATTTTTGTATGAAGGTGCAGGTGAACAGGTATGACTATGGAACAAAAAGCATTAGAAGAACAATCCTACGGTGCGGAACAAATTCAGGTTCTAGAAGGACTTGAAGCAGTTAGAAAAAGGCCTGGTATGTACATCGGTTCAACAAGCGGTAAAGGCCTCCATCATCTCGTTTGGGAAATCGTTGATAACAGTATTGACGAGGCACTAGCGGGCTTCTGTAATGAAATCAATGTTTTCATTGAGGAAGACAATAGTATCACAGTAAAGGATAACGGCCGTGGTATTCCGGTTGATATTCAAGAGAAAATGGGCAGACCTGCGGTTGAGGTCATTATGACGGTTCTTCATGCCGGAGGTAAATTTGGCGGTGGAGGCTACAAGGTTTCTGGAGGTCTTCATGGGGTTGGTGCATCAGTTGTTAATGCCCTCTCTACTGAACTTGAGGTTTATGTCCACCGCGAAGGTAAAATTCACTTAATTAAATTTGAACGCGGAGCGGTTGTCCAAGAACTTGAGGTAATCGGAACTACCGATAAAACAGGTACCATTACACACTTTAAACCAGATGGTGAAATCTTCACTGAAACCCTGGTATATGAATATGACATTCTAGCTACTCGTCTTCGTGAACTTGCCTTCCTTAACCGAGGAATCAAAATCACGATCGAAGATAAGCGAGTTGAAAATAAACATAATGAATATTACTACGAAGGCGGTATTAAATCCTATGTAGAGCATTTAAACCGTACAAAGGAAGTTATTCATGAAGAACCAATCTATATTGAGGGCGAGCGCGATGGAATTAGTGTAGAGGTCGCTCTTCAATATAACGAAGGCTATACTGATAACATTTACTCCTTCGCTAATAATATCCATACCTATGAAGGCGGAACGCATGAATCAGGCTTTAAAACAGCCTTAACTAGGGTTATTAATGACTACGCCCGAAAAAATGGTTTGATTAAAGAAAATGATACGAACCTTTCTGGAGAGGATGTTCGTGAAGGCTTAACCGCCATTGTTTCGGTCAAACACCCTGATCCACAATTTGAAGGACAAACAAAAACAAAGCTCGGAAACTCAGAAGTAAGAGCGATTACCGATACAGTCTTTGCTAGTCATTTTGAAAAATTCATGCTGGAAAATCCGACAGTTGCGAGGAAAATTATCGATAAAGGTTTAATGGCTGCGAGAGCAAGGCTTGCAGCAAAGAAAGCCAGAGAATTAACCCGCCGGAAAAGCGCGTTAGAGGTTTCCAGTTTACCGGGTAAATTAGCGGATTGTTCTTCTAAGGATCCCTATGAAAGTGAATTGTATATCGTTGAGGGTGATTCTGCGGGCGGCTCTGCAAAACAAGGCCGTGATCGCCATTTCCAAGCGATTCTACCGTTAAAAGGGAAAATCCTTAATGTTGAGAAAGCACGATTAGATAAAATTCTTTCTAACAACGAAGTTCGAGCTATGATTACCGCCATTGGAACAGGAATTGGCGAGGATTTTGAAATTTCGAAGGCGCGTTATCATAAAATTGTCATTATGACGGATGCCGATGTGGATGGTGCTCACATTCGAACACTGATTTTAACGTTCTTCTACCGCTACATGAGAAAAATATTAGAAGCAGGCTATATTTATATCGCCCAGCCGCCGCTCTATAAAGTGCAGCAAGGAAAACGGATTGAGTATGCGTATAACGATAAAGAACTTGAGCGGATTTTCGCTGAGCTGCCAAGCCAGCCAAAGCCGAATATCCAGCGGTATAAAGGTTTGGGAGAAATGAATCCTGAACAATTATGGGAAACAACAATGGATCCTGTGAAACGAAGCATGCTTCAGGTTAGTCTTGAGGATGCGATTGAAGCAGATGAAACGTTTGAAATGCTTATGGGTGAAAAAGTAGAACCACGCCGGAACTTCATTGAAGCCAACGCACAATATGTTAAGAACTTAGATATATAAAAAAGGGTAGAGGTTTAACCACTATCCTCCTTTTCTTTTACCTGGGTGGCCAGGTGATCATTATAGGAGGTACCAAATATGGCTGAAACACCAAATTCTCAAATAAAAGAGATTAATATCAGTCAGGAAATGAAATCATCCTTTCTTGACTATGCGATGAGTGTTATCGTTTCACGTGCCCTTCCAGATGTTCGGGATGGTTTAAAGCCCGTACATCGCCGTATTTTATATGCTATGCATGATCTTGGAATCCATGCGGACAAACCATATAAAAAATCTGCCCGTATCGTCGGTGACGTTATCGGTAAATATCACCCGCATGGTGATTCCGCCGTTTATGAAACGATGGTTCGGATGGCGCAGGACTTCAACTATCGTTATATGCTTGTTGATGGACACGGGAACTTTGGTTCCGTAGACGGGGATGCCGCAGCAGCGATGCGGTATACCGAATCAAGAATGTCCAAAATCTCGATGGAATTATTAAGAGATATCAACAAGGATACAATTGATTACCAAGATAACTATGATGGTGAGGAAAAAGAGCCTGTTGTTCTGCCGGCAAGATTTCCAAACCTGTTAGTTAATGGAACTACAGGTATTGCGGTCGGTATGGCTACCAATATTCCGCCCCACCAGCTTGGTGAGGTCATTGACGGCGTATTGGCGGTCAGTCATGACCCTGAAATTAGTACTCAAGAGTTGATGGAGATAATTCCGGGTCCGGATTTCCCGACTGGAGGAATCATTCTTGGCCGGAGTGGTATTCGTAAGGCCTACGAAACAGGCCGAGGATCGATAACTATCCGAGCTAAAGTAGAGATTGAACAAAAATCGAATGGCAAGGAAGTCATTATCGTAAATGAATTGCCATATCAAGTAAATAAAGCAAAATTAATTGAAAAAATTGCGGAATTAGCACGTGATAAAAAAATTGATGGCATAACTGACCTTAGAGATGAATCCGACCGCAGAGGAATGAGAATTGTCATTGAGGTCCGTAAAGATGCCAATGCTAATGTCCTCTTAAATAACTTATATAAGCAAACTGCCCTGCAAACCAGCTTCGGTATTAATACGCTGGCCCTTGTGAACGGTCAGCCGAAGGTACTAAGTCTAAAACAATGCTTGGTCTATTACTTAGATCATCAAAGAGTAGTTATCCGCCGGAGAACAGAATTTGAACTGCGTAAAGCGGAAGCACGTGCTCATATTTTAGAGGGTTTAAGAATTGCACTGGACAATTTAGATGCCGTGATTACCCTTATTCGAAACTCGCAAACAACTGATATTGCCCGCGAAGGTTTAATGACAGAATTTAATCTTTCTGAAAAACAAGCCCAGGCAATCCTTGATATGCGCCTGCAGCGTTTAACAGGTTTGGAAAGAGAAAAGATTGAAGATGAATATCAAAGCCTTATGAAGCTTATTGCGGAATTAAAAGCAATCTTAGCTGATGAAGAAAAGATTCTTGAAATCATCCGCGGAGAATTACTGGAAATTAAAGAACGCTTCAATGATAAGCGCCGAACAGAAATCCAATCTGGCGGAATTGAAAATATTGAGGATGAGGATTTAATTCCACGTGAAAATATTGTCATTACCCTAACCCATAACGGTTATGTTAAACGTTTGCCGGTGTCTACATACCGTGCACAAAAACGCGGCGGACGCGGCATTCAAGGAATGGGGACGAATGAAGATGATTTCGTGGAACATTTAATCACCACTTCCACCCATGATACGATTTTGTTCTTTACCAATAAGGGTAAAGTATATCGTTCAAAGGGATATGAAATCCCAGAATATAGCCGAACAGCAAAAGGAATTCCGATTATTAACCTTCTTGGCATTGAAAAAGGAGAATGGGTAAACGCCATTATTCCGGTGGAAGAATTCGTGGACGATTGGTTCCTGTTCTTTACAACCAAGGAAGGAATCTCAAAACGTTCACCATTATCATCGTTTGCACATATCCGTAACAATGGTCTCATTGCATTGAGTCTCCGTGAAGGCGATGAACTGATCTCTGTCCGCATGACAGATGGATCAAAGGATATGATTATTGGTACAAAGAATGGTATGTTAATTCGTTTCCCAGAAACGGATGTTAGGTCAATGGGCCGGACCGCTACTGGAGTAAAAGGGATTACTTTGGATCAAGGCGATGAAGTGGTCGGAATGGAAGTTCTAGAAGAGGACAATGATGTTCTAATCGTGACCCAAAATGGTTACGGAAAACGTACACCTGCTGCTGAATACCGGATTCAAGGCAGAGGCGGTAAAGGTATCAAAACTTGCCACGTAACCGAGAAGAATGGAAATCTTGTTTCCATGAGAGCCGTAACAGGTGAAGAAGATCTTATGTTGATTACAACTGGCGGCGTCCTTATTCGCATTGATGTAGCTGGGATTGCAAGAATAGGCCGGAATACTCAAGGTGTCAAACTCATTAGCATAAAAGAAAATGAAAATGAGTTTGTGGCCACAGTAGCTAAAGTAGAGAAAGAGGAAGCTGTTGAGAATGAAAGCGGCAGTGAGGGGGAAGAAACCCCTTCTGTAAATGAAGAAAACAGCCAGGAAGAGACAATCTCTTCTGAAGAAATTGCCCCTGAGGGTGATGAAGAATAAGAATCGAAGGGGGAGCATACAGGGTATGTTCCCTTTTCTTATATAAAAAGTTTTAAAAAACCGTTGACTTAAATTATTACAGATGATATATTTATTAAGTCACTTACGGGCGATTGAAAAATCGATCTTTGAAAACT